>JAQTUL010000038.1 GCA_028710275.1 Candidatus Colwelliibacteriota bacterium | reverse complement strand
GTTATGATCGTTAAAGATCGGACCGAACCCAGAAAGGGAAGGGGTAGGGATATCGAAGCCCCTCATGAATTTTGTCCATGTCTTCCTTGTTGGTGGCTCGAGAATTCGGGGGGCGGATGCACTACTCAGGAAAGGAAAGGTTGTCCTGATCCATTGCCGGAACCATCACATATTTTAAGTATCGGTGGGATGAATAGGCATAAAGCAAATTGCAGACGATGCTTAGTGGAGATCAAACATGGCAAGCGATAAAATACAATATATCCTTGATGCGTATCAAAAAGGAAAAGTGAAGATCGAATCCTTGACAGATGATCTTTTGAGAAAAGAGGATCTGATTGATGAAGGGAAGAAAAACCTTGAGAATCTTATGAAAGCCAGATGGACCGTTACAGAAGTCCAAAGGTTGACTCAGGAAAGATTCAAGCATAGAGTTGAAACTCTTGTCACAATGGTGATTAGATCGATCTTTGAAGACCGGGAATTTGGTTTTGAGTTGGCATTTGAAGAAAAAAGAAACCAGATGGAAGTCAAGCCGATTGTATACGAGATGATCGATGGGCAGAAACATGTTTATGAAAATCCTGAAGATGATTATGGTGGAGGATTGGTCGATGTAATATCCTTTGCCCTGCGAATTGTAATGTGGAGTTTGGAAAATCCAAAGAGCAGGAATGTGATTATTCTGGATGAGCCCATGAAAAATATGGGTAGCCTTATTTTATTAGGTGGTCAGATGTTATCAGAGATCGCGCATAAGCTCGGGCTCCAATTGATCATAATAACACATGATCAGGAGTTGATTGATATTGCAGATCGATCATACCATGTGACTCATGATAAATATCAGTCCCATGTTAAATTAATTCAGAAGGGGGAAAAATGAAGATTAAAGAATGTTTTATTGATACCGAAACTACTTCTGTTGATGTGACGAAAGCCGGGGTTTGGGAGATCGGAGGAATAATCAGGATTGATGGTAAGGAGAAGGAAAGATTCTGTTTCAATTGTGATATCTTTGACGACGATGAAGTCGATCTGAAGGCTCTTGAAATGAATGGCATGACCATAAAGGATTTGGCGAAATTCCCGGACCCTTTTGATACCTATAAAAAGCTGATCGACATTTTAGATAAATATGTTGATCGATATGACAAGACTGACAAATTCTTTTTCATGGGATACGGGGCGGAATTCGATGCGAAGATATTACGGAGATGGTTTGAAGGAATGGGCGATCAGTTTTTTGGTGCCAGATTTTTTTCACCATGGATTTGCGTGATGACTATTGCTGCACATTATCTTATGAAAGATCGTTATAAGATGGAGAATTTCAAATTACATAGCGTGCTCAAACATTTGGGTATATCCTATGACGACTCAAAGCTTCATAATGCTTTGTACGATGCCGAAATGGCGATGTCAATCTATGATCAATTCAAGTTATTCAAGAACTATTAAGGATATCGAATCATGGCCGCTGCTATTGATTGGGAAGAGGTTGCAAAAGAATATGGATTCAGAAATGTCCAGACGATGTTTAATAAATTGTATATCAGGCAGAAAAAGAATGTTGCTGATATCGCCCGGATAATTAAGATCACGCCGCCGGTGATCTTGGCGGCATTAAGAAAATATGGATTTGCAATTAGAAGGGGGAACGGGAATCAAAAAGGATTTTATATCTGCAAATATTGTAAGAAGAAATTTGAGGGGGATATCAGAAATGTTTGTTGCCCTTCAAAAAAATGTCAGACCAAAAGGGAACAGGATATAAAAGAGATCGTCAGGATAAGGCAAAAAAAAAGGGGCGATCGAATGAAGAAAAAGAAAGTGAATGGTTGTATTGTCTGTGGGAAGGATAAAGGGAAAAATATGTTTTATTGTAAAGCTTGTCATTCGATTGTTTCTAATGGAAGTCTCTTTGAAATATGATATACTCAGGAAAGGAGGTAGCAAAATGAAGAAAATATTTTTAGTAGTAGTGATGGCATTGGCATGGTTCTTGATGGCTGGCAATTCTCTCAGGGCAGATGATATAACCCTTGCATGGGATCAATCACAGGGAGCGACGGGATATAAACTCTATTATGGAACCGCTTCAAGAGTTTATACGACCACGATCGATGTTGGAAATGTTTTCCAATATACGATAAGAAATCTCCAAGGCTTTGCGGCTCCGATTAATGTAAGATTTATTATCGGTATTGCGACGAAGCCAGCAGGAGCGGTAATTGGTTGGGATTCGGTAGCAGGGGCTACAGGATACAAAATAAAATATGGGACTGCTGCCGGGAATTATTCAAAGACAATTGATGTTGGAAATGTCACTCAATATTTAATTACAGAATTGGCTCCGGCAACAAGATATTATGTAGCGGTCAGCTCCTATGGCGCCGGCACAATAACTTATTGGTTTGCAGCGACGGCTTATGCTCCGGGGATGGAAAGCGATTACTCGACGGAAGTAAGTTACCGGGCTTCTGAATCAAGGGATTCAGCGGAATTTAATTTTCTGACATTCCCAGTCCCGGCAGGAATTAGGATTCAGTAATGTCTGCATAGGGACGCCAACCCCTATGTGCCTCCATGAGCGGTGCTGTTTCGTCTCCTGCCAGCACCGCTCTTTTTTTAATGATATAATATGATAATAACTAACTGGGAGGTTTGAAATGATTATAGGATTGATGGGAAAGATGCAGGCAGGGAAATCGACAGCGGCAACATATCTGAAAGAGAAACATGGTTTTATAGTTCTCTCATTCGGCACGGTTATGAAGGAAATGCTTATCAAGGCGAAGATGGCAACCCGGGAAAGTCTATATGAGAATAAAACGGATGAATCAAGATTATTGATGCAGCAATTTGCAACCGATCTTGTCAGAGATCAGATTGATCAAGATTTTTGGGTGAAAAAATTGGTCAATCAAGTCCGGGAGATTATATCTGAATCCGATGGTCCGGTGAATTTTATTATTGATGATGTCAGATTCCAGAATGAGGCCCAGATGATTCAGTTAGCACATGGTGGATATATTGTCCAGATAAATCGATATAATCATGCTCCGTCTATGAATGGAGTGGGAAGCGACCATCGCTCTGAAAAAGAACAGGATGAAATTATAAGTGATTATGTTATCATGAATAACGGGACGATTCAGGCATTATATAAACAGATAGATGACATGGTCAATTTTGCGCTCAGAAAGTAGTTTCCTCCTTATAGGGCAGGAAGATGTTTTTCCTGCTCTATTCCCTTTAAATAATTTGATAAAAAGGAATATTCAAGAAAAACATAAAATTATGAAAATAATAGTTGATTTCTTTAAAGAACAGAATTATAATAATTTTATGATCAGGACGTCAAATAAAACAAAAGGGGAAAAGAAGATGGTAAAAGTCAGAGTTGAAGGATGGGGAATAGTGACAGTGTCAGAAGTGAGCAAGAAGAAAATGGAGAAATTCAAAAGGGGATGGGGATCGGAGTCTGTTTATCTTCGCTTTTCCCCGGATCGAAAATTCGTTCAGGTTCGGACTCTGTATACATCTATGGCTGGCGTCGATATGAAAGTTCTCAAATCTGATGGTCGGAAATTCTATACTCAGAGAACAAAGGATT
>JAQTUL010000025.1 GCA_028710275.1 Candidatus Colwelliibacteriota bacterium | reverse complement strand
AAGTGAAGTATAGAGTTGAACATCTCTCTCTGTTTTGATATATCCCCCACCTGGAGCAATATCCTTGCATGGCTCTCATTTATTTTTCCTTCCTGAAGAGCCTCCTGTATCTCCGTCGGCAGGTTAAGAAGTCTCAGGGTATTCGCAATCGTCTCTCGGCTTTTACCCATCCTTATCGCTATTTCTCTCTGTGTTAGACCAAACTCATCCTGAAGCCTTGCATAGCTTCTAGCTGTTTCAAGAGGATTGAGGTTCTCTCTCTGAACGTTCTCGATTATAGCAAGTTCTAATCTCTCTCTATCCATGGAAACCTGCTTCACTATGGCTGGGACGGTTCGAAGGCCGACTTTTTTAGCCGCCATAAGCCTCCTCTCTCCGGCAATTAATTGATAGGTAACCTCCGTTCCGGTCTCGGTTTCCTTTATTACCTTCGTAACAACGAGTGGCTGTATTATACCGAACTCCCTTATCGAATTTGCAAGATCAATAAGAGCGCCCTCGTCAAAATATCTCCTTGGCTGATGAGGGTTAGGAAATATCCTTTCGACCTCTATTTGAAATACTGAATCCTGTTTTCTTGAATAATCCTCCGCATAAGTAGGGGCCGAATACCCTGGCTGTATTATATTTTTATCATCCATCGTCACTTCCCTCGATATCGAGCTGTCTGGATGCGTAATAATCGGCACGGCAGTAGGCCATGCCGGCTGAGGTTGTTGTTGGACCGGCTGCGCTTGGATGTATGGGTTGTATGAAGGCGCTGCCGCTTGCTGGGTTTGATATTCCGGCATCGTCGCGCTCGGAACGACTGTTGGTTCCGGCCTTAAAAATGCCGGCTCAGAAGCATATGTAGGCTGACTGTAGGTCGGCTCGATCGGTCTCTGATACTGGATCTGGGGAGTTGCTTGAGCAACTGGCTCTGTCGGCTGTATCGCAGGATAGGCTTGTACAGATTGGGTTTGAGGAATATACGGAGGATAGCCCGTATGCGGCGGTTGCTGAGGTTGAGAAACCGGCGGAACATAGGGCGGGTTCTGGTCTTCTGGCTTTTTATAGCCCCCCGACGGTATCAATGATTCAAGTCCTTTTCCAAGCATTTTATTGGATATTGTTTTCCTCGTTCAGTACGTCGATTGGCAGAACATACTCTTGTTTCATTACCTCATCGGCAAGCGCGCCATAGGCAAGTGCGCCAGCAGAATTAGGTGCATATATTGATATCGGCTGATTGAAACTTGGAGCTTCTGCGAGATGAACCGATCTCGGTATTTCAGTCTCATATATCCTATGTGGGAAATTAGCTCTGAGGTTTTTTGCCACCTCTTGTGAAAGCTGTTCCCATCTGTCGAACATCGTAATCACAGCTCCGGATACCTGAAGATTATGGCCAACGTTCGTCTTTATCATATCTATAGTCTCAAGAAGCTGACTCAGTCCCTCAAGACTGTAATATTCAGCTTGGACTGGTATTATCACTTCATTCGCGGCAAGCATTCCGTTTATCGTAAGAAGACTGAGAGACGGCGGCAGGTCTATGATTACATAATCATAGAACTCTCTAATCGAAGCAAGAAAATTCTTAAGATAATATTCCCTCTCCGGAACGTTCACGAGTTCAACGAGAGCTCCAGCTAGATGAGGGCCGGATGGGATATAATGGTAGTTTTCTACCTTAGACCCTCTTATAAGATCTCTCGACGGCACATACCCTAAAAGACCGTGGTATATGGTACCCCTGTCATCTTCTACATAGCCCATTGCTGAGCTGGCGTTAGCCTGAGGGTCGAAGTCGACTAGAAGCACCCGCCGTCCGGCGGCGGCCAGGTATGCTCCCAGGTTCACCGAGGTCGTGGTCTTCCCTACTCCGCCTTTCTGATTGCAAATCGCGATGATCCGAGCCATAACCTGTAAGATAACTATACTACGGAAGCCTATATTCCCTCAATCGTATAACCCTCTTTTATATCTTAATTTGAGGATATTGATTATTCCTCATCCCCCAGGTTAAACTTCGACTGTTGCTTTTTGCCGCCGTGGCGGAACTGGTAGACGCGCACGACTCAAAATCGTGTAGGGAAACCTGTGTCGATTCGACTTCGACCGGCGGCACTGATTGGCTTCACCTAAAAACCCCCTTTAAAGGGGGTTTTTATCTTAAAGTTTTTTATTTGTTTATTTCAAAAACGAATCTATAGTGCTTTTAACATCTTCAATCGGATAGGCTCCGTTGATGCTGGCAACTGGAATTCCGTTAACCATCACAACACTGTAAGGAGTTCCTTCAAGTCCGGAAGCAGAAGCATCAGCCATCTGATCATTAATCTTTTCATCGAATTGACCTTTCCCATAGCAGTTATCAAAAGCAGCCTTATCCACGCCGGACTGAACGGCTAAATCGGCAATGTTTACAAGTCCGCCATTAGCTTTTCCAACAGCTATCGTGAATTTTTCCATAAACGTCCAAAACTTGTCTTCACCGCCTATCTTTGCGGAACACTCAGCGCCATCAACGGCCGTTACCGCATTCTGATGAAGTCCCTCCAAAGGATTATGTCTATAGACCCAGGCAACATCTCCGTTATAATCGGATACCAACTTTCTCATAGTCGTCTCAAAGCGAATACAGAACGGGCACTCCATGTCGGAGAAAGTTACAATCTTAATTTTGGCATCCTTATTACCGAGAATATGATCGCTCGAAGTGACTGCCTTCACATTCTTATAGAGATCAGCTGCAGGCTGACCGCTTCCATCCCCGGCAGGAATATTAGCAGGAACCGTATCAGCTCCTTTTCCTGTTTTTGATCCGGTGAATATCACGGCTACTGCGACTAACGCTCCTGCGATGATGATCGCAACTGGTATCGAATATTTTTCTATCTTTTCTTGCATTACATTATTTTAGAATCCATCTCCGAATACCACAAGCGAGGTATTATTAGATACGCAAAATTGACGAATATGGAAAAGCGGCCCATCGGGCCGCCTTCCGTGATATGTCTGTTATGAGAGCTTTTTCGGAACCAGCCGGTCAGCGATGATATAGCCTATTAGGCCGACTGCTATTCCTCCCAATATATCGCTTGGCCAATGAAGACCTAGGGCCATTCTTGATATTCCGCAGACAATCGTCGCTCCGAGAAGCTGATATCCCATTTTTTTATCCATCCCTATCGCCATGATCGCTATCGGCGTAAGAAATGACATATGTCCCGACGGAAAGCTGGCAGTATCGGGATGATTTATTATTGGCTCAAGGTTTAAGGTTATAAACGGTCTCGCCACCCTGAAGAAATGACCTATAACCTCGGCGACTAACCCTCTTGATATAAGAACGCCTAGAGAAACGGTGAAAAGATGATGATATCTCAGTTTTAAGCTCTTTATGGAAAAAAGCTTAACGATAAATACAGCGATTATTATATAAGGCAAAATCTCCGCGCAAAACACCAATAGCGGCTTAAGAAAAACCGCTTGGTTCACGAACCTGAAGACGACTTCTGAAATCCCCCTTTCGAAGGCAAACATAGGTTATCTCTTTACAAAGTGAAGAAGGGCCATAAATCTGGCTCTCTTTACGGCCTGAGCAAGCTTCCTTTGATGCTTAGCGCAGGTTCCGGTGTGCTTAGGATCAATGATCTTAGCCTGTCCGGAAACAAACCTCCTGACCATATCGACATCCTTGAAATCGATATCCTCGAGATTCTGCGAGCAGAAGTAACACTGCCTTTCAATTATATTCTTGTTGAACATTCGTTTAGATTTCTTTAGATTCTCACATCCGCTTAGAACGGAAGATCCTCTGGCTTTATTTCGCTTTCATCTTCAAGCTCGATAACCGGCACTTCGTTAAAATGATCCTCTTCCGAAGCGGCGGACGGGGCAGGCGAAGTCTCTCTTCTTTCGCCCCCGGTGGACCTTGGTCCGAGCTGTATCATCTCTCCTATTATTTCAGTCACTCTTCTGGTAACTCCGTCTTTCCCCTGCCAGCTTCTGGTCTGAAGTCTTCCTTCGACAAACACCACGCCTCCCTTCGACAGAAACTGGCCAGCGACGGCCGCCTGTCTCCCCCAAAGAACGACATTATGGAATTCTACCTCCTCCTTCTTTGAACCGGTCTTATCGGTCCAGACCCTGTTTGTAGCAACGCTAAACGTTGCAACCTGGGTTCCGGTAGGAGTCGTCTTGACCTCCGGATCGGCGGTCAATCTGCCCATGATGAGAACTTTGTTGAGATTCATTGGTCGTTATTTGATGATCTCGTTAAGCTTCTGATCGAGAAGTTCCTCGTTCACTTCTGGTTCCTCAGACTTTTCGGCCACCGGTTCCGGAGCTTCAATCTCCTCATTAGCTTCAGGAGCTTCTATCTCTGCCGGAGCTGCGCTGCTACCCTCAACCGGTCTCCTTTCAGCGCGCGGAGCGGGCTTTCTCGGAGGCGGAGTTATTATGAGACTGCGAAGTATCGCTTCGGAATATCTAAGAACTCCTTCCAATACAGCTATTTTGTCGGCTTCGGCCATGAAATCATAGAAACCGAAGTACGCCACAGTCTGCTTTTTGACAGGATAGGCCAATCTTATCTCTGAATATCTTCCCTGATTGGTTATCTCAGCGCCGATATCGGCGAGAGCTTTGGTAACCAGGTCTTTATCTCCCTCGTTTCTGGCGAGAAAAGATATCTCGTAATGTTTCTTTCCCTCAGACATTTTGCTTAGTAAAACTATCAAAAGGTTACTCTTCTGTCAATTTAGGCGCAGGCTCCGACTGGACCTGTTCCTCAACACCCTCTTCTAACGGCTCCACCTCAAATTCGTTTCTGTAGGTGGTTCCTATAGGCAGCAATCTTCCAATAATGACGTTTTCCTTAAGACCACGAAGGCCATCTATCTTACCCTCGCTCGCAGCGGTGACAAGAACTCTGGCAGTTTCTTGGAAAGATGCCGCCGAAAGGAATCCTTCGGAAGTAAGGGCGGCCTTGGTTATTCCGAGAAGAAGTTCCTCGGCTCTAGCTGGCTCCTTGCCTGCCTTCTTAAGAGATCTATTAATCTCAAAGAATCTAGACTTATCGATTATCTCTCCGATAACCAGCTCACTCTCGCCGGAAGCGGTTATTCTTACGCGTCCGAACATCTGTCTGATGATAACCTCGATATGTTTATTACTGATACCGGCACCCTCAGAAAGGTATATCCTCTGGACCTCTTGGACTATATAGCGATAGACAGCCTCTTTACCTCTCAAGGCATAAAGTTCTTTAAGATCAAGGCTTCCTTCCGATATGGCATAGCCCTTATCGACGGTCTGACCAGTCTCGACGTTCAGAAGAACAATCCTAGGAAATTGATATTCGACAATCCTCTCTTTCTTAGACTTATTAGTAAGAGCCTTTAATTTAACGATTCTAGCATTGCCTTTTTCCTCAATCGAATCGACAACCGCGTCAAACTCGACAAGCACAGCCTTTCCTTTCGGGGTCCTTACCTCGAAAAGCTCCTCGACACGGGGAAGACCGGAAGTAATGTCAACACGCGCCGCACCTCCCGAGTGGGTTGTGCGCAGCGTGAGCTGAGTTCCAGGCTCTCCGATAGACTGAGCGGCTACGATACCAACAGCTTCGCCAATCTTGATGGGCCGATTGGTTCCAAGGTCAAGTCCATAACACTTAGCACAAGCTCCATAGAGCGTCTTGCAGGTTAACGGAGACCTTACCTTCACGGACTTTACGTCGGAAGTCTCTATCTCCTGGGCTATCTTGAAAGTTATCGGCTCACCGGCAGCTATGATCAGCTTATCGCCATCAGTGACGTCATCGACGGGAGTTCTTGAAAAAAGTCTATCAGAGAACTTATGGCCAAATTCTCCTCCATCCTCCCTTCTCACTTCGATACCCTCTTTAGTTCTGCAATCTTCCTCTCTGATTATGACATCCTGGGCTACATCGATCATGCGCCTCGTAAGATATCCGGCTTCTGCCGTCTTCAGGGCGGTATCGACAAGTCCCTTTCTGTTTCCATGGACAGAATTAAAGTATTGAAGAGGAGTAAAACCTTCCTTATAGCAGGAGGTAACCGGAAGATCTATTGTCTCACCCTGAGGATTTTTAACGAGTCCTCTCATACCCATCATCTGATTCAGCTGTTCCCAGCTTCCGCGAGCACCCGAAGAAACTATTTTATAGACAGGATTTTTGGAATCGAGGGCAGTCGCGACGACTTTCTCGATTTCACCCTTAACCTTACTCCATACCTCTATAACGCGAGCCCTTCTTTCATCGTTCGTAAGAAGCCCTTCCTGATATTGGCCCGTAATCGATTCAACAAGCTTATGGCCGTTTGCAAGGATATCCTTCTTTTCAGCAGGAACAGTGAGATCGGAAATACTCCAAGTTATTCCTGATATGGTCGAATACTCGAATCCAAGCTGAGATATGGCATCCAAGATGTCGTTAGTCTTCTGGAATCCGTATTTCTCGATTATCTTTGAGAAAAGAGCGGAAAGAGCCTTCTTGTTTATGGGGCTATTAACGTATTCGAAGTCTTCCGGCAAAGCGCGGTTAAAGATTATTCTTCCCGCAGTGGTAGAAAAGTCCTTACCGATTTTTATCGGAGCTCTGAGATCGGCATCACCGAACTCATAAGCAAGCAGAGCTTCCTCCTCACTCGAGAATATCTTCCCGGCACCCTTGGCATCTGATTCCTCTTCGGTCAGATAGAATGATCCAAGAACTATATCGTTCCATGGTCCAGGAACAGGAGTTCCGGAGGCAGGCTTCAGGATATTATTACTTGAAAGCATAAGGGTCCCAGCCTCTTTCTGTCCTTCTTCGGTAAGGGGAAGATGGACGGCCATCTGGTCACCGTCGAAGTCGGCATTGAAGCCGGAACAGACAAGCGGCGGAATCTGGATTGTAAGATCCTCAATAAGCATAGGCTTGAAGGCCTGGATACCGAGTCTGTGCAAAGTAGGAGCGCGGTTCAAGAGCACGAAGCGATTCTGGATGACTTCTTCAAGTATTTCCCAGACCTCGGCCGGACCAGATTCAATCAGACGATTCGCGTTCTTCACGTTATGAGCAAGCCCTCTCTCAAGTATCTTACCGATGACAAATGGCTTAAAGAGCTCAAGCGCCATCTTCTTTGGAAGTCCACACTCGTCATATTTAAGTTTAGGTCCGACAACGATAACGGAACGACCTGAATAATCGACACGCTTTCCGAGTAGGTTCTGCCTGAAACGTCCTTGCTTTCCTTTCAACATGTCAGCCAATGAACGAAGAGGCCTCCTTCTAGAAGTAAGTTGAGCCCTTCCCATACGGGCAGTGTTATCTATCAAGGCATCGACGGCTTCCTGAAGCATACGCTTCTCGTTAACAACGATAATCTCCGGAGCCTTGAGCTCGAGCAGTTTCTTGAGACGGTTATTACGATTAATAACCCTCCTATAGAGGTCATTGAGGTCGGAAGTGGCATACCTGCCACCATCCAATGCAACCATTGGACGAAGGTCCGGCGGAAGTATCGGAAGAACAGTCATTACCATCCACTCAGGACGGATACCACTCCTCTTCATGGCAGTAAAGAATTTAAGCCTTCTTGCCAGATGCTGCCTGCGATTCAAATCATCAGTCTTCGTAAATTCCTTCTCTACAGCCGCTATCTCGCGGTCAGCGTCGACGTTCTCGAGTACTTTCCTGATACCTTCAGCTCCCTGCATCGCGACAAAAACATCGCCAAATCTCCTTGAAAGATTATGATATTCGACTTCCGAAAGAACCATTCCTGGACGGAGGTCCTTTATTGTCTGCCTAGCAGCCTCTGCCGCACTCTCGAGTTCGTCTTTCTGGTCGTCCTCTATCTTCTTGCGTGATTTAAGTTCCCTATCGATTTCTGCAACCGCCGACTTTCTCTGTTCTTCATCAACAGATACCACAATGAAAGCCGCATAATAGACAACCTTTTCAAGCTTGGAGACGGGAACATTGATAGCGAGACCTATCCTAGACGGAACGCTCCTCATAAACCAGATATGAGCAACCGGAGCAGCGAGCTTTATGTGGCCCATTCTCTCGCGACGAACGGCGGCGCGGGTCACCTCTACTCCGCACTTGTCGCATTTTACACCCTTATATCTGACCTTCTTATACTTTCCACAATAGCATTCGTAGTCTTTTGTGGGCCCGAAGATACGCTCGGAAAAAAGACCGTCTTTTTCCGGACGCTGAGTTCGATAGTTGATGGTCTCAGGCTTTATAACCTCGCCATATGACCAGCGGAGTATTTCCTCAGGGGAGGCAACCTTCAGTTTGATAGCGTCGAAGTTCTCCATTGGTGTTTATTCTTCTTCTTTGTCTTGGATCCTGGACCTTTTCCCTCCTACTTCCTCCGTCCCTCCACCTTTCTCTGGTTCTGTCGATTCTCCTTCTAGTGTAAGTTCTATGTTCAGCGCCAAGGCCTTAAGCTCACTCATCATTACATTGAAGGTCGCGGGGATGTTCGGCTGCTTTATCTTCTCGCCCCTTACAATCGATTCATAAGCAGCGCTTCTTCCAATTACATCGTCAGATTTGATGGTGAGCATCTCTTGAAGGGTGTGCGAAGCACCATATCCTTCAAGCGCCCACACTTCCATTTCTCCAAACCTCTGTCCTCCAAACTGAGCCTTTCCTCCAAGCGGTTGCTGGGTAATGAGGCTGTAAGGTCCGATGGAACGCATATGGACCTTATCAAGCACCATATGGTTAAGCTTCAACATATATATTTTTCCAACAGTCACCTTTCTATTGAAAGGCTGTCCGGTGCGTCCGTCATAGACGGTCATCTTTCCATCTTCAGGAAGACCAGCTCTTATAAGCTCATCCCTTATCTCATCTTCCTTTGCTCCTGAGAGCGCCGGTGTATGGGCTATGTAACCAAGCTTATCGGCGGCCCATCCGAGATGAGTCTCCAATATCTGTCCGAGGTTCATACGGCTTGCAACACCAAGCGGATTAAGGATGATATCGACTGGGGTTCCGTCCTCGAGGAATGGCATATCCTCTATCGGCCTGATCATTGAGATGACGCCTTTATTTCCATGACGTCCGGCCATCTTATCTCCTGCTTGAATATTCCTTAAGGAAGCAAGCTGAACCTGTATCCTGCGAATAACTCCTGGCTCAAGCTTATCTCCTTTTTCCCTGTCGAAAATGCGCACACCGACGACGCGACCGCTCTTTCCATGAGGAACAGTAAGGGAGGTGTCTTTAACATCTCTGGCTTTTTCTCCGAAGATAGCTCTTAAAAGTCTTTCTTCTGAGGTAAGCTCCGCTTCCCCCTTAGGGGATATTTTTCCGACCAATATATCTCCGGCCTCAACTTCCGCTCCTATGCGGACTATTCCTTCCTCATCGAGGTTCTTAAGTTTATCCTCTGAAACGTTTGGAATATCGGGAGTAGTAACCTCTGGACCAAGCTTCGTATCGCGTACATCGCAGGTGAAATCCTCGATGTGTACGGAAGTATATCTGTCCTGCTGGACAACTTTCTCCGATATGATGATGGCATCTTCATAATTTGCTCCCTCCCATGAAACGAAGGCTACCGTGAGATTTTGTCCGAGCGCCAGTACACCATCCTTAGTGGAGGGTCCGTCACCGATAACATCTCCCTTCTTTACTTTATCTCCGATCTTAACAATCGGTCTGTAAGAGAAAGCTATGTACTGGTTAGTCATCCTGAACTTCTCGAGGGTATAGATTCTCTTCTTCCCCCCTTCTTCCATGATAGTTATATGCGAAGAATCAACGGAATGAACTACTCCGCTCTCTTCGGCAATGATGACATGTCCGGAATCATAGGCAGCCTTTCTCTCCATACCAGTTCCGACAAGCGGAATCTCCGGCTTTACAGACGGAACGGCCTGTTTCTGCATGTTTGATCCCATGAGAGCACGTTTTGCATCGTCGTTCTCAAGGAATGGAATAAGGGCAGCTCCAACGGAAAGAATCTCTGAAGGACCTACATCCATAAGATCAGCTTCCTCTCTGGGTATATTAGTCGGTTTTCCGAGATAGCGGGCTTCAACAACCTTATCAACAAACATTCCCTTCTCGACATCGATTTTCGATCCAGAATGCACAATCTTGTACTTTTCCTCATCGAAAGCGTCAAGCCAGACTATTTCCTTTGTCAGCTTTCCCTTTTCAAGCTTCACATAAGGAGCCTCGATAAAACCGTGCTTATTAGTGTGGGCAAATATAGACAGATAGTTAATGAGACCGATGTTTTGTCCTTCAGGGGTCTGAATAGGACAAAGACGGCCGTAGTGCGAGGAGTGAACATCGCGAACCTCGAAACCAGCCCTTTCCTTCGTGAGTCCGCCTGGCCCGAGCGCGGATATCCTCCTCTTATGCTCAAGCTCGGTAAGCGGGTTTACCTGATCCATAAACTGAGACATGGAGCTCGTCGCGAAGAAATCACGAACAGCGGCGATAAGCGGCCTTACATTAATAAGTTGAACTGGGGTTAGTGTCGGCTTTTCAAGGGTCGACATCCTGTCCTGTACTATTCTCCTCATACGGCTGAAGCCAAGCCTCATTCTCATTTGAAGAAGCTCACCGACGGCGCGAACCCTCCTATTACCAAGATGGTCTATATCATCAGATATAGCATGACTATCGTTGTTCAGCGCGATTATCTGCTTGATTATACGGACGAGATCGGAAGCTTCGAGAAGCTTAGACTCGCTCTCTTGGACTCCTAATCTCTGATTTATTTTAAAACGTCCGACCTCCGAAAGATCATAGCGATCCTCTCTCTTAAACATTGAATCAACAAGACTCTTTGCCGCATCAGCGGTTGCAAGATCTCCCGGTCTGAGACGGCGGTATATCTCCATATAGCTCTCGGCAGAAGTCTTCGCGGCATCCTTCTTCAATGACGCTTCTATATATCTAAGTTCATCCTCGGTCGTAAAGGTGGCCTTTAGCGATTCTTCGGTGTCATATCCAAACACCTTAAGAAGCGAGGTGACGGGAACCTTTCTGTGGCGATCTATCTTTACCTGGATAGTATCGTCGGGATCAGTTATGAATTCGAGCCAGGCTCCCCTGTTCGGAATTATCTTTGCTCCAAAATAGCGCTGTCCGCGAGCTACTTCAGATACAAAATAAACACCGGGAGAACGGACCAACTGCGAGATGATGACGCGCTCAACGCCATTTATAATGAAAGTTCCATTCTTCGTCATCATCGGGAAATCCCCGAAATATATCTCCTGATCGAACTTTTTCTTAGTGACGAGGTTTGTGAGCTCTACCTTCATGCGAAGAGGCGCTTCATAGGTAAGTGCCTTATCCTTAGCCTCTTCTATTGAGAATTTCGGCTCGTCAAAATAGAAATCCTTAAAATTGAGCTCGAATTCCTTTCCCGAATAGTCATATATCGGAGAAACTTCCTTTAGGAGCTCTTTAAGCCCTTTTTCTTTGAACCAGTCAAACGAGTCTATCTGTATCGCGACGAGATCTGGCTCTTTTACGAACGATCCCGGGTGGGAAGAAAATACCTTCGTTTTTTGTTTGGTCATTTGACAAATAAAAAACCCTCCAATTAGCTTTGGGTTTTTGGTTCGTTTATCTCAGATATTTAACGACGTTTCTATTGTGTTCGTCAAGGGTTTTGGCGAATATGGTTCTCTTAGTAATTGGATCGGAGATATAGTACCGATACTCAGAAGTTTTAGGAGCGATAGCGGCTCTTATGGCGCTTATATCAGGATTACCGATCGGCCCTGGCGGTAAACCTTTATTCTTATAAGTGTTATAAGGCGAATCCGTCTCTTTATCCTTGGGAGACACAGAAAAATTTTCAGGACAGATAGACTTGTATTTGGCATAACACAGCGTCGCATCCACCTGTAATCTCATATTGTCCCTCATTCTTCCGATTAGAAGTCCGGCGACCAGTCGTCGTTCTTCTTCATTATCAGGAACTTCCTTCTCCACCAGCGAGGCCAGTATTAAAGCGTCATACGAACCAGTAAGGCTCGTAAAAACCGTCTTTGTCCTGGTCTCAAAGTTATCCAAGAACCTCTTGATTACATCCTCGGGGGGTGTATCAAGGCAAAACCTATAGGTGTCGGGGTAAAGAAAACCCTCCACACCCTGAGCGTCCTTCAAGAACCAATATTCGTCCTTAAAGCGGCTGATATCGAAGTCGGCTATGTTTTCCCCCGCCTTTATCACTCCTTTTGATATAAGGATCTGATCGATCTGTTTAGCGGAATAGCCTGGAAGAGCAGTGACCGTTGCCTCCGGACACTTCAATTCCAAGGCCTTTTCGTTCCGGTATTGTTTAAAGGCGAAAATACCGGCCAGGCCTAAAAGGGCTATGACCGTTAGAGCGGCCAGGGATTTAAACAGCTGTCTTCGCAGCAATGCTTTGGATAATACCGATTATTACGAACGAAGTCAACAAATTCGACCCCCCATAGCTGAGAAATGGGAATACGACACCGATAACAGGTAAGAGGCCGAGAACCGACCCGAGATTAACCATAAAATGCAGCCCGAAGAAGATAATCGCACCAAGACACATAAATTTATAGAAATTACCCCTGGCCTGCCCTCCTATCACAGCTATTCGATATATCATTATACCAAAAGCCATCAGAACTATAGTGGCCCCTAGGAGTCCCCACTCTTCAGTGAAGGAAGCAAATGCAAAATCCGTCTGTGCCGCAGGCAAAAATCCTAGTTGGACTATTGCCCCTTGCTTAAAACCCTTTCCAAAGATACCGGCGGAACCGATAGCGTTCTTCGATTGTATAACATTGTAATTCACGCCTAATGGATCCGCTTCCGGATGGAATACGGCCGATATCCTCTCTTTCTGATAATCCCTAAGAACAAAACTCCAAGCCAACGTCCCAGCTATCACAAAAAGAGCGAGCGAGGCCAGAATATGTTTTAAGGGTAATCCGGCGACAAGAAGAAAACCAAACCATATACCGAAGAATATTAGAGCTGATCCGAGATCAGGCTCGGTCAATATTAGAAGTGCTGGAACGATAAAGTAAGCGAAGGAACCGGCAATAACCCCCAATCTTCTTATGCCGATATGTCTTCTGCTGAAAAAGGCGGCAAGAACAAGCATTAGTGTCACCTTTGCAAACTCAGAAGGTTGGAGATTAAAAAAGCCAAGATCTATCCAGCTCTTAGCTCCATTAACCTCCGTGCCTAAGATGTGAACGAGGATAAGTCCCAATATGCTCATCATAAAGAGCGTGAGGAGAGTCCATCTGTAACTGACAAAAGGCCTTATATCTATAAGAGACCCTATGATAGCTATGGAAAAACCAACCACAGCCACTATTGTCTGCTTTAGAAAAAGATCTGGAGCGCTTGAAGCAAGCATAACAAGACCGGCCGCCACTATTAGACCGATCGAACCCATCAAAGCCCAATCTATTTTTCTAAGCCAAGTAAACATTTATTTTCCCCATTATTCCACCACTAGACCGTCTTCGATATTTTTATATGACCTCCAATAAATAAAGCTATAACTAGGTTTTATAGCTGTTATTTCATTATTTCCGTGAATATCTCCGTCCTCGAAAGATCTATCGTCGGTTTGGCATTCGGAACAAGATATATCTCAAAAGCAGTCTTTGAGAAGGCGGCGACCTCATCTATTTTAGTTGATGAAACATTTATCAATCTCCCCTCCCCGTCTTTAAACAAGGATCCGACAGAAATGTTTCTGATGGTGTTTTGGGAATCATTTACGAGAAATCCGGAAGTGTATATCTTCCCGTTCTGAAGTTTTTGGCTTTTTGCTCCAGAGATGGATATCGGAGACGGCCTGTATTCAACGGTCGGAGTCCATTCGGGGTCTTCTACTCCAAGATCTACTCTTGATATGTCCTTAGCATCAATCGGCGTACCCACTATCGGGATTACCCTTTTTGAATTAGGAGGGATAGTCGAATTTCCGGAAAAGACAGCCGTCCTTGTGCCAAGGATATTATAGACATTCAAGACATAATGAAAATTATTAACCCAATAAGCTCCGCTCTGATTCTCGAATTCTAGATAGAAGGTGGTCTGTTTTAGGCTGGAGATATCGAAGAATTTTTTCTCCGTAATATTTATCTTAAGATGCCTCAAATCGCAGCCACCGCATGGTCCGCCGCAATCTACCTCCTCCTCTTTCTGGTTTAATATGCCATCCGTGCAGGTCGGCATCGGCTTGAACATAAGAAAATAAGCCCCAACACCTAAAAGGACCATTATGAGGAGATACAAAAACCCGTAACCGAACTGCTTTACCCTTCTGGAAGCCATTAGAGGCATTTTATAATAAAATCTGGGCGGTTACGAGACCTAAAGACTATTTACCAGCACTATAAATAGCTTTTATTTCGGAAACAGATAAAGCTCTGTTATATATACGAACATCATCAACTCGACCATTTATACATCTGGTCGCTGTACTATCTCTGCCTATAACTAACGGAAATACGTTTGATACCGTTCCCGATATGGTAATATCTGTTCCAATATTACCATCTACGTATATTTTTGAAGTCGTACCTGCCCTGACAGCTGTAATATAATGCCATTCTCCGTCAGTTATACCCGTATTGTTTATTGTCGAATTACTCGTTTCACGAACCATGAATCGAGCCTTATTATCACTACCAGTACCCAAACCAAAAGCGTCGCCTCCGGTAGATTGAGTTGATCCCTTACCTATAAACATATTCCACGCACTACCCTGATTATAAAATCCATTATAAAAAATCCAGGCAGATACACTAAAATCTGATGTCCCAAAATTGAGTGAAGCATTGTCGGGTATACTTACGTTGTCATCTACTCCATCAAATTGAATAGCATTCCCTATTATTCCAGTAACAAAAGACATACCTGTTCCATTCGTATTATAAGCAGTTCCATTATTATTTCTGCCAGACGAATCGGTAAATCCCACCGTCTGGCCGTTCGATATTGCTCCCGTTCCCTCGAACGGCCAATACCCCACAAGCCCACTCGCTGTCCTCCAGAGATTCAGATCTGAACCTATCTCCAGTCTTCCTGCATCTGTTCCTCCGTCTTTGG
>JAQTUL010000037.1 GCA_028710275.1 Candidatus Colwelliibacteriota bacterium | reverse complement strand
TTCCACTTCCCCTATTGTCCATTTCAAGTTGGTCATCTTTCACCTCTATTTTTAGGGATATGTCAGATAACGTTTTGCGGATAAAAGAAGTAGTCAAAGGCAATTTGGGCGTAGGTGCGAAGCACCGCCGTAGCCAGATGCGCTCTGTTATATGATCGAGCCAAAGGCGAGGACTAGGGAGCGTAGCGACCGAAGAGGCATGGGCAAAAGGTCCACATTCTGTCTGTTTTCGTACATATATACCCCTCTTTTGTCTATTATGTGTACATTGAACTTCAGATGATGTTTCCTGATACAATCGGTTCACTCCTCCTCAAGAACTATGTCAATTGGTAACATTAACCCCTCTCTATCCGGGTTCTTGATGAGAATAAATGAGACGGTCATTCCATCTAATTTATAGAGTGTTTCTGTTGCCAGCCTATAGCGAAATCCTGAGATAAGGAACAAGTGAGTTTCATTCCCAATTTCTATAATACCGAATTTTCTCCCTCGATTATAATACCTAATCCTACCATATTTCCTATCATCTACGCTTTTTTTCGACGGATCTTTCTGCAGAAGCTGGCTCTGAAGTTCTTTTAATTTGTCGAAGTATTTTGAACCAACCATGCAATTAGCCAGTCCACGATTAATATAAGTCTCTATCTGTGCGGTATTTCTATCGCTTTCGTTCATGCTCAAAGCTGCAAGGTAAAAACAGGCCTTAGCAATTATCTCACTATCTGGAATAATCGTTGTTTGACCAAACTTCATGTTCTGAAGACACTTTTCCAGATAAGGTTTTCCTTCGGCAAATCCCTTTTTATTGGACAACGCTAACCCCAAATCTATACAAATATTACGATAGAAGTTCCAAATCACCCTATCTTTCGGTGCAATTTCAAGTGCTTTCAGAATAGTCTCAAATGCTTTATTTAGCATCTCGATCTGACCATTAATGTCCCTTCTTGATACAAATGCCTCCGCCCATCGCTTGTAATTGTCTGCTAAAAATTGGAGAGTCATCAACTTGTGTCGAAAGTTTGGATGCTTCTCCTCTGTCAATGCCCCTACGAATTCTGCTTCTGCCTTTTCGTAATCGCTGGTGAATGTATACACCCTACCAAGCTCGTTGAATATTGGAAGATGCTTGGGGTTGAGTTCCTTTGCTTTTTGCAGTGACTCGATTGCTTCGGGGAACTTTTGAGCCCTCTTGAGAGAGATCCCATAACTAAACCAAGAATGATAATTTTCCGGATCAGCTTGTATGGCCTTCTTTGCAAGTTCGAGCGCTTTATAGATATGACCTGTGTTAAACTTAAACTTTGAATATTCCATTATCGCGTACGGAAACTTCGGAGCAATCTTGATTGCCTGCTCAAAGTTTTTTTCCGCATTATCTTTATCTCCTTGGTAATAAAACTCCTTGGCCGTCTTCACATAATTGAAAGCTACCCCTTCATCAAGAGTTTTAATGCCAAGGGAAAATAGCAATTGGTAATACCCAGACTTGGACTTCTCTACCTCTTGGATTTGCTCCAATAGATGATAATACCTTGTCTGGAGCATTTGTTTAGTCTTCTCATCCTCATCAAGCTTGTTCTCTATGAAACCTCTAGTCAATGTTAACATCGAAAACTCTGTGACAATTCTTGACTCCATTTCTTTGTTTTCTGAGAACACAAACGAAGCCATCATCAACTCCCTGATGGCATCCTCGAATTGATCATCGGTCAAGTTAGGAAGATGCGTTAACACATATCTTGAAACCGGTTTGTCTCCATACACAATCATGCTGAATAGAATAGCTTTTGAATTATCCGATAATAGCGAGAAAATGTCATTGAAACTGAATTTAGCAATATCACTTTCTCCTGCAAATATCTGAGAGAATGCTGCATCTAGGTCTTTTCCAAGACATACTTGCCCTATTGACCACTTAATTACTAATGGATAGTGTTTCACTCGTCTCACGAGTTCGGATACTATTTCGTTATTGAGGCGTAGAAGGTCCGGCCTGTTTCGTTCCTTAGCGATGATCCTAAACAATTGTATTGCATCGTTTTCCAGCATATCTGTTATGGGATATCTCCTCTCGATCTCACCCAATCCTTTTCTACTTGTAATCAGGGCTTTTGAGGGACGCGGGATATCTTTTATAAAAGTAATCAATGCATCATCTTTGAGGATAGTTTCTAGGTTATCAATGATGATCAAGCACTTTTGAGAGGAAAATATGTTGTAAAGGTGCGTTTTGTATGACTCTAAGGGGACTTTGGCTTCCTTGAAATTTTGAGCTATCTTAGAATCTACTATGTTTAGAATATCTGCAATTAGTTGTTCATCACTTCTTATATCAGATACCAGTGGCACTATGCCTGCATCAGTTAGTTTGCTTGCCTTTGCACTGAACCACATAATAGCGTCAAATGGGTTCTGGGGCTCTGACAAAAACGAGTACGCCAATTTCAGTGCGATTGCAGTTTTCCCAACACCGCCTGCCCCGGTAATAGTTATAATCCTATCCTGATCTGACTTTAGCAATTTCTTTAATGCTCGTATTTCCTTTTCACGCCCGACGAAACCACCATCCAGATCATAATCCTCAGGTGGGAGATTGTTTTGGCATTCGTATTCATCGAAGAAGTCGAGAGGGACATCTTTGGCATTTTTGTACTGCTCATTCTGTAAATAGAGCCTTACTTCCTTTGCCGCTTCCCCCTGGCATAACAGTTCAACATACTCGATCGCTTTTAATAAATCTAAGTTACTAAAGGTCGACTTTGCATGAGCAATTTTTCTTCTGTGCCTATTCAGTTCATCCATTAACTCTATGAATTTGTCCTTGCTTATCGCTCCCAAGAACGGTGTTGTCAGTTTGAAGTTATTAGAGAAAACAATAATGTCTTTTAGATTAAGGAAGGTAAGTTCTTCAAAAAAATCATCTATTGAACATTCTTCGGGCATTTGGTACTCTTTTGTCCGAAACAGTTCATCCAGAACACCATCTGGAATGTACTTTTTCCAGTCATTACCATAGTTTATGATAAACACTTCGTTTGCAAGATATCTCCTTAGAGATGTTTCAAATGTATTAATAATAATATCATAACCGTAGTTCCTATTGAGTTTCGTGCTGTTATTCGTCATATTTTCACCCAGTCAGTATGGATGTCTTTGCTGGTAGTATGACATAACGCGTACTTTTCACATTGAAACTTTTGTTTGATGTGCATTGCTCCACACTCATAATCCGCCTATCGTTTTAGCCCTTTTGCTCACGATTGCGTATAACTACTTATACCCCAACTTGGTTCCCATATCTTTCCCAATTGGTGATATATCCGAACTATTTCTTCGTTTTAATTTATATATACTAGAGTTATCCAAAGAATTCTTTATCAGTTCTCTATTGCTTACATGATATAGACCACAGTGTTCTTAATATTTTATATCTAAATCATTCTCGAATCTATCCCAGATCAATCCCGCTCTCTAATAAAAAGCTAGTAGAGCGAGTTAGGATGAAATACGAATAATCACAGACATCATCCCACTATCGCACTCACATCATCCCAGTCATACTCATATATGTGGGCTGAAATGCTTACCGAGGTTATCTTCCCTGGAGTGACGCCAACTTGCTGCGAAACATGCTCCA
>JAQTUL010000024.1 GCA_028710275.1 Candidatus Colwelliibacteriota bacterium | reverse complement strand
CGTAAGAGTCTTGTTAGTCAGTGTATCAACAGTGTTTCTCCCAATCAGAGTATCGGTTGATGTCGGAAGAGTTAAGGTTCCGGTGTTCGATATCGACGAAATTATCGGGAGAGTGAGAGTCTTGTTCGTCAGTGTTTGAGCTCCGGATAAAGTAACCACTGATGAAACAGGAATTGTTCCTCCAGCAAGTGTGTTAACTTGATTTGCATTAGCTAATCCTGTTGTATCTCCGATTAAAGTTGGAATTGCAGGAGTTTTCCACACAGCGGATCCTGACAAATCATTACATGTCAGAACATCATTAGTAAACGCATTTGTAGGGAGAATTAACGATGAAAGAGTTGAGTTTCCAAAGACCGTAAGATCCTTTTGAATGACGACTGTGTCAGCGTTAATCGTATCAGAATCAACACTTGACAAGCCCAAGAGTGACTGATACTGAGACATTTTTATAACTAAGGAATTCAGTTATAAAATATGTTTATGTGGGATCTACATGCGCACCAAACGAACCTTTTTTGGCTTTTTCGCTCCAGTTCCAAAGATGTGATCAAATACACTTCCCGCAATCGATCCTAACCCCCTTCCAGATTGCTTTCTCTTCCTCTTCTTCTTCTTCTCGCCGTATCCAAAATCTTCGGCTATCTTAGATGCCTTCTGAGCGATGGGATGAGGAATCATTTTCAAGCCCCTAGAGATGAGCTTGTTTGCTTTCACTACCTGATGGATTTGACTAGCGTAACTCTTTGGCATTCTCTGTAACGTTAATATCTTATCTCCTTCTCTTTAATGAAGGAATAGGAGGAGGAATCTCGATCATCTCAGAGAAATTTTTCCTATACTCGTTATTAGCTGTGTCAACGTACAGGAATTGATACTTCTCTCTCGTAGCGAAGTTGTACATCGCCTCAAACTGATCCATTGTTATCGGTAGAGCACAAGCTCTCCAGATCTCCTCTAACTTCTCAACAGGCATTCCTCTGAAGAGGATGACGTAGTCAAGTTGGTTCCTTCCGGATTTAGAGAGATCGTTCACTGATTGAGAAGAGATGATAATCTTACCCCAATGACGGAACAACTTGAGAGCCGCGGTAACGTAACTGTTTTTCAATTCATTAGGGATATCATCAAGAATCAGTAACCAAGCCGGTGATTGATATTTAGATCGTCTCTTCTTCGATTTCGAGGGACCCGATCCTTTGGTAGGCATCCCAAATATGTCAATCCCTCCTGTAGGAACAAATTCTAGACTCTCTTCGAGGGACCCCGAGAACCCATCCTCTTCCTCCTCCTCTGTCTCTTTTCCTTCATTGAGAGCTTTGAGCTTATTCGTCAAGATCTCAAGAACGTTATCTCCTTCATCATCCCAGATACTCGTATAGGTTTCCAGGGAGATTTTCTTCTTCTCACATAGCCTCTGAATCGCTAACCAGGATTTATCGTTATTCATTGACCCGGAGATTGCTATTACTTTCGTATCCTTGTTCGCGCATTCATCGATTGCCTTATAAATAACACTTGTCTTTCCACTACCTCGTTTAGCACACATGAATGTGTTGGAGTTAACAATAGAGAACAGTTTCTCTCCGAGAACAGGACGCGTATCGGGAGGGTGAATTACCGGTACCGCCTTAACTTTGATGTTGTTGATCTTCTTAGTTACGATGGAAGACATCTCTCTCTCTACTATTGTCTAAGAATTACGTACTCTTAAACTTCAGGAAATCGATCTGAACGCAAATCGATCCTAGAAGAGTCGTTTGATTTACCGCAACACCAGCGACGAACTGTTGGATTTGGAACGTGACGTTATTTCCAATGTTACGTACATCAGAGAGAAAAGTCTGTGGATTACTGAGGAAGCTACTCTGACCAAACGTAGATGAAGCGGTCGTAGATCCTTGTGAGACGTTGAACGATCCTAGGAATCCACCTCCTCGAATACTGCTCCAGATATAGTATTGACCGTAGTTGACATCCGGAGTTCCATCGATGTAACTGATCTGACGTACGATTGCGACATCCGGAACGAACTGTAGGTTGTGTGGAAGCGAAATTGAGTCGCGATTGACTTGAGTATTCCATATGAAGTGTACGTTCTGAGAATGGAGAATGTCGGCCATGAAGGTATTTAGAAAGGAGTCTCTCCTTTCTAAATAGAAAATAAGTAGATTTACACAATGACAGGACCCGCAGAACCGATCTCAACATGACGGATAGTTTCAACGAACGACCAGATGTTCAGAGCAACGGCAGCATTCATATTCATCGCATATGTAGAGTTTCCAAGACCGAGTTGAATTCCCTCATCGATCTGATCGTTCTGAAGAGCCGGAGTAGTACTCTTCTCTGAGAAGGAGTCACACCAGAACCAATTGTAAGAGTATGCTTGGTAATCCTGAAGACACGTATCGATTGTGAATCTCTTCATCTCGCGATAGTCATCAAGGACGTTACCAACCGCTGTCGTAAGAGGAAGGAGACAGTTGTTCTGACTCTTCTTCTGAAGTTGAGTACCCGCAAGAGTTGTTCCGATGTAGGTGATCTTGCTACCATTGTAGTTGGAGATATCCGTAGGACAGAAACCAGTTGCAGAAGTCTGAGCAGCAACACCCTGAGCTACGCTTACAATTCTCTTTAGTTTTTGACCATAAGCAGAATTGAGACTTACATTAACGGTGTTGTTTCCAACAGGAGCAGGAGTAGACATCGTAGTCAGAAACGGGATCTGATATCTCATTCCTCCAGACCTAGCCCATGACTTAACATCATCGACAATCTTCGGATCCTGTTGAGTAGCGAGATTGAGAGTGACGCTGAATAGAGAAGGAGCATAGATATTTGCAGCCGCTCCAGCAGCAGCAGCAGTTCCAGTAGCAGCAGATGTAGAGGTATAGCAGAAGTTTGCAGCAGGGGCAGTAGTCAGTGTCAAGTTCATAACGGTGTTGAAGAACTGATCGTGTTTCAGGGCGAAGAGAGTTCCTGTCAGCTGTCCAAGAGGAATCGTTCTTGATACAATAATAGATCCGGCAACAGCAACTAACCCTGAAGTACGAACATAGTTAGGTTGTGGATAGCTCGCAGCAGACCAGTTAGTACCAGCAGCCAGATTATACGAGTTGTTTGCAGGGACTACATATCCAACAGGAACGACATTTGCATTAGCAACGGCAGTGTTTGTAAGATGGAAACCGGTTGCGTCATCGTTATCCATGAACTGTTTGAGGCCCACATCCAACTTGGGTATAATCTTGGCGTACAGAGCAGGGTTTGTCAGTTGGCAGAGATAGGTTCCTTGCGCAGGACCGAAGGTGAGACTAGAGAAAGCCTCCATCCCTAGCAGATCCTCGTAAGTATTGAAGTAAAGACCTACAGCAGATGTATTCGGAATAGTGTAGTTGAGGGTGAGAGATGATTTACTCATATTGTGAACGATAGGAGGGACTTGGAGCAAAAGAGTTTGAGAAGCCGATGTCAGAGGGTTGACAAGCGGAACTTGAACAGGAATATCCTGATTTTGGTAGATTCCAGACCGCTGAGTTACGGACCCGAAATCCATTGACGGATGAAGACGACCTACAGACATTTGTGATTTGCGATTAGTTAATAACTACGGAATCTTTAGACGCTAGTTACCCGTCGATAGGATTAGAAAGTTTCTCCTTTACCGAGATGAAATCTAGAAGACTCTTGAACATGTGAGTTATGTTGTTCTTCTTGAAGAGGAGGATTGTCAGTTGCCAATCGATACCGTTCAGATCAATCTCCTGTCCCTGAGCATCTATGAGTCGGATGACCATGGAACTATGCTTTGTGGTTGACAGCTTCTTCATGTAGTGTTCGACATTCTGACAACTGTAGGTGATGTAACTATAGGGAACACTGTTGTTAGTGAATATTGATTGGAGGATGTTAGTTTCGTCTGTAATAAGATCACATGTTATGTACAACGCCTGAGTCGCAACAAAGGATATGACATCGCTAGAGGTGAGTTGGTTTCCAACGAATGAGTTGGTAGAGTGGTTAGAGAATCCCATCTGAGACACGAGAAAATCACTGAAGATAAACTGAGGCTGTACACTTCCGTTACCGGAAACCGAATACGTATACTTTGCTGTGACTATACTGAACGTCATTGAGTATGTGTATCCGGTTGGGGAATTCGTGTTCAGTAGAGTAGTCATTGCTGTGAGGAAATTGTTCACATTGTAGTTTCCGGGAACGATAGTAATATTGACTGATGAGGATCCCTCGACCAAGGTAAAGACATTATAGGGCTGACGTATCACATAGTACGACAATGGGATGGAAGCGTCGATAACAGCTACAGAGTCGAATCCGCTATCGATTGGAATGTTAATCCCTATCTCGAAAGACTGATTAGTCCCTTTGATTCTGTCAGCGGAGTTGATGTAGTACTTTTGGGAGGAGAGAATGGAAGACATCGGTTGGATATAATATTTAAAGTTTTATCTCGTAATAGAACAGAAGCAAATTAGAATGTCGGACGCTGAAAATGAAGTTCAATCCCCCGCCTCGGAGTCCCCCGAAGTGAAGGAGGAACCGACGAAGAAGGAGAAGGAAGAAGTACCAACTCATGATCTCAAGACTAAGTGTAATTACATTCTCAAGCAAGGAGCGCGTAAAGGACAGTATTGTAAGTCTAAGAAGAACGTTGATTCGAAACTCTACTGTACTGTCCATAATAAGATTATCGGTGAGAAGCTGTTGAAAGTTGCCCCAAAGAAGGAGATGGTTAAGAAGATCAAAGATAAACTTGTTGTAGTAGCTAAGGGTAAGTCCTCGAAGAGCAAGGGGTCTCGGGGTCCCTCGAAACCCGAAAGTGAAGATGACGGTGAGGATATTGAAATCGGATCTGATGATTCAGACGAGGAGGAGTTAGTTATCAATGCTCCAACTGAGGAAGAGGAGTCGGAATCGGAAGAGGAGTCTAAACAGGAGTCGGAATTGGAATCGGAGTCAGAGTCGGAATCGGAAGAGGAGTACATCGTGAAAAGGAAACCAACTCGCAAAGCTCCTATCCGACAACCGAAGGAACCTAAAGTTCGCCAACCGAAGACGCGACAACCTAAAGAACCGAAACCGAAGAAACTAACTAAGAAGGAGGAGAAGCTCCTGAGGATGGAGGAGAAAGGTTCTATGATCGGACGAGGATCTTCTACAATTCCGGAACAACCACTCAATCTTCAGATGTTCGGAATCGGTGGAGAGCGACCTGACATTCGTTCCGTACCATCTCAGGAACTCTCAAGAGCTCTAAAGAACATGCGATACTAGGCATTTGCTAAATAAACACACATTCTCTTATGGAAGCATAAGATAATGACCGAATCCGGAAATGGAAAGCGAAGAGTTAGGGTCTACACCTCCGCGAAGGGAATCAGATATATCCGCTTGGGAAAGAAGAGATTCAATCTCGACGTTAAGAGGAATGAGGAATATGACCTCATCAAGATGCTATTGAAAGCCTTTCTAGCTGAGAAGAGGAAGAGAAAGCGAAAGAAACGGTCAACTCGGGGACCCTCGAAGAGTAAAGTTGATGTTTCTCCATGGTCTAGTTATGGTGTAAGCAATGTACTCTCAAGCATGATTCAGAACAACGATAAGAAGATTCAGGATCTGACCAAGGAGGTGAAACTGTTAGAGAAGGGAACTATTCCTCAAGCTCCGAGAATTAAGGAATCAAGGGTCTCCGAGTTGAAATTGAATTATCCTGAACTCAAAGTGTATTTCAAGAAAATCAAAAAGGAGGCTATGAATCAGATCGCTAGTGACTACTTTGGAGCTCCAAAGTATAAGTATAAAGCACTATCCAAGGACGAGCTTATTCAGTTGCTCGCCAATTCCGGCTATACTCCTTCTAAGGATAATGTTAAGATCGAAGAGGTGAAAGAGTCCTCGAAGTTAGATCCAATAATTGATGATGAAGAGGATAAAGAGGATGAAGAAGAAGAGAAGGGGGAGAAACCTCCAAATGAGAAGGAGCAACGACGTTTAGAACTAGAGAATAAACTCACTTTTGTAAAATCTAAATTTGATGAGATGCGTAATAAGAAGGGAGCTGACCCCTCAAAGAATAGGGAACAGAAATATGCTCAGGTGATGGAGGACTTCAGGAATAGAATACGTAATATTAATAAGGAGATCATTGATCTTAATAATGAAAATGAAGAGGATGAAGAGGATGAAGAGGATGAAGAGGATAAGAAGTTACGATCAAGTCTTATCGGAAATGGACGGATCGGAGATCGTGGACTCTCCAACATCGAGATCGACAAGATTATGAGACCGTACAGAAAGAAGGGATACATCGGTTGTATCGCTTCCGATCAGATTACGGATCTAATTCCGAAAGTTCATCCGAACATGAGAGTTGGGTTTGTAATGAATACTGAGAAGATATCGCAACCCGGTCAGCATTGGTTGGGAGTCTACATCTCTAATCGGGAAGGTGAGAAACCTACTGTTGAGTACTTCAACTCTCTTGGTGATAAAGGAGAGGATGCAGCTCCGAAGATGTTTCTGAGACGAATGACTCCTCTCCTCGATAAGATGGGAATTTACGACTTTACTTTGAAACAGAATAACACCCCTGATCAGAAATCGACAACCTCTACATGTGGATTCTTTGCTTGCTATTTCCTTCAGAAGAGATTCGATGGTGAGAGTTTCAAGAAGGCGTCCATGGATAACCATGAAGGTTGGAGACAGTCAGAGATTGATGGAGAGGGAAGGATACAGAATTTCCGTGATCAGTTGCAACACGGTACAGGAGTAATCAAGTATCTCAAGAAGGGATACCATTACCTTAAGGGAAAATTAGTTAAGATTGTCACTGATCGAGTAACTGATGTTCTTGTAAATGGATTGAGAAAGAACCTTCCTCCTTCAGCAAGAAGTCTACTTGAAAAACATGGAGATGAGGTCATTCAGGAGATTATAGTTTGTAGACTCCCAATCAAGAGTGTTATCCATCGAGTGTTGGATTGGGTGAGTTCTGGTACCTTCTCACAGAATCTGAAAGAACTCGGCTACGATCATGCCTTTCATCTCTTTATGAAAATTCGAACTAACAGAGGATCGTACTTGACTGAGAAGAACGAGGTTGTGAAACTCAAGGAAGAGGGATGGAATGCGGGAGACGGAGCAAAACCTGATACTGAGAGGATCGGTGTTCATGTAAAGGGAGGAGTTACTTTGGGAATGCTGTTTGAGAATGCATTCAAGAAGTACGGAGATGAGAGGATTACAAGATACGATTCGCGAAACAACAACTGTCAGCAGTTCGTGAGTGACTTGTTATCAGCATCTCATATGATGAGTGATGAAGTAAAGAAGTTCGTTATGCAGAATGCTGAGGCTATCTATAAGAACTTGGGGATTCTCGGAGCTGTCAACAAGGGAATTACGGATGTAGCAGCTACTGTTGATCATGTCATACACGGTCGAGGATGTGTAAAAGGATAAGATCTGTAGTATCAATGAATGTTATCACGAGTACATTGGTTATCGCTTCGTGTGTTTACTCAGCTCCGCTACTGTACTCAGCAACTTGCTTTGCTTATTCTATTACGCCGACACCAATTCTCGTTGTAGGAGGAGCATGGTATCTTATGAGGGGATGAGTTACTCCTCTCGATACATAACAGAATCAGCAATTGACGCTGTGTACGGTAGGAATCTAGGACCGCTCGAACTGAAGTAGGAATCCTCTCTCCGTAAAGATGGGGGATCGGGAAGATCTTCCTCTTCTTCCTCATGGAAATTTGGCTCGCTACAATCGGAGTCGCTCGATTCATATTCGCTACATTCGCAACCTCCGAGTTTGGATTGGAAGCAAAATCGACACTCCGTTACTGATGGACTAGGACATTCAATCTCTACTTCTGGAGATACGATCTCCATTGGAACTGACAAGGATTCGTGTGATCCTACAGGAGACGTCTGAAGGAAGATAACTCCATCTATTGGGGGAAGCATAGTTTTAATATAGAATTTTCTCTATTAAAATTGGTTTGGGGATCAGATTACTAACACGTCTACATCATTGGGATTTCCATATTCACCGAAGAGCTCCTCTGATTTGAAATTATATACTAATGCCGCCTCTTCTTCAGTGTCGAAGAGTCCTAGATAGATCTGTTTGTAGTTGAATGTGATCATAGCTTTCCACTTATTTGCATTCTTTTGAAATGACACTCCTTTGTACTGAGACGAAGTAGTACCTGTTTGTTTTGTTTTGTTCATGTTATTCTCTTGTCTAGTTACCCATCTGAGATTAGACAAGTCATTGTTCGTTGGGTCCCTATCTATGTGATCCACATACTTCTTATTCTTAGGATTAGGAATGTATGCGATTGCCAGTAGGACGTGTAGACGCTTCTGAAATTGCTTACCCTCTTTTGAGAGATGTATCATGAAGTATTCTTGATGTAAGAATGAAACTACAAACCTCTTCTTTTCGAAATCATAGATTTCACCTTTTCTACTAATTCCATATCTCTCAAATCCGAGAATTTCTTCAGTAATCACAACTACAGCTCTACTCATCGTCTCTTCCTATGTTGTTGATAATTACTCTTTATCTTCCTCTAATATCAATTTTTCATTCGATCGATGATGATGATACGATGAACGATGATATCCCATTTTATCTACTTTTATAAATTCAAAAAAAATAATATCAATAACGATAAGCCATCACTTATCATCATCATCACTTATCATCATCATCGATCGTTCTATCGTTCTATCGTTATCATTTTATGCGACAAAACTAAAGTTAAATAGAAAAAAATAAAGTGTAAACCATACGAATGTCTGATGTCTTCTGCAAATCACCAAGAATCTGCGAGTATATCCTCAGATGCGGTCGGAACAGAGGCTCTCGATGCACAAATCGAATCTCAAAGAAAGATGGTGAGGGACTACATTGCTATGCTCACATCAAACCAGCCGAGCCCAGCGGAGACAATCCCGTTAGAGACTCTCATTCAGAGAGCAAGTCAGACTCTCGACCGGTTGTTGATGCTAAAGAGTCTGATAACAGTGGAGAGGACAAGCCAGACACACATACGGTTTCCGATTCTCCTTCCAGAGGGAAGTATACACAGGAGACCGGGGTCTCGTCCCTCGAAGCCGAAGAAGAAAGCTTTGAGGAGAAATATAAGAAGGAACTTGAAGAGAGGATGAGTCGTAAACAATCGTTAATTCATCACCTAGAATATGAAGTTTGGAAGTTGAAGCGAGAGATTGCTAGTCTCAGTCTGTGAACAGAGAGATTCGATAATCATTCCAGAGTTTCGGAGTAGGGATATCCTTTCTTTTTCTCCAGTAGTTGGACGTTTCCTTATCTCCTTCTCCAGGATACTTTAATCGAAAAATTACAGGGACGTGATGATGGAGATTGAATGCAAATCTAGAGTGAGACTCCTTGCGAACTTGAAACATCCACTTTGGACGAATAGTATGCTCGTATCTTCGACTAGATAAGATATCCCTATGAACATCAGCCATTTCATCATACATATCGAAGGCGTAGACGTAGTCGTTGATTATCGATTTCGTATCGTTATCGAACTCCATTTTAATAGATAACGAGATTATCTATTAAAACTACTATTTTATAGGATACGACGCCGCATACCGAATATCAAGTGATATGATAAGAGGATCACAATGACACTCAGTACATTATATGTGAAACAAAAATCCTTTAGAATAAGAAGTTTCTTCTCACACGGATCCATTTTAATAGATAATACGTTATCTATTAAAGTCACTTTTTTTCTCTAAATTTTTATTTTGTTCATCTGCCTCTCAATCATAGCCTTCATCTCATCTGATATCTGAGAGAGATCAGTTACGTCATCCGGGATCTGATCTAGGGCGTTCTGAAAGTCGTTCCAACTAGCCCTCTTCTCATCGTCCGTCACCTTCTTCTTCGGAACCTTCTTTGATGCCTTCTTCGAGGGACCAGAGACCGAAACTCGTTTCGGTTTGATTGGATTCGACATTTCCTTGATTAGAGATATCTTAGTTTTAAATGTACAATTTTTGGAAAAGTTAATCCAAAATCATAAATCCCATATCTCTCGGTTTGTATCTCCGTAACGCTTTAGCATTCTTCTGTTCCTCCGTATCATCTCCTCTCTTCTCAATACCCTCCTTATTAATTCTTCTCGAAATTCGTTTCTCAATCTTCTGTTCTGTATGTCTCTTCTCCTCCACATCCGCTTTCCTCTCATCCACATCCGGATTCTCACTCTCACCGATAAGAAGTAGATCCTCTTTACGATACGGGTCAACTCGATCATTCACATAGATATCCTTATCTTCTATCTTATCGACTGTATGGATCGTTTTGGTCCACACACCCTTGCTCCTCTTCTCAAACAACGCGTAACGGATTCTCAATCTCACCCTATCTCCAATTGCAAACTTAACTTTATTGTATTCTCTCTCCGACGCTTTCTCTGTTCTCTTGAATTGATAAGGAAGCGATCCTATTCCAGTAATCGCTTCTGTTGGTGTCTGTCCATCAAGTGACGAGTGTATGCTCGTGTTGTAGTTCTCCACGAAGTCAGGAATTACCGATAACCAATCAGTCGTCCTGTACACCGTCTTGTAACGATTCAGATACTGACGTACTGTTCCGTTGAACCGCTCGACAACACCGATTCTATGTTTGTCTCCAACAGGAACGAGATGTTGAGTGATATCGTTTGATTTCAGTAACGCCTTAAATTGTCGAGATTGGAAACTACTCTCTGAATCGCTATCTAGTTGATAGATAACAATTCCTACTTCTTTCGCCTCCTTGATGAGTCTCTTCAACGATTCGAGACAACTTGTATCCGACTTTGATTTCTGAGGGAAACAGAATGCGTATCGAGAGAAGATATCAACAGCGCAGAATATCCACTTCCTTCCTCTATTTGAGACCGTATCCTCGTTCGACATATCCATAAGATCAATTTGTAAACGTCCTGGTCGAGTAGCGATCAGCGGATAGAAGTGTTTGATTTTTCTCGGCTTGAATACCTGAACGACATTCTGTTTCGACAAGAACTCCTTCGTCATCTTCTTTGTTATTGAGGGATCGATCTCTTTCGCTTTTGAATAGAGTGAAGAGGAACGGAATCCGGTCTTCAAGTTATAGAACAACTTCTTTAGGGTCTCCATCTTGGATAGAGGAGTTAACTTCTTAGAGCTTTTGTTTACTGATGTTGCAAATGCGACACGAAACGACACAGTTTAATTTGGTGTGAGCGAACGAGTCGTTGATGCGATCGATCGAGAAGGTGTTCATACTTGAGTTTGTTAGTCCATAGATTTGATTACAGTGAGGACACGTCATATTACTCGAATAGAACTTCTCCATCACCCAGTCGACAGACACGTAATCGTCATCCTCAAAGTCTCTGTGTTTCTTTTCATCCTCGATCTTGTGTGAAGAGATTCGTTTTCGGATTCTCTCCTTCAGTTTCGTCGAATCAATTCTCATGGACTGACCCATGTAGATTTCAACCCAGCTGAGATTATTTGTGCGACTGATGGCTGTGTACTTGTCATTCGGTTTACAACACGGGGAGTTGAAATCAAAGAGAGTGAGCGGAGAGTCCCCATAAGTATCTCCTTGTGACGAGAGAATCGTACTCGCATATTGGTACTGAAACGATTCGATCGATTTTCCTGGAATGAAGAACTCATCCCCCGTGAGTGGACAAGTCATTCGGACAATCTGACTCTCTACTTGTGTACTAGTTCCTCTTCCTTTCTTTCCATTCTTATCAGAACCTCTCACGGTGATGAGATTGGTCTCAACACTCTGGACATTGTATATGTAGTTAGTATAGAGTCTCCTACCAGCAATTGTTCTTGGAGCACGATTGACCAACTCCTGACCGGGATAGAGAAGGAAACCGTTCACATTCGTCACCTCCAATTGCGGATTCTGTTTTATAAACTCAGCATGAATGAGTCTGTTTACCATATCGACCGTGTGAACGTGATAACAGACAGCATGACCGATAAATTTACCATCGACAACGTGACGAGTGACAGCGTGTTCTAGATTAGTGAATGTCTTCAAGTGAGGAATAGGAGTTTCCTTTGTGGATAGAAAGGAGAACTTATCTCTCGAATCAACATTCGAAAAGAGACTCGATTTGATATCCTCCAATTGTCTTTGTTGTTCCGGATCGTCCATTCGTTTGCTGATCTTCAACGTAATTCCAGTAGTGAACATCGAGTCGATAATCGTTTTGTAATAGGCAGCGGTATCGGAATCAGTGATATTGTTGATGTCAGAGAATCGGGATTGGATTGCGTCTCCTGTGGCGATAATCTTCATATCGGGATACTTGTCGAGAATCTCTCGTTTGATGAGAGAGAGATCACTAGTCGAGAAGCAATAGATCTCATCGATTAGAAGAATCTCTACATTTGAGAGTTTATTCTCTCTCTTCTGTGTGTTCTTAACAACCTCTGATCCCTCAACTCGAAGATTGAGGAGTTGGTGAACTGTGAATGCTGAGTCTTCTCCGATTCGTCCTCTCAGTTGAATCACTCGTTTGTTCGTTAAGGCACATCCCATACCGACACTGTCCTGTTGGCTGAGGATATAGTTCTCAGCCAAGGTCGTTTTTCCTGCACCGGGAAGATCTCCGAGAATGAGAGTTCTCATTTGAGAGTCGATAATTGCAAATGCCTCTTCGTGATACTTTGACTCATCAGTCTTCCAATACTTCTCATTCTCGAGTGAGATCATACTGACGGATTGTTTCTCGTGGATCTGTTCGAGTAGCTCTTCGGATCCGATAGTCTTGTCAGTGAATCTGTTGGTTGGAACTCGATCACTCTCTTTGAGGTCCTTGATTCTGTACTTTCCGATACTCGAGAACGAGGAGGAATCGAAGGTATCAGCCATGACCATGGTATCATCCGGTTGATGGTAGTAGATACAATCAGTTTTTACAGCTGTTGGAATGAGTCCGAGACTTACCACATGCTTATACATCAAGTAGAGTTCATATCTCATGACGGAGTAGATTGAGAGCTTTACCGGATACATTCCGCGAATAAGCTTCTTGGACTCCTCCTTCTGAATCACGTAGACATCGGTAGAAGAGTCTTTCTTGTTGAGAAGCGGATTATTCTTCTCTGAGGAATTTTGAATCACGAGTGTGGATGGAGGAGGAATAGGAAGAGTGTACATCTCAGTTTTGTATCTACGAGAATAGATCAACGCCTCATTATAATCCTGCATTAGAATGACCTTCTTCTTCTTGTTCATCGACTTCTCAATCGTTCCGAGTGTGGAGACAATGATAAACTTCTTCTGTTGTTCAGACATGATCCGATCATCGAAGATCTCCTGAATCAATTCGGACGACTTGTTCTTCTTGGTAGAGGAGACTACCATCTCCGCGATGATGTGGATGAACTCCTGAAACTCGTCATAGAATTTAGCAAGTTCCTCTCCTCGAAATTCAGTGTATTTCTGTACGAGGAGAGTATATCGTACAGCATCAGGAATTGGAATATCAGAATCGATTCTCTTAACAATGTAGAACGAAGTATAGTTGATCTCATACATCTCGGACTCGTTGTGTTTGTAGAGTACGTAGTGATCGAACTGATTTAGACTCGGAACGTTGGTCATCTTTAGGAGACACGAGGTATACGCCTTAATCATATCACAATATCCGGTCGTCTTCAGTTTGGAATCGAATTTGAATTGAAGAGGACGAGGAGCGAACGCCTTCATCATATCGATCTCGCGATGGCTTGACTGATGACCGATTGTGTTTACGCATTGATTGAACAGGTTCTTATACGTCATGTACTGACGAAATTGTTCATTCCCATCATCTCTTTTGAACTCAAGCTCTCCAACGATAGAGTTAAAGTCTGGGTTCAGGATCTGAACATTCTTGTTCAGAATTTTAATTTCGATGCGTGAGATAGAATCAATTCCGTCTCGTCTAATCTCTCGTGGTAGACGATGACACGAGTGAGAGAGAAAGGAGAGAACCTCATCCAGTGGAGTATCAACTGTGATACGGATGTCCTTCTCCTCTATCTGATCGAATGGTATGGTATGGATGTTCTTGAAATCGGGAAGGTACATTATGTATTGAGATGGTTCCTTTTGAGACGGGACAAATAGCTTATCGTTCACATGGAGAGAGAACTCCTCATCGTTTGATTCATCATCGACCGAGATAAGTTTACTGATCCTGTTCAGGATCTCCTTGTCGTTGATAAGTTGCAAGTGTCCGTTCATCGAGACGACACGAAGCGTATAGGGGTTGAGATTCCTGTTGATCTTCGGAGATGAGAACTGAACAATGATTGTCGTCATCGCATCGTAGACAACGAAGGAGAGGTTCAACGGTTTGAAGAACTTTTCAATAGCAAGGTCGAATGTCACACCGGATTCCATTTCTTGTGAAGAGAGACCGAACATAGTTTGAAGGAACTCATACGAGAGATCAGGTTTTGGGTTTTTGAGTCTGCCTTGATAAGCACTCCAAGACTTAGAATAGGCCTCAATGATACAGTCGAAAACACAACGATTGGGAACATAGCCGTCTCTCAGATACTGAGTAGTGAACACAGGAGTAAAGAGTGACGCCACATCTTCTTTCGCTTTCTCTTTGTCAACCTTCAGATTGATGTACGGATGACATTGAGTAACGTTTTGGAGTCCCTCATCTCCTCCTCTATGCTTTCTCTTCTCAATGTACTTTTCAGGAATCCTCTTTGTCGAATTGGAGAGATCACGACTCACATCTAGAATCTCGATGAAATCAACGCTCTCATACAGATCGTAATCGATTCCTCCGAGTGTATAATCTCTCAACCCAAAGAGATTCATCAAATCCTTCCATTCGTCTGTGATTCCTCCTTTTCCATCCATCTTATGTTTTTTGATAATCATCCCAGGAACGAGTACTTTCAGGAGATTCAATTTAGTATTCTTGACTTTTTCAATAACCTTCGACCTGATCGCTCTATAGTAGATGTACTCTCCGTTCTCATCAATCTGAAGGAGATTATCCTTACCGAGTTTGGTAGACCCCCTGTTCTTAGATCGCAAAGCCTCCTCTTCGTCC
>JAQTUL010000036.1 GCA_028710275.1 Candidatus Colwelliibacteriota bacterium | reverse complement strand
AAAGATATGGTTATGTCGAGTCTGAAGGCTCAGGATAAAACCCTTGAGTGGTTCAATGAAGAAGTCAAAAAGGATATGGAGAGATTATAATGGTCGAGATCAAATTCAAATTGTCGAGCAAGACCGCTCGAGAATGGAAATATTATCTTGGTGGACGATTCAATGCAAGAAAGGGCTCGGGATTAAAAAAGCTGATTGAAACTCTTGTCAAGGAAGCAGTGGCAGATGAGGCGTATAAAGAAGTTGTGAAAGCAATCGAGCCTAAAAAAAGAGGGAATAATCAGGATGACCCGGGGCAGAAGGGTAAAGATATTTCAGCCGCATAGATATGAAATGACGAAAACCCCTTGTGGTCTTGTCATTAAAAAAATAAGCCTGTGGCGGCATATGGGAGCTTGTCCGGGTTGCAAAGAAAAAAGCGTTATAATAAATAAGATGGGAGGTAAGAAGTGAAGATCGGAGATTTGATAAAAGAGTTGAAGAAAGGAAAACCTTTCCAGCAAGTCTATTTTGATTTCGGGGGATGCTTCCCGACTGATGTTGATTCATGGCGGGGAGTTTATGCAGAACCTGCTCTGGGATGGACAAACAGGGCAATCGATTTCCATACCAAATTTACGCCACCGATGGTAAGCCAATTGATTACCAGATTGGAAGAAGCAGTCAACGGGAAAGAGTTTGAAGGATACAAGGGCGGGAAATTCAAATATACAAAAGGAGCCGAGATTCATATCGATAATTACGGGGAATGCACTCACACTGAAATTGAAAGTGTCGAGCATTATGAATATGTAACAATTATCAAAACAAAATACGAGGAGGATTGAAATGAAGGAAATATTTGTTGAGTATTGGCTCAGAGAAAATCGAAGATGGGTAACCAAAAAGAATGAAATTAAGAATGGTCAATTCAGGATGGTAGCTGTTTCTTTGATCTATCAGATCGATGCCGATAAAGCCATTGTCAATTGTGCTCGGGGCATTTCGATCATGGCAAGGATCGAACCTAAGTTTGATGGTAAGGAAGCATTCAAGCGCGCAAGGAACAGGGCATATAAGGCATTATACTCCAGAAAGAACGATGACCCGATAACCAATCCTGCAGCCCATGCTACAATGACCCGGGTATTCATCAATGGCAATGAAAAGGAAAAGGTGAAATTGGAGAATATCAGAAATGATGTATTCAAGGAATGGAATAACAAATCCATGTGGGCACCAAAGGTGACAGATTTTGAAGCAAAGATGATCGACCGGGAATTGAAAAAATTAATATAAAGGGAGGAAGGGATGATAGAGAAGCCGAGTGATAAAGAATCTGTATTGGCGGACAAGGCATGGAACAAGATGAGAAGTCTTATCAATAGGCGAAGACCGCCATATCTGACGAAAGAAAAGATCGAAGAGATCGTCAGGATGGTCAAGGGGGAGGGATGAAATTCGAGAGATTGGTCCTTCAATCGTTGTTATGGATTATGCGTTTTCTGGTTAGATTTGAATATCGGCGGATTGGTGGGGATTATATTCTTGATTATGAAGCGGTAGACAAATACACTGGGAATTGTTCATTGAAAAAGATTGAAGCGGAGATCGGTGATTATATCAAGAATGAATTACCGAGGGGGAAAAGATCATGATGCCACAGAAAAGAATCTGTCCCAGATGTGGAAGTGAATATATCACCGGGGATGCGATAGGATTTGAAGAAATGGTTTGCGAAAATTGCAGATCAAATTTACCCGGGGCATGCCAGCATAAAAAGACTCATACAGAAGATTGGCCGGATGGGGGCGCCATAGAAGTATGCGAAGATTGTAAAAAATCTCGTTATCTATGGGAACAAGGGGAGTCACCATGGATAATGGTGGAGGATATCCCAGAAGCCCGGAAGGAAATACAGGAAACCCTTGACAATATGTGCAAAAGGATTGAAGATGCCAGACGAAAATGAAGGATGTCTTGGTCATAAGATAAGCTGCGGAACATGGGGCGATGATTATGATTGCGATTATGAATTTGCCGGCAGGATATCCTGTGAAGATTGTATATTCGGTTACTGTGGGGGAACAGAAGACCCGAGGATAAATCCGGAGGACGATGAATGACTCAGGACAAAAGAATAATCCTTCCCTATGTTCAGGATGGCATAACATATTTCTCCCTGATTGAAGATTTGGGAAGGGAAAAGATTCTCTTTGAAATACGGAAAGCAATTGCCTTTGGATTGCCCATAATAAGTTTTATGAAGCCCGGATGGATAAAACCCGTGCGCATGGAACTAAAGATCACTGACGATGCGATATGGGCATATTGGATAAAGGAATTCTGATTAAAGAGGTAAATAATATGAAGATCGGAGGAAGGAATAAATATAGCAGATCGACATTTAGGAAAAGTCAGCTTGCTCCTTTTTCGTCAGAGGAATATCCTGTCCCTTTTACAGTGATGCTGAATGATCTTGCATTGAAAAAGAAACAACGATTGAATACTATTCTTGATGTTCTCAGGAAGCGTAAGAAAAAGGAAAAGGAGCAGGGATGATACTGACAAGGGATAATCTCCAAGAATGGAAAAAGGAATTAGATAAATATATGGAAGAGCAGACGGGAATATGTGATCTGTCTACTTCCTGCAATGACGATGAATGGCTCCGGGATTATCTGGAGGAAGATCATGAAGATGTTGTTTACGATCAGATATCGTTATTACCTTCAGACGGATAAGGGGAAGAAATGATCTACACATCCTATTTCGCAAACGTGAAAAGATTACCAATAAACATTATTCCAATATCTGTATGCGGGAAAGCCCCGGAATGGTTCAAGGGATTTGAATACAGAAAGCTCGGACCAAAATACGGATTCTTTCAGGAATGGAAAAGGAATCACGATAATGAATTCTACACGAAACATTATAAAGAGGAAGTCCTGAAGTATTTGACTCAATGGGAAGTGATCACAGAATTATATATGATGACTCAGTATAGGGATATTGCATTGGTCTGTTATGAATCCCCGGATAAGTTCTGCCATAGGCATTTGATCGCAGACTGGCTGAATATGATATTACGATATGATAAAGTGAAGGAATGGGAAGCGCAATTACCGCTCTTTGATTATTGATAATATTACATAAAAATATAAATATCTTTTTTTTCTTGATAGTAGTCGACTAAATATATTATTAAGATTAGTATGGATAATGATAACGAAGAAGTAACGAATAATCGCATTATAGATAAGATTCTCGGGACAAAGGCTTCCTATAAATTACCTGTCAAATATCAAAGATTCGTAGATGAGTATCTGATTGATCTCAATCCGGGAAGGGCGTATAAAGCCGCCGGTTATAAGATATCAGATAAGGCGGCATATCAAGCAGGGTGGCAATTATTACAAAGAAAGGAGATTCAAAGAGCTGTCCAACAACAGATGGAGGAAAGGAGCCGCCGCTGCCATATCGATCAAGACAGAGTTCTGGATGAGCTGGCGAAGATCGGGTTTGCGAATATCAAGAATGTCGTGTCATGGAACAAATGGGGCGTGACGGTTAAGGATTCGGAAGTCATCACCGACGAAGATGCAGCGGCAATATCAGAGGTATCTGCCACATTCAATGAATATGGATGTAATGTAAAAGTAAGGATGTATGATAAGAGAGCGGCTCTTGTCGATATCGGAAACCATCTTGGTATATTTGAGAAGGGAAAAGATGGACCAAAAGATCCTATTGAAGA
>JAQTUL010000035.1 GCA_028710275.1 Candidatus Colwelliibacteriota bacterium | reverse complement strand
GGAAAACTCTTTCTTGGACACGACACTCCTCAATACCCAATAGACATCTCTTTTCTCACTAACGAGAAGAGAAATACTAGACTTTGGTGTCACGCGAAGAATTTAGAAACCCTTGATATTCTTCTGGATAATGGTCTTCATTGTTTCGTTCATAACACCGACGACGCAACTCTTACATCACAGAATTTCGTCTGGACGTATCCCGGTAAAAAGCACGTTAAGAACTCTATTGCTGTGGTACCAGAAAAGGTTGATAACAAAATAGAAGGTGTGTCGAATATAGTAGGAATCTGTTCCGATTATATTCAGCGATGGATAGTTCTCGTTTAATCAATACACTCTGCTCTAGCGATATCCACTTTTCTACCGACTCCACCTCCATTACCATCATCTGGACCACAATACCACTTCCAGAAACACTGAGACCTGTCCTTCGTTAGAAGATACAATCGGTACCAGTTTCTTATTCGTAGAGACTTTACCTTGGTTCTAAATTTCTTGAGTCTATTCAAGTGTATATTCTGAAGATATACATCATATTTAAATTTATTATAACTCAACAGATTCCAATTCCATGGTTTCTCCGGATGAGAAAGAACAAACTCGGGTGTGATACTCGGATTCTGGCTCAACCAACTCCAACTCCATGGTTTCTCCGGATGAGCGAGAACAAACTCTGGTGTGATAATCGGATTCCCACTCAAAGAATACCAATTCCATGGTTTCTCCGGATGAGAGAGAACAAACTCTGGTGTGATACTCGGATTACTACTCAAATAATTCCAATCCCACGGTTTCTCCGGATGAGAGAGAACAAACTCTGGTGTGATACTCGGATTCCTACTCAAATAATTCCAATCCCACGGTTTCTCCGGATGAGAGAGAACAAACTCTGGTGTGATACTTGGATTACTACTCAAAGAATACCAATTCCATGGTTTCTCCGGATGAGAGAGAACAAACTCTGGTGTGATACTTGGATTACTACTCAAAGAATACCAATTCCATGGTTTCTCCGGATGAGAGAAAACAAACTCGGTGGTGATACTTGGATTACTACTCAAAGAATACCAATTCCATGGTTTCTCCGGATGAGCGAGAAGAAGTTTAATTAATGTGTTCATATTTGTAAACTGAATAGTATTAATACTTTATTAATACTATTTTTATAATCAATTTTCAATTGAGTCACAGACCTTTTCCATCTTATAGGGACGATAGACATTATAACTGGTTTTAAATCTCTTAATCGGTATCTTCAATGACTCAATTCTATACCACAAGAATCCTTCAGCTGTATGTGGTATAGACAGATCTAGATAATCTGATATATCTATGTATAGATCAAAGATCTGATCCATAAGATTTGTCGGACCGAAGAAATAGTGGTCCATCATTCCTTTGGTAACATCTAGATATAGACCATGAGAGATAGGCATATAGACTGTATCGGAGCGAAGACAATCCCGTACATCAGAAATATCTAATGGTGTTGTCATCTCTATGTCGGATCGTACTCTAAATACGAGATCGTATACCACATCCTTATGTATAGAATGACTTACAACAAGCTCCTTACTTCGCCATAATTTATACCACATTGATGCGGAATCACCACTGGTTTCCGGAGAACTATATTTCTTATTCACATTATCACTCTTGTAGGTTTTCAAAAAGAACTCCCGATCACTCTTCTCAACTTCAATCACAGTCGGTTTGTATAGAGAGACTATCTTATCAATACTGATTGCTCCACCGAAATTATTATCTCTATGACCTTCTGTATCCCACATAGAGATGAAGACGTCAGTCTCTATTCCGTTCGAGTTTAGAACGTCTAGAATATTCTCCTTAATATTGTTGTAGAGAGAGGGTGTTCGAAAGTGACCCCCGATACAGATCGCTGCTCTTTTCATTGAATGTAGTTGACTCATTACTGGTTATAACCAGTAATGATTCTTAATACAGTATTTAATTTATTTCTAACACATCTTTTCTTTTCTTATACGGGACCTTTATAGTTTTCAAGAAAATACACAAGGTCCTCTGGAGTCCCGATACCGTGAAAATTTTTACAATGTGAAATACGGATCTTCTTTCCATCAGAAATAGCCTCGTTGAATACCGGGCAGATGTAAAACTCACCATTCGTTCTAATATTTTTTGAGATCATCTGGTCAGCATATTTCACAAAATCGGATCCCCTCTTCCAATAATAGATTCCTGTTGTTGCAATATCAGAGATCGGCTTCTTTTCTGCGACCTCAGTAACGAATCCATCTCCATCTACCTTAGCGAAGCTCCACTTCGGATGAGTAGCTGTGAAAGTAGAAATACCCCCATCAACACCACTCGAAACCATTCCGTAAATGAACTCGTGATTGTTCCATTCGAGAAACTGATCACTGTTTGCCATCAACAACGGAGTATCGTTATCGATAAATTCTCTAGCAAGAAGAACACTACACGTAGATCCCTCAGTTATACCATTTGTTCGTACGATTTCACATCCGGGTGTAATAAGATTCAGGAGATATTTAAGATTGTATTCAGTATAATGCGACTCCTGAACAATATAGATAAACTTACACGTGTTTGGATCACAGTTCAGATTATCGACTACGACCTGAATCATGGGCTTACCGTGAACTTCGATAAGTGGTTTTGGAAAGGTATAGTTTGCAATTTTAAATCTACTGCCATTTCCTGACATAGGAATTATAACATTCATTTTGGTTGTATTTTTGATCATCTTACGAGGCGAGAGATGATCGAGATCCTTCAATGTTACGAGAATCTTTTCGAGAGTTAGATCGTCAGGGTTGTTAACCGAAAGAAGATGACATCCAGCAGAGAATGCAGATTCTCTTCCGATCGGAGAGTCCTCTATCGCGAGACATTCACTTGGGTAGATCTTGTTTCGGATAAGACACTTCTGATAGATTTCCGGATGGGGTTTAGGTGATGCGACATCATCGTTTGACGCGAAGTAGTCGATGTAAGGCATAAATCCCTTTCGAAGAAGTGTGTTCTTAACAGTTGTGTAGATTGCATTACTCACAACATACAGAGTATAACCCATCTCTTTCAGAGTTTTTAACATCGAGATAAGACGATCATCAAAATGAAGTTCATCGATAAGTTCATTTGTGTACTTCTGCTTCAGTTCCCAAATTCTATTATGTAAATTTGAATCAAGTCCCTTTTCAGAGAGAATTTTAAGCTTCTGAGTTGTTGATAATCCGTCATAAGTTGAGATATGCTCCTCTCTAGAGATAACAAACCTCTTATCGATAGATTCGAGAGCTCTGTTTAAAGAGATAAAATGAAAGTGTTTGGTGTCGACAAGAGTACCATCGAGATCGAAATAGATTGATTTAATCTTTCGGGTTGTTTGTTCAGAGGCCATTGTAACAGTGTTAAATGATTCATGTATCTTTATAAATACCTTTATTCAAATGCACTTTATTTCTCATAGAGGTAACATAGACGGTCCGAAATCTGATCAAGAAAATCATCCGGATTATATCGATATCGCTCTTTCAAAGGGATTTGAAGTGGAGATCGATGTTTGGTATCAAACCGGAAAACTCTTTCTTGGACACGACACTCCTCAATACCCAATAGACATCTCTTTTCTCACTAACGAGAAGAGAAATACTAGACTTTGGTGTCACGCGAAGAATTTAGAAACCCTTGATATTCTTCTGTATAATGGTCTTCATTGTTTCGTTCATAACACCGACGACGCAACTC
>JAQTUL010000023.1 GCA_028710275.1 Candidatus Colwelliibacteriota bacterium | reverse complement strand
AGGTGCTTGAAGTGTCAGGGATAGAGATATATACGGTTTGTGAGGTTCCCATGGTGAGGGAGGGGTTATCCAGGGTCCAGAGGTCTATGGCATCCTTGAGGGTTCGAAGATCTGTGGACCTCTGGGAATCCCTGGCCTGAGCCAGGAGCTCTGCGGGGTTCAGGACTACCACGACTGCGGCAGCAAGGACTGCCAGGATGGCGATGACGATGAGGAGCTCGACAAGGGTGAAGGAGGTTAAATACCTTGTTGTGCTGCTATTGTCTGCTAAGTGTCCAGCCGGACACTTAGTAGACAACTTCGATCGCAATTTAGATAGATTGAACATATTGAACAGTCTTAGCGTGCATCTAAACGCTATACCTGTTGATTATATAATAATTTCCCTTATTTCTTACTCTTTATACGACAGCCCCCGCTATAGCGGGGGCTGTCGTATATTCATATCTATCTTTTACTTTCTATATTATCCACGTCCACTACTTACTCTTTTCTACGCGCTCATAGTAAGCGCCTGTTTCAGTATTTATCCTTATGATGTCTCCCTCATTAATAAAGAGCGGAGCAGTAACCTTAGCGCCAGTCTCTATCATAACCACCTTATCTCCACCTTGGGCAGTGTTGCCTTTGACCGCCGGAGGAGCTTCAGTAACCTTGAAGTCCATCTTAACTGGAAGATCTATCTTTATCGGAAAACCATCGAGCATAAAAGCCCTTACTTCTGTATTAGGCTTAAGGTATTTAGCAGCATCACCGATAATATCCATCGATACCATGAACCGGCTCTTGGGATCACCCGGTATCTGGAACCAATATTCCCCCTTATTGCTATAAAGGAACGAGATATCTCTTTTCTCAAAATCAGGCTCTTCTATAGCATCACTCGCCTGCCAGGTCTTGTCGATGACCTTTCCGGTCTTAAGCTGTTTTATTTTGCTTTGCACAACAGCCTTACGCTGCTGCATGCGAACAAAGGCAATATCGGTCACTTCGTAGACTTCGTTATTCCAAAGGATCATCATCCCCTTCTTAAGTTCAGTATATGAGATCATATGATTATTTCTTGATTTCTATCACTCCGCCATTACCCATAGAAACACCTTACCTTCTATCGGCAGGGTTCCAATCATCATCCTCCGGCGGAACCTGTCCGCCAGTAATATAGGGCGGGGGCTCGCCACGATGGTTTTCCGGAGAGGCGGAATCATCGGAACTAAGAGCCTTATCAAGGGCATCACGAAGCTCCTCTATCATTATCGGCTTTTTCGGCTTAGGGGCGGCGACAGGTCTTAGTACTCTGTCGAGCGACTGTTCACTCTTCCTTGTTACCCTATCTTCGACTTTGTCCTCCTTTTCGGACCAACGTTCTATTATCTTCTTCTCTATCATAACCTTAGGAACACCATATTTATTACGACTCTCCTCTATTATCAAATCCCTGAATGATTCTTCTCCTTCGGCTTGTGATAACCAAGGAAGATTTTCAGCCGAAAATGGACGCGAGGCTATACCGTCTATCATAAGCTTTACGTAGATATTATGCTTAGCGAGATTAACGAGGTCTGTCGCCATGAATTCCGGAGAAAACTCCCGCTCTAGGAATTCCGCATCCTCAGCGCCAGTTCTAAACGCTACCATCGTGCCAACGTTACCAAAGACAGCGGCTTTAACAGCATCGCTTAACTGTTCTATATATTGATGGGCTATTGTGAGATCAAGGTGATATTTGCGGGCTTCAGAAAGAATGACGGCAAAAGAATCGGTTGAAAAATTCTGGAACTCGTCGATATACAGGAAAAAGTCTTTACGCTCACTCTCCGGGACATCAACCCTGCTCATAGCCGCCTGTTGGAGTTTAGTGATAAGCATCGCTCCGAGAAGCGCGGAATTATCCTCACCAATTTTTCCATGAGAAAGGTTGGCGATGAATATCTTCTCACCATCCATTATCTCCCTCATATTCATCGACGATTTAGGCTGACCGATAATGTTCCTAATTAGAGGATTAGAAATGAACTGTCCAATCTTATTCTGAATGGAAGCGACGGCTTCGGAAGCATACCTGTCGGTATATTTTCCGAATTCGTTAATCCAAAAGCTCTTAATCATCGGGTCCTGAAGCGCAGCCGAAGTCTTCTCCCTGAACTGCTTATCCGTCAGCATCTTCATGACATCAAGAAGAGTCGCGTTCGGAAACTCCAGAAGAGCAAGAAGAGTGTTATTGAGGATGTATTCCATCCTGGCAGACCAAGCGTCTATCCATATCTTCTTAAAAACACCCATAACACTCGAAGCGATAAGATGCCTGTATTCACCGCTCGCAGACTCCAACGGATTGAATCCTATTGGAAAATCCATATCAGAAGGATTGAAATAGACAACGTCCTCTATCCTCTCAGCGGGGACAAAATCAAGTATCTTCTCGGCAAACTGACCGTGCGGATCTATAAGACCAACACCGCGACCCGCTCTGATATCCTCGACGACCATATTCTCCATAAGGGTCGTCTTTCCAGTACCTGTCTTTCCGATCAGATACATATGGCGGCGCCTGTCGTCCGTTCTTATACCGAAGCGCGTCTGCTTGTTCCGGAAGGTGGTCTTTCCAAAAAAATTGATGTCTTTATCGTTGTTCATAGAATCTTTTTATTCCTCTATCGGAAGGTTGGCCGGAGGAACACCCTTCTTAGCCTCAAGAGAACGAAGTCCGGATGCGACGACGCTCATTATCGGCGGATGATAGATGGTGGCGAGCTCCTCGATATTCAAAAGGAACGGAGGAACTGATTGCTTGTTGATATTCAAAAACGGAGTAGTCTCCTCAAGGTTGGAGAATATCGAGAATGAACGTCCTATGTAATGCTGGAAAATATTTTTTTTCTTACGGAGAAGCGCCGATTTTTTGAAGAAGAATCTGGGAGATTTAGTGTATGTCAGAGCAGACGGACGAAGATAATTAAGGTCCCTCGTGTTGAACTGCTGAAAAGCAGAGGTGACGGCCGTGAAATTAGATCTCGTGAAGTTGTCTTTTTTGTCTATGTATATAGTCCTGATCATGGTCTCGAAAGCGGTCTTCGCTCCCTTGCGACCGACGGCCTTCATAACCTCTGATTCTATGGCATTCAGATTTTTCGCCTTTTCCTCTGGTTTCGGAGCGGCAGCCATCCATTCAGGAGATTGAACAGGAGCATATGCTAAATTCCTTGCGAAATCGGTAGTGCCTCCTATGATACCCTTCGGCTTTTCAGCTTCTTTTTTACCGAGCATTTTATCGATGACCTTATCAGACCGTTTCTTGAGTTCTCCTCCGTCAGGACGTATCAAAACCTGAACCCAGATGCGCTCATCTGATTTTAGGTCAGACATCGTCTCAGCAAGAATTGATATAGGATCAAGCTCTTGCTCCTCAAACTTTCTTTCACCAAAGAAATAAGGATAGGTTTTTATAGGATACGAATCATCCCTTCCGAGTACGATGTCGGTTCCCAAAAGATCATATTCATCGTTAGGGAGATCTTTGGAAAACTCATCTATATAATCACTCTCAGCCTCAACTATCTCTGCATTAGGATATTGAGAAAATATAGCCGATTCAACCAAAGCTCTAAAATTCTTATTAACGCGGATGAAGAAACGTATACCATCCTTAGAACTAACCATTTCGGCTGATATCCACTCCTCTATCTGACCTTCAAGCCACCTTTTCTCCGGCTTTATGCCGAAGCTGTATATCTGATAAAAGCTCGCGAAGACCTGTTCCATAGCCTTTGGAAATATCATATTCCCTTTAGGAAACCGGAGTTCCAGAAGAACCCAGTCTATATCACCAACAAATTTATCCTGCACCCGGTCAAGCCACCAGTTCTTAATATAGGTAAAGAGTATTCTTCCTATAAAGATTGCAATGACGATCCAGAAGAAAGTGCTAACAACCCAAAGGACCTGGTTTAATGATCCGCCGATTATTCCCAATATCACGTCCATAACCCTTATTGTACGGCTATTCTAGCTTCAATGCATAGGTCCCCCTGCTCACAAGCTCGAACCTTGGATCCTTGATGAGCTCATTATGTACGGTCGGAGCATGACTACCGATGGCTTCAGCGATATCCGTAAAGTGCATAGGCCTATCCTGTTTCTTAAGAAGGAGAAACGCCTTGGCGCGAACAGTCTTAGGATTAATTTCTTCCCAATGGGAGAGGCCTATATCGCCGTAAGGACCGACACCAATCTTCTTAGATACAGAGAGAAGGTTCATAGCTACCGGATCGCTCATACCCTGAGGAGAAGCGACTTCACGAAGTATTTCGGAGAAATGCTCAACCTTCTTGAGCTTACTTAAAAGCTCCTCATGGATGATGTCGAGCTTAGCGCAAATATCGTTATTGGAATACCAGAAATCATGGAAATTTTCAGTTTCTCCATAGAAATAGGGGTATTTCATCACCTCAAAAAGGAATTTTATCCGGTTGCCGAACATAGCCTCTTCTTCTTTGGCCTTAGCCAAAAGATGAAGCTCCCTTACAAGTATCTCATCCTTTTTGACTCCTCCAGCGCTCTCAATATAACTTCTTACAAAATCGAGGATATCGGCCGCTTCTTTAAGAGACTCGGCGCTGCGCCGGATTTCGGAAACAGCCTGGGTTTCAAGCTGTCTGACCCTTTCACGAGTCACACTATACTTCGCTCCAAGCTCCTGTAGCGTAGCAGTCTCGGGCGAACCCAAACCGAAACGCCTATGGATAATGTTCGCGCTTCGCGCGTCCAATCCAGCGCTTTCGATAAGATCTTCGGTAAGATTGTCGAAATCAATGGAATACAGGTTCATTAGGGCGAAGATTACAACTTTTTAAATCTAGTGTCAAGCTTTTGCCAGACAACAAGTAATGGACTAGCCACAAAGAGGGAGGAATAGGTCCCAAAGAACAGTCCTACAAGCATCGTGATGGCAAAATACCTCATAGATAAAGGACCAAAGAACGATACGGCAGCAAGAACAAACATGATGGAAATAGAGGTATTTAAGGATCTCGTAAAGACCTCATTTATACTCCTATCCACTATTTCAGAAAGCTCTCCCTTACCTTTGGAATTCATAAGATTCTCTCGGATGCGGTCGAAAACAACAATGGTGTCCTGAGAGGAAAAGGCGGCAATAGTAAGAAGAGCCACTATGAAATTAGTATCAACGGTAGCTCCCATGAAATGCCCCAGGACAGCGAAGGCACCCGTAGCGATAATGACATCGTGAGCCAAAGCTATAAGGGTGACTATACCGTATTTGTAAGACTTAACCGGCCAAGAAACCTTACGGAAAGCAAAAGTAATATACAGAGCCATGACAACGAGCGAAAGAATGATAATCCAGATGGCGTTCTGTTTAAGTTCAGAAGATACCGAAGGAGAGGTCGTTCCGAAATCTAAATCTTCAGCTGTTCCAAACCTTGTCTTCATCTTCTCGAAATAAGCCCTGTGATCGGAATCCGATATTTCTTTAAAGATCACTGAATAGGAATTCGTCCCCTGATCATAGGAGATGATGGGCTCGCTTACATTAAGGTCAGACTCGAAGAAATCTTTAATGGTCCGCTCATCGGCTGAAGGCACTCTAACTTGCCAGACAGAACCGCTCTTAAAATCAACGCCGGGGTTGAGACCGAAGGTGAATATAGAAACGAGCGACAGAGCGATGAACAATCCCGAAAGGGAAAGGAACCATTTTCTGTTTTTTACAATATTCGCTTTCATTTATGGATTATTTATTTTGCAGCGACGACAACCGCCTTTTTATCCCTGACGAGGGCGCGAAGTAATATTCTAGTAACAGTAAAGGTAACGGCAAGGTTCACAATGATACCAATTACGAGTGTCAGAGCGAAGCCTTTTACAAAGCTCGAAGTGAACGAATAAAGGATTACCGAAGTGATGATGGTATTTATGTTTGAATCACGGATGGATGACCAAGCGAACTTAAAGCCAGATTCTATGGCCGCTTTTCTTGAAGTACCGCGACGCATCTCTTCTTTAGCCCTCTCAAAGATAAGGATATTCGCATCGACGGCTGAACCTATAGAAAGGATGAATCCGGTTATACCAGCCAAAGACATAGCAAACCCGGGAGTGACCTTAAATATGGCGAGCGTGAAGAAAATATAGAAGACGAGAGCCAATGAAGCGATAAAACCAAGAGACCTATAGGATATCAACATAAAGAGAACAACGAGCAGGAGGCCGACAGCTCCAGCAAAGACAATCTTATTCAGAGAATCCCCGGCGGCCGATGCGTTTACGATACGTTGGTTAACGAGAGTTATTGGAGCAGAAAGAGCTCCAGCATTGAAACGCTCAACGAGCTTGTGGGCTGATTCCATCGTGATATCACCTCCGGATATCTGAGCTTTTCCTCCTATAATCTTCTGTTCGACGACGGGAGCGTCTATAGGCTGTCCATCAAGGAATATAGCAAGAGGCTTTCCGACATTGCGGCCGGTTATCTCCTCAAAGAGTCTAGCTCCTTCATCGTTGAATTCGAGGCTTACGACAGGCATGATAACCCCGGTGGAATTTGTAGTAACCTCAGCCTTCTTTATAAAACGCCCAGTAAGCTCAGTCGGCGTACAGGCAACGAACTGCTCCGTGAAGGTGCAATTCTCTCTGAAGTCGAGAGTGGGGGTCTCCCCTATCTGCTTTATAGCTTCCCCAAGATCCTTTTCTCCGGCAAGCTCGACAAGAAGCTGCCGCTTTTCACCCTTTTCTATGACGCGAACTCTAGGCTCCGCGACTCCATAAATATTGACTCTATTCTCGATAACACTCTTCAGACCGTTCAAGACAGACTGCTGATCAGCTTTCGGCACCTGAGAAAGATCGATATCGTAAACTAATGCGCTTCCTCCAGCCAGATCGAGCCCAAGCTTCCAAGGAAGGAATCTATTAATAAGGACATCTGGAACGATGGTGTCAGATATCTTCGTCCCGGCTTTAGGCATCACAAACGCAGCCGATACGATACCTAATAGAAGCACAGAAATAACAAGAAGAGCTTTTTTTATTTTCATTATTTTCGAAATATTTTCTGATAAACAGTTAGAAAGCGCGCAACGGAAAGTGTCGAGCCTTCTGTCCGTCCGGGAGGACTCGAACCTCCAACTTACTGCTTAAAAGGCAGCTACTCTACCATTGAGTTACGGACGGATACAGTGTAAACACTACCACTCACCTCCGAAATCTTCAAGTATCTTTTTGAGCTTAGAATCGAGTTTTTTAGGAGAACGGACATCTAAAATAACGACTAGATCACCCTTAGGAGCGGCTCCTTCCCCTTTTATCCTAAACTCTCCCCGAAGGTCGCTTCCCGGAGGAATTGTAAGTTCAGCCTCTTTACCATGTATGGTGAGAACCTTTATTTTTCTGCCCAAAACTATATCCGATAACGAAACCTCTTTCTTCATAACGAGGTCTGGTCCGACACGGGAAAAGACGGCATGCTTCTTAACTCTTACGCGCACATAAAGATCACCCGTCTCAGCCTTCCTTTCCCCGGCCTCACCCATGCTTTTAACCTTTATTATCTGGCCGTCCGCAACGCCAGGAACAATGTCGACGCTCACCTTGCGCTCACCCGAGACCCGCCCTGACCCCTTACATACGGAACAAACGGATTTAGGCACTTCACCGGTGCCCCGACACTCACGACAGGCAGATACCTGAGAGAATTCACCAAAAAAGGTCCTCTTGGTCTCTCTTATTTCACCTTTTCCTCCACAGACAGAGCATTTAGAAAATCCCTTTTCTGGATCATGGCCTTTTCCATCACATTCGGAACAGGTGACCTGAGTTTTAAATGAGAGGTCAACTTTCTTACCCGAAACGGCTTCCTCAAGGCTTATCTCGGCACCTATCTCTAAATCCGACCCTTTGCGATAGACCGGGGGGCGTCCTCCCGACCCTCCCATATTCTGAAATATCGTCTCAAAGATATCACCAAAACCCATACCGGAAAGGTCTCCGAAATCGAAGTTAACTCCATTCATACCCCCGAACGGATTACCTTGAGCACCGTCGAAGGAAGTCCCGAAACGATCGTACTGCGAACGCTTCCCTTGATCGGAAAGAACCTGATAAGCCTCGTTTATTTCCTTAAAACGCTCGGCGTCACCCCCTGGTTTATCAGGATGATGCTGATGAGCAAGTTTTCTATATGCTTTCTTTATATCGTCCTCCGAGGCACCTCGGTCGACGCCTAATATGCTGTAATAATCCTTCATATCGTTCGTTACGACTTATAAGACAAAAAGACTTTCTATACAAGCGATTACTTCATGACTACAATCTCGCGGCTGCGAGGTTCAAGGATTGTCTCCGCGAATCCGGTGGCAAGAAGTATCTGATATATGACAAAAGCGAAGAAGGTTACCAACCAATGGACGAATAATCCCAGCGCTTTAACAAGAGAAAAAACGATAAGGGCAACCATTACTGAAATTATGTATGGAGGCATTTTTGAAACAACATCCTTAAGCTTCTCAGAAAGAGCCAACCGGACACTATCCTTAAAAGAAACATCCAGACTTATCGTAATACCGAAACCGTTCTCAAGCGCTTTTTTGGAGCCCTCCACCGATTCATTAATAATCTGATCTCGAAGGGAGTCCGGCATAAGGTTGAAATCGATTACCCCATTCTTAGCCAAGGCGCTACTGGCTGAAACAGCCAAGAAATCCCTAGTGGTCATATCAGAGGAAAAATTAGGGACGAAATAGCCTATAACCGGGGTCGCAAGATCAACCAGTGGACCAATAAACCCGGGAGAAAAAAGAGTGTCGGACCTGAAAGAAAAACCGAATATCATCGCAAGAAATATCGCGATAGCAGTGAAAGATTTAGGAAGCACCGCTCCGGCAACTTTTGAAAATCTTATCTTAAGCTCGTTATCGAGGGTATCTCTCGCGGAGAGCGTCGCCCAAACCATAAAAAGGAACGAAAGAGCGACGGCAAACGCCAAAGGAAGAAGCGGAAAGCCAGGCTTCAATAAGAAGACTGGAATCACCATAGCCGCAGACTCAATTGCGGCCCCGGCCATTGATATGGAAGAGCTCTTAATAAGCAACGCCTGCATAACCAGACACGAAAGAAAAAGAAGAGCCGTCCCAGCCGTTCCTCCAGGTATTCCAAGAGAAAGAAATATGCCGAAGGCGGCAGCAGAAGCCGCCGTAAAGGCAATCACGGATATCACCTTCCAAATCGAATAATCAGCTTCAACATTACTGGCCAGCTCCTGAAGTCGGTCCTTCTTCGGTTCCATTTCCTTTATTGTACATCTCAGCACCTATCTTTTGAAGTTCAGATGAGAGATCAGAGGTAGCTTTCTCTACTCTATCCTTATCTTCTCCAGATACAGCGTCTTTAACGTCGGCCATTTTCGTCTCAATAGAGCTTCTAAGCTCCGCTGGAACTTTTTCTCCGGCGTCACGAAGAGCTTTTTCCGAAGTATAAACTAATGTTTCAGCCCTATTTTTGGATTCGATTAGCTCACGCGCCGCCTTATCCTTATCGGCATTTTCAGCGGCCTCATTTTTCAATCTTTCTATTTCATCTTTACTGAGAGAGGTTTGGGCTTCAACACGCACAGATTGACTCTTCCCAGTTGCCTTGTCTGAAGCTTTAACACTAAGTATTCCATTCGCGTCTATATCGAAAGAAACCTCTACCTGAGGGACTCCCCTCGTCGAAGGAGGAATACCTTCAAGTACGAACTTAGCGAGAGTGCGATTGTCCGAGGCCATAGGGCGCTCTCCCTGGACAACATGTATCTCCACCGAGGTCTGATTGTCAGCAGCTGTCGAAAATATCTGAGCTTTAGCCGTCGGAACAGTGGTGTTCTTCTGAATCATAGGCGTGGCTACCCCTCCCAATGTCTCGATAGAAAGAGTAAGCGGGGTAACATCGAGAAGAAGAATATCCTTTATATCTCCTTGGAAAATACCTCCTTGGATAGCAGCACCGAGAGCGACAACCTCGTCTGGATTGATGCCTCTATGAGGCTCCTTTCCAAAGAGAGTCTTAACCGATTCCTGGATTGCAGGCATCCTGGTCTGTCCTCCAACAAGAACAATCTCATCTATTTCCGATATTTTGAAACCAGCCTCATCAACCGTCTTACTCGTAAGCTCGGCGGCGTGCTCTAACATCGGACGCACAAGCTCCTCGAGCTTGGCTCTCGTTATCTTCATAAGAAGATGCTTGGGGCCAGAAGCATCGGATGTTATGTATGGAAGATTGATTTCTGTCTCGAGAGAGGAGGAAAGCTCATGTTTAGCCCTTTCAGCGGCCTCCTTCAGTCTCTGCTTAGCGAGAGCGTCTCCGGAGATATCTATCCCCTCCTGACGTTTGTATTCCGAAACAACATATTCCTGGAGCTTCTTATCAAAGTCATCTCCGCCAAGATGAGTATCTCCTCCAGTCGCCTTAACCTCGACGGTATCATCACCGACTTCGAGCACTGATATATCAAAGGTGCCTCCTCCAAAATCATAGACGACGACCTTCTCGTTCTTTTGCCTGTTTAGTCCATAAGCGAGAGCGGCAGCGGTCGGCTCGTTTAATATCCTTTTAACCTTGAACCCGGCAATCTCCCCGGCATTCTTGGTAGCCTGACGTTCGGCGTCGCCGAAGTACGCCGGTACGGTTATGATAGCCTCATCAATGGTCTCGCCGAGATGCTTTTCTGCATCGGCCTTAAGTTTTGAGAGCACCATTGCTGATATCTCCTCTGATGTATGCCACTTATCACCCATCTTTATTTCAACGCCACCCGAGGCTGATCGCCTAATCTCATAAGGAAGCCACTCCTTATCGGATGAGACTTCAGGATCTTCCCACTTACGTCCTATAAGACGCTTCACCGAGAAGATGGTGTTTCCGGGATTTGTCACTGATTGACGCTTAGCAAGGAGGCCGACGAGTCGCTCCCCAGTCTTTCCCTGAGCGACGATCGAAGGAGTAGTCCTTGAACCTTCGGTGTTCTCTATTATCTGAGGCGTACCATCGCTGGCCACGACAGCCATGGCCGAATTGGTCGTTCCGAGATCTATACCTATTATCTTTGCCATTTCAATAGATGATGTTTATTTGACCTATAAGCTTGAACCTTTAAATGTTATTTTGCTACTACTACTCTTGCCGGCCGAAGAAGCTTTCCATTCAGAAGATATCCTCTTTCAACCTCATCAACCACCGTTCCAGATGGAAGATTTGATTCAATGGAAGCGATTGCCTCATGAAGAGAGGGGTCGAATGGGCTTCCAGTGGAAACAATGACTCTTTCTAGGCCTTTTTTTCTTAGAACGTCCTCAAGCTGCGTCCTTATCATATACATCCCCTTTCCGGCAGCGCCTTCACTCTCCTCTCCTAATACTGAAATCCCGAGATCAAAGCTATCGATGACAACGAGAATATCCCTCATCATATCCTCACCAGCAAACCGGGATATTTCCCTTAATCTCGTAAGCTCCTCATTCTTATAGTTAATAAGATCAGCCTTAGCTCTCTTCCAACCATCCAGATACTCATCTCTTTCTTTTTTAAGCTGTTCCATCTCGGCCTGAGACCCATCGTCCGGCATCTTTTCCGAAACTTCTTCAAATAAATTGTTTTCGTCCATGTGTGCTGAATTCTGAAGTTATTTTAAACAAAAATGCCGATGTGTCAAATAAAAAAATCCGCGCTTCTTAAAAGCGCGGGAAAAACAGTATTACTTTTTAATGAAGCAGGATGGACACACCGGAAGGAATCTGTATCTTCCATCTTCAGGAACTACCGACGGAAGGCCGGAAAGGATTGGCACCCCATCTTTCTCTATCTGGGTATAGGTAGCAGACCAGCTTCCACACTTGGAACAGACGGCCCTTTTCATAATAACCCTCGAAGGACCGAGCTCCATGGCGGCTCGGACGACGCCTATCATCTTTCCTTGATAATCGGTCAAAAGCCCGGACACGATGACCTGCCTTTTGAGCGCAAGAATCTTTTTTAGATAGACAATGTCTGATTCCGGGAACATATGGAACTCGTCTATTCCCGCTATGGCAACGCCGTCCTTCAGCACCTCTTCGAGACTTTCTATCTTCTTAGCTTCAAGCTCTACTCCGTTACGAGACCAAACATTCATATCCCGTGTATTCCTAGCCGATTGATAAAGACCCCAGCCGACGCCGTTAACGAGCTTCAAGGGAGCAAAATAGCTGGCAAGTTCGAATGATTTTCCCGCACACATCGAACCAAGGACCATTACTAGGTCCTCATTTAAAAGCTCCATAATATCATCCTCCTCTTCTTCAGGATTTAAAGGTTCCCTATAGACAGATTACCACGCATCAATCTCCAACAGGACTGCAGTAAAAAAGCCCTTTTTCGGCCTTTTCCACAGTTTAGGAGACGTCGACAGGTGTTTTTAAATAAACTACCCGGCAGTGGTATACTAACAGGCAAATGCTCCGCTTAGAGAACACCCTCACGGGAAGAAAGGAAGAATTCAAGCCCACACGAGGCAAGATTGTCCGTTTCTATACCTGCGGACCGACGGTCTATAATTTCGTGCACATCGGAAACTTACGGACATACATATTTGAAGATGTTCTACGAAGAGCTCTTAGATATGAAGGCTATAAGACTCTTCAAGTGATGAATATCACCGATATTGAGGATAAGATAATAAAAAAAGCGAAAACTGAGGGAAAGACGATAAAGGAGATAACCATCCCGTTCACTCGGTCATTTATGGAAGACTTAAAGAAATTAAACATAGAGAAGCCGGAGATTATGCCGAGAGCGACGGCTCATATAAAGGAAATGATTGCCTTGATAGAGAAGCTTCTTCAAAAGGGTTTTGCCTACAAAGGAAACGACGGATCGATATATTTCGATATAACAAAATCAGAAGGATATGGAAAACTCGCTAAAATTGACAAGAAGAATCTCAAAGCCGGCATAAGGATAGAGGCTGACGAATACAATAAAGATGAAGCTCAGGACTTTGTCCTATGGAAGGCGAAAAAAGAAGGAGAACCTTCATGGAAATCTCCTTTCGGTCCAGGCAGGCCAGGATGGCATATCGAGTGCTCTGCGATGAGCATTAAATATCTGGGAGAATCATTCGATATACACACTGGAGGAATTGATAACGCATTCCCCCACCACGAGAACGAGATAGCCCAATCAGAAGCAGCGACTGGAAAAATATTCTCCAGATTCTGGCTGCATGGAGAACACCTCCTTGTAGGCGGGGAGAAGATGGCCAAATCAGCCGGCAATTTCTATACCATGAGGGACATAGAGAAAAAAGGTTATGATCCAACAGCCTTCCGATATCTCGTCCTCAGCAATCATTATCGATCAAAGCTTAATTTCACATGGGAAAGCCTTACAGCGGCAAAGAACGGATATCAAAACCTTCGCGACGAGATAAAGAGAGCGCGGGCAATGGCCGATAAAAAAGATAAGCACAACAAGTCTAAGGAAAAAGAGTATCTTTCGATTTTCAAGCAGGCGATCGAAAACGATCTTGGAGCGCCGGAAGGGCTCGCCGAAATATGGAACGTCATGAAAGACAAGGACCTTTCTCCCGTCTCTAAGATATTTCTAGCAGAAGAGATGGATAAGGTCCTTGGATTAGGCATCGCAAAAATGAAATCCCGACCAGTCACACTAGAAGTGAGAAAAATCATCAAGGAAAGAGAGATGGCCAGAACGGAAAAAGACTTCAATAAATCGGATATTTTGAGGAACAAAGCCGAAGAGCTAGGATATAGAATAGAAGACACACCGAAAGGACCGATAGCAATAGGGATATAACACAATGGAAAAGAAAGACCTCAAACTACCGCCCCAAGACCTCGAAGCTGAACAATCCGTATTGGGAGCCATAATGATGGATAAAGAGGCTCTCGGTTCAGTGGCTGATACACTCAACGCCGATGACTTCTATGACAGAAGGAATGGCACTATATACGAGGTCATGCTCTCTCTTTGGGAAAAGAGGGCCCCTATAGATATCCTAAGCGTATCAGCGGAGCTAAAAAAGGGAGATGTTATATCCACGGTAGGAGGACCGGGGTACCTTACAGACCTGGTTAATTCTGTCCCTTCGGCCGCCCATATCGCCTATTACGCATCAATAGTAAAAGAAAAGAAGATACTCCGAGAGCTGATAAGCACTTCTAATAACATCACGCAAAGCGCGATGGAGCAGACTGACGACCTTGAGGTGCTTCTCGATAACATCGAGCAAAAAGTCTTCTCTATAACGAATAAATCGGCGGTAAGAAATTTCGTCCAGATAAAAGATGAAATCCCACTCCTTCTTGACCGAATGGAGAAGATGAGCCTCCATGGAAATTCCATAAGAGGAGTTCCGACCGGGTTCGCTCATATGGATAGCTTACTATCCGGATTCCAAAAATCAGATCTCATCATCCTCGGAGCAAGACCATCATTCGGAAAGACATCACTCGCACTCGACATCGCGAGAAACGTCGCGACAAGAGCAAATATGGGAGTCGGGATATTTTCTCTCGAAATGAGCAAGGAGCAGATAACAGACCGTCTGGTATCCGCCGAAGCGCGAGTCGGTCTTTGGAAACTCCGCACAGGAAATATAAAGGACCCCGTTGATTATGAAATGATGCAGGCCGCCTTCGACAGATTGTCGAGAGCTCCTCTATATATAGATGACACTCCATCTCCAAACATCCTCGAGATACGAAGGATGGCTAGAAGACTACAAGCAGAACAGAAAGACCTTTCCCTTATAGTCATCGATTATCTCCAACTCATACAACCGAGGAAAAACTCCGATAACCCTGTCCAACAGATAACCGAGATATCAAGAGGATTAAAGACTATCGCAAGAGAATTGAACGTTCCTATACTCGCTCTCTCTCAACTTTCGAGAGGTGTCGAACAGCGCGATAATAAGGTTCCTAAACTTTCCGACCTGAGGGATTCCGGATCTATCGAGCAGGACGCCGATATCGTCATGTTCCTGCATCCGGCATGGAGATATATGAACACAGCAGAACTCCCTCCGGACCAGGATGGTCTTACAGAAATACATATAGCGAAGCATAGGAACGGACCTTTAGGCATCATCTCATTGAGATTCAATAAAGATTCAGCCAGCTTCGAGAACATCGACACTATCCATGAAGATACCGGAGCCTATTAAAGGTTTCGTCGATTCCCTATCCCAATTACCAGGTATAGGGCCGCGACAAGCCATACGTATCGCATTCCATTTGGCGGGAAAAACCCCGGATAATATCTATAATCTGGCGAAGGCTACTGAGGACCTCGCAAGACTTACTACTTGTCCAAGATGTTTCTACATCCACGAAGGAGAGGAAGATATCTGCGAAATATGCGCGAGCCCGGTACGTGATGATGGAACCATCGCCATCATCGAAAAGGAGACCGACGTCCTTTCGATGGAAAATACCGGAAAATTCAATGGTGTCTATCTCGTTTTAGGAAGCATCAAGAAGACCGGAGGATTATCCGATGCCCAGAAAGTTAGAATCGACGCATTAAAGAAAAGAATGTCGGAAAGACCCGAAGGAAAGGCAAAGGAGATGGTACTCGCATTGTCCCCCACTACATTTGGAGATATGGCGTCGAAACTAGTCGAACAAGAACTCGGACAATATGCCATGAAATTGACTAGGCT
>JAQTUL010000022.1 GCA_028710275.1 Candidatus Colwelliibacteriota bacterium | reverse complement strand
AAGACTGAGCTTCTCAAGTGTATCCGAGAACAGACCAAGGATGTCGATGAGGAGGATGAGGACGCTCTGAAGGAGTCATTCTCTGAGGTGGAGAAGAAGTTTGGTTACATGGCTATCTACAACATGGGGACTCTCGCACCAAAGATGTACGCGAAGTTTCAGACCGCAATTGACTCTCTGATTGAGGATGGTCGAGAGGATAACGAAGACGCAATCAAGGAGTCAGAGGCAGAGGCTGAAGAGGAGGAGAAGGAGAAGGAGAAGAAGGAGAAGGAGAAGAAGGAGGCCAAGACAAAGAAGGAGAAGGATTCGAAGAAGAAGTCCAAGAAGTCGGATGACGAGGAGGAAGAGGAAGAGACCAAGAAGGATTCGAAGAAGAAGTCGGATGACGAGGAGGAAGAGGAAGAGACTGACAAGAAGACTGAGAAGTCTGGTTCCGACAAGAAGAAGACTGAGAAGTCTGGTTCCGACAAGAAGAAGACTGAGAAGTCTGGTTCCGACAAGAAGAAGACTGAGAAGTCTGGTTCCGACAAGAAGAAGACTGAGGAAGTTGAGTCTGGATACGAGGATGGTTCTTCTCTTGCAGCAGCGTCTCCTCGCGTTAAGGATTCTAAGAAGTCAAAGAAGTCAAAGACTCCGGAGGAAGAGGAGGTTGTTGAAGAAGAGGTTGTTGAAGAAGAAGAGGAGGATGTCAAGATCATCGCTAAGAAGTTTAAGGCCGGAGAGTTCAAGGGTCAAGTGTATTTCATTGACGGAAAGACAAATACTACTTTCCTTTTGAACACAAAGGAACGAACCGTTTCCCACAAGATTGTTGACGATAAGAAGGTGGTTCTCGAGTCCAAGGACTTGAATATCATCAAGAAGTATGATCTTACTCAGGCTAAGGTTGTCGACTCCAAGTAAATAAGCAATATGCACGATTAAACCCTAAACAACACTTAAGCAATATGCACGATTAAACCCTAAATCAAATTCCTTTGTAATGTACCCACATTACAAAAGATTAAATCTCGTTTTACTTTTTCGGTAACAATGAATTGGCGAAGTATCGTACTCTATTATTGAATGATAAATATTTTTTATCACTATCCATGAGTTTTATTTTTTTGATTGTTGAGATAACGATATCAAGTGACCGAATGCTATCAATTTGAAGATTGTATGATTTTATCTGTTTGATGAATGGACCAGTAAATTTTACATCAGTTTGTGATGAAGGATTATATTCAATCTGATCCTGTAATCCTTCAGGTATAAGGATCAGAAGAGCCGTCTTGAATTCTTCATACCCTAATTTTTGAACCTCCAACCAATCAGATATTGAGATGGATAGATAGATAAGTGATTGAAAGATACAGTTATCAATATCGTCGTCAAAGTTATTGTCACATTCTCTCATCGAGACATATACTTGATACGTCTCGATGCGTTCTTTTATTTTATTTATAATTCTCTGAGAGACGATATTGGAGAGATCATCATCATCGACCTCATCAATCTTTTTTTTAAGTTGATCATGAGCCTCTTCGAGAAAATCTCTCCATTCCTTCTTTGTATTGAAGTCGATATATTCTTTATCTATCATCTCTTCAGTTACTTTCAACTCATCATTTCCCATATCTTCATCACCTCTAATCCACTTATCTGTTTCCTCGTACACTGGTTTCGGTGGAACTGGTTTTCTTACGTCGTAGTCTGCATCTTCAATAAGGATACGTGCTATAGATGCTCGTTTCCACTTATCAGCACTGGCTCTCGAACTTTCATATATACGATCAAGAATTTCACTCTCACCAGTACGTTCTGTACGCTTATTCTTCTTTCGAGATTCAAGAAACTTTCCAATATTACTCTTTTTTAAATCTTTTATCATCCGATGAAGAGTCTCTTCTTGAAGGGTAAGAAGTTCTTTACAATCTGCTTTATAGAACGGATACATCGAATCACCCTTTCTTTTCAAACTTTCCATCTTACTCTCCAATGAGGATTTTATAGATTTTAGTCTCTTGATCTTCTTTTTACTAACACCAAACTCTAGAAGAACGGCTTTATCTTCGTCTGATAAAATCACACCCATACCCTCTGTTTTGTATAAAGGTTCAGTTTCAAATCCTTTAAGATGATGAGTAGTCGCTTCAATCTCCATTTTCAATAAGGCTTTCAATCGCCGATATCCTGTAACTGTTTTGATGGCCATTGTTCTGAGACTAGATTCATCACCGCTATCTATTTTCTTTTTGAACGCTTTGATATCTTCACGTGACATTATTGAATACCGTCTTATTCGACTATTTTTGAATTGTTCCAATTCATCTCTAAAATTTAATCCCTCGGTGAGATTAGCAACACCAAAGCTGATATATCTCCAGAGATATTCTATAATTTCTGGACCAATTTCTATTTCATACATAGAACCGTCTCGTAGAAGTCCTCTCGCCTTTGTAGAAAAACTTTCAGGATAAACTTCTCTTGTATGCTCATTAGAGACACGTGCACAGTTGAATATCTCTTCAACTATGTACTTAGCAATTGGAAGATGAAGAATGGGTCGTGAAAAAGTTTGATACCCTTTGCGATGAACAAGAAGATAATTCATAAATATATTGATACATCTACAAACCTCTACAAGCTTTGTATCTATCCAGTCAATGATGACTTCATTGGTAGTCTCAAAATTGCTTTCATCGATAACAGAAGAGGATGGTGTTGACATCGATTATTAGATACAAAAGAAGTTATTTTAAACTATTTTATGATAATAAAATGCCACCTAAACGTGTTGCGTCATGCAAAAAATATCTGATTTCCAATGGTATGAAAGTTACTGGCTCGTACAAAAAGTCGAGAAAGAGTCGTAAGTCGAGAAAGAGTCGTAAGTCGAGAAATAGTCGTAAGTCGAGAAAGAGTCGTAAGTCGAGAAAGTCTCAGGAGTATCCGTCAATTGAAGATTTTCTCAACGATAAGGATAATCGTAAAATTATAAGTCTTATCAAATCTATGGCTAAAAGGGGAGTATCCGAAAAAGAAACTACTTATGCAGGTGTAAGTTATCATGAAATAGTTACAGATATTACCTATGATCTCAAAAATCGTGTACCCAAAAAATATACCCACGTATTGTGGGACGTAGTTGAAAAATTTGTGTTAGAATTCCTGGATTAATTGATCTAAATTTCCGAAATGGAGTTTAAAATATGTAGATATTATAAAACATGAACTCCTTGTTATTCCTTTCGGAACAGGACTTCTCAATTCAACAAGGTAAAAAAGGTCGAATCCTATGCAATAATCTCCCGGGTGTTAGTTTAGTTCTCTTCTTTTCTAAACAATGTGATCATTGTGTAGATGTGTTTCCTGTATTCGCTTCTCTTCCGCACGGAATTCCCGGATGTCAATTCGCAATTCTCAACATCTCAATGTTTCCTGGAGTTGCTCAGAAAGCGCAACAGACAATAGCTCCAATTACTCACGTTCCATTTATCATCCTCTACGTAAATGGACGTCCATTTATGAGGTTTAACGGCAGGAAAACATACGAGGATATTTCTACATTCGTAAACGAGGTTCTCTCTCGTATTCAGAGTAAGAGAAATTTCTCGTCATCACCATCTCAATTGAACGTGGAGGATAATGACATTCCCGAGTATGCAAGCGGAATTCCGTTCAATATTTTATGTGAGGGGGAAAATTGCTATTTAACTTTTAACGAAGCGTATAAAAAATAAAGTGAGTTTCTGTATAATTATATTTGATATCAAATATAATTATGGTGAGTCTATTAGAATATTGTAAAAATTGTAATCAAGAATTTATTAAATGTCCCGACAGACCCGACAATTGTATTTCTTGTTACAAATATAATTTATCTCTTTCGTCGTGCAATCCAAATAATAAAAATATATGCAAGGAAGAAACGTGTGCTATATGTTTTACTAAAAGCTTTGCGTCTCATGATAAAAGTTCTTATTGGAGTTCAAAAAATGACACGATATCTCGTCATGTTTCAAAAAATTATTCATACAAAAAACTATTCGAGTGTAATATATGCTGCCATGAATTTTTATTAGCTCCTTATCATATCAATAGAATGCAGGTTTGGTGCCCTTATTGTTCGTCAAAAAAATTATGTGACAGTGATCATTGTGTTATATGTTTTAATCGAAGTTTTGCATCACATAAACAAAGTAAATATTGGAGTAGAGAAAATAACATTTCACCCAGAGAGGTGCTTAAATCAAGCAATAATACATACTATTTTGAGTGTGAGTGTGGACATACATTTGAAAATAATCTAGGAAATATCATAAAAGGACAATGGTGTCCTTATTGTGCAATTCCAGCAAAGAGATTATGTGATAATGAGTGTGAACAATGTTTCAAACGTAGTTTTGCTTCACATGAGAAGAGTAGATATTGGAGTAAGAAAAATATAGTTCTTCCTCGTCAAGTTCTTCGATCTACCCATAACAAATACATATTTGATTGTGTGGAATGTGGTAACGAGTTTTCTCAGGAATTACATTCTACTGTGCAAGGACAGTGGTGTGGATTTTGTAAAAATAAAACCGAGGGCAAATTCAAACTCTGGTTAGAAACTCTTGTAAATATTAAATATGTATCTCAACCGAGATATGATTGGTGTAAGAATGACAAAGGTAATAAATTACCATTCGATTTTGAAGTTATTTATAATGATACCAAATTTATCGTTGAAATTGATGGTGATCAACATTTTAAAGATATAGATCATTGGAAGTCATTATCAGAAGTTATTTCAGAAAACGATAGATTCAAATCTGATAGAGCGCTTGAAAATGGATACAATGTGATTCGTATTTATCAACCAGATATATGGAAAGATAATATAGATTGGAAAGAGATTATCTTATCCATCTTTACATCTCGTACAAGAGATTCCGATATGTATTTTGTATCGAAAGAACTAAGTAAATACGAGAACCATTTTTAATTATCTTCATATATATTAAAATGCCAAGCCGCCGCGGTAGAAGTAAAACTAAGCGTACTCCAAAGAGTCGTTCTAAATCTCGGTCCAAGAGTCGTTCTAAATCTCGGTCCAAAAGTCGTTCTAAATCTCGGTCCAAGAGTCGTTCTAAACAACCCGCTCGTTGCACACATAAAGTGGGAAGTGTGCAATGTAAGAACAAACAGGCTGTTTATGGATCATGGTTCTGTAATAAACACTTGAATAAGATTTTCAATCTGACAATCAAGTTGTCGAGTATTAAAAACGCAGGGATGGGTCTATTCGCCGGCGAACAAGGATTTAAGAAGGATAGTATTGTTGGCGAGTACTCTCGATACGATATCAAGAAGACAATGGCAAAGATGTATAAGCATTGTAAATCTCATCAATGTCAAGCTTATATCTATTGCAGTAATAATGATTGTTGGGATGCTAAAAACACTCCTAGTATTATTGTTCGACATGCAAACGATTCTCGATCAGAGAGACGCAATAACGCATCATTCGATGAGTATGGTAAGCGAGTGTTTATGGTGGCTGACAAAGCGATCAAACCCGGAGCTGAAATCTTCTGTGATTATGGCGAGGATTACGATTGGAGCTTCCTTGAAAAGTAAAATCGATTTATAAGTCTTAAATGAGTTATAAATCATTCTCTACAAACATGGCTGTTCGACTGAACGATCTCACAGTAAAGGTTCTTGATCAATCTAAGAGAGATGCCGATACTCTTCGATCGGATTGTGATAAGAGGTTTCATGAATGTGTTCTCAATACTATCCGTACAGGTCTCGATCAATATGCTAAAGATGGAAGGACTAAAGTAGATATTTCTCTCTATCAGATGCATCTAATCGATACATGTAATCCAATCGCTGTCAAGGTGATGGCTGATTATGTTAAGAAGAATCCAGTGGTTGATGGAGTTCGTCTCTCCACTAAAACATATTACGATGATAAATTAGGATCTAGACATTATTATCACGGAGGTCAGTACGAGGTTACATTCGACTGGACGAAACCGATCGGTGGATTTTTCAGTGCTAAGAGATAAATGAGAATTAGATCAACCCAGAGCTTTCAAAATTCATAATAGACTTTTGAAAACATTTAGTATGTGTAATTGAGATGCCATCTCCCTCTCGCGCAGAATTAAAACGTCGATCCAAGGATAGTAAAAAACTCTATTGCGGAGATCAAGATAAATTGCCACGAGGATATTGGAACTTTGGTACACGTTCACAATGTACAAGAAAGGGTGTAGGTATAGGTATGTATGTTGTTCCTAAACAGAAGGCACAGGAACGTAAATCAAAGAGTCAGGAACGTAAAAAGGTAAAAGCGAAACTGAGATCCAAAAAGAAAAAATCACTCGACGATCTGGATGAGGAGGAGGAGATGGACGAACGTGACGAAGAGACTCGATTAGAGGACTTAGAGAACAAAGATTCATATAAGGAGTTTATGGACGATCATTTTGATGATGCGATGGAGAAATCAAATAATCTGGAACTGGGGGATATATTTAAGAGACTAGCAATCTTGTGGAAGATAGAACAGACTCTCGCGAAGAAGGAGTACAAAGACCGAAGTCGCGAACGTAAGAAGGAGATCAGATCGAAGGAAAGAGAAGAGAGAGATTAATTGAATTAGAAAAATGAAATCGATCCATTCACTATTTATACTTATCATCAAACATGGATCCTCGTTCTCCGTGGTTTCCTTACACTCTTAAGAGAAGTTCCGGAACTTCTCTTGGAACTCCCGCTTTCAGGAAGGATGTTCGTTTTGGGTGGGGTTTATGCGGATTGTCAAGTACTGCTGAGGTTTTGATGAATCAAACCCAATCTCTGGCAGTTGGAGCAAGTGTTACCGAGAAAAAGGTATTTATTGAGGGAAGACATTATTTCGGGCCAGATCATCAAGGAGCATTCGCATCTCTTCGCGTGAGTTCGCGAAAGAACCTTGGGTTTGTTATCGGATCGAGAGATGAAACCGATTTCGGAAAATTCACGTGTAAAATCGGATTTCATGCTAACAGAACCGGAATCAATCCGACCATCGGTGTAGGGTGGGAGTTTTAAATACCAAAAATGATTTATTTCTTTAAATAAATCATCCACAACCATTCAGTATGTCTTCCCCATCAGCACAAATCTCTACATCCAGCGTTGAGAAGACTCTCTTGGGAATGGGAGAGATCTCATATTTGATTATCGACGATGGAAGACCTGTCGCTGCATTTTCAGTGTATCTTGATGCTTACAAGTATATGATCCGTGTAACAGTTAATAGTTGTCTAGGACCGTACACAGAGACGGTGGATGATCAACCAGACTATAAGAGTACAGAACAAACATATACAAATTTCTTAAAAGATTACATTAAGGATTATATGAAAATCGTCCCGGTTCATCATCTCGATCTCTCAAAACCGGTTTACATATGTATGTCATCCAATTACTGTGTTCGAGGGCAGCCGACGGATTATGTGACCAATTCCGAAAAAGATTGGATTCTCAGAATGAATCAGTTACACTCTCGTGTAAAGTGTAATATAAATGATTTTATATTGGAAGTGAATCCCTCGATTCCTGAACTCGATTCATTTCCTACAGAAGATGAATAGTGATCCAGAGCTTTAAAGATTTCCATTTATCACTAATCAATCTATCAGATGTCGTTTCCGCTATATGACGTTCTCATCAAGGATGTATCCGATAATGAATTGACTAGAGAGGAGAAGACTAAGTTGATGTCAATAATTCCTACTCTCGATCAGAAAGGACAGGATAATATGTACACTCTTATTCGTGTACATGGTCTTAAAACAAAAGCTGGCGGAAACATTTTTGAAATTCCATACGATGGGCAAAATGTCGATAAGATGACCACTGGTAAAAATACGAGAGATATTAAATTTAATATTGATAAACTACCACCAACGGTGGCACAACTTATATATAAGTTTGCTATGATTCATATCGATACTATGTCGAATGATGAAAGAATATTGAGATTGGATTAGGATTGTTATAATCAAATACAAGAGTTTAAAACTTTTACGATCAGTGTAAACCACACCTCTTTGAAGAGAATATTCTCTTCAAAGATTTACTCTCACTACAGGTAACAGATGTTAAAAGTGAAAAATTAACAAAATATTAACTAGTTAATACTTAATCATGAAGATCTCTCTCGACAAGAAAACGATTGAGAGTATCAACCGGATACTCGAGACAATCTCTTCTAACCATGAAGTAGAATTTCGTCTCGGTTCTCTACAACCTGGAAAGTTTGTCTCTGGAGTAGACAAACATATCTTCTCCAATCTTCTCCAACGGTTTTTGGGAAAGTCAAAGGATTCTTCATCAGGGAGTCCTGCATACAGAAAAGTAGAGAGTAAAGTAACATATTACAGAGATAGTGATGTGAGAAAGATAGAGGAGGATGGGAAGACTTCTTTTCAGTATAAGAAGAAGGATAGTGATGTCGACATCACTTTTACGACTATGGATGTCCGTCTTTCAACCGCGGTAGAAAAAGATGCAGAGCCAGTTGTTGGAGGAACTGTATCCGCCACCCGGATCAGAGAGAAGAATATCTTCTCATTCAATGGGTTCGACATTGAGTTATCACGCGTCAAGAATTCCTTTCTTCCGGGTGCTAAAAACATCAGTGGTGATACATACGAAGTTGAAGCTGAGTTTACGAAAAGAATAGCAAAGATTGAGGAGTTTATCGTACCACTTAGAATCATTCTAGATATCCTCTACCCTGAGAGATTCTACATGATTCCAAGAGAAGATGAGAAGGCGATTAGATTCCTTCGAGAGAGAATAAACACAACTGTATACAAACCGAAGAACATCAAACGAAAGGATATCCCTCATATGAAGGAATATTCGGTCACTAATAAACTCAACGGTGTTGGTTATGAAATGTTCATTTCAGAAAAGGGAATATATATAATCAACTCGACAAACATTGATAAGTTGACGAGTAAAGTGATACCAGAGTTTATGAATACGATTATTGAAGGTGAATGGTACAAGGGAGAATTTCATATCTTCAACTGTTTAGCTTTTAAAGGTCACGATGTCTCACGACGCCCACATCCTGAACGATTAGGTATGATTCGGGATCTTGTACCTCTTATTCAGGACACACTTAAAGATGTGTGTCCTGTGGAGGTGAAGACATTTCTCTACACAAAAAATCCAGCAAACGATACTCGAGAGATTATGAGATACATCTACAACCGTTATGGTAAGGATGCATTGGAGAGTAATGATGGAATTATGTATACTCCAATGGTCGGAATTCCTTTGAAGTTTAAATTTCCGAGTACTATGACTATCGATTTCGAAATCACTGATGAGAAGATATCACCTGACCGTAAGATATATACTATACGAGTCTACACTCGTAATAACAACGAACTTGTTCCTTTCGATGGACGATATAAATACCGAACAGGAGAGACGTCAAATATCAAAGTGAATCCGAAGATGGTTGTCGAGAAGGGATCACCGTTGTTTGACCAGTTGTCAAACGGTCTCATTGTCGAATGTCTATACAACAAGGAAAAAAACTACTTCATCCCTGAAAGAGTACGATGGGATAAAAAGCTACCGAACTTCATCGAAGTCGCTCTTGACGTTTTCAAGGATATTATCCATCCCATCAAGCTAGAGGATCTTGTTTCTATGTTTGAGAAAGAGATTACAGTAGACGAGGAATCTAAAGGTGAAGAAGAGAAATCAAGCGATCGACCATGGAGAGTCTATTTTAACTTTGGGAAAAGAGGTGATAAAGTGTTTTCACCACCTTCTATTGAAATGGCTGGGGGATTTGAGATTTTAGATGGTACAGAGGATGTCGACGATATTCTTCAACTCTTTCCTCCTTCTGTTAGGAGTGAGGTGTTATGGATCGAGAAGACAGGTGATGATAAAATGATCATTGCTCTACGTCCCTCAGGCGCAGACTATATTATGGAAAATTCAAAAATGAAAACTATGTTCAGATCTCTTTCTTCAAAAGTTGGAACAAAATCAAAGACCCCTCCATCCATCGCAGAATCATCTAAAAAATCTCCGGGTAAAAAGGGAGATTGTCTTATTCCCATGAGAAAATTCAACAACACGAAGAAGAATGAACTTATCGCTAAGTATGCAAACGACGCTGTCGTTCTCGATCTCGGTTTTGGTCGAGGAGGTGATCTCCTCAAGTACTCAAATGCAAAGACAAAGTACGTTTTCGGTGTCGAACCAAATGATGAGAATCTAGATGAGGCAAAGTCCCGTTACGCTGACAAGAAAAATAATTATAAAGTCAAAGTCAAATTCATAAACTGTAAAGCACAAGATACTGCGACTATCAATGAGGCTATGGACTATAAGAAGGTGGATGTCGTTGCATCTTTCTTTTCACTAACCTTCTTTTTTGAACAGGATAAAGAGCTTACATCATTGATCAATACTATTGCAGGAAATACAAAGATCGGTGGGTACTTTATCGGTACCACTATGAGTGGCGACGAAACATACAAAATGCTCAAAGGAAAGAGTAAGATAGATTATCCGGGATGTTACAAAATCGACAAACGATATGAAGATGATGATAAAGAGGAGTTAGGAAAGAAAATCGTCATTCATCTCGAGGAGACTATTGTTACCGAGCAAGTTGAGTATCTAGTCTTCTTTGACATATTCAAGAAGAGAATGGCTTCTCGGGGTTTTATTTTGGTCGAATCAGAGTTTTTTGATCCTCCGAAAATTCTTAATAAACAGACATACGATCTGAGTAAACTCAACATGACTTTTGTGTTCCAGAGAATAGAGACGCCTGAAGAGGCAAGGGTCAGAGAGCGAGCTGCGTCTGAAAAAGAGAGACTTAAATCTGAAGAAGACAACTCTCTTGAAATGGTAGCGATGGATAAGAGTTTCGGATTCAAAGTTCCGTATCTCAGCACGTCTCTCGTGCGAACTGGTACAGTGGGTGATGGAAGTTGTTTTTTTCATGCAGTGTTGAAGTCGATTTCACCTGATTATTCTAAATTGGATAGAGACGAGCGAAAAGAATTCGTTGCAAAGTTGAGAAATAAATTGGCTGATCAGCTCACAATGAAACAATGGGAATCGTTTGGTAATGGAACATTGGCTTATTCACGAGTGATTCCTCGTGTCGTCAAGTACATCAAGAGTAATGTTCCTTCGATTTTTGATATCGCAAAAGGTGTTGAGAATTCCAGGGATTCTTCAACAGTTCAAAATTACCTTGATCAATTGATCATTCTCGTTCCTGATGATCTAGTAAAGAAAGTGACCAATATCTTTTCCCAACTAAGAAAGAAAATATTTGAAGAGTTCAAAGTTGATCTAACTAAGTGTAGTACTTGGGTTGGTCAGGAGATGGGAAGCGTTGATGTGTTCGAGTATATTTCAGACTATTTGAATATCGACATCTATCTTATCAAAGATACAACTAGAGCGCCATATCGTCAGGGAGTTGATTGTAACATCAGATACAAGGACCGTAAATCCGTGATTGTTCTTTGGATTGGGGACAGTCATTACGAAGCAGCTGGTATTCTCGAAGGAAAGAAGATTAAGAGAGTGTTTGAGCCATCCGACGAGATCATTAAAACTACCAAAGCATATGTCTGTCCCGAGTAATACCAGAATAACTTATTGTAAATATCTATTTACAATAACTGAAAAAAGTGATTTTTCTCCAATACTATAAGGGATATCACCATTCTCACAACTTCGGCTTTCGTTACACTTTCTACATGTCTTCTCAGATTCCTTGCTACTCCTTCTTCTCAGTCCGTGGATGCCTGTCCAAGGAGTGCAATCGTAGTCACAATCGTGAGGACTACATGATGGCAGAGGGTCTCAAGAACTGTCCGACATGTTCCATGATGTGTAAGTCAACTAGCAGGCAGTGTCGCGCATGCACTACGAAGTGGATTGAGGGAAAGAAGTCTGCTGCTACGGGATCTTCGTCCAAGTACGTTCCCACCCCGTGCAAGTACGGTGATCTGTGTCACAGCAAGATGTGTACTCGCCCTCATTCGGGGAATCGCAAGAAGAGTTGTGAACTTGATTCGCGGTGTACCGATCCGGATTGTGACAAGTTTCATCGATCCAACATTTGCAGTCGTCGTCAGTGTGTGAATTACTCATCTCACAACATCTCGTGTCGTCTTCGTCATCTCGTGTACATCAACGATGAGGACAAGATGCAGTGTGTCCACAACGAGGGGTATGGACGATGTCCCTTCACATGTGTCTTGGGAGATACCAAGTGTAAGCATCATTACTATCGTGGATCGCTGACTACCGGAAACTGTAAGTGGTGTCGGAATCCAACACATCACTGGGTGAATGCGCACATCTCGGATGGAGAGAAGGGTCACACTATGTGTCGTCAGTGCTTCCTAACCAATATCGGATTCGTCGAGTGGGATAAGTTCTACCAGTCTTTCGTCATTCTGATGTCGGCAAACAAGGATTCGTGTAAGGAGTCCCGAAAGGAGATCGTCGAGAAGCGAAAGATTCGAGAGGAGAAGGAGCGTGATGAGTTGCGAAAGTGGTTTGAGCAGGAGCAGAAGCGGCATCAAGATGAGGATGCTCGCGAGCAAGCAGAGTGGGAGGAGATGCGCCGAGAGGAGCGTGAGGAGGAGGGATACGGACATGAGTGGGAGCCGGAGGACGATCGATCCGACTACGAGGATTATAAGAGAAATCAACATCACGAGAATTCGTACGATGACAAGCGTCCTAATGACGAGGCTCATTACAAGGCTCCCGAGATCACTACCGAGATGCGGGATCTTATTCAGAAGCACATCAATGTGTTCGGATTCATCACCATCGCGGATGTCAAGACCACCACGGATGTCATCAAGGCGTTCCGAAAGGTGTCGATCAAGCACCATCCTGATCGCGGTGGAAACGCTGATCTCTTCAAGACGCTCTCGAGTGTGCGAGACTACATGATCCAGATTCTGGAGGGACGGTAAACAATCGAAAAACAACCACTTAGTCTACATCTCGAATTTTATTCTGAACACAGAATAAAATTAGTTTATTACATAGGACTTACAGCTGAAGCAACCCCTTCAGGCCGTCTATTATACATAACCATACCGATGGTACTGAGAACAATAAAGATTCCCGGAATAAGATTCATCCAGGTTCCAACACGAGTTATATTAGTAGATGCAGTTGTATCCCCAGATACCTTTTTCACAGATCCAACAATAATACCCCCCGAAATAATTAGACATACACCAAACGCTAGTGCGAGAACCGTTGCGATTATGGGTGACACAGTAAATGTGTCACCAGGTTGTCTTACTTTGTGAATGAAGAATGCTGTCAAGAGACAAGCTACAATACCAGGGATGATGTTCATAAAAATGCCGACATTCTCAATATTTTTCTTTGCAGTGGCATCTCCAGCTGTAAGTTTCTTTATCGATCCAACAACGATACCTCCGGAGATAAGAAGACAGATACCAATTACAGCGAAGACAACAACTAGAATCATAGGAGACGGCATTTGGTACTTATTTATACAATGTCAACAATTTTTATTTTTTTAAAAACATATAGAGTAATAACTGGAGCATGTCAAAAGATCTCCAAAAGATGATGGCATCCAAATATCCAACCTCATCACAACTTGTGATGAAGGATTCTGCCCCTGTAGTTCCACTTTCTACCTCGACGAAGGACACGGTTCTTACTCCGAAAAAAATGTTGGCGATTGCAATCCTCCTTGCCGGTCTATTCTTTGTTCTTGCACTTCCCTATACGTTCAAATCTGTAGGATCATTCTTTCCTCTTCTTAATAGTAATTCTACTGTGGATCCTAAACTTGTAGCGCTTCACGCTATTGTTTTTGCAGTAATTGTCTTTTTCATTCTTCGTCTATGTTAAGACGTAAAGTGAGAATTTATTTTAAATGATATCGATATCGATATCATTTAAGCCTGTTGACAAGTTTAAAATTGAGAATTGAATAATAATAGCTTAAATATATCATCCTATTATACAACACTTACACGATACAAGATGGACTCACTCTCAAAATCTCTTTACTCTGTTGTCTCTCAAGCCGTGGATGAATTTGCACAGTCTGTAGCAACTAAATACAATGCTCCTAAAGAGGAAATTCTTGAGCTCTGGAATTCGCATGTGTCTTCCGATCTTAAAGTTGTTGAGTCGGAAAAGAAAACTGCTCCCAAGGAAGAGAAGAAGCCTGCCGCTCGTACTCGAGCAAAGCCTGCTGAGGCGTCGGATTCAGGATCGACTTGTTCTTATGAGTTCAAGAAGGGAAAGAATCAAGGGTCAACCTGTACAGCAAAGGTATGTTCCGAATCCACCAAGTATTGTAGGAAGCATAAGGAACAGGAAGGTAAGGAAAGTGGTGATAAACCTGTAAAGAAGCCTGTCGCTGCGTCTAAGGCTAAAAAGGCCGCTGATAGTAAGGAGAAGGATACCTCTGTTGTAAAGAAGTTGGCTGAAGGTAAGGCAGGATATGTCCTTCGCCGTAATAAGCAAGGTAACTATGAACATCCAGAGACAAAGTTCGTGTTCGATAAGGATACCAAGGAGGTATATGGACGTCAGGGGGATAATGGAGTCGAGGATCTTACATCTGATGAGATTGAGCAATGTAAGAAACTGAACTTCAAGTGTCGTATGCCAGCCACTCTTGTCAGCAAGAAGGATGCAACAAAGGAGGAAGAGGAAGAGGAGGTTGAAGGAGACGAGGACCTCGAGGAAGAGGAGGAAGAGGAGGAAGAGGAAGAAGAGGAAGAGGAGGAGGAGAACTAATACGCGTTCATTCACATTTTTATTGTAGTTATACAATAAAAATCGTCGTTGATTACACACCAACAATAAAAGCAAGAAGCTTTTCACTATCTTGAGATGAATCTTCATATCGTCTATAAAAATGACCGTCTTTGAATTGTAGAAACGTAGGAAATCCACGAATCAACTTATCATCTTTGTTCTCGTGTGTGAATTTATTATGAAGAATATCATTAAGAGCGTCAACCAATCCCTCGGTATCATTTGCACAATCAATTGCGCATAACTGTACATTCATACATTTACTCGCTTTACATATGTTATCATAGATAGGTTTAGCTTTTACACAATGACCACACCATCCAGCATAACACATAACAGTTGTGAAACCGTGACTTAAATTAGGAATAGAACGTTGACGTTCTATTTCATCACGTTTCTTATCGTCTGTCATATTAGCATATCTCTCGATATTATGGGCAACTCTCTGTTTTGACAAAAGAGATCCATCCGGTCCGAAATTTACTCTTTTAATATGAGAGACATTTTTGAACGCGAATTTTTCAGTCTGAGGTCGACTCATCTTTATTAAACACTATATAAAAATTTAAACCAACAATTTGGAAAAGTTTTCAAAGTTTAAATAAACTTTGAAAATGAGATGTCTCTATCTAAGAATGTCTTAATAGGCTGTGAGTTTATCTTTGTTAAAATTGTATAGTATTATGCATAAAACAATACCTACTACAGCGCCATTGGCGAAACCGAGTATAGGATTTTGTTTATTAAAATACACTCCAATTCCTGCTGATAAGAATAACACAAGATCGTAAAAAAGAAAAGCGTTCCTTACAGACGTCGACATCTAATAACTATAGGTAATATTTTTTCTTTTTCTTATTTAAATGCCACCCAAACAAATCGCATCGTGTAAAAAATACTTGATTTCTAATGGAATGAAAGTAACCGGATCATATAGGAAATCTCCTCGTAAGTCTCGTAAGTCTCGTAAGTCTCGTAAGTCTCGTAAGTCTCGTAAGTCTCGTAAGTCTCGTAAGTCTCGTAAGTCTCGTAAGTCTCGTAAGTCTCGTAAGTCTCGTAAGTCTCGTAAGTC
>JAQTUL010000007.1 GCA_028710275.1 Candidatus Colwelliibacteriota bacterium | reverse complement strand
AAGATCTGTGGACCTCTGGGAGTCCCTGGCCTGAGCCAGGAGCTCTGCAGGGTTCAGAACTACCACGACTGCGGCAGCAAGGACTGCCAGGATGGCGATGACGATGAGGAGCTCGACAAGGGTGAAGCTCTTAATACTTAGATTATCGCCTTCGAACATATTTTAAATTATATAATAAAACCAGCCTTATAGTTGGCCTTTTACTTATAGAATTTATGTATAAATCTAGGAGTGTTAGAAAGATAAGTCGAACCATACCAAAAATAACGGTAACTAATAATTTTAAATCATTGATTTTAGATGCAGATCTAGGCACGCAAATAAAATAAAGCGAGCTGTACCTGAACGCACTGCAAGCTTTATTTTATGCGGCGTAACGACGAGCTGCGTCAAAATCATGGATTTATACAAAAAAACCACCTTTAAGGGTGGTTTTCTTGATAAAATGCCCGGCAAAGCTACTTTTGCCAATAAAGACTATCATCGCTCTTTGAAGATTTCACTTCCGAGTTCGGAATGGGATCGGGTGGGACACTTCAAAATTAATACCGAGCAAATTTATGTTAGTAGATACACATCGAAAAGTCAAAAAGGAAACAAAACGTTTACAAACATGATAAGAACCGTATCACTTTTGATCATCAGTCTCTAAGTGACCGGCTTATTCTGCGGCCTTTTAGTATCCTTCGGCTGAAACGGTTGCCCGCCTTACACCTTGGACCTATCAACCTAATCATCTATTAGGGGCCTCCACCTAATCTTGGGCTAGGCTTCGCGCTTAGATGCTTTCAGCGCTTATCCCTTCCGAGCATAGCTACTCAGCAATTCAGTTGGTACCAAAGCTGATAGACCAGAGGCTCGTTCAATCCGGTCCTCTCGTACTAGGATCGACTGCCCTCAAGTGGTAAACGCCTGCAGTAGATAAAGACCAACCTGTCTCACGACGGTTTAAACCCAGCTCGCGTATCCTTTTAAGTGGCGAACAGCCACACGCTTGGGACCTTCTCCAGCCCCGCGCTAGGATGAGCCGACATCGAGGTGCCGAGCGTTGTCGTCGATATGGACTCTCGGACAACACTAGCCTGTTATCCCCAGGGTAGCTTTTATCCATTGTCTTCGGCCTTTCTATAAAGTGCCGTCGGGTCACTAAGTTCTGCTTTCGCAGCTGATCGACTTGTAGGTCTTTCAGTCAAGCCAGCTTTTGCCTTTACACAATCAGGTCGATTTCCATCCGACCCTAGCTGACCTTAATAAATTCCTCCGTTACTCTTTAGGAGGATTCCGCCCCAGAAAAACTGCCCACCAGGCACTGTTCCCCGTAGTTTTTTCCTCCGAGGTTAGATTCTAAAACTTGAAAAATGGCTGTTTCATTGTCGAGTCCATTACACCCGAAAGCATAACTTCAATCTCTCGCCACTACACTACGTAATCAAGTCATAGAGCCAATACCAAGCTACAGTAAAGCTCCTGGGGTCTTTTTGTCTAGCTGCAGGTATCCAGCGTCTTCACTGGAATCGCATTTTCACCGAGCTTCTCCTCGAGACAGTTTCCTGATCATTACACCATTCATGCGCTTCGGAACTTACCCGAAAAGGAATTGCGCTACTTTAACACGGTTATAGTTACCGCGGACATTGACGAGGGCTTAACTCAGTGAATTCACCCCGCCTTGCGGCGAAATGAACCCCCAAGCTTGACCTTCTCGCATCGGTCAGGCGTCACCCCCTATACATCCTCTTGCGAGTTCGCAGGGAGCTGTGTTTTTAATAAACAGTTGCCAGGAATTCTTTAGCTGCGGCCTTCTTGCGAAGGCAGACCTTATTGCTAACTTACGGTCGCTGTTTTGCCGAGTTCCTTGAGGAGAACTCACTCGTACCCCTTGGGCTACTCGCCCTATCCACCTGTGTCGGTTTACGGTACGGATCCCACTTCCCTAACCTTAGAAGTTTTTCGCGGAAGCGCGCTCGATCGACTTGCCGGTTTAACCCGACTCGCCACTGCCCTTGGAATTCCGCTTTGCGCGGCATATCCGGATTTGCCATGATATGTTCCTTAGTCGCAGACGCCAAACCATTAAGGCGCTCGATTTACTGCACTCCGTCCCTCCATCGAAAGAAGCGGGAGAACTGGAATATTAACCAGATGTCCATCAGCTGCGGCTTTCGCCATTGCCTTAGGGCCGTCTAACCCGTAGTTGATTGCCATTGCTACGGAAACCTTGGATTTTCGGGGATCTAGTTTCTCACTAAATAAGCGGGTTACTCATGCCAACATTATCTCTTCTGAACGCTCCAGTCGCCCTCACGGGTCAACCTTCAGCGCGATCAAAATGCTCTCCTACCACTCTATCCATACGGATAGAATCCGAGTCGTCGGTATACTGCTTAGCCCCGTTACATTGTCGGCGCATAATGCCATCGAATAGTAAGTTGTTACACACTTTTTAAAGGATGGCTACCTCTGAGCCAACCTCCTATCTGTCAGCGGCGTTACACTGCCTTGCACACTTAGCAGTAATTTGGGGACCTTAGACGTCGGTCTGGGCTGTTTCCCTTTTGACCATGGAGCTTAGCCCCCACAGTCTAACTATTGAGCGATCCTTTAAGGTATTCGGAGTTTGACTCGGAGGCCGAGCTTGCGCCCTTTACCACCAAACCAGTAGCTCTACCCCCTTAAAGGTTGATCTCAACGCTAGTCCTAAAACTATTTCGGAGAGAACCAGCTATTACCAAGCTCGATTAGCTTTTCACTTCTTACCCCAGCTCATCCGAAGGTTTTGAACAACCAACCGGTGCGGACCTCCATTCCATTTTCATGGAACTTCATCCTGGCCAGGGCAAGCTCGCTTGGCTTCGGGTCTTATGCTAGCTACCTGTCCCTTGCGGGACGCGCGCTATTCACACTTGGTTTCCCTATGGCTGCTTCCACTGAGTGGAATTAACCGGGGCAACTAGCATAAAGTCGTTGGCTCATTCTTCAATAGGCACCTCGTCACCCTTGCGGGCTCCGAGTCCTTGTAAGCGTACGGTTTCAGTTCTATTTCACCGCCCTCCCGGGCTGCTTTTCACCTTTCCCTCACGGTACTAGTTCACTATCGATCACAAAATGTATTTAGCCTTTCCCGATAGTCCGGGATGATTCCTCCGAAGCTTTCGTTCCTCGAAGTACTCAAGATCAAAAACAAGAAAGTCGATCCGTTTTCGCGTACGAGACTATCACTCTCTTTGGTCGGACTTTCCAGTCCGTTCCGCTAACGAATCGATTTGTAACTTTCCTTTACCCATAAAGTCATCCTCTGATCCGAAGATCGTCGGATGGCTTCATAGGTAAAATTGTTTCTGTCTTACAACCCCCACGTTGGGCATTCTTACGAAAACCAAGATGGGTTTGGGCTCTTCCCTTTTCGCTCGCCGCTACTAAGGGAATAACGTTCGTTCTCTTTTCCTCCGCTTACTGAGATGTTTCACTTCAGCGGGTTAGCATCGCTCACATCTTATGTGTGAGGATGATCAGGGTTTACCTGATCGGGTTACCCCATTCGGAAACTCCCGGGTCAAAGGCTGTTACACACCTCGCCGAGAATATCGCCGCTACACAGCGTCCTTCATAGCCATTTTGTGTCAAGGCATCCACCGTACGCCCTTAATGAATAAACCGGTCACTTAAAAACCAATGATTCCCATCTGAAGGCTTATTAACTTCAAATGGGGATAAAAATACGATTCTTACCTGTTTACCATCTTGTGAGCTACTCGCTCACAGACGTATTTTTTGACTTTCCGATTGTCAAACTTCTGTCGTTACATCCAGAACTGAAAAACCGCTCCTCGAGCGGTCCGTGACTGGCCGGATTTCTCCGCGCTAGTTTATGACCTACTCTTGGTTCCGTTCAACCTGTGCATCTACGGGGATAAGTATACAAGAGAAGCAACCTCTGTCAAGAGGTTGCTTCTGGTCGAAAAACACTGATTATTACTAGCGATTTTCGATTTTTTCCTCGAGTTTTTCGAGGACTTTTCTGGCCTGTTCTTTTCCGCCTAAACCGAAGGCTAAACCAAGGGCTAAACCGACGGAAGCGGTAATGATCAGGATGATATTTGTAAGATTAGTCTGGATGAAGCCGGTATCGATACCGAGCCTGTCCAAAGACGCAATCACACCGAATATCATCACGATCCACCAGGTAAGGGCTCCGAGGAACTTTGCCGAATGCAGCTTTGCGCCCATTATTGCGGCGTCAACGACGCGGCGAATAAACTGAGCAAGGAAAGCAGCGACAAAGAGGATTATTACAGCGACGATCAGCCTGGAGAATATCCACCTAAGGGCATCGTTAACGAAAGCCGAAAGGGTCATAAGTCCAAGGATGTCGAAGATGCCAATCGCGAAGACGAGCATCACAATCCAGTAGACGACCTTACCTAAGAAAGCGCCGGAATTCAAAGCGACACCGGCACGCTGAAGATAGCGATCAAGGCCGAGCTTCCGAAGAACGGAATCGAGCTTGATGAACGAGATTATCTTCAATACCGCGAAGTCCAAAGCACGCGCGACAAGTAATCCGACGATGAGGAAAATTATCGCTCCGAGAATATTGGGTACAAAACCAAACACTCCGTTCAATACTCCCATCATGGCCTGATACCATACATCGCTCCAACTCTGTAAATAGATCATTTTTATGTTATTTGTTTTTCGACCTTTCTTTTTCTTGGCCCTTTAATCATATCAAAAAACGCCTTTCTTTTCATCAAGGAAGACGCGTTCCGTTCTCTTTAGCAGGAAGGAACGTTCCGCTCTCAATCTCGTTCTTCTGCTCCAGTGATACATCCGATCTCGAAGCAATATCCGCAAGTAACTCCTTAGCAGGCTCTCTCTCCATGACGGCCGGCTGACTCGCTTTGTCTATTGCTATAGGGACTAAACCGTATCTCAAAGATATCTTTCCATCCCTCTCCTTGGTTGCCTCTATTGTAACTGAGAGGGCTTTCATAGTCTCGGCAGAAAAATACTGGTCGAAGACAAAATTGCCCAAGCTCCAAAATATTGCCTTTCCTTTATAGGATGATACCGGCTGGACGACGTGCGGATGACCGCCAATAACAAGATCTGCTCCGGCATCTATCATCTGTTCAGCTTCCTTCCTCTGAAGTTCGTTTTCTTCGGCCGCATACTCCTCTCCCCAATGAGGAACAGCTATCGTCATATCGCAGATAGCGTCCGTCTTTCTTATATCCATAAGAACGTTATCAAATCCTTTTCTGGAAAGTTCATGGTATCCAACAAAACCAATCTTTATCCCATTTTTCTTAACTATCGTAGAGGTATTGTCTCCCCTATTTAGATAGTCGCCGAAAAAATCTATTCCCTTGCCCGAAAGATTGACTTTAGTCTCTCTAAAACCTTCTTCTCCGAAATCGAGCATATGATTATTTGCAAGACTTAGAACATCAAACCTGTCCGCGAGCGGAGAAAGATAATCGGTAGGGATTGTGAATGTCATGCCGTTCGTCGTGAGCGCCTTCGAGCTATTGGACGTCATGGGGCTTTCAAGATTTCCAAAGCGGATATCAGCTCTCGAAAGATAATCATCTATCTTCCTGAATGGATAGTCGTATTTACCATCCTTCATGGTAAGAGCAAGAACGTGTCTGTCGAGCATTATGTCGCCGACCGCTATCATAAACACCTTCTCCGATTCAGTCCTTATTTCCGTCGCTTTGGCAAGATTACCTGAAAGGTCTTCCGGCTCCGGTTCCGCGTTTACCGGAGAGAATACCATCCAAAAACCAAAGGCCGCAGCCATCATGAAGACGACGGCCACGCAAGCTCTTATCACCATCCCTTTGGGTGTGACTTGACCCTCTTTTATCTCGATCATATTTCTTTTAAAACTTGGAAATCTTTCTGAAGGACAGGAAACTTAGACCTGTCATATATCGCAACGGCCGGATGAAAAAAAGGTGATATCCTCACCTCGCCATATGAAGCAGGAGCGCTAAACATCCTACCGTGTATCTTACTTATAGGTTCGATACTTTCATCGAGACCAAACTTCCTCATTATATAATCCATCGAGAACCTTCCGAGGGTCGCTATGACTGAAGGTTGTATTATATCTATCTGTCTATCCAAAAACGGAGCATAGAGCGCTATCTCTTCCGGAGAAGGATCGCGGTTCATCGGCGGTCTATCTTTCACGATGTTTGTGATATAGACACTCGACCTCTCTACGCCTATAGAGGAAAGAAGTTCATCGAGAAGTTTTCCTGATACACCGCAGAACGGCCTGCCAGTCGCTGCTTCATTTTTCCCGGGAGCCTCACCTATAAACATAATTTTAGCCTGATGACTCCCTTCTCCTATCACCGGAAAGACTTTATTATTCACGCGCTCGATATATAAAGGAGACTCCTTAAGTATAAGGATCTCTTCCTTTATTTTACGCAATGATTCTGTCCTCTCCTCCTCAGTCATATGTTATCTCATTATATCCGATTTTAGTTCCCGTCATCAGGGATACGCTATTTACCCATCCTCCTTTCGGTAGATCTGTATTGCTCCACTACTTTTGCAAGTTCTTCCTTAGAAAAATCCGGCCATAAGGTCTCTGTGAAATAAAGTTGAGAATTAGCTGTATCCCACATCATGAACCCATCCGACCAATGAGGCTCACCACCCGTCCTTATCACAAGGTCCACTGCCGGAAGATCGTGTGTCATAAGCGATCTTTTAATACTATCCCTATCTATTACGATGTCGGGACTGGTAGCCCTGAGTATATCCACAGCCCTTAATATCTCTCCTGTTCCGCTATAGGCCATCATAAAGGTAAGGGAAGGGCCGTCGTTTTTCTCGGTCTTCTCTATTATGTCTTCGTATACTTTTTTAAGCGGCTCCGGGAATAAAACTCTCCACTCGCCAAGTATTCTCACTCGAACCCGTCGGTCAGAAATTTCTGGCGATGCTATGAGCTTTTCAAAGCTATTCTTAAAAACCGAGAAAAGAAAATCTATCTCCTTAGGATCCCTTTCTGTCACATTTGCCGTCGATGCCCCCCAGATGGTCAGGTATTCTACATCTAGGTCGAATGCGCTGGCGATAGTCTGCTCCATAGTGTCAGCCCCCGTTTTATGGCCTAAAAAAGAAGGAAGTCCTTTTTGTTTGGCCCACCTTCTATTTCCGTCGGGTATTATTGCTAGATGCATCGTATTTAAAATTCTTCCCTTCTCGATCCCAATATATCTATCGTTATATTCTTGCTCCTTTCGACGGCCGGCTGATCAAAAGGGTTAACCCCTCTCAGATCCGCGCTATAGAAGGCAAGTAAATGAAGAAAGGCAACCAGCTCACCGATAGTCCTATGCGAGGAATCGGATATCTTAATATCGAAAACAGGGATACCCTCTTCTTCGGCATTCCTCCTTGTGCCAAGATATTCAGCCTCAAGAGCTTTCCGCAAAGGAAGATTATGAAGTACCCTGAGCGGTACCCCTTTTGCCTTTACCTCAAATGCATCCTGAGGAATTGATACAAAAGCATCCGAAGAAAGGCTATCCATCGCAATGAAAAGTGCCGCAACGTTCTTTCTTCCTCCGAAAAATCTCTGATTAGTATGATGTTGGCATTCCGGGCCCATTGCCGCATATACAGTTTGACCCCTTCCGTCTTTACATACCGATTCATGCATCAGTTGGATAAAGAGATCCTTAATCCCCGACAAGGCAGATGAATATATAGGCACATAAAGTTCTGTATATCCTTGCTCCTCTAGATCAAAAAGGCCCTTTGCAAGAGAATAAGCCTCATCCTTCATTAGGTATCCATCAGTCATCCCTTCAGCTATCGCAGAAACGTCTATTCCGATTATCATTGCCGGAACGAAAGCAGATGAAGTTCCGCCAGAAAATCTTCCTCCTATAGTTGGATGACTTATTGTCATCCAGCCTTTAGTCAGAGATAGGTCGCGCAAAGCGTTCTTAGTATCTTCAAAAACAGCTATGGTCTCGTATTCTGGAAAACATGAGAGCGCCACAATCGCTCCAATCGTATTACCAGATTTAGATATGGCAACGACGACTGACTCTTCAGGAGAGAAGTTTTTTCTAGTTTTCTCTATTAAGTGAGGATCCATAGACCACACTATTTGGGATTCATTCTCTTTTCCGAACGCTTCCCTATAAGTTTGGAACGATGTTATTGACCCCCCGTTTCCTACTACGATTACCTTCTTCCCTATATATGGAGAAAGTTGGGAACGCAAAAGATCCAGATCCTCTTTATAGGAAAATATTTCAGGCAGCTCAGACGAAGCACGAATCTTATTTATCGATTTAACCTCTATCATTGGAACTTAAGCACTTATATCACCGATATTGTATTTAGAAAATAAGGCTAGGCCACAATTATCATGAATAGTAAAATACGCTTACTTCTTAATTTTATCCCAAGTGCCACATTGTTCCAATTCTGACGCTTTTTACATGCTATATCGCTGGATGATACAAATACCCATCAATTGACACCTTATAAATAAAAGGTCAAGTGGTGACTCTTTATTATTTATGCCGAAAACTTTTACGAAATTTTTTCGATATTAAAAAGCCCTCTTTAGAATATATTTCTAAAGAGGGCTAAGCGCGCTTTCTTTTTTCAAACTCGGCTGAAAAGCCTATTGAATAAAGATTGCCAAAAAATACCTTTCTGCGCGATATAAATCAGTTTCCCGCAAACCTCCGATTCCAAAAAATTTATGAACTCTGGATCATTTTTGGAGCATAGAATCTCAACCTCGTTGAAGCCGTCATCCATACAAGGAAATAGACTATGTGATTCAGATACAAACATTACCTCCAGACTCTTATCCTCATTACATAATCGGACATCCTCTACCCTATAGCCCTCTCCATATTTTTTGATAGCTTCATCGATCGATATAGTGTCTCCTTCACCTGGCACAAACGCTATTCCTATTCTTCCGCCCCTAGTAGACCCCTTCCAGATATTCATCTGTAAGATGGGCAGATCGAAACCCGCGAGAGAAAATCCCTCTTTGAGCTTCTTTAATCCTCCGAGCGTCGGTTTTCTATGTCCCACAACACTCACTCCTTTTTCTTTTTAAATGTGCAAGATAACAACGGTCTTGCGACGGAGGCCGCTGATCAATCTCAGCGATCTCCTTGGATTACATCATATTTAGGAGAAAAAGTCAAGTAAAGGGCTGCTGAAACACTTTTACAACAAGGGTATCTTTCAATCGTCGTCGTTCTCTTCGGCCAGTATCTCGAAAGTTATATTCTTACTTCTTTCGACGGCCGGCTGATCAAAAGGGTCAACGCCACGTATTTTCGCGCTATAGAACGCCAATAGATGCATGAATGCTGTAAGCTCGCCGATAGACTTCGACGTTATCTCATTAAGGGAGATAGTAAAGTTTGGGACCATTTCATTGTCAGCCTCCATTTTTGTCCCTAGATATTCGGCATTAAGAGCCATCTTAAGATTCTCCCCGTCCAAATCCCCTATTTTACCGCCCTTGAACGTCACATTATGGAACACCTCCGGTATCGATATCCTTATATCAGCTTGCGGATTCTCGACTGTTATAAATAGAACGCAGATATTCTTTCTTCCGCCGAATAGTCTCTCATTAGTATGGTGTTGAGAATCTGGACCAAAAGCCACATATACAGTCTGGCCTTTCCCTTCCTTACACACCGATTCATGCATCAATTGGATAAAGAGGTCTTCGAATCCTGAGAGTAGCGATGCATAGATGGATGTATACAGTTCTATGTATCCGGACTGTTCGGACTTAAAAAGGTTCTCAGCAAGGGAGTAAGCCTCATCTCTCATGGAATAGCCAAGCCTCATCCCTGCCACCAACTCCTCCACGTCCATACCGGCTATTATGGCCGGAACAAGCGCCGACGATGTTCCGCCAGAAAATCTTCCTCCGATATGAGGATGATCTATTATCATCCAGCCGGCTTTTTCAGCCATCTTTCTAAGAGCGCTTTCTTTATTTTCAGTGACGACCACCGTCTCATATTCCGGAAACGCCAAAAGCTCCTCTATGGGACCGATATCCTCTCCTGACTTGGAGACGATCACCACGACTGAGTCTTTCGCCGGAAAATTTTTTCTGACTTCAGCTATGTAATCCGGGTCCATCGTCCAGACGATTACCGAGGAATCCGTAAGACGAAGGGCGTCACGATATGCCCTGAAGGACGTTATCGACCCTCCATTTCCTATGACCACTAATTTGCGCCCGCTATATTGCTTGACGGCCTTCCGGAGTTTCTCTATATCCTCCCTGTAATCGAATATCGTAGACCATTCCCCTTCGGGAGCCTTTTTCTTTTCCTTGATGTCTATTTTTATCATTTATTTTTAGCTCGATGTTTATGGAATCATACTGATAATCTCTTATCGCCACCGCAAAAAAACAAAAAAGAAAGATACAACCACATAAGAGAAATCCAACTATATAAGTTTATCAGGACAATCCTTAACCGACTATACGAGGAATATCCGAAGCGCTTCTGATGCGAGAAAGGCAATATATATAAGAAGAAGGACGATACCTTCCTTTTTTAATATCTTTTTACCGGTCCATATGAAGAAAACAGCGAAGAATACTGCTATCGCAAGGAAGATCCTCGTAATGAAGAATGTCGAAGAATCCCCTATTTCAAAAGGAGAAATAAGAGCCACTATCCCGAGAACCAGTAGTGTCGGAGTTATAACCGACCCCAAAAGGTTACCTAGAACCAAATCCTGTTTACCGCTCCTTACTGAGGCAATCGCCATATAGGTCTCCGGAAGCGTATTCCCGAGGCCGACAATCAGGATACCTATAGCTCCGATAGATATCCCTGCTGCCACTGACAGTGATAAAGCTTCGTTTACTATGCCAGCCGAAGCAATAAGAAGTAATCCCATTCCAAAGATTGCCTTTATCACCTCTTTTAATATGTCTTTTCTTCGCATCTTCCGCGCTCCATCGTTCTCATATATCTCTTCGAATCTTTTTCTCTTTCCAAGTATCCATATCATATAAGCGATGAAGCAACCTATAAGAATCACTCCGTCCGCTCTCGTAAGCGCTCCGTCGAGCGTTAGTATGAAAGGCAGAACGCCGGATATGCCAGCGAAGACAGCGGTTACTCTAGTAGTCTTCTCTCTGGAAGATATTCCCTTTTTAGATAAGAGGGCAGCGAGAGCCAGAGCGAGAGTAAGATCAATGACGTTACCGCCCGCTATTTCTCCAAAAGACAATTGAGGCACGCCGTCAATCGCGGACGTGATTCCCACGAAAAGATTAGGCAACGAAGCTATGGTCGCCATAATGAGAAAAGACACGATGAACTTTTGCACCCCCGATATTAGAGCGACCTTCTCTAAAGAATCCATAATAACTCTTCCGGAAAGATAGAGGACTGCTATCCATATCAAAATCATTATTGCGCTTGTTATCATTCGGTCAGTTTATTTTTTATGAAATAATATTTAGCCACCTCTATCAGGAATACATTGATAACCGCGAGTCCCGATATTAAATACCAGAAAGACCAAGCTATCGGAACCGTCCCTAATATCATATTAAGAAAAGGAACATAGACAGCTGATAGGAGTGCAACGAGGCCGAAGACACTCGAAAATACCAGTAGTTTGTTCGATAAAATATTTATTTCCCAGATATTTTTTCTCAGATTCTTACAGCTAAAAGAATAAAAAAGGGAATTAACGGCGAGAAGGGCAAATACAACCGTCCTCACAGTATTAAGATCAAGGTCCCAAGACGATAAAACGAGAAATATTCCCACTAATATGATATTAGTAATCGCTCCTATTACGAATATAATAATCTTCATCTCCTGATTTATAAGAGAATCCTCTTTCTTGTTCGGCTTTCTCAACATAATACCCTGCTCCTTCGGCTCAAAGGCTAGTGCAACATTCGGTAGGCCATCTTCAATTAGGTTAATCCACAATATCTGCGCCGCGGTCACAGGTATCGGTAAGCCAATAAAGAGAGCTGTTCCGACTAGTAATGTTTCAGTAAAGCTGTCTGAAAGGAGATAAGTAATCACTTTCTGTATATTATCGAGTATCCTTCTTCCTTCCTCGATTGCAGTCTCGATAACAACAAAGCTATCATCCAGAAGAATAAAATCAGCAGCCTCTTTAGCGGCATCAGTTCCTGACCCAAGAGCAATGCCGATATCGGCCTTTTTGATAGCTGGAGCGTCATTTACACCGTCTCCCGTCATTGCAACAACCTGACCTCTCTTCTGCCACGCGGAGACAATGCGTAATTTCTGAACAGGAGCTACTCTGGCGAATATCTTTATGTCGACTATGCGGTCCGGAAGGTCATCATCGGATATTTCATCCAATTCATTACCTTCCATTATATTATCGCTGCGCGCCTCGAACCCTAGAGAGTTTGCTATGTTTTGAGCCGTCAACGCATTATCTCCAGTGATGATTATCGGCCTTATTCCGGCACGCCTGCAGGAATTAAGCGCATGTTCCACCTCCTTTCTTATTGGATCAGTAAGAATAATGAGTCCGGTAAATATCATATCTGAAAGATCTCGATTCAAATCATCGTGATCCTTCATCTCTTTTCTAGCAGTCGCAATGACCCTCGCTCCTCCAGAAGCGAGTTCTGTCGATTTATTTATTATCGCTTCTATCTCTTTTTTGGTGATACGGACCACCTTATTGCCCATTTGGATACCCGATACTTTTTCCAATATCGCTTCAGGAGCGCCCATTGAATATACGTTCTTGCTTCCATCCGCATCCTCATGAAGAACGGCGGAATATCGCCATTCGGAACTAAAGACTATCTCTGATACCTTTATCTCCTTCTTCTCAATTTCTCTTTTTATTATTCCTGCTTTTATCCCCGCCTCCACAACAGCTCTCTCTGTAGGGCGTCCCCGAATAATCCACTTGTCCATTGGCCCGTCGAAGTTCTCTATGAACGCCTCATTTGACAAGACTGCCGACTTTAGAGCGGTCATCGCGGAAAAAGTCATGTCATTACCAGGCTGCTCAACATTATCGCTAAAAATATTTTCTCCGGCATATATTCCCGACACCTTCATCTTCGCCTCGGTCAGCGTTCCCGTCTTATCCATTAATATTATATTCGTACTACCCAGCGTCTCAGCGGACGCCAAGCGGCGAACTAATCCTTTCTTTCTAAGTATCTGTTGAGAGCCTACCGCTAGAATGACGGACATGGCCATCGGCAGACCCTCAGGAATGGCGGCTACAGCTACAGCGACCGAGATTAAAAATATTTCCCTTGGATTTCCTCCCGTCAGAATACCCTCAGTGAATATCAATAGAACAGCGACTGTTACGAGTATCCCTATAAGTCGGGATAACCCGCTAAGCTTCTTCTGATACGGGGTCTGTTCCTCTTTTATCCCCTCGGTCGCCTCGACGACGCGGCCAATCTCGGTATTTTTACCCGTACCGGTAACAATAATCTTTCCTTCGCCGCCTTCCACTATCGTTCCCATATGGACCATAGAACTTCTGTCAGCCACAGGAGAATCGACTGCAACGACCGCCGAAGTCTTTTCGACCGAAAGCCACTCTCCAGTCAATACGGATTCATTCACTCTTAGTTCGTTCGCAAAAATGACTCTGCCGTCCGCTGGAATTTTTGAACCGGTCTTCACGATGACTATATCTCCAGGAACAAGATGTTCTTGATCAATCTCTTTTTCTCCTCCGTCTCTTATGACAAAAGCTTTTGTCTTCACTGCCTTCCGTAAAGATTCTAATATCTTAGATGTCTTCAACTCCTGGAAATAACCGAAGAGAGTATTTATAGCTATGGTTACCGCTATTATGGCTGTATCCGAAAAATCCCGCAGAAAAACCGTTATAATCCCAGCGCCAACAAGAATCAGTATTAAGGGATTCTTAAATTGAGCCGCAAGTATCTGAATCTTAGTGAAAGGCTTAGGACGAGGAAGCTCATTGTGCCCCTGTTCTTTTGACCGCCTCCGAAAATCTGCCTCTGAAAGACCGAGTTGGATATCGGTTTTCAAAGTATCCGCTATCTCTTTTATCGGGATAGAGTGCCAGTTCATCTGTAAAATTATAGCAGGAAGAAGGGCTAGCCCTAAGAATATCGGCGAAACTCCATTCACTCACCCCTCCCTCATTTACTGAATTATCTCTAATAAAAAATTTATCGTATGAAGACTTATCTCTACGAATCGTCTTTCTTACCTGGGGGTTCGATTCCCCACCACATAATAAAAGAGCTCCCTGAGGAGCTCTTTTATTATGTGGACCTGAGGGGAATCGAACCCCTGACCCGGCAATGCGAATGCCGTGTAATACCACTTTACTACAGGCCCAATAACTCGCTGATTATAAGAGAATTTTTCACTAATTCAAATATTCCGAAAATTACTGCCATCCAAGCTCATTTTCCTTTTTAATATCTCACTCTTTCAAAATCTATTCTTTCCTGATATCTTTGGACTTACGAAAGGGGGTCCTTAATATGAGAATATTGCTAATAAGGCTTTCATCGGCCTTTCCGACAAGGAAACACCTTAATCCGCTGATGATATTGATAGCGCTCGCGGCGCTCATACCAGGCTATGTACTCTTCAAAGAAACACTGCCGCTTGCGGTCTTTGTGGGAGCATCCGTCATCGCCATAACAGCAATCGGAGTAGCTCTGCCAAAGAAAATGCTGCTGACTAAATGGGCTTTCTATGAGGCCGCCGTCTTCACGGCTATGGTGCCAATCTGGTGCTACCTCTCGGAAAATGCCGATACTCTCGGATGGTCGTCCTTCATACTGATGATCCTGTCGGCCCTGGCCGCCGGATACGTCATTATCTGGAGTAAATCCCGATAAACAAAAAGGCACCGATGATAACTACGACGAGAGGGAAACCTCTCGTCGATAATATATACTAAAAGCTCCCCGTCCAGGGGAGCTTTTCTTATCCTATTTTCCTATCATCTTTCTGACCTCATCTCTTGAAACAAGGTCCTTATCCTTTATCGCCTTATCGATAGATTTCTTTATCATATCCTCAAGCATCTTCTGGCTCTCCTTAGCTTGTTCCATCATTTGTTTAAGCTGGTCTGGACTCATATTCTTCATCATTTCCTGAGCCGCTTTGAACTGGTCGAATACTCCCATTTTATTTCTTTTTTTATTTTATACGCAACGTTCCAATCGACGAAATTAAGTCTAATGGGTAGAACTGCCTTCTTCAAGTTTTCTTTTTTTGGTCACCTTGATAACCGATAAGGAGACAGCATAGATGATTACCCACCGCATGCCCGCTTCGATGATGGTCATTATAAAGGATACGCCGCTCTCACCAGCCAATGCCCCGATAGCAAGGGTTGCTCCTCCCATAATAAGCGAAACTACCGCCGCTATAGTTGCGCCTATCACGGCGGCCTTAGCCACCTTATCCGGCAAGATTCCTCTTCTTGATACGATACAAGAGCCTATAATAGTACCCAGAATGACACCGATAAAGGATATAGCCGTACCAACCACTGAAGATATAGTTCCGGTCGAGAGAAGTATTAGGACCACGATGACAGCTATCGGTGTTGCAAGAACCTCTCCTAGCATCGCCGATATCGCGATAATCACTCCCGCCTTGAGAGAGCCTATTAGTTTCCTCTCCTTCATCAGGCTTTTATAAGGTTCTTGACTGATCCGGATGCAAAACCTTCAATGTTTTCAATCGTCGTATCAAGTATTCTCTGTAAAGCCTCTCTGGTATTGAAGGCGTTATGAGGCGTTATAATCACGTTCGGCATATCTATTAAAAGATGGTTTTGAAGAACGGTAAGTAGATCGTGCCCTTGAGTCTTTCCAGTAGTTAAAAATTCCCTTTCATCCTTAGTCGGTATTTCCTCCTCAAAGACATCCAGCCCCGCTCCGCCAAGTATCCCATCATTTAAAGCCTTCACAAGCGCTGCCGTTTCCACTATCGAACCCCTTGCGGTATTTATAAGGATTGCTCCTTTCTTGATAAGCGAAATATTCGACATATTTATGAGATGACGGGTAGACGGAAGTTCCGGTACATGGATTGTTATAACATCCGATCTTCCGAGTAGCTCCTCTAATGAAACGTATTTGAATCCCAATTCTGTCTCGAAGGCTGGATTCGGCATCGCGTCATATGCGATAACATCCATTCCGAATCCTTTAGCTATCTTTACCGAGTGCCTACCTATACGTCCGGTACCTACGACACCAATAGTCTTACCCATAAGATCAAACCCCTGAAGGCCATCGAGATCGAATGATCCATCTTCTTTGATCCGGTCGTATGAGATAGATATTTTCCTCGATATAGTGAGAAGTAGACCGAAGGCAAACTCCGCCACAGTGTTCTCTCCATATGATGGAACGGAATAAGAAGGGATGTTTTTTTCCGAGAGAGCGTTAAGGTCGATATGGTCATAGCCGGTGGACCTAGTCGTCACGAATTTAAGGTTCGGCAAAGATTCAATAATAGCCCGGTCGACACGACAGTTTGTGAAAACGGATATCGAATCATAATCTTTAGCTTCCGGCATATGCTCACTATCTATACGTTCAGCTGAGAAAGAAAGCTCATGGCCCTGAAGCTTAGACTGGAGGTATTCCTCTTCCCAAGGTTCCGTTTCAAAAAACGCTATTTTCATATTATTGATTATAACAAAAACCAGTCTGATGAGCCTTTAATCGATCGAGTCGCAAAATAGATCCCTTCGGTATAAAATTAACCGGAATATTTTCCATCTGATGAAGCAAAAAATAGAAATCCTGGAACAGTACAACGACAAACTATCAGCAATCTACGACGAAGCAACCTCAGACAGGGATCATCCCTGGGTCGCGCCGCGAAAAATAGAAGAGCTCACAGCCCCTTACGCGAAACAAGGATGCGAGGTCCTCGACATTGGAATTGGAACAGGAAGATCATCAAAGCCTCTTTTTAAAAAAGGTTGTAAAATCACCGGCATCGATATCTCTAAAGAAATGATTGCGGAAGCCGCTTCCAAATTTCCTGAGTGGAAAATTCATAAACAGAATATAGAAGAGGGCTTCTCTTTTTTGGAGGATAAAAGGTTTGACATCATAATTGCCTCCGGCGCATTGGAATTCGTTTCCGATATCAAAAAAGTCCTTAAAAACATCTCTGAGTTATTGAAGCCTTCCGGAAAAATATGTTTCACCTATGAAAAACTTTTAGAAGAAAGCAGACTCCAGAAATGGAAAGAGGCAGAACTAGGAAAAGGCATAGCTAATCCAATCCCGGAGCTTCTTTCTTTTCTTGTATACAGACATACAAAAGAAGAGATTACGAAGATTATGAATGACCTTAACCTGGAAGTCCTTCAGGATGAGGAATTCACTGCCTACCACAAGACCGTCGACAACATACCCGTAATCTACGGTATCGTGCTCGCAGAAAAGAAATAAATCACTTCTAAGAAAGGCCCCGCTCTCGCGGGGCCTTTCTTATTTTCCCAACTTTCTCTCTTTCTCTATTATTGCCGTCGTTGTCTTTATAACGGTATCGGGATTAAGGGACATGCTATGTATCCCCTCCTCCACAAGGAATGTAGCAAAATCCTCATAGTCTGAAGGAGCTTGACCGCAAATGCCAATGTACTTTCCTTTGGCGTTCGCTGCCTTAATGACCTGAGATATAAGCTTTTTAACGGCCCCATCCTTCTCGTTCGCTATATATCCGAGAGAAGTACTGTCGCGGTCGATACCAACAGTAAGCTGGGTGAGGTCGTTCGATCCGATACTGAAACCATCGAAGACCGAAAGAAATTCATCAGCCAAAATAACGTTCGAGGGTATTTCGCACATCGCGTAAACCTTCAGGCCATCATCTCCCTGTTTTAGCCCGTATTCAGCCATCTTCGCGATAACCTGTTTACCCTCATCAACCGTTCTGCAAAATGGCACCATTACAACCAGATTTTTAAGACCGAATTCCTCGCGCACCCTCTTTACTGCTTCACATTCTAGACCAAACGCTTTCTCGAAAGCCGGATGATAATAACGGGAAGCTCCGCGCCATCCGATCATCGGGTTAGATTCTTCCGGCTCAAATTCCTTTCCGCCAAGAAGAGTTGCGTATTCGTTGGTCTTGAAATCGGAGAAGCGTAATATGACTGGCTTAGGATAGAACGCCGCCGCTATCTGGCCGATACCCTCTGCGAGCTTATCGACATAGAAATCGGTCTTCTTTTTATACCCACGGGTCAGTTTTTCTATTTCAGCTTTCGCTTTCTTGTCCTTTAATTTAGCAAACTCAATGAGTGCCATCGGATGAACCTTGATATGTCCCGCTATGATGAACTCCTCTCTGGCAAGACCAACCCCGTCATTAGGAAGGAAGGATGCTTCAAAAGCCTCATCCGGACTTCCGATGTTCATCATTATCTTCGTCTTAGGCCGAACGCTCATATCCACCTTATATCTCTTCACTTCCCACTCTGCTTTTCCATTCCAAACATTACCCTCTCCCCCCGTCGAACAATCGACGGTCACGAGCTGTCCCGGCCTAATGTTCTTCGTTGCGTTCCCTGAACCGACTATACACGGAATACCAAGCTCTCTCGATACTATGGCCGCATGGGAGGTTCGGCCTCCCTCATCGGTTACTATTGCAGCCGCTATCTTCATGATTGGCTCCCAATCGGGGTCAGTCATCTTAGTCACAAGCACTTCCCCTTTTTTAAATGTCTTTATGCCTCTGACATCTTTTATGATGTTGGCCTTTCCTTCGGCTATTTTAGAGCCGACAGCTGCTCCCTTCGCAAGAAGTTTACCCGCAGCCTTATGCATGATGTAATCCTCTATCGATCCCTCCTCCTTTCCGGCTTGGACTGTCTCTGGCCTCGCCTGCACTATAAAGAGCTCTCCAGTAACACCATCCTTAGCCCACTCTATATCCATCGGCTTTTTATAATGGTCCTCTATCATCACACACCATTTGGCAAGCTCTACCACCTCATCATCGGAAAGTATGAACTGGGCCCTTTTATTATCCGAAGTTCTCACGGTCTTCGTTACGTTTCCCTTCGCTCCATAGACCATTGTTATCTCCTTAGTACCAAGTTCTCTTCCTATTATCGATCTATAACCCTCCTTTAGGGTTGGTTTAAACACCTTGAACTCATCTGGGATAACCTCTCCTTGGACCACTAGTTCCCCCAATCCCCAAGACCCTGTCACTACCACCGCGTTCTTGAAACCAGTTTCCGTATCGATGGTAAAAGCGACCCCTGAAGACGCTTTGTCTGATCGGACCATCTTTTGCACTCCGACAGAAAGATAGGTCTTCATATGGTCGAATCCTTTATCCTCACGATATGATATGGCCCTATCAGTAAACAGCGAGGCGAAACATTTTCTTACGGCGATAAGTAAAGCCTTCTCTCCTGTTATATTAAGATATGTCTCCTGCTGTCCGGCGAACGATGCCCCAGGAAGATCCTCTGCCGTAGCGGAGCTCCGCACTGCCACATCAATATTCTTGCGTCCGAACTCCTCGCACATCTTCCTATAGGCAGAAGATATCTCGTCTTCAAGATCGGATGGCAGCTTAGTCGCCACCATCATCTCCCTTATTTTTTTTCCTCTTGCCTGAAGATTCGCTATTTTCTTAGTATCAAGACCTTTCAATGCCTCAGTCATTCGCTCTGCCAGTCCGGCTTTATCAAGAAAATATTTATAGGCTCCGGACGTTATGGCAAATCCATCCGGTATCCTTATTCCCTTCGGAGTGAGATCGTTGTACATCTCTCCCAGGGAGGCGTTCTTGCCTCCGACTTCCGGGACATCCTCTATTCCCAACTCTTTGAACCAGATAATGTTCCGCATGTATGTAATTTTACTCGATGAGATGGGTATAAAAAAGAGCTGCCTTTAAAGACAGCTCATTGTTTGGCATTCTTGCCAAGACGACCAAACATCCAGTATGCAACTATCAGGAATAGATAGCCGATGAAAACAATGCCGCTTCCACTACATATCCACATCCATACTCCTTTTTGACCTGCCATCAGTATTGATATCGCAAGAATGACGAATCCTGAGAATATAATTGTATAGCAGAACGCCACTAGAAACCCCAAAGCGTGAATCGTCGATGACCTGTCGCTACTGGAGAAATCGCCGGGATTATCTCTCATAAATGAATAAAAAGCATCTATTATATGCTTTTTCCCGTACACTGGACTCAAAAATTTTAAAAACATAAAATTTCCTCCTTATTCAATTCTTAAATCAACCGCCGAAAATATATCACATTTTAAAGATTTTGTCAAAGAAGAACCTGTTATAATCCGTCTTCTTCGATAAGACTTATCCATCGGTCCCATCCCTAAGGATAAGTACCAAATCTGAAACGTTACTCCCTGTCGGTTCCATGACTATAACCCCTTTGAGATCGACGAAAAAATCGAACGAGCGGTTATCATTCAAAAATATCTCTGGATCATACCCCTTAGCCTCCATCGCAGCGCGGAGCTCCATGTCCCCTATCGCTCCGGCCGCTTCCTTTATATGATCCTTTCCGTCGGATGCGATTGAGATAATCACTTCTCCCTTCCTGATATGACTGAGAGCGCCGAGCACTACCTCTAGATTCCTTCCTCCTTTACCCTTCTTCTTAACGAAGACTATTGTTTCTCCTCCAGCAATCAATGCGGCCTTTTTTCCTTTAAGTTTTGATATCAGTCGCGCGCCAACCAGTCTGGCCTCCCCTTTCAAACAACTCACGCAAGTCCGGGACGGAAATCCAAGTTCTTCCGCTCTCTTCTTCATCGCCTTAAGAGCAACTTTATTACTCAATACCAACGTGTTAGAGACCTTGTCGAAGTATTTCTGGTCCTTAGGAGTATCAATAAGTGGTATTTTAGGCAGGTCGTACTTTTTAACTATTTTCTCAGCATCAGCTTTTGTGGTCTTGTCCGGATAAGTCGGACCAGATGCGACAAAAGACAAGTCATTGAAGGGTACGTCGGAAAATATAAGGGATGCAACCGTGGCCGGGTATGCTATCTTTGCAAGATTACCTCCATGAATCTTCGATATATGCTTTCGAAGTGTATTCATATCCTTTATATCCGCCCCGTTCTTAAAGAGAATCTCGGTTACCTGTTGCAGAGAAATACACGTCATCTTATTAGGCTGACAAAGAAGAGATGATCCGCCTCCGGAGATAATTGCTATTACAAGATCCCTCTTACCAGCGCTAGAAAGAAGCTTTATCACCTCATTCGTCGCGCGAATATTCACCTCCGTCGGAAGAGGATGAGTTCCTTTATAGCTCCTTATATGATTTAGTCTTCCCTCTATCACGTCTATCACGACGCCGTCTGATATCCTATCGCCCAACATCCGCTCGAGAAACTTCGCTGTTAAAAAAGAAGCCTTTCCTATTCCAACAACGAATACCTTCCGATATTTACTCATATCGAATTTTTCCTTGCCTATTAATAACACGCCACCCTTCATGGATACCTTACTCTGAAGAGCAACTTCTGGATCTATGGCATGAAGACCGGCCTCAATTATCTGGAGGGCTGCCTCCCTCAAAGAATTGGAAGCCAGTTCTAAGCGGTTCTTTATCATCTACTGCTAATTCTAGCTTATATCGACCACTCGATTACAGACGGCCATATCCACATTTTCAGTCTCTCTTGACTATTTGTCATTTGTATGGTATAAAAACACCATAGTACTGATGCTCAGTGCTAAATACGTTTTAGCGATTGGAGGTCTTTTATATGAAGAAGAGGTTTTGCGTCATGTTGGCAATACTGCTTTGCCTGAATGTACTGATCGTACCCACATTCGCAACCGCAAATACTGAGGATAAAATGGCGGGAAGGACGCTATCGATTGGAACTGTTAGCGATGTCCGTAACGTCTCGATCTCCGAGAACGACGACGGATTATCGATAGTACCAATCGATGGCAACCCTAACGTAAGAAAGGGTAAAAATACGTCCGTCGCCTATTCATTGAAGAACGCATCCGATAAGGAACGTTCCATAGAATGGTCGATAGTATCCTCCCCGTTCAGGCTTTCGGATATTAAGGTTGATGGTCGTTCTCTAAGCGCTATCGCTGATGAGGGTATCATTACTCTTGATTCCGGGACCAAGGTTAAGATCGAGTTTATCTTCCAAGTTCCACTGAACTACGGAAGTAACACTGCCAAGATCGAGATCTATTTTTATCCCGACGCCGTTGATACTGTCGGCCCGAAATACGAGCCTACTAAAGACGTGAACCCGTACCCCGAAGGCTCTTGGCCTTGGTACGAACAGGAGATGAAGAAGCGAGGCATCTACTTCGCTTAGTTTTTCTCCTGAGAAAAACGCAACTCTTCAAAGAAAAAAATCCTCCGCATAAAAACGGAGGATTTTTCTGCCCGAAACCCCGCCCTTATAAAAGGCGGGGTTTCTGTATCTATCTCTTTCTCTTCTTTGAATAAAGATTCTTCGATTTCTGCGTTATCGCGAGTATGCTGAGAACCGCTATGTAGGTTGAAGTAACCTCTCCCGGCATCTTGTAGGGCTTCATGAACACGATATCAGCCAAAATTATCAGTATAAGAAGGATTGTCCATCCTATCACAAACATTTCGCCGGGATGCTGGCTATCATGATAATCGCTCCACCTGTCAAATTCTTTATCTCCGGTATATATGGCCAAAGCCGCAATGTATATGGCAGAAAGTGGACCAAGTATCTGCTGATAGGCATTGTCAGTCGCGAAATCTATTATCACCATCGAATACATCGATATCGCCCAGAAGGCGGCTAAGAATCTCCAGAGATGTCTGTAACTAGACAAAGGCTTCTTCATCATCCCGATGATAGCACCGCAAGCGGTTGTCGAGCTAGGCTTTCTTTGGCGGCATAAAGGCCATATAAGCCGCTGAGATACCGACAAGGATATAGATCGTCCTTGATAAGACCGACATATCTCCGAAGAGCATCTTTACCAGGTCTATGTCGAATGCTCCGACGAGACCCCAATTTAATCCCCCAATAATAAGCAACGTCCAGGCTATTATTTTTATCACCTTATCTGTTTATTTTTTTAAAAAAGTTCGACCTTTCCCCGGTCTGTATGCAGGCATCTCTCCATTCTGTCTCTCTTTCCGTTCGGAAGAGGGGTTTACCTGATTATAACGGTATATCTCTGAACGTTGATCAAGTTATACACACCCCCCCTTAAGTTATAATTAAATTAAGAGAAAGGTCGCTCTCTTCACCATAAATATAAAAACCAATGGCCGCTAAGAAAGCCAAGAAGGCTGCAAAGAAGACTGCCAAGAAGAAGTAGGACCTTTCGGTTCCTGGGTTTGGCAGCTCTTAAAATCCCGCTTGATGCGGGGTTTTTATTATATCCTCGACGCCTCCTCCATATCGTCTTCCGGAGACATCTTATTTCTTTTCTCGTGGCCACATCGTTCGCATATGTGGACCAATATAAACTCATCGCCTTTCTTTTCCACAGCTGCGGGCCTCATCATCCCCCCGCAATCAGAAGCCCTATCCCCCGGATCGATATCAACATGCTTGCTCCATAAGCAGCTGGGACAATGATTAGTATATCCCGTTCCCACCACCCCGTGCCCGCAATTATCACAGACAAAGTCTTCTTGTTTTTTTATAAACATATCTTAAAGCCAGTTATTGCGATTAAAGATGAAGATGAGACCTCCGGCAATCGCGACCGTTATGATTACGACAATCGAAAAACCGTAGGGAGATTGGGAAAGCGGAACCATTACATTCATTCCGAAGAAGCTCGATATCATAGTTGGGATTGTTAATACGATAGTAAGGGCGGTAAGCATCTTGATTACCTTATTCAGATTAGTAGTCATTATCACCGAATAGGCCTCCCGGATATTAACCGTCGTCTTAAGGGTTGATTTCGCTATCTCTATAAGCTGGCCGATTCCCAGGAATAGATCTTCGATTATCTCATGGTCTTGTTCGTACATCTTAAAGAACTTTCCCGAAAGAAGATTAGATATTATCGAATTCATCGGGATAAGTGCCGACAAAAAGTCATTCATAATGTTTTCAAACATTACAAGCTGCATTATGTCCCTGTTCGTTATGTCTTCAAGATTGGACGACACTCCCCTAACTCTCTTTCTCATATCGGTCAGGAAGATATTATAGGAGGAAACCACCTCAGAAAAGACCCTGATAAGCATTGCGACCTTCTGGGTAGTATGTAAATTCTCCTCTGGTCCAAGCATCTTTCTTAATATCGGAGAGCGATGTCCGGATACCGTCATTACGAAATCGCTTCCAAGAACCACAAGGAGAGGTGCCGTCGTCATCATTTCCCCTTCTTGATGAGGGGTTCTCGCATACACATATATATTTCCAGAATCAGTTTCCATGCGAGGAACCTCGTATGGATCTATGCCGTCCCTAAGGAGTCCTTCGTCAAGAGACATGCTTTCTGCTAACTCTCTCAGCTCCTCGGTAGTCGGCTCTTCAACAAGGACCCAGCTTCCTGGTCGAAGCTGGTCTATCTTGTTCATCTGAGAGTCCTTTATACTCCTTTGATATATTTCTACCATTTCTTTTATTTTAGGGTTTCGCTTCGGACCTTATACCCTCAGCACAGGGCAATCGTCAACTCTTCCATCATTATAGCAGAGAGCTATCCTCCTTTTCTTCGATTCCCGGTGACACATTGTAAAACCCCCATGAGGGGGTTTTATCTCTGTCGGGCTACTGGGAAGCTCTCACGTCATAAGCATCCGCTTATTCCTTTTAGAAACCCTCGGTTTCTAATCTCTTCCTAAACGGGAGGGGCGACATTTCTCCCCTCCCGGCCCCTCCCCCTTCGATTCCCAGCGACACATTGTAAAACCCCCATGAGGGGGTTTTATCTCTGTCGGGCTGCTGGGAATCGAACCCAGTCTTTACGAACCCGAATCGTACGTACTACCGGTATACTACAGCCCGTTCTCTGACGGGTGGCATTATAACCCGTCGGATTTCTTTTTTCCAATAGATAACCTAGCTGACCTTATGTCTCTTTTTTATCTCGGCTTCTATGCCAGCTTCGAATTCACTCTTTGCATCTCTGGCTTTCAATGATAATAATCGAAGCTCATCGTCACCCATAACATTAAGTTCTCTCGCCCTTTCGGATAAAAAATCCTTATTGTTTAAAGAAGGATCGTCTAATACGCTTTCGAGAAGTATCGAGAGAATCATTCCGATACGGGGTCCCGGCTCTATCCCAAGATTGCCCATCAGTTCATTTCCGTTAAGAGCGAGCATCTTTGGAGCTATAGGGTCTCGGCGAACCTTGTCTATCATAAATTTGAGATGACGGTTCTTATATGGGACCGCCTTAGGAACACCTGACCCTATGCGATCGGCCTCACGTATCTTCATTAAATCGTCGATATTTTCTTCTCCTACCCTGCTTATGAATCGCCTTACCCCGGCCTCAGTCACCTCTCCGACGTTGTAATAGAAAAGATGATGTCTTACTAGATGTGATACCCGCTCTGTTGTTTTCTTGGAAAAATGAAGCCTCTCCAGTATTTTGACAGCCATCTTTCCCCCTATAACTTCATGGTTATGGAAGGTCGAATCAGGCCCATCACCAACCTTGGATCTAGGTTTCCCAACATCATGCAAAAGGGCAGCTAATCGCACTTCGAGAGATGCTCCTTCTTTGGCTGTATAGTCGAGCGCGCGAAGATTATGCTCCCAAACAGTGTATATATGATGCTTGTTTTGACCGACACCTATACCGTCCCTAAGTTCCGGAATGATGTTCGAGAGAAGACCAAGGTTTTCGAGTTCAACAACTCCCCATGCCGGACCATTGCCGTCGCTCATCAATATCTTTACGAATTCCTCCCTTATCCTTTCTGAAGCTATCTCTTTTAGAAGTGAAGCTTTATCTCTTATAGCTGAAAGAGTTTTATCTTCTATTTCAAAACCCAACTCTGCCGCAAAACGGACTGCGCGAACAAGTCGAAGTGCATCTTCATCAAAACGCCTTTCTGGATCGCCTACAGCCCTTATCGATTTTTTGGAAATATCACTCCGTCCATCAAACGGATCAGTTAACTCCCCTCTTATAGTCATCGCCATCGCATTCACCGTGAAATCTCTCCTTGAAAGATCCTCCTCTATCGTATCAGCGAACTGAACCTCGTCCGGATGCCTACGATCAGAATAGGAACCCTCTTTTCTGAAAGTGGTCACCTCTATCACGGCTACGCTCTTATCATCCGATCTCGTTTTTACCCCAACTGTCCCAAAAGCGTTTTCATATACCGAATCCGGAAATATTACCTGGATAACTTCCGGTCTGGCATCGGTCGCGATGTCCCAGTCTTTCGGCACCTTTTCATATAGAATATCCCTGACGGCACCTCCTACGACATATGCCTGAAAACCAGCCTCTTCCAACTTTTGGAGAACCTCTTTTGCCTCGTTCGGAATTTTATCGACGATATCTTTTTTCACGCTTTGTTGTGCGCCCTGCAGGAGTCGAACCCGCAACCTTCTGGTTCGAAGCCAGATGCTCTATCCATTGAGCTAAAGGCGCATGCTATCACTCTAATTTCAAAACCCATGTTTTACAACCAAGGAAGGCTAACCGGTTATTGAAAAAAATATTAGGATAGGATATATTCACAATTGTCTTTAACCGCTTGTTTGGATCGCTAGCTCAATTGGCAGAGCAGACGCCTCTTAAGCGTAAGGTTCTGGGTTCGATTCCCAGGCGATCCACTTGAACCTCCGCTTGAGCGGAGGTTTTTAAAAATCTAATAATAAGATTAAAAAAAGGATACCAAATATAAAATATGCAAAAGAAAGGACGCCTTCGGCGTCCTTTTTATTTTTGAGGTCGGTTAACACGATATTTCAGTGGCTGGGATATGCATCCCGTAAGAAACCATCAGTTCGACCTCTTCCCCAGAAAGGATCCATGAGCCTAGCGGTCTCGCTGCTTCTTCTGCGGCTACAATGATTGCGGCTGCACATATGCGATCAGCTAGGTCCGCGATTGATAGGTCGGCTGCCTTGGCGACGGATATCTGATATTCACCTATCACCGATTCACCCCTATAGTTATGGATGACCAGATTTCCGTTAAAGACCGGTCCCCCGAGAAAATCGATGTGCTTCAGTCTCTTTTCTATCAGTTCCCTAACGTTCGGGCAGTTTTCTCCGATGTAGGAAATCGCTTCCCGAAGCTTCGCCTCCGCTACCTCATCATTTCGTATTAAAAGCCTTTCCATACAAAAACCCCCTTTAAATGAGCTGCCCCCATTAGACCACACGGGTCATACCCTTGCAATACCGTCGGCCTAAACAGGCTATAAGTGGTAGAATATGGTCTATATGTCATCCCGACTGAAGAAAGATACTCCTCTTTCCGATATAAAAGGTATAGGACCTAAGGCCTCCGAAAAATTCGGACGACTCGGACTTGAGACGGTTGGAGATCTCCTTCGTCATACACCAGTACGCTATGAAGATTGGTCAAAACCCATGCCAATCTCGAAAATGAAGGCTGGAGACTATGTTATCTTCCGCGGAACAGTGGAAAAAGCGTTTCAACGTCGCGCATGGAGAAGGGGTTTTTCCATGATGGAGGTCCGGCTTAAAGATGCAACCGGAACCATCTCTCTCGTTTGGTTCAATCAGCCATATGTCAGATACGGATTTTCCGAGGGTCAGGAGATCGTCGGCTCCGGAAAGGTTAGCTTTGGCAAAAGATCCCTAACCATTCCTAACCCTACATATGAGACAGTCTCGGAAATATCGGATTTCGGGATTATGCCCGTGTATCGTCGGACAACCGGCCTCTCCTCTAAGTCAATATGGACAGCCATTAAAAAGATTCTTCCTATTACGGAACCAATCGAAGAATTCATTCCGCACAAGGTTAGGGAGATTGAAAGCCTTCCTGAAGTTAACGAAAGTCTTAGAGCTCTGCATATACCCATCAATATCCGTGAGGCTGAACGGGCTAGACGCAGATTTGCCTTTGAAGACCTGTTTATGGTCCAGCTTATAAATCTCATCGAAAAGAAGAAGCTTCTTTCCATGGAGAGTCCGGTAATCGAAAGCGATATCGGATTTGCAAAAGAGATAATGTCTTCCTTGCCGTTCTCGCTTACTTTTTCTCAAAAGAGAAGTCTTTGGGAGATAATGAAGGATATGGGCTCAGGGAGGCCGATGAATCGCCTTCTTCAAGGAGACGTCGGCTCAGGAAAGACGGTAGTCTCTGCCATAGCCGCCCTAATGGCCGCAAAGCACGGCTGCCAGACAGCTCTTATGGCCCCCACGGAGATTCTTGCCGAACAGCACTACTCGACGCTTATCAGGCTATTCGGTTCGCTTGAATATCCTATTGCCCTCGTGACCGGAAAAGAAACATCTGTGTTCTATGGACCAGGGCTGGAATCATCGGTCAAACGCAAGGATATTTTAGAGGATATCAAAAAAGGAAAGATTCGCATCGTGATAGGAACGCATGCATTAATAGCTGAGTCTAAAAGTTCGGCGATAGAATTCGGCGAACTAGGTCTCGTTATAGTCGATGAACAACACCGCTTCGGAGTTAAGGCCAGGGGGAAGATTCTTAAGAAAAGTGGCTTGGATAGCCATAAGGTTCCTCACTTTCTTAGTATGTCAGCCACGCCTATTCCTCGAACACTTGCCATATCTATTTTCGGAGACCTCGACCTGTCAGTAATCGATGAACTCCCTAAGGAAAGAAAACCGATAGTAACCCGCATCGTTCCTCCATCATCCAGGGAAAAAGCATATGATTTCGTTAGAAAAGAAATATTAGAAGGCCGACAGGCTTTCATTGTCTGTCCCCGAATAGAGAAGAACGATGATGAAGAGGTTATTTCTTCCAACTCCTCAAATGAAGCGAAGACAGTGAAAGAAGAGTTTGAACGTTTATCAAAGAAGATATTTCCAGACCTTAAGGTCGTAATGCTCCATGGCAAAATGAAAACCGGGGAAAAAGCCGGGGTCATGGATGATTTCCGTGACGGAAAAACAGATATCTTGGTCGCTACCTCGGTTATCGAGGTAGGTGTCGATATACCGAACGCTTCCGTAATGATGATAGAAAGCGCAGATCGATTCGGACTTGCTCAGCTTTATCAATTTAAAGGACGGGTTGGACGCGGACCTCATAAGTCTTATTGTCTTTTACTTTCCGAAAGCCCCTCGGAATCGGCCATCAACAGATTAAAGGTTGTAGTTGAGGCTAAAAGCGGATTTGAGCTTGCAGAGAAGGATCTTGCCCTCAGGGGTCCAGGAGAGTTCTTAGGAGATTCCCAGACTGGAACCCCAGACCTTACGATGATAGCTCTTCAAGACCCGTCTATAATAAGAGGCACCCGCCGGGCGGCCGAAGCGGTCGTAGAGGGAGAGATAAGATTCGATGAATTTTCTCCTTTAGAAAAAAGGCTGGATAAATTACGCGGAGAGTTCCATTTTGAATGAAATTCCGAAAGCTAGATAATCCAAATTTCAATTTTAAAATTTAGCACATAAAGATACCCCGATATCGGGGTATCTTTATCATTATCCTGTCACCTATCCTTTCGGATCATATCTCATTAAATCCTCCAGCGAAGGCCTTTCTTCTTTTCTAAATATTCCTATAGGCAAACGACCATCTTTCGTATGAAGCCTGTCGATGTTTTTACCGAAGTTCGGTTCTTTCGGTTTGGCTATCATCTCCATTTTCTCGGCTATATCCACTCCATCGTTCCTAAAGATGATACACGGCTGCATTATCTCAAGAAGGGAGAATCCCTTATGGGATATAGCCTCCTTCATCAGGGATGAAAGATGGTCAAGATCAGTCGAGGAGCCTCTAGCTATAAATCCCGCTCCGGAAACAGCCGCAATCGATAAAGGATTGGTTATCGGCGAGTCCGATGATGTCGATTGTCCCTTTGTTAGGGCAAACACCCTATTGTTGGCCACCATCATGGTTATGCCGGGATTAGTCCTTGAAGCATGCACAAGATGAGACATACCTTCATCATAAGTTCCTCCGTCACCGCCGAAACCTATGACATTCAATTCCGGATTACCGACTTTAATTCCTATCGCCGTCGGTATAACCCGGCCATGAAGGGCATAAAATCCGTTGATGTTAAGATAATCATATATCTTGGCTCCGCACCCGATATCGGAGACAATTACCGTTTTGTCTATATCAATCATCCCTTCTGAATGTAATTCGATAAGAGCCTTCTTGATTGCGGCAAGCGTCACAAAGTTAGCACACCCAGGACACCAAGTTGGCCTTTCTCCGGTAGTAAGGTCTGATATATTCATCTTTTTTTACCTATTGATATTACTATCTCTTCGGCCGCGAATGGTCTGCCGTCATACTTGAGGATTTTTTTCTTGATATCCACACCTGTCTTCTCTCTTATAATTGAAGCAAGAAGTCCAGTGGAATTACTCTCTACTATAACCACTTCCTTAGCGCTCTTTAGCGAGCCAGTAAACGCCTTCGTCGGAAACGGTTCTATGTGTCTTATCTGAACGAACTTCCATCCAGGAAGATATTCTAGGGCGTCTAGTATTGCCCCTTTAACTGAACCGGCGCCCACTATCACCTTGCTTCCTTTCCCATAAGTGACGATTGGAGAAAAATCCGCCGTCTCCGAAGCGAGTGAAGATGATTTTCTAATCCTTTTGTCCGTCATTTTTTTAATGGCTTCTGCATCTTCAATCGTTGCTCCGAACGCATCATGCTCATAGCTAGTCGCTCTGGCAAGATTTCCGCTCCCAGGTATTGCCATAGGAGAAAAACCACTCTCATCTATTTTGTAGCTCTGATATCCCTTGACTGGTTTTACTCTCACCGTCATCTTCTTGGGAACAGTCGTTCTCAATGTCCCCAAAACAGAAAAGTAGCTTTCTGCCACATGTTTATCGGAAAGTATGAACGAAGGTATCCTGTATTTATCAGCAAAATAAAACGCTTGTGCTGTAAGTTCATATGATTCTTCCGCATCACCAGGCATGGCGACGAACTTGGGAAATTCTCCGGGACCGAGGGATAATATGAATTTAATATCTCCCTGCGCCGTATATGTTGGCACCCCAGTCGACGGACCCGTTCTTTGTGCCGCGTATATCACAAGTGGCACTTCAGCCATTCCCGAAAGGCTGACAGCTTCACCCATAAGAGCTAATCCTCCTCCGGAACTTCCGGTCATCGCCCTCACTCCGGAAAATCCCGCCCCGATAGTAGCCATCGCTGCCGCTATCTCGTCTTCTGTTCTGACAACCGATATCGGTCTTTCATCGCTCATTTTAACAAGCTTCGCGAAAACCCCCGTCGCAGGGGTCATTGGATAATAGAAGGCTGCCTTTAGCCCCATATCTATGGCCGCTCTCGCGACGGCCTCACTTCCATCCATGATTACAATCGCTCTCTTTCCTCCCCTAATGGAATACTTTCCATCGGTCATATCATATCCGGCTTCAAATGCGGAACCGGCAGAACCCATGGTCGGTCCAAGCCTTTCAGCCAACACTCTCCTCGCTTTTTCTTTATCAAGCCCAAAGTATCCGGCTATTATTCCTAGAGATGAGTTATTGGCGAGATATCGATTATTACCTCCAGAAGCTATTACGGCTCCCTCCTCCGAATAATCTCCGGAAGTGACCATGAGACCTCCCTTAATTAGACTGTCTCTATGAGGATCTATCGCATCCTTATTAAAAACGACCAAGGCATCAGCTTTTCTGTCATGTGACCTTATCGATCCTTCTCCGAAGGTGACTGTGCTGAAATTATGACCCCCCCGTATAAGTGAGGAATAGTCTCTGTATATAAATACCTGCAGGCCTTGTGCCGCAAGCATCTCCGCGAAGATGGAGGCCGTTTTATCAACCCCACTTCCTGCTTGACCGGCAAATATTACAGTTCTTCTCATTTTCAGTATCCGGAGATATTTTTTTACTCCGAGATGATTATAGCCGATACCGGACAGATATTTGCCGTCTTTTCCGCCTCGATAACATTTTCAGTCTCGACCTCAAACACATCCTTAGTCATTTCCCTCCCTCCTATAAGAATCGCTTTTCCGTCGAATCCGAAAATATCTGGAGATAAATTAGCGCAGAGGCCGCACCCCATACATCTTTGTCTATTAAGGATAATCCTTTTCATGTCGTAAGATTAGAACCCCTATTTAATTACCGCAAGAAGGACATAACTACTCCAATCGATGTTATTTCATGAATACCTGAAAATATTTTATGAACGATATCCCGGTTATCATGGTTATAATTACCGAAAGGGATAGGAAAGGAGCGAATGGAAAGGTTCTATATGCCCTAAATATCGTTTCTTCCCTATCAGAAAAGATCTCTTTTATTATCAGAACCTGTGATTCTTTTAGTCCGCCGGGCTCGAACCAACCGAATTCCTCCCCTCTTCCGTTCTCCACTAGCTCATTCTTTATGGCAGACATCTCAGATGAATGAAGCATTGTCCCTCGGACGAGGCTTTTGACTACAACTTCTTTTATTTCGGCTTTTTGAATATATATATCAAGAATCTTCCTGGTCACTGTTATCGCGACCATGAATACTAGAGCCATCACAATCATCTTTCTGAGAGTCGCGTATTGAGCGAGAATAAGGAGATAAGTTAGATATCCGGCAGATATAGAATATACCCCGAACTTTGCTAGTTTATATTTTTTCTGTATCGCATTGAACCTTCCCATGATGGCTAATATTCCAAAATACATTATGAAAGGATCTATCTTGAATGTCCCATGAGAGATGAAAGATACTATCTGCCCAACCGTCATAAAGATAAGGTACATGAAGAAGAAGTTACCAAATAACTTAAGAAGGGCTAATGCGCCCTTCAATGCCATCATCGGTATGTCTTTTATCTTTATCTCTTCTTTCCATGAACCGTTTTTGATTAACGGAAACCATGTTTTAATAGCAAACCAGATAGCCTTTATTATAAGAACTAGTACCAGTGGAAAGAAAAGATTTACCAGGAGATTAAAGGAGGGAAACTGATCAACGTATCCATTCATATAGGCTTCTAGCGGAAGAATAGCCGCATAGACAGCAAAAAGCTTGGCATCGCCAGCTGACCAGAAACTCATTTTCCATAATATAACCCCAGAGACAAAGGCGATTGCTGTGTTCTGTAAAGCCTTTAAAATATATGCCCCGTTTACCGCTTGATGAAGAAAGAAAGCATTGTATCCGAATAGGAAAGAATACAGGCAGATAGCATACACAAAACCGAATATTATCAACCAATTAGGTATGCGACCGTACTTAAGATCGGTATAAGAGGATATCACCCCTATTAATATGAGCGCGGGAGCTGCCAAAAATATCGTTATTCCCATTGTTGATTATTTTATATAGCTTCGATTATCGGGTGATATTCCCTATCCGGACCATTATTCTCTTTTATCTTTATATTCCCTGTCGGAGGCATAAACTCATCTGTACCTATAAGTTTGGCATAATCTACGTGTACGCCCAGACAATATTTTTTAAAACGGCACCCATTACATTGTTCAGGAAACATTATCTCATTCCCTCTCAATGTCCTCCAGGCATATCCCCAAAGGCCGACCGGAAGGGAACATAATGGGAAATGATATAGGCTTAAACCATCGAAAGATTCTTTCCATTCGGATATCAATCCCGTCATCTCCTCCTTAACATCCGAATATTTAAGCCCGACCACCTCCATATTCTTGGCGCACATACCCTCGAATTCAGGGAATATCACTACCACTCTGGTTATCCTTGGAAAACTTTCTTTAACAAGATCCAGTATCGCCCGCGTATCATGTAAATTTATCTTTGTAAGAACAAGTCTTATTTCGAGCTCATGCTCAAATGACATGTACTTCAATATGTTTTCTATCCCCTGGATAGTCTGTTCAAAACTTCCCTTCACGCACGTTATGGCATCATGGAGTCTGGCCTCTGATCCATGTATCGGTATTTCTATCTTCGAGCTACCGATTGCAAGATATTTTCTGGCAAACTCCTCATATGCGAACATTCTGCCATTCGTGGCAAGTATTAGCTGATTATTAGGAAGCTCCCTCTTGATTGTTGAGACCAATCTTAGAAACTCAGGATGGGAGGTCGGCTCACCTCCGGTAAGACATATAGCCTCAGCAGCCGAATCGGGAATGTCTTTTATCCTTAATACCCTCGAAAGAACCCCCTCATAAGAATAAGGTCCACTCAAAGAAACGTCCCCGAAACCTTCGGGATTAGTACACATAACACACCTGTTATTGCACCTGTTCCAGACGCAGACATCCATTACTTCTCTTCGAAGCTCATCGTCTCCGACGTTCCGTATTCGGCTATCTCTGCCTCGGTCACGCCATAAAAAGACGCTTCTTTGGCGAGCACGTTTCTGGCCAGCTCTTTGGCCTCTTCCATAGACTCGGCCTTTACCCAACCAACAACTTCAAAATGCTCTTCGCTCCTATAGGTGATTATGTACTCTTTTTCCATGACTATTTCGTAAATGATACCATTTTGCCCGAAATATCGGAATTAGAGCCCATCAAGCATCTCTTTTTGACCAACTGTCAGCTCAGTAATGGGAATAAGCTCATCATCTCCATAGCGTGAGATATATGTTCTCCATATTCCCTCACACCATGGGTCGAGAATACACTCGGAACACCTTCTTGATTTTCTCCTCCCTACATTCTTGCGACCGCTTTGCGCATCGGTATTCACGAAATCCTGGGCGATATGTTCCGTATGAAAGGTCTTTGCCTCATGTAATTCACTTATCCTATTCAGATGATCCGGAAAATAGCATAAGGGCACATATCTGACATCCCAATGATCAGCCTTATTTCTGTTTCCGATATCAAGACACTCTCTCATATAAGGAGCTGCGTCAGATATCTTCGGAACGAGCTCATCAAAACTGTTCTTCGCCCCTCCCTCGTTGCAGTCTACGAATATAAACTCTGAATTCCCAACGCCAGAAGAAGCTATAAGCTCACTGATTGCCGGAAGCTGACGGTAATTATCCTTTACTATGCAGGTATTCGACCCCAGCGATATTCTGGCTCCCGAGATAATAGCCGCATTTTTCACATTCTCCATCCCGACTATCAATTGATCGAAACTGCCAGGCGACCGAGTGAGGTAGTCATGAGTCTCCGCATCGGCTCCATGTATCGAGAAAACAAGGCTATTAAGCCCAGCATCGATGAGCCGCTTTGTAAGTTCCGGATAGGAAAACATTCTGCCGTTCGTAGCCATCATAATGGTCGAAAAGCCCAAATCCTTGGCATAGGAGATGATTGATGTTATGTCAGACCTCATTGCGGCCTCCCCTCCGATAATCTCGATATAATCAGACCCCCTTTCTCTAGCTGATTTAAGCTCGCCCTTGATTACAGCAGTACCCCTCACAGGCAAATCTCTCTTATCAGCTTCCATACAAAACCGGCAGTTGTTGTTACATCTGTATCCGGCAAATACGACTGTTTTCTTTATTATATCTGGGGGCATTAGTCGGAATTATATACAAGAGATACAGAAAAGGACAAAAAACCGACTCGAGTTAATCGAGTCGGCTCTTATCACCATAGGTAATTATTGAATTATAAACTTATAGACCTGCTGAGCGGTGAGTTTGCTTCCCTCTTTGACGATGTCTCTATTCGTCTGGCCATCGACAAGTCCAACGTTCACTACATCCCCTTCTTTAAGATCGGACAAGCTCGCTTCTGTAGGCTCAGCATTTCCGACTTTCACGAAAAACTTAGCGCCTGATACGGAAATAATGGTATTCAGCTGCTCAATGTCCATATTAGGAAATATCTTCATTATGTCCACATCCATCGATATTGTCTTATTAACAACGTCCGGGTCCTTAGCTAGTTTTCCATCAAGAATGCCAATCTGGTAATCGGGATTGGCGGTTATGTCCCTTCCCTTATAGGTAGTCTTAAACTCAGGAGACTTTCCTTTATCATCCACAGGCGGAATAGTCGGGGCTTCGCCGGTCTGTATGTTTTCCTGCACGGTATCAGAAGGTACCGAAACTCCCTTATTCATGTATACAAGTACCCCCCCAACAAATACTGCTACGGCCACAAAAAGAGCTATGACGAGATAATAAGATTTTTTCATTTTTATTTTATTTAAAGGCTTTCTTTTGGTTTATGTATTGATTATATGTTAACACCAGGCGTTTTGAAACAACACTATCCACAATAAAGAAGACCTGGTCCTATATTTCAAACTCTTCATCGCCGTACATATCAATATAGCTTGAAAGGACTCCGTCGCATTTGTCGACGTAGGGACATCCGCCACATAAAGTTATTCTTATTTTTGACGGATTTTTCTCAAGGCACGGAAAGAACATATCTCTATATTCTTTTTTTAGGCTACAAGGAAGGAACTCGACCATCAGAAACTTTGCCTCTCCTAAATGATTTTTTATAATCCTGGCAGCATGGTTTCCGAGTTCACTCATCCTTCCGATAAGTTCCTTATCCCTGGATCTTCGGCTAAGAGGGGCTACCCACAACACGTTTATCTCTTTCACCCCTAGAGATATTAGAAGATCTATCTCATCCTCCAGCTCGGACACGTTCTTTCTGTTAAGGGGGATGTTTACGAGAACACTCAGGTCCGGCCCCTTAAATCTCATCACATTCTTTATGCCTTCAATCGTCTGAGCATAACTCCCTTCAGCAGCCGAAAGAAGGTCATGGGTTTTGGCCGTCGCGCCGAGAAGAGATATTCCTATCTGGTTTAATCCAGACCCTATGATAGCCTCAGCAAAAGGAGCGTACGATAACATCCTGGCATTCGTCGTAAGGCCAACCTGTCTAAAACCGACACTCTTCGCATAAGAAACCACGGAAAGGATATCCTTTCTGAGAGTGGGCTCACGACCCATCAGATTTACAAAATCGTATCCGGTCCTCACAAGGTCTATCTCATGTTTGATATCATCAAAGTCCTTCTCTAATCTTCCGTCTAGATATTCATCAGCCTCACTGCAAAAAATGCAATTATTATTGCAATGAAAACCTACATATACGTATGGGCTTATGAAATCTTTTTCGTCAGGCATCGGCTCTTACTATTACCGGTGAATACTGGCTATCTTTCTCGAAAAGTCCTATCTCATCATCACCCTTGAATACTGAAACGCTGTTCTTTGATATCTTTATACAGTCTCCTTCCCCCATCGACCTCCATATAGTCTTCATCCCGTCTAGATACTCGCTGTCCACCTCCTGATAAAAGTTTTCTGATCCTATCGGCCATTTTATACTCTCGTATCTAGCCTCCCCTTCCCTGAAAAGCGAGTCCTTTTTTATAAAATCTCCGCGAAGCATCACCTTATCTACACAGCTCCAATATACTGAAATATCCTGTTTTAGGTTATCTTCCACCACCCTGCCATGTTCTAGATCGGCCTCCTTTATAGCGCCTAATAGAGAGTTCATATAATCAATACTCTTCTTGCAGGTATAACTGCAAGGAAAATGCGAAAGCATTGAAGATGTAGAAAAAACGTTTAACTGCCAGGCAACTTTATCCGACCTCTTGAGTACCTCAATTGCCGGATTTTTGAACCCGAAATTATCCGGATCACCTTTATTGTTGGCGAGATAGTCGCCAAAATCTATACAACAGGAAGGATATCCCATAAGCTCAGCGAAGCTCCTTCCATACTTGCTATGATGCATCTTGAGATGATAATGAGCAACGCCGCTTACTGCCTTCTCCATATCTCTCGCTATACCTATTATTAAACATCCGGGCGCCGGGTCGTCTCTTAATACCTCCTTAAATATGCCTCTTGGGCTATTTATGACGTACTTATATTTCGACACAGCAAGCTTCAGACCCAGCTCTCCGCATATAGAGTTCACTACGCTCATCTTCCTTAGAAAATCAGCGTTGTATATCCCAGTATTTGCCTCGGCCATCGCCGGCTTTATCCCTATGTAAACACCTAATATTTCCTCCCCGTTTATCGGTATGGCCGCGGTTATATCGTGTATCTTCTTGTATGCCTCGGTTATATCCATTTTATGTATCTTTTCCCAAGTCCTTTTTAGACCTCTTCGTCATCCCTTATCACAACTGCCGGAACTCCATTGTCCGCAAGAGCATCCTTCAGCCTAGATATCATCACATCGTCCCCTTTCGCTATTATAAGGTTTAACCTCTCCCATAATATCCTCGCCATCACGCGATCAAAGACATTTTCGGTATTGAGATCAATCTTGACGATATTTCCCTCAAAAGTCTTCCTGGTAACCGGAGATACCCCGTCAAAACCAAATATGTCCGTGTATTTTTTCCAAAAGCCCTGACAAACTTCATTAAGGATACATTGGTCACACTGAGGAGATTTATTCTTATAGTTATTTATCCATTTCTCCGATGACCATTCCGTCTCATGAAAAACGTCTTTACCGACAGTACCCGCGACATTCTTTCTGAAAAATATCAGCATGTTCAGCACCTTTTCCTCAAACTCGGGTATGATACATAATGGAAATTGTCCGCAGGTCGCTATATTAGAACTGATATTTTTTTCTCTAAGAAAATGCAGCGCTTTCAGTAAATAAGGTTTAAGCTCCGTAAATTTAACGTATATCCAGGAATTCTTATCAGCGTTCCCTTGAGGAAAAGGATAAGCCATCACAACCGAATTTATGTTCGGAAAATTAACATTTATCCATTCGACGAAATCAGGAAGGAGATTGAAATTATCTGAGACTATCGCGTGATAGACGGATATTTGTCTGTTCCATTTGGATATATTAGCAAGGCCGGAGACCGTCCTTCCGTAATCCCCCGGCATTCCCTGAGTTATCTTATCCGAGACTTCTGCGATATGAGAATGAAAGGAGACCGAAAATCCAAGCTTATTAGATTTATCTCGTCCTATTATCTTCTCAGTGTATAGCCCATCGGCAAAGGCGGTCGCGTTCGTTAATATGGAAACCTGTTTTATTCCCGGAAAAAGATCCGCAAAGGCTATAACCTCATCCAGTTCGGGATAGAGAGTCGGCTCGCCTCCTGTTATCATAAGCATCTCTCCGCCACTCTCGGCAAAATCCTTTATTATCCTTTTTGCTTCAACGAGAGGCATGAATGGAAAATTACCCTCACTCCCTTTTATAAGACAAAAATTACAGTTCTGATTGCATTGGGCCCCAAGATTGAGATAGATAACCTTGTTAGCGCCTTCACTGCCGGTGTTGCGTTCTATCTTCTTGTCCTTACATATTTCCTCTATCTTTTTGATATTGTTCTCCATTTAAGATTCAGCAACCTTATTGTTTCCCTACCTTATGGTCCGTGATGAAATCTTCCGCGCCCTCCTTACCATAAACGTCAATATATCTGTTCCATATCCCGGCGCAATCCTCTTTCTTAAGGCAGGATAAGCATCCATTAAGTCTCGTCTTATATATATCGCTGTAATTTCCTTCCACCTCAGTGAACCTCTGAGGGTCATAACCCGTCTGCTTCAGAAGATCAGAACGCGAAAAGGCATCAAAAACCGCCGCATGCTTTGATATCCGAAGTCTTTCCGGTATGGCGCAAATAGGAAAATCAAAGAGATTAACGTGGTCTATTTCCCTCGCTATATCATATATGGAATCAAGAGCGGTGTATGTATCATTAAGAGTGACTACGAAATCGGGATATATCTCCGCTATATTACCGTCCGGAATCAGGTCTAATATTCCCCACACGGGTACTCCGAGATCGGTTATGGTCCGGCCTATGTCAGATAGGTTCGGCGCGGTCATCTTACAGAATACCGTATTGACGCTGATTCTCATCCCGCGGGCAACGAGATTCTTTATGCCTTGTATCGTCTGATCAAATGATCCAGGCGTCCTCGTCAGCGCATCATGAGCTACTGCGCTGTGACCGTCGATAGTGGACGTAACCCTATTAAGTCCGCTCTCTATCGCGGCATCCGCGAACTTCTCGTATCCGAATGCTCTTGCATTGGTACTTAAAGCTATTTCCTTATAGCCAAGCTCCTTCGCTTTCGATATAAGGGCAAGAATATCTCTTCTCATGGTCGGTTCGCCTCCGGTGAACTCGACTCCCGGAATACCATTATTTCTTCCCTCCTCCATCGATCTTATTATGTCAGCCGTTTCTCTATCCTGATTATTTCGTCCGTAAGGCCTAACGCTGCAGACGATGCAGTTGTTGTTGCACGAAAAGCCTGTCATCACGACGCAGATCCTCTCTGGAAAACCTTGATTGTCTCTATTATTGCCTGTCATCTTCTGGTCCCTTAAATCGGCTTATTATCTCGGCCGGATCATCCGTTCTCGGAACATAATCTTCGAAGCCGTACATCTCAGAAAGATGAGGGTAGAATCCGACACATATTTCGTTCATGGAACATTTTACGCATTGGGGAGCCTTCATAGCCCAGCTCTCGTCAGCAGCGGCAAACTCGAGGGATTTTTTACCTGTATGGTAATCATCGACTATAACAGCGTTGTTTATCTTGAAGACCGTCGATATCGCCATATCCTCATACCCATCCACTATGCACAGCGGAACCACCTCCGAAATATCGAAGGTTATCCCATATTCTTTGCATTTATGGCAGGCTTCGATTAGATAAGGCTTTATATCAGACATCCTTGGGACGATCACATCCTTATTCTCCCAGGCCCATCCATCCGGAACGACTATTGAAAGATTAAGGAACATCTTTGGCAGATCAAGTCCCATATCTGAAAAAGTGTCTATAAACTCCGGTAGATCCTTATAGTTCAGCTTCGTTATGACATGCACTATATGAATCACTATTCCGAGACGGTTAGCCTCCTTTATCGATTCGGTTATGTTCTCAAAACCGAAATCGACACCTCTCAGCCTGTTGCTTATTTCCTTCTTATGACTATGGAACGCAAAGTTTATTATATCTATGCCTGCGTCTTTCAATTCCTTTATTCTTTCCTTTGTTAGGGCAACCCCGTTCGTCTGTATCTCCACATGCTTGCCTCTCTCGTGACAACGGGTAACCGCCTCAACAAGACGCGGATATAAGGTCGGCTCCCCTCCGGTGAGACACACTCTTATTATCTCCGGATCATCAGCGCACTCATCTATCTTTTTTATTACTTGTTCGAAGGTTAGATATTCCGGGCTCCTTTCCGATTGCGGCGGCCTATTACAAAAAAGACAGTGCTGATTGCACGTTGAGTTCAATTGTATGAATACTGTCTTTTCCATTGGTCTTATTTATATCCTATATTACACCGTCTCCACAAAACCGTTTACCCTCGCTATTTTTTCCATTTCTGAAGGCCCATATAGTTCCAGACTTCTCTTCCATACTCCTCCGCATGTCTCATATGCCGGACATTTTTCGCATATTCCGAGATATGTCTTATGAAAATCGTGATAAACTTCGCCCTCCTTCTCATAGCGGCCCTCCTTACCTTCTATATCCCACAGATCAGCTTTTGCTTTCGTATCAAAGAATGCAACGTTCCTATAGAGTTCTTCTGGGAAAAAGCATCTTGAAAAATTAAATATCCCAACCTGATAGAAACCGGGAAAAAGAGGGATCGCCTCAGCTAGGGATTTCCCCATTTCCGAAGGACTGAGGCTTAGTGAATCATATATATCCTGCGCCCTCCCGTCCGGGATTAAGTCCGATATACTCCATTGCTTAACGCCCATCTCTATAAGCATCTTGCCAATCTCCGAGAAGGTTTCGTGGTTATGTCTTGATAAGACGGATGTTATCGCAAGCGCCATCGTTGGTTCATTAAGAACATTCTTTATTCCCTCCATCGACTCTTCAAAAGAACCGATAACGCGGCTCATTCTCTCATGGGTCTCAGCATTATGCCCATGAAGAGCAAATGTCACAACGTTCAAGCCGTTCTCCGCGAGAGCGTGGCAAAAATTTTCATCGGAAAGCCTTCTGCCGTTAGTACTGATACATATCTTATCGTATCCCGTCTTCTTCGCCAGAGCGACAAGCTCTAAAAGGCCCTCCTTTATCGTCGGTTCGCCTCCCGTAAACTCGATATTAGAATATTCATCGATGTTTTTTATCGTAAACTCCGCCGCCTCTTCGAACGACATCGATTCATCTCTGCTGTCGTCAGAATGAAGACTGCACATCTCACAATTGTTATTGCATCTGTTGGCCCATCTGACGAATATCATTCCTGGTTTTTTCATATGTCTTTTTTTATTTTTGGAGAGCTCGGCATCAAAAACCGTTTCTTCTAGCTACTTCGGTCATTATCCCCTCTCCGTACAGCTCCATATTTCTTCTCCATACTCCTCCGCATGTCTCATATGCCGGACATTTTTCGCATATCCCGAGATATGTCTTATGAAAATCGTGATAGACTTCGCCCTCCTTCTCATAGCGGCCTTCCTTTCTCTCTATATTACAAAGATCAGCTTTATCTCTGGTATCGAAGAAAAGTATCCTGTCATCAAGGTCCCTCGGGAAAAAACATCTTGAAAAATTAAATATAACAAGCCCAATCTGACCAGCCATAGGCAGAATGCCGCTTATTGCCTTTTCCGCCTCCGAAGGACTGAGGCTTAGTGAATCATATATATCCTGCGCCCTCCCGTCCGGGATTAAGTCCGATATACTCCATTGCTTAACGCCCATCTCTATAAGCATCTTGCCAATCTCCGAGAAGGTTTCGTGGTTATGTCTTGCAAGAACAGATGCGACGTTTAATGACACTGAATGTTCTGTAATCAGGTTTTTGAGACCTCGTATCGCCTCATTAAAAGCTCCATCCGATCTACTCATCCTCTTTTCATGAGTTTCCACATCATGCCCATGGAGGGCGAAGGTCACAGCATTCAGACCGTTATCAATTAGTTTACGGCAAAAATTTTCATCAGAAAGCCTTCTGCCGTTAGTACTTATAGCTATTCTCTCATATCCCGATTCTCTGGCTGCCGCGACAAGATCGACGAGACCCTCCTTTATCGTCGGCTCGCCTCCAGTGAACTCGATATTTTGATATGATGCCGCGTTTTTTCTCGTGAAATCGAGCGCTTCTTCGATGGACATAACCTCCTCTTCACTATCTCCTGAATGAAGACTGCACATCGCGCAGTTGTTATTACATTTATTAGCCCACCTTAGCAGTATTACTCCTTGCTTTTTCATATCTTTTCTTCGGTTATCGGCTTAAACTCTTCCCAGCCGAAAAGCTGCGGATATTCCCTCCATGGGCCCTCGCATACGTCGTTCTTAATGCACTCCGAAACGCACCTTGGCCCCTTTGATTTTCCTTCGTTCTGTCTGTACTCGCTGTATTTCTCTATATCCTCCTCAGCATCGAAGACATGAGCTTCTGGTATTATCCTCTCGGCGATAAGGTCTTCGTACTCTCTCATCATGCAATAGGGAATTGCTTCAGTCATGCACTTAACTCCCGACTTCCGGCCTATATCGAGACCAGCCTTCACATAAGGCATGGCCTTGGCCATCGAGGGAACCACTTCTTCAATGAGCTTCTGGTCTTCTGCAATAATCGGATTTATATGTATAAAAGCGAACTGGAACTGGTCTACCCTAAGCTCGACCAACAGCTTCGCTAGATTTGGTATATCTTCCATATTTATTTTCGTTACCACCGAATTGGTAAGAATATATTGTCTCAGTTCTCTCAGATTTCGAATACCAGCAGTAACCTGATCAAAACTTCCGGGCGCGTTTGTGAGACGGTCATGTATAGAGGCGACCGACCCATGTACCGCAGGAGAGAATTCATTAGCTCCCGCCCGGACTATCTCCTCGCAATATGCCCGATATGCGAACATCCTCCCATTAGATTGTATCTGTATGACCCTATAACCAATATCCCTTGCATACGAGACGCAATTAAGAAGAAGCTTCGGACGAAAAGTTGGCTCGCCGCCCGTGAAAACGACCGCCTCCTTTCCTTCGGACCGACCCTGTTCCAATATTTTCTTTATCTCATCTTCTGTCCGGTCCTTACAGTATTCCCTCTTGTTGCCTTGTATACAGAAGATGCAATGATTGTTGCATTGGAATCCAACCTTGATATCAACTCTCTCCATTTTTATTCTTTTTCTTCTTTCTTCTCCAAGTTTTTCCGAAGCGAATCAAGATAGAACTTACTCATATTAAGAGCTGGGGTTTCGATAAAGTTAAGCTGTATAAGCTTCTCAGAAAGAGCCCTTAGTGCCTTTGCTGCTTGGATCATCGCCGGGCGACTAACTGCAAGGGATTCCGCAACCGCAAGCTCTCTCGTTAATTCACTTGATCGAACCACTCGGTCGTTCCAGGCGGACACAACCATGGAGTATTCGGATACAAAATCAGCAAACTGATCATCAATTTGTCTATAAATAGAGGCGTCGGCAATCGCCTTGGTCAATTTTATTAGCCATGGAGCATCGATTGGCTCGGACTTCACTTCTTCGTCAATGAATGAAGCTTCGAGCTGTCCGGAAACAGTACCGAGTGCCTTATCGAGTTCCGAGCTTATCTTTTCTTCGAGGATATCAGTAAAACCCCGCCTAAGGGCATATATGTCCCTAACTTTTTGTAGGCCCACCCTTATCTTTCGGATATCCGGTTTTGTCTCCATATCAAAGGCAATTCTATCAGTTTACCGTATTCAGAACCATATCAGAGACCCTCTTAAACGCTTTTCTTCTATTTTCAGGGATATATGCCGTCGCCTTATCAATAAGACCCAGCCTCTTGAGAGTTTTTATTATCGTAAATACTTTTACGTGTTCCAACTCACAGACGGTCGGTATAGGCGAAAAAAGGTCTCCCGTCGCCTCATATTGGCTTCCGAGACACCCTTGGACACACAGGTCTCTTATGGCACAGTTCTCGCAATAAGGCATATCCTCCCCCTTCATGGAATAGATGGCCGGAATAAGATCGGAATTATCGGAGCTAAAACCGTCTATTTTCCCGTTTTTCTCGATGAAACGCCCAAAGATGAATTGGTCATAAGAGGTTCGATGACAAGGTACCCAGGCAAGGTCTCCCAGCCTTAGGAACATATAATCTTGGAGGGCGCATTTCATCCCTCTTCCATCACCCTCTAGAAATGAGTTTCTTAAAAGATTGAAGCCGTGGTTGAATATGAAATCCAAAGTATGATCAGCGTTCTTATTGAAAACCTTTTCATATGTCCATTCAATGAGAAAATCAATGAACTCCGAGAATCGGCCAATCTGATCCGGTGACCATTCGGCGTTTCTTACCTCTAAAAGATATATCTTATAGAAAGGTATCCCGTGTTTTAAGAATTTTTCTTGGAACCATTTCCAATTATCCTTCCAATTCTCAATAAGGTCCGAATAGATCATCGGATGGGCTCCGATCTTCCACTTAGCCATAAAGCTGAAGGCCTTGTCGTAAAATTCATCATCCCGCTTAATCGTCTGATCCTTGAAGGGTCGGTTTGGCTCGCAATGCTTACCGTCTATCGAGGCGCTTAGATGTATTGGTATCCCAACACGCCTGGATTTTTCCATCAGTTTCTCGACGCGCTCGACCATTTCTGGGTAGAACATGAATCCAAAACCGGTCGGAACCGTTATCTGCTCCGGCTTTTTTTCACTTTCAGCAAAGGCATCGAGCGTCATATCTATTGCCTTCATGCATGCCTCTTGGACGAAGGGTTCTCCGGAAAAGAATAAAAATCCTTTTGGTGCCATATTCTCTCGCTTCATCCACTCGAGCACCTTAGCCATATTAGCTATAAGAACATCGTCTCTCTGGATATCGGTCGGATACAAATCATCCCCTTTTCTGTTCAGGTAACAGTATTTGCAGCCAAAAGGACACTTTGTCCCAAAAAAGACTTCAAAGTTCCGTGAGTGCTCCCACACCTTCCTGTCATCGCTTTTCCAGGGATCGATAAAATATCTCTTTATAAAGGATTCAGCGACCGCATCATTCTCTTTTTTAAATTCTTCCGTCATCTTATGGTTTTTATCACCTCCCGGAACGCCCCGTTTCCGTGGAACCTTATCATTGAGAAAGGCATAACGTTAGCAGAGGAGGTATTGAGAATGTTTTCGAAAGGACAATTAGAGGCGGTACTCATAAACAACGCAAAGAGTCTTAGATATACGGGATCATCTAGAAATTCACGGTCTACCTGGCCGACCATAGCCAATTCCAAAGTCGCTGCCTCTATATTTGAAACAGCCAACTTATTGAACCTATGAAAACCTTCCATCACATGGAGATATCTCTCTATATCTCCCTTGTCATCAGGGTCCGGCATATACCATTTACGAAGCATCTCGACCGTTTTTCTGTTAAGCTTCGCCACCAACCATTCGTCCGTTCCCGCTATCGCCGCATCAACATAATCGTCGTCGTCGAAGAAAAAGCTCCTATGACATATAAACCCCCTGCCTCCAACGGCCATAAAAGAGTTGCCAGCCCCACACATCATCCTTTTTTTATCATTCTTAAATTCCGCCGTCCTTCGGAAAAAATCAATCATCTTTATCGTATGAGCGGTCCTATTCCCGGTCGCGTGTACTCTTCTTATGAATTCAGCAAACGCCACCCCATCGAGAGCAGTATATTTTCCGGGAAGCATCGGAGTCGGAGCAGCCGAATGTTCGGCTATGCGTATGTTAGGATTTTTGTTCGCCGATATTATTTCTGTGTTTACTCTTTTAAAAAAATCAAAATATTCCCTTATCTTGCTGTCATCCATTTCCTTCATGTTCTGAAGTGTCAGCGTCGGCTTCCAATTTATGACAAGCTTCGCTTGAATATCCTTAAGGGCTGAAACAATCTTCTTTACATTATTGGGAACTATATCGGCCGCTCCTGAAAAACGATTTACATCCGAAATAAAATCTGGCCCGTCTAGGGACACCTGTATGTTTACGTTTATGCCGGATCGGGAAGCCGCCTTCACGAAAGGAATTATAGGATCAGCTGCAATACCGGAAGTCGAAAAGGATATATGCCTAAGCAAGGGAAAAATTCTCTTCATTGTCGGTATCTTATCAGTGAGAACATCCATAACTATTGCCGGTTCCGTACCCCAGAAGCCGATGTTCTCTATGCCCCCTCCAGCAAGATTAAAAGCCCTTTTAAAAACCGATTCATCCTCGAGTGAAACCAGAACATCCCGGTGGATCCTGTCCATGCCGGGAGTTTTAGGTATGTAGCAATATGAGCAGTTAAGCGGACAGGTTCCTGCCACCATTATTTCAAGACCAGTAAACTGCATTACCGATAGCCTATCACAAAGAAAGAATGCTACCTAGACTACTCCGGTTGTAACATCTCCTGCCGCGTAATTACAGGAATAGCAGTCCATGTCTGTAATCATGACACCACAGCTAGAATGCGAGCTATGCGAAGAGTGGGAGCCATGAGAACTATGCGAAGAGTGGGAGCCATGAGAACCATGGGAGGAATGGGAACCATGCGAACCGTGCGAGCTATGCGAACCATGAGATGAGTGAGAGCTGTGCGAACCATGAGAACCATGGGAAGAGTGAGAAGAGTGAGAACCATGAGAACCATGGGAAGCATGTGAACCATGAGAACCATGGGAAGCATGTGAACCATGTGAAGAGTGAGAAGAGTGAGAACCATGAGAGCTATGTGAACCATGGGATGAGTGAGAACCATGAGAGCTATGTGAACCATGAGATGAGTGAGAGCTGTGCGAACCATGAGAACCATGTGAACCATGGGAGGAATGCGAAGAATGAGACCCATGAGAACCGTGTGAACCATGAGATGAGTGAGAGCTGTGCGAACCATGAGAACCATGTGAACCATGGGAGGAATGCGAAGAATGAGACCCATGAGAACCGTGTGAACCATGGGATGCATGTGAAGCATGTGAAGAATGTCTTCCTCCACCAGCCGTATTTTCAAAATAGCTCGTATGGCTTCCTGCCGCCGGTGGCGGAGGAACCGCATCTCCCGATTGATGTCTCCCTTGTCCGGCAACGTTCTCGAAATAACTATAATGAGCCGATGTAATCGACTGCGTAAGCATGAAGCCAAGCGCGGCTATTCCCATACCAAGCTCAAGAGCGCTCTTCTTGCTTATGCGCCCTTCCTCACTTATGAGAAAAGACTCTATATTCTTTCTTATTGCCGGAAGCTTCTTTTTTATATCCACTTTAATATTCCTTGTTTTTCGCTTAAATGGAACACTTAATTGATTATACAGTATAAGTATATCTTCTAGCTGTGGATTTCGACAGTCTGCTTATCGATCAAAGTTTCTTATCTGATAAAACCAATCGTTTCTTCTCCTCTTATATCCATTTTTTGAATATTTTCAGATACTCCGGATGCTGCATCTTCTCGAATAGGTAGTCGAACATGGCTTTCTGTCTGACACACCAGTCACTTGTCGCCATCTGGGGATAAAGATTACCGGATGTTGAATAGTTTATAACAGGACAGACCCCACAATAAGGTTTATAGGCACAATAGTCACAAGGGGTGTTATCAAGGGTCGATGCTACGAGCATCGCCTTTGTCTTCCCGCCGGTGACGATACGCTTATAATTTTCGTTATACGCCTCCTTAGTCTCTTCTCCACCCGTATCATCCACCCTTCCTAACGCGAATACATCTCCTTCACACATTCTTCCTTCATCGCAAGTGTATATTTTGCCATCGTAGTTATAGAGCATCTGGCCTATCACGGCTCCGCACGGAGATTTGAGGTCAACATACCCCGGGTCCATCGCCTTTAATATCTTCTGCAAAACAATCGCCGATCCGCGCTCAGTGAACTCCGCACCAGCCATATTTAATTCCAATATGTAATCGAGGGACCTTTTCCAGAAATCCATGAATTCTAAGGCGCTATATCCGATAGAATCTCCCGTTTTTGTCGCGTCCCCTAGATAGCTTAAAGGCCGGAGATGTATCCCCGTAAAACCATGTTTCAGATATTCGTCGATTATCTCCTTAGGTTGCGAAAGAGACCTTTTTGATACGGTAAGTAGGGCTGAAAGCTTATACATCGGCTTTTTTTCCGCCTCCCTGTCAGCTTCTAGCTTTTTTATCCTATCTACTCGATCCATAGTCTCCCGATAGCTGTTCCCTCCAGGCATCGGACGATTGAGATTATGAAGCTCCTCTGGACCGTCAATGGAAGTACAGAGACCCACCCCGTGATCAATTATGAAATCAAGCTTTTCCTCATCGAGAAGACTGAGATTAGAAACGAGCGAAAGAAAAACCTTCTTTCCCGTCTCAGCCTCCTTTTGTCTTGCGTATTCGGTTATAAACTTGATAGCCTCCCAGTTAATAAGTGGCTCACCGCCCTGGAACTCTATCGTTATTGAGGGATTAGGCGTAGAAAATATAAAATCAACTGTCTTTCTCGCAGTTTCTATATCCATATCATATCCGATTCCATCCATCGGCCTTGAACTCGCCTGACAATAGACACACTTATAGTTACACCTCAGTGTGACGACTATTATATGGAGGGATGGCCCGTAGAATATTGACGCGTTTCTCGACCTATACAGATTAAGGGCCATATCAACGTCTATATCACTCTTCAGAAAACCCGCTTTCATAAGAGGGTCATATTGCTCATGTATCGGAGTTATCTTTCCTTCAGCAAAATCCTTAAAATCAGCTTCCGAAAGAAAATGACTGCCTCCAAAATCATTAGTTATAAGAACCTGGTCTCCCACCTTCCTGAATCTGAAAAAATTCGGCTTATCGGGATCAAGCTCTATATTGCCGCAGTTCATGCAGCCTTTGCACTTGTTTTTTTCCATAATAGTCTAAATAATGGGCCTCCTCATTTCTGAAAGCACGTAATTGGAAAACTCGCTCTGTATAAGCGGCTTATCCTCCGCGGCGCAGCCTTTTATGCCAACGCCTATGATATCGCGCCCAACCGTTATGAATATGTCAGCCACGTCGCTGAAGGCGGCCGCCGCCGCGTCTATCGCCTCTTCTTTATAGAGCTTCTTGCTGAATAGGATATCCATCTATTCCCCTTCTTTATTTTCGGTCATATATTTATCCTCCCAGGGAACGGCTATTCCCAAAGGATCATCGGCCCAGACATCGTCTATGACAACTTCTTCCTCGGCCAGATGTCCGCGGTCATCATTTTTTTCCTCCGGTCTTATACTTGCCGGATGAATATCAAACTCGCCCGTAACCCCCAGAAGGGCGGCTCCGACTATGTATTCTCTTATCTTTCTGTTGGATTCGGATATTTTAACCCTAAACGCATAGTTTATAAGCTCATTCTGAAGCTCGTTTTTGAGTTGTTTGAGATCATTTTGGGAAATCCCCTCCTTCCCTTTTATATTTATGGTCACCTTATCTTCCGGGTCCCCATCAAGGAAAAAATAAGCCTTGTCCAGAAAGACATAGACCGCGCCATATATGGCCTCCAATGGATATAGTTTAGCGCTAACCTCGAGTGTTTCGTAAGAAGGTCCGTTTACTGCGTTCGACATATATGAAGATGATAAACCAAAAGACGGAAATGATACAAACACTAAGATACCCATATCAAAAAAACCCGCCATCAGGCGGGTCTTAAGATATTTTTACAGTGGATTATCTACCTTACAACATAACATCGTTCCTGAAGCGAGAGCGGTGCCTGTCCACGTGTAATATCCGGCTGGGCACGACGTTGTTCCTCCAGAATAGGAAACTAGATGACATAGGTTTGTATTTCCAGTAAACGTCACATTACCACTCGTGTCTGAGGTGATTACTTTTACCCAAGAGGTCCACGCCCCACCATATCTACCTCTCATAAACATTCCCGTATTGATACTTGAGGAGTTTCCATAAGGAATAGCAAATTGGGTTACATTGCCGGTGCCATCCTTATTACTATATTCGAAACTGAAAGGATGGAAATAATTTCCAGAACCTGGACCATTTGTCGCACTACCAAGAAGAAGTGAATATCCGCTTCCTGATCGTGAATTAGATACATCATTCCAATCAAGAGTGCCCGCTGTCGTCTGAGCGCCAAATCCTCCAACCATTAGCCCCCGTACATCCAACGCAGCAGCGGGCGTCCCAGAGGTTCCTATAGCAACATTCGCGGGAAAACTATAGTTCCCTCCCCCAGTGTTTGCCCCGAAGGCTCCGGATGAGACGTTCGCGGCCGTGATGGTTCCGGTGGACGCAGAATCGGTATAGGCAATCGTCTTTCTGGTTGGTCCGGTATCCTGGGTTATAAAAAGATTAGTTCCGTCCCATTCCACCGCTCCGGCCTCCGGAGCTGTTAGGTTCACTCCGGTTGTGAATTTCAAAGGAGCCGTACCGGCCGCGGCGGTCCCGGCTTTTATATTGAGATACGCAGTAGGAGAGATATTGCCGATACCGACATTGCTTACAGGGTTGAGGATTATGTGACCGGCAGCCGTCACCGTAAGATTCTCTATAGCATCAGCAGAAGCATATATCTGAGTAGCGGCAGTATCGAATTGTATATAATCGGAAGCGGGCAAGAATAATCTTCCGGATGTATCAAAATAGGTTGAGGTATCCCCCATATAACTAGTCGTGGTGAAATAGACATTGTCCGCGGAATATATTCCATAGTCCCAGTTCGATCCAGAGACATAAAGGCCGTAGACCGAACCATTGGCATTGACTGGATCATCTAGAAAAACACCGTAGGTGTTGGAACTGGTAGCGTTAGGGGTAAAGTTGTTAAAATCGATATTTAGCCCGATCGTATTTGATGAAGCTCCGGTAGTGGCAGCGGTCCAGTTTATCATCGACGCCGTACCGCTCGTAAAAGACGTGTCTAATCCAATGTTCATTTTGGCAGTCGGATTAGTCATCCCAACGCCCACATTGCCGTTGGATTTTATATAGACCGTATTTGCTGGAGAGTTTTGTTCGGCAACGTACATCCCTCCTCCAGCTGCCGGGCTTACCGAAGGATTAGTCCACGCGAAAACCGTGGAAGCATTCATGCAAAAAGACCCCAAGATAATAAAGGCTATGATTAAGGTCTTCTGCTTCATATGGATTAATTATAGCATTGCCTGACCGCCAGAGGATGTGGACAGTGCGATATCTATTGTCACTGAAAGTTAATTATTGATGAAATAGGATTCCTGTCAGTATCAGGTCAGCCCATTTTTTATTTATTCACCACGAGTATCCCCTTAGTCGAAGATTCGGCACCTCCGCAAAGATCACAATAATAAGGCCAGCTGCCAACCTCATTTACTTGGAACTCAAGAGGCTTTGTTTGACCTCTTGCGACGGTCTGCTTAATGCCCAAACTTGGGATGGTAAGATCATACTCTCTGTCGATGGAGGTTAGGTTTATATGGACCGTATCGCCTATATTTACAACCACCGTCGAAGGAGTAAAAACTCCGTTCGCAACCTCTATATTAAACTCCCTTCTCTTAGAGGTAGAGCCTGGAGCAGCAGGCGCTACAACGCTCGGTATAACAACATCCGGATTTTGCGCCGCGTCACCAACTCCGGGAGTGGTTATAGGCGAATTATCAGGATTAGTATTTATAACCCCCTTCCACAAAATAGCTCCTCCGATGATAAATATAATCGCAAGAGCGACATATATGATGATCGTCTTTATTGGCAGTCCGGAAATTTTCTCCATGATCTTCATGATATATGAAGTATAGCTGAATTTTTCCTTATATTTATTGGGGATAACTATTTACTCTCTGACTCGGCAATCTTTTCTCCTTTTCTCGCCTTCGGGGTAACCCAAAATCCAAGGCGATATTTTCCTCCAAGCATCATCCTAGTCTGCGCCTCAAGTCCGGGTATCGCTCCGAAAACCATAAGGTTAACAGGAAGTAATATCCACTGCACCAGATATATAAAGTAGTGTCTCTTCTTAAACCATTTCGGTTTTTCCGGAAGCACCATCATCGACAATATTGCCGAAAGGAACACTCCGACTATGGCTAGGTTCATAAGAAGACTTGTGAGCTGGGGAAGATTATAAGAGAGTACGGACACATTAAATTTCTCTCCGCCCAGAAGAAGAGGAAGTCTGCCTAAAAGAAGAATCATAAGAGCGCTCGTCGCCCAACCCCAATAGACATCTATATGGTTCCATACCCAATATATTTTTTGTGATACGGCTATCTTACTGTTCTTTCTAAATCCCTCGAATATAAAAGGTATGTTCTCGCAACCCCAAGCCCAACGCCTTTGCTGCTTATACATATTTTTCATCGTCTGCCAGAAGCTCTCCGCAACGTTGGCGTCCATTGATACCGGATAATTTAAAGGAACCGTCCTCCAGTCACCGTTGTAATGGAGAAAGCACTGCCAGAATATTAGTGAATCTTCGGAGACATGATCAGTGGTCCAGAAACCAATCTCGACAAGAGCCTTAAAAGGCATGGAGTGCGAGGAAAACGTTATGAGCTGCTCCGGCCTTATTTGATTCATCACATTCCAGAAGGTCGTTGAAAAAGCCGCTATCCTGGCGAATATAGGCGCTTCATATATATTGTTCGTAAAAAAGACTATCGGTTGATAGCTTGATCTATCCGGATGTTCGGCTGTGAGAAACGCATGAACCAGCCTTCCGAAATATTCCGGAAATACCTGTGTATCGACATCGAAGGTTGATACTATTATGTTCTCATACGGTATCGCTTCCTTATCTATTATTATCTCCTTAGCCTGCCTAGCCGCCCAAGCCTCGTTTGAACCTTTCCCTGGTATCTCACCCGGCATATCTTTCGGATGGACTGTAGAAAGAAATCTATAGAATTTAGAGCCGTATTCATCGCTTATCCTTCTTATGGTATCGAATGACTCCTCTCCTGCCCTCTCCTCCCCAGAAAGAACCACTATTAACTTATTAAGGGGATAGTTTGTTTTTATAAGCGATTCAAAGTTCTCCCTGACCACTGAATAAGTCTCCTTATACATTGGGAAGATAATAAGATGATAGATATTATCCACGCTCCGCCCATCTCTTGGAGACAGCTCTTTTGCCATATCAAACCAATGCATCCCCATAGACCTCTTCATCTCCTTGTAGCCAATTATGAGATAGATAGCGAAGTGGACCGTCTTTAGTAGCCAGAATATATCGAACAAGATTATGAAAACGGCCGTCTGAACGGGAAATATCCACGACACGAAAAACATGGCGATGATAGTCGTCCAGGCGAGAGCTCCAGGAAGTATTTCGAAAAATCTTTTCATTGATTCAGATGGCACGCGACCGATGATTACGCTCTCACATCCGTACCCCTCTTATTTTTCGCGTTTTTTGCAGCCCCACGGGGAGTCGAACCCCGATTGCCAGGATGAAAACCTGGCGTCCTAACCGTTAGACGATAGGGCCAATATATGGTCTAAACGTCTCACATATTGCCAAGAAACCGGCTATTTGGCAACTTTTGTGTCTTATAGCAAAACATCGCGAATAAAAAATGCGGCGACCTTATTATGTGGTCGCCGCTTTCCTGGCTTCTGAGTTATCGAAGATTGGTCTCCCAAATCTTTCTCTCTGCGAACTCGGCTATCTTTCCGGCTGATATAATCGCTTTATGGCCCGCCTTACCGGATGCCGCTTCGGATGACATTCTCGCCTCCCTAATGTCGTACTGTATGGACTTTTTCCTTTCCCGCTGAAGATCGCTTGTTGGCTCCCAATCCTCGAGCAGTTTCTCCACAGTCTTTAATCTCAGTAGTTCCTTTGGAAGATCGAACTCGCTCATAGAGACACCTCCCTTTAAAATGTTCTGTCTCGATAATACGCCTTATCCGTCATCCGGTCCAAGGGGTCGGTTCTCAGCCTCTTTTCGCCCTATAGTCCTCTATCGCCTTACGTAACGCTCTTACAGAGAGGTCGGCACAATGCACCTTTATCGGAGGAAGAGACCCTAAGGCCTTTTCCACATCCTTGAATTCTATTTTCATTGCTTCATCAAGGGTCTTTCCTTCGGCAAGTTCGGTTACCATCGATGAGGTCGCTATGGCGGCGACGCACCCTAGGGTCTCGAATCCAATTTTTTCGATTACCTCTTTTCCTTCTTCATTCAGGGCAATCTTCAAATATATCTTCATCATGTCCCCGCATACCGGATTACCAACATTGCCGACGGCATCCGGAGAATCTATAGCCCCAAGATTTCTCGGAGACTGAAAATGGTCCATTACCTCTTTCGAATACATTTTCTCTATTTTTTTATTTATCTTTTAGACGCAGCCTGTTCCACACTTCTCTTCATCTTCATCATCCTTCCAGGCTGTCGGATTCCTGAGATCTTCATTATTAAAACTGCCGCTCACCCCCCGAAGTTTTTCGATAATGCCAGGGAGAACCTCAATAACTCTGTTTATATCCTCCTCCGTTGTATTTCTTCCAAGTGAGAACCTTATCGAACTGTGAGCGTCTATATCCACAAGTCCCATCGCTTTCAGGACATGGGAAGGAGAAAGAGACCTTGCAGCGCAAGCCGAACCGGTCGAGACCGCAATCCCTTCCATATCGAGCATGACGAGTATCGCCTCTCCTTCGGTTCCTTCAAAGCGTATATTAGCATTGTTCGGCAGCCTCTTTTCCCTTAAGCCGTTCAAAGCCGTTCCGCTTATCTTTGATAATATACCGTCTATAAGCTTATCCCTGAGAGCGGTCGTCTTCGATATCTCGGGCCTATCGGCGATTACTTTATCAACCGCTGCACCTATGCCAACTATTCCGGTCATATTGTGCGTTCCCGCTCTCAATCGGTATTCCTGTTCTCCGCCATCCATTAAAGGCATGATAGGAACTCCCTTCCTTACATATAAGACGCCGACCCCTTTCGGTCCATATATCTTATGTCCGGAAATGGTCATCATATCAACTTTGAGCTTTTGAACATCGCAATCGAGATAATTCACCGCTTGGACCGCGTCAGTATGGAAATATATCCGCGTATGACCTAACCGATTCTCTCCATCTATCATCTCCCCTATTTCGATTATCGGCTGTATCGATCCAATTTCATTATTGGCATACATCACAGAGACAAGGACCGTGTTCGGTCTTATGGCTTTCTTTATCTCCTCCACATTCACTAATCCATCCTCTCCGACCGGAACGAAGGTAACTTCGGCGATTTTTTCTTTCATCATCCTTTTCGCCGACTCGATGATGCAATCATGCTCTATGCTACTTACTATTATATGAGGGATCCCGCCTGCCGATTCTTTTATTTTTTCAGAAGCCGATATGCCTTTGATAACAGTATTGTTCCCCTCAGTCGCCCCGCTTGTGAATATAATCTCTGAAACATCACTATTAAGAAAATCGGCTACCTTCTTTCTTGCCAAAACGAGACCCTCCTGTGCTTCCTGACCTTCTCCGTGCACGGATGAAGGATTAGCATATATCTCGGAAAAATAAGGTTCCATCGCAGCAAAGACATCTTTATCGACCGGCGTTGTGGCCGCGTTATCAAGATATATTTTCCTTTTCATTGTTCCATTATCGTACAACCAAGGAACATATCGTCAAGAAAAACGAAGACCCCTGCGATATGCAGGGGTCCTTTTAAGCTCTTTATCACTATTGTCTCGTTTTAGGAGCCAAGACTGGAGCGGTAAACTCAGTCTTTTGGTTATTTTCATAGAGTATGACCCCAAGACATCTTTCAGCCTTTTCGCCAAGCATCCTTGCCATACCTCCATTCCGAAGATCGACAGATATCTCTCCTAGCGACTGAGGTGGGGAGAATTGGGAGCCCTTAGGCACCCTCCTGTTCTTTTCTTTCAGTTCTTTAGCATCTGTACTGGCCTTTATAGCCCTCAGATAGCAATCACCTTCCATTTTGCCGCCGGTCCAGGTTATCCCAAAACCGCCTCCAGGTACTTTTTCAAGTCTGTATTTCTCAGCCAATAATAACAACCTCCTTCTTTATAATGAGCTTTTTGAATTAAAAAGAGCTCCGGTGAAGATACAACGTCTTAATAATAATGTCAATTATATCTACTGCATATCAAGCCTTAACCATTCTCGTTTGCCCTTCCCTTAAGGGCGTTATACCATTCCGATTGATATGAGAATACTCTCGATCGAGACAAGCTGCGATGAGACTGCGATGGCAGTTGTGGATGCCAAGGGAGGACTTAAGGTCCCTTCTTTTTCGGTCATTGAGTCCTTGGTTTTTTCTCAAATACCGATGCATCGCGAATTCGGAGGCGTCGTTCCCAATATCGCAAAAAGAGAACACGAGAAGATGCTTCCGGTTCTTTTTGAAGAGCTTTCCAAGAAGATTGACCCCGAGTCCGTCGACCTTATTTCGGTCACTATGGGTCCCGGATTAGAGCCCGCCCTTTGGACTGGTATAGAATTCGCACGCGGACTGGCAAAGAAGATGGATAGACCCCTTTTTGGAGCTAATCACCTAAAAGGACACCTCTATAGTTTTCTATTAGACCCCATCGCAAGAGGGCGCATGTTTCCGAGTATTGCTTTAATCGTAAGTGGCGGACATACGGTCATTCTATCCATGAAGAGCCTTACGGAGTTTAAGAAGATTGGTGAGACTAGAGACGATGCCGCCGGTGAGGCTTTCGATAAGGCCGCCCGCCTTTTAGGACTTCCCTATCCAGGAGGTCCGGAAATAGAGAAGGCTGCAAAAAAAGGAAACCCGAAAGCAGTATTATTCCCAAGACCGATGCTTGATCAAAAAAATTACGATATGAGCTTCGCTGGATTGAAGACTTCCCTTCTCTATTATATAAAAGGAGCTCATAAGGCTGACTGGAAAGAATTTAACAAGCCATCAGGTTCTGTAAGACCCGACGACTATGAAAATCTCGCTGCCAGTTTCCAGGCTGCCATAATCGATTGCCTCATAGGTAAGACTATGCGCGCGGCAGATAATCTTAAGGCAAGGTCTGTGATTCTAGCTGGTGGCGTTGCCGCGAACTCGTCTCTCCGCTCTGCTTTCGCCGAAGGAGCTATGAAAAGATCGATGTCTTTTTTTGCCCCGAGCATGAAATACAATACGGACAACGCGGCGATGATAGCGGTCGGAACCTACATCGAACATCTTTCCGGTATAAAGCGCCGCATCTCCGCAAAAGGAGACCTTGGTATTTAATGAATCTCTAAGGTCTTTAATAAAAAGCTCTGCATATGCAGAGCTTTTTATTATCATTGTCAGTCTGGAAAACGCCCTTTTTCTCTGCTAAAATCAGCCTATAATGGAGCCTTTAAAGTCGCAGGAATCCCCTATGGATACCCGCTATGATCAGAAGAAAGAAGATACCATATACGCCGAGTGGGAAAATTCCGGATATGCAAACCCTGATGTCTGCATAAAAAAGAAGGTCACAAAAACAGCGGCTAAGCCGTTCTCTATAGTTCTGCCCCCTCCAAACGTCACGGGTGTTCTTCATGTGGGACACGCCGCTATGATAGCCACAGAGGATATCATGGTCCGCTTTGAAAGGATGAGGGGTAAGAAAACCGTCTGGATACCGGGAACCGACCATGCTGCCATAGCGACCCAATCAAAAGTTGAGGGCATCATATACAAGAAGGAAGGAAAGACAAGATACGACATTGGTCGCGATGAGCTCATCCGCCGGATAGAAGAGTTTGCAAAGGAAAGCCACGACATAATCATCTCTCAGATAAAGAAGATGGGAGCCTCCATCGACTGGAGCCGAGAGGCATATACACTCGATGAGAAACGCTCTCTAGGTGTCCGAACAGCTTTTAAAAGAATGTTCGATGACGGCCTGATTTATCGCGGGGCCAGGATGGTTAATTGGGACCCAAAGATGCAGACAACCGTCTCTGACGATGAGATAGAATGGATTGATGAAAAATCTCCTCTTTATTATCTAAAGTACGGACCCTTCACTATCGCGACAGCAAGGCCAGAAACGAAGTTTGGAGACAAATATGTGGTGATGCACCCGTCGGACAAGAGATATAAGGAATATAAGCATGGAGACAAAATAAAGCTTGAATGGATAAATGGTCCTGTGACGGCGACCGTCATAAAGGATAAGGCCATAGATATGTCGTTCGGCACCGGAGTGATGACTATTACTCCTTGGCACGATGCTACCGATATGGAGATAGCTGAACGCCATAGTCTAGATAAGGAGCAGATAATAGATTACTCAGGAAAGCTCATGGGTTTGGCGGGAGAGTTCTCTGGTATACATATAAAAAAAGCTCGTCCGCTCATTGTAGAAAAGATGAAGGAGAAGGGTCTCCTTGATCATATCGAAGATGATTATTCTCATCGCGTCGCAACAAATATGCGTGGCGGAGGAATTATTGAGCCTCAAGTAAAAGAGCAATGGTTTGTTGCCGTAAATAAGGAGTTTAAAATGGGTCCCTCGAAGATAAAAGGGATAAAGACCGGGCAGAAAGTTACCTTAAAACAGCTTATGCGCCACGTCATCACGAGTGGAGAAATCAATATCGTGCCCAAACGCTTCGAAAAGACATATTTCCAATGGATCGATAATCTCCGTGATTGGTGTATCAGCCGTCAGATATGGTATGGCCATCGCGTCCCCGTTTGGTATAAGAAAGGCGAGGTTAACTGCGGAACCGATGCCCCGAAGGGTGCCGGATGGGAGCAGGATCCGGACACTCTTGATACCTGGTTCTCTTCTGGCCTTTGGACGTTCTCAACTCTCGGCTGGCCGAAGAAAAGCAGCGATTTTGAAACGTTCCATCCCACCTCCGTCCTTGAGACTGGTTATGATATCCTCTTCTTCTGGGTCGCAAGAATGATTCTTATGAGTACCTATCTCGTCGGAGAGGTCCCCTTTAAAAACGTCTATCTTCACGGACTCGTAAGAGACGCTCAAGGCAGGAAGATGTCTAAAAGCCTCGGTAATACGATTGACCCCCTTGGTCTTATAGATACCTACGGCGCCGACGCCGTCCGTCTGGCTCTCGTTATAGGAGCCGCCCCGGGTAATGACATTAAGATGTCAGAGGATAGAGTTCGAGGATACAGAAATTTCTCGACCAAGGTCTGGAATGCCTCTCGCTTCGTTCTTATGAACTATTTCCCTTCAAAGGTTAAACCGAAGTTCACTAAGGATGATCTTAAAAATATAAAAGAGTTCGAGAAAATAAAAAAAACCGTCACTGCCGAACTTGAAAGGTTTGACATGAATAAAGCTGGTGATGTGCTCTATCATTATTTCTGGCACACGTTCGCGGATAAGGTTATAGAATCTACCAAGCAAAGACTCAAAGATAATCCAAACGAAGCCGATAGGATGGCCGCGCAAACCGTCCTTATGGATATTTCCATCGGTTCATTAAAACTACTCCATCCCTTCATGCCCTTCGTCACTGAATCCGTCTGGAAAAACATGCCTGATGAGGTCAAGAAAAGAGACCTACTTATGGTCGAGCCATGGTAATAGCCCAATACATACTTCCGATATCGATTATGCTCGGACTCTTTCTGAGCTCGATATGGCTTGTGTTCTTCCTTTTGGAAGATAGAAACAAGCCGGAGCCGAAGTTAGCTATAACGAAGACTTTCTTCTTCGGAATGATATCGGCCATGGCAGCAGCCGCCCTGGAAAAAGGATTCTCAGTCTTTTGTGCCGGCGCGGCGATCCATGATTATTCGATCTTATCGCTGACCGGAAACTCCTTGATCGAAGAGTTAATAAAATTCATCGTCGTTTTCGTCTTTATAAGCGCATCGCGAGATTTTGACGAACCAGTAGACCGGATGATTTATATGATAGTGGCCGCCCTCGGTTTTGCTACCACTGAGAACTTTTTCTTCCTTTCTAATGCGACGACCATAAGCGAGCTGGCTGGCCTATCCATCATGCGCTTCATCGGCGCTACTCTCATGCACTCTCTCTCATCGGGAATGCTCGGCTACGCCTGGGCAAAAGGAAAACTCCTTCTGGGATTGGTTATAGCAACCATTGTCCATACGATATTCAACTTTCTTATCCTCGAAAAAGGACCAGAAACTTGGCCGACCGCCTTTCTTCTCTTCGTGGCGTTTATCCTCTTCTACGAATTTGATAGAATAAAGCAGTACTACTATGAAAGGAAAAAGCGCTGAAACCAATCTCGACTTTCTTCAGGAAGAAAGCGAGGGCCAGTTAACCATCGATGTCTACCAGACCGATGAAGAAATAGTTATTGAGTCCACCATAGCGGGCGTGGAACCAGACGAACTCGATATCGATATATCGAGTGAATCAGTCACAGTCAGGGGCGAAAGACACAAGACAGAAACAGTCGCCGATGAGAATTATCTCTACCAGGAATGCTACTGGGGTAAGTTCTCCCGCTCCATAATTCTTCCCCAAGAGGTCGACCCTGATAAAGCTAAGGCTGACTTTAAGAACGGCATCCTAAAGATACGTCTTCCTAAGATAGCTAAAGGAAAGACAAGAAAGCTAAAAATAAAGAACGACTAGATATACCGCGGCCTCATGGCCGCGGTTTTTAATCTAGGCCTTGCTCATCTTGATTGATATGTGCTTTATGAACCCATTCATATCAGTCCGCGCGAAAAAATAAAAAGCGGCCCCACCACATATGGAAAGGCCGCTCTTAATCGGATATCTTATCTTCTCTCACTAATCGATCAGCTCCCATCACATTACGATTATTCCAGTTATCTGTCTTACATACCCTATAAGCACGTCTTCTCTCATTCCTTTTTCAATCATGTCATCCATCCTGGAGAACACAATCTTTGATGAGTGATTTTTTCTTTCTTGATCCTTGGTGCATTCTCCCACCCTGAATTGTATAGCAAAGCCTAAAAGCTCCTTTATCGCCTTTGCTGTCTCCGGGTCGGAATTTTCGTATCTTTTCGCTATCTCTTCTATTCTTCTCTCGGCCCTCTCGACAAGCGCGTCAATACGGTCCGTGTCCATACATACCACCTTCCTTTTTAATATTATGTCGAAGAACGAAATTAGCTGATTATACCGGCCGCCTCAATAAAAGGCAAAGAAAGGCTCTATAGAGCTTAAATGTTATAATTTTTATATTAATACGATGACTGATTTTAATCTCAAGAAAGTGGTTGCGATATTCCTGACAGTAATAGCCGCCACCATAGTCATCGGCGCAATCATATATCTCATCAGTGGCCAGAAGCCTGCCGTCACTCCGAAGGAAAAGACGATAAGAATCGGCTTATCCATGGACTCATTGATAACAGAAAGATGGAAGACTGATAAAGACCTAATTGAAAAAAGAGCTAGGGACGTTGGGGCGACGGTAGTAACCTTTATCGCAAATGGCGACGATAACCTGCAAAAGGAACAGATAGAAAATCTAATAATCCAGAAAGTAGATGTCATCATCATCGTTCCGCATAACGGAGATGCTTTAATGGATATGGTTAAAAAAGCTCACGATGCCGGAATAAAGGTGATAGCCTACGATCGGCTGATAAAAAGCCCCTACACCGATCTTTATATTTCCTTTGATAATGAGAAAGTTGGCGAGCTTGAGGCTCAGGGTATTGTGAATGTCACTCCCCGAGGAAGATATGTATATCTCGGAGGAGCTCCCACCGATAATAATTCCGGATATCTCAGGAGAGGGACTATGGATATATTAGGACCACATCTTAGATCAGGAGTGATAAAGATTGCTTTTGATAAGGATATAGATAATTGGGATTCCGAGGAGGCATATAAAAGTCTTAGAGAATTTTTGAAAGATGATAAGGATATAGACGCGGTCATCGCCGCGAACGATGGAATCGCCTTTGGTGCTATAAGAGCTTTAACCGAAGTCGGTCTGGCTGGGAAAATACCTGTATCCGGACAGGATGCCGAGCTTACCGCCTGTCAAAGAATAGTCGCTGGAACTCAGACTATGACAGTTTTTAAGCCAATCCGTTCAATCGCCTACCGAGCTGTTGAATTAGCGGTCTCCATAGCTAATGGAGGCGGCACGGAAACAGATTCCGTAATTGAAGGCATCCCCTCCCTACTCCTTGATCCGATACTAGTCGACAAATCAAACATAGACTCAACGGTCATCGCGAGCGGCTTCCATAGTCGCGAAAGCGTCTATAGACTGAATTGATCCATGATTAATAGCTTAAGGTCAAAGCTTATAGGTGCGTTCCTTGTCGTCATAACTGTCTTCTCAGCGGCGATTATCGCCATCCTTATCTCATACTTCACGATAGTCCGCTCATATCAGGAAGTCTCGGATAATATCTTCTCGGAATATAAACTTACTAAGGCGACCTCGGATCTGGTTAATCTTTACAGCGCCTATTTTAAACAGCCGACAGGCGCCAATAGATTGGCATATGACTCTAAAAAAGAGGAAATAGACTTTTTAATAACCCACCTCGATACGGTCATTATAAATAAGGAAAGCGCCGACAATTACGAAGGGCTTAAAAATACGATCTATAGCGTCATCGAAAAGACGGACGCCGCCGTAATCGCCGTCGATAAAGGAGATATCATCGGTACGACTGCCCTGCTTAACGAGGCAAACCATATATACTCCTTCGCTGAGGCGAACGCGACAGCTCTCGTCATGAAGGAATTAGGTTTTGCCGAAGGACTTCAAGTGAGGATAGAAAGACTCTATCTTTTCACATCGGTCGGAATAGTAATCCTTTTCCTGATTATAATCATCGGCTGTTTTATCTACTCGATATCATTTGCTAAGAAGGTAACGAGCCCACTTGTAGAGCTAACCAGCCTTGCTGAAGGAATCACCAAAGGAAACATTAAATTAGACGTCAAGAAAAGTCTCATGGACAAAGAGACTGAAATAGGTGTCCTTGCAAAGTCTTTCAACGTGATGGTAAAAAGCCTTCGTAAAAATATCGACCGTCTTGATAAGGCAAAGACTGATCTCGAAGCTAGGAATGAAGAACTGGACAGATTAAATAGCGTACTTGCCGGACTTAAACTAAAGACTGAGTTCCTTCATATAATAAACCACCAGTTACGAACTCCCATTTCCGCCCTGCGCGGATATCTCGAGCTATGGAGAGATGGTAAGTTTGAGAAATTTGCCCCCGATAAGCAGACAGAAATCAAACAGAATATACTAATAGCCTCAGACCAATTAAGCTCGATTGTGAACAGCATGGTGGACGCCCTAGAACTCGAAGCCGAAGGAAAGGAGGTAAAGCTCGAAATATCGGAAATCGATCTTAAAAAACTGGTATCGGATATATATACAGCCGATTTCAAGACTCAATTCGAGGATAAAAAGCTATCTTTCAGACTTTCCTCCGGAGATATCCCTAAAATTAGATCCGATAAGAAATATCTCGAATCGATAATAGGAAATCTCATAGATAACGGCCTCAAGTATACTAATAAAGGAGGGATAGATATCTCTCTTAGCTCGTCTGACAAAAATGTTATAATCGAGGTAAGAGACACTGGTATCGGTCTCACTGAGTCAGACAAGGCTAGAGTCTTTCAGAAATTCGTCAGGAGCGAGGAAGCTGTTAAGCTCTCTCCTGGTGGATCAGGTCTTGGACTTTATATCGCAAAAAGAATGGTCGATATTTTGAAAGGTGATATAGAGGTATCAAGCGAAGGAAGAGGAAAAGGAACCGCTTTCGTGGTAAAACTACCGATAATCTCATCATGAAAACCATAAATACCCTCTTTATAGAGGATGAAAAACTTCTACGCACTCTCTTTGAGGATGCCATTATAGGATATAAGGACGAATATGCCGGATACGATTTTAAGCCAGAAGCCGTTCCGGACATGAAGACGGCTATGGAGTATCTAGACACCAAGGATGCCCCGGATGTGATAATCCTCGATCTCCGCCTGCCGTCAGGAACAGTGGAAAGCTATATTGAAACTCCAGAAAAAGAAAACGGCTTCACTATACTTAAGAAGATAAGGTCTGATGCTAAATTCCGAGATGTTCCCGTCATCGTCTTTACCAACTTGAGCGACGAACAAACAGAGAGGGAATCTCGCGCGCTAGGAGCAGATGCCTTCCTTATTAAATCTGAGGTCCTCCCCGTGGACCTGCTTGGGACAATAACCAAACTGGTTAAATAGATAACTTTTAAAAACAGGCCGATAGGCCTGTTTTTAATATGTGCCCGGGGCGGGACTCGAACCCACACGCCCTTTACGAGCAGGAGATTTTAAGTCTCCATTGTCTACCATTCCAACACCCGGGCGGCCAACTTAAAATATCACAAATTCATTTTTAAAAATACAGGCCTTGGGGCCTGTATTTGTCCGGGATCAGATAGAGTTCTCAAAGTGAGCGACTATCTGAGCCTCGGCGTGTGGGGTGAATTTTTTTCCCTTCATGAATTTTGCCATTTCTCCAAGATTATTCGGTACGAAATGCATCCTCCTTACTTCGCGAGCTAGTTCACCTTCTAGATAAAAATCTTTTATTTCTTGATCGGTATAAGGAACATGTAGAGTTCCAGCAAGTAAAGGTTGAGTGTTTCCCTCGGTAGCATAGACGACATTATGCCATCTTCTGGAGGTTACCTGGTTCATGCCGACCTCTTCTTTGAGTTCTTCGTATATCAACATATCGAGAGAAAGCTCTTGACTCTCATCTCCTGGATCGCCATATCTCAACAATGACTTATATGGGTCTAGATATCCTGACGGCAGCGTATTGAACATTCCGGACCAATCGGCGCAGAAATTTCTCTCTCCAAGCACAATGGAATCGGAATCGGTCACAGCCACCAACCCGATGGATAAAGGTAATGTCGTCCCTTTATCTGTTTCTTTTCCGAAAAAATCCAGACCAGGCATATTGAACTGGCGCAGATAGACGAACTCGTCGTAACTGCTAAGCCTAAGGCGAAAACGCAGAACCCCCTCTTTCAGTTCCAGGCTTTTCACTGAAGCCATGGACCCCGAGAAAACCGTAGGGTTCTTCGCTTTCATCTGAGACCAATTATCGGCTATATTCCTTTTCATCTCTTCGGAGAACATCTGCTTCCTGTCATCGAATTCCATGATGTCCACCCTTCTTATCTCTCCTTCGGTAAGCATCCTGAACCGCACCGTCTTTATTCCAAGTTCCTCTATAATCTGTTCCCTTCTACTCACAAAAATTCCCCCTTTTTATTTTTTAAAATTACCCTTTAATTATCTCACATAAATTACAAAAAGTCAAGGAATAAGTGTGTAACCTCCTAAAGACCCTGCATGCGATATATGTATGTATCGACTGATATCTGAGGCCTGGGCGAGAATCGAACTCGCGCATAAGGGTTTTGCAGACCCTCGTCTTACCACTTGACTACCAGGCCTTTCGGTCACTAAGACCGACACGACGCTTAACCGACCTAGGCAATTATACCGAACCTCCGGTATTTTGGAAAAGTCCCTTCTCCTCATCGTCCAGCACTATTCTCTCTATATTCGCCGCTTTCTCTGGTCCGGCATCATATTCAAAATATATTTGAGGTAAAGACATAATCTTTATCCTTTTGAATAGTATCGTTTGGAGTTCAGCCCTCTTCGCTTTAAGGGCTTTCAAAGCTCCCTCTTTCTTATCCGTCGGTATCACACTCACAAAGACCGCCGCTCGATCAAGATCATGAGCTATTTCCACCCTCGTCACGGTGGCCAGACACCCCGAAGGAAACTCGACCTCCTTTTGGATAGCGATGACTACTTCGTTCCTTATAAGGCTATTTAGTTGCTGTCTGCGAAAGCTCATCTCCTACCTTTATTGTTGCTATCGAATCTATAAGTATGCCGCACTCGATACCGGCCTCGACTTCCTTTGTGTCCACCTTTCCAGTCTGAAGGTTTACTATCTTTCCGTCTCCGAGCATTATGCTCTTCCTTTTTATCTCTACCTTCTTTCCCATTCTTATTACTCCCTCTATCACTCTTCCTCCGATTACCTGCTTGCCGTCTTTTTTACCAAATATGGCAAGGACTTCCATTCTTCCGGCCACTTCTGGTATAGAATTCGCCTCTATGTGCTCATCCACCGATTTTATGAGCTCATATATGATATCTGATGAGAATATTAGAACGCTCTGATTTTTTGCGAAGACCTCAACCGTCTTATTATCAAACTTCGTCCTAAAGGCAATTATGACGGCACCGGAAGCAATTGCCGATTTAATATCACCGTCCGTTATATCTCCCGCGGAGGAATCAAGGACTTTAACTTTTCCCACCATGACATCTTTTAGTACCTCGAGTGATCCGGCCACGTCAGCTTTTAATATGGCTACTATGGTCGCCTTGTCCTCGACGGGCGCAGTCTCTTTCTTAGTCGCCTTATGTACTAATATGTCTGAGATATCCCCTCCTCCGGCGATGAACTCTTCGCCTACTATTGGCATAGTATCGAATCCCATCACTATGGCAGGAGCAGAAGGATAGAGCTCCTTAACTGTCTTACCGGAAAAATCCTCCAATATCTTAACCTTTCCCGAAGCGGTTAGTGTCTTTATCTCCATTCCAGGACGCAGCGTACCGTTTTTTAATATCAAAGATACCAGTAATCCTTTTCGGTTATCCTTTCTTGATTCGATTATAAAACCGCGGGGATGAGCATCTTCGTCATATTTAAATTCAGAAACGTCCGCGAGAAGAAGGATTATATCAAGAAGGTCGGAAACACCCTCTCCGGTCTTTGAAGAAACTCCTTGCCAGCTGATACTCCCGCCATACCCCTCAAGAAATACGCCGATGTTCATCAGGTCATTCTTGACCTTATCAATATCGGCTCTCGGCGAATCAATCTTCGTTATAGCTACGATGTACGGAGTATTTGATTCCTCTAGTATCTTTACTGATTCTTCCGTTTGAGGCTTTGGGCCCTCGTCCGCGGCAACAACAAGTACGGCTATATCAGCAGCGGTGGCGCCCCTCATCCTCATGGCTCTGAAAGCCTCATGACCAGGGGTATCGATGAAGGTAATCTTCTCGTTATCCTTAATTATTTCATATCCTCCGGTGGCTTGGGTTATGCCTCCCGCTTCCTTGGCTGCTACTCTGGATTGCCTGATGTAGTCTAGAAGGCTTGTCTTTCCGTGATCGACATGCCCTAACACGACTACTACCGGCGGTCTTTTCTTCAATTTTGGAGTATTTTCAGCCATTAACTTCGTCAAAATAACAGATAAAGCCGATAAAGACAAGGAAAAATCAAGCTTGAACGGTTGTAAAAAGACTATTTTAAGTGTAAATTTTATCTTGTTCCGACCGGTATTTTCGATTGGAGAGGTGCTAGAGCGGTCGAATAGGACACGGTGCTAACGTGTTAGACTCGAAAGGGTCTCCAGGGTTCGAATCCCTGCCTCTCCGC
>JAQTUL010000006.1:38710-68590 GCA_028710275.1 Candidatus Colwelliibacteriota bacterium | reverse complement strand
TAGGTAACCGTTTTTTAAAAATTGAAAGGAGGTCATTAATATGACTAAGCAATCCCCCGCAAGATCAGAATGGCCATTGGTATTCGGACTGGAATTGATATCTCGAGGAAAAGTTCGCGATACCTATCGCCTGGCGGAAAAGCGCCTATTAGTGGTCGCAACCGACGGAATCAGCATCTTCGACTTCGTTCTAAATGCACTAGTTCCGATGAAGGGAGTAATCCTTAATGCGATGAACCACTTCTGGCTGAACTACTTGGCTGAATTTGGTTTTGAAACGCACTTTATCGCATCCGGAGTAGATATAGATAAATATCTACCCGAAGAATTACGCGATGATAAGGATTTGCAATCCAGAGCGATGGTGGTCGAAGAGCTCGACATGGCAAAATGGGAATTTATCTTCAGAATCTGCCTAACAGGGTCCGGACTATCCGCCTACAAAGAAAACGGCGAAGTCTGCGGACACAAGCTTCCTGAAGGTCTTCAGGATGGAGACGAACTGCCATATATCCTGGATACCCCTACAACCAAAGCTGAAGAGGGACACGATGAACACGCCTCGGCCGAACTCGTAAGGAGCGCCTTTCCGGAAGCGACATATCGGATGATAAATATTGTCCAGATTGCGAGAGCCTATGCCGAAAGTAAGGGCATAAAGCTAGCCGATACTAAATTCGAAGGCAGTAAGGACAAATTGGGCGACGAAGTTCTGACACCGGACTCCTCCCGCTTTTGGGATATGCAAGAATGGTCCAAGAGCCGTGAATCCACAGACAAAAGGAAGGCTCCCGCTTCGCTAGATAAGGAACTCGTAAGAATATGGGGAAAAAGCCAGGGAATAAACAAGCTTGATCCGAAAGATCTCGGAGATGTCGATAAAGTTCACGCTATGATTGTCCCCGAAGAGATTATCTCGCAGACTACCGCTACCTACAGATATATTTTTTGGAGACTCACCGGAAGAACCATCGAGCAATATCTCCGCGAAATAATGCTGGTGGATATTCCCGAAAGAGCAAAAAAGAATGTCGTTATTATCTGCGGAAGCGCTACCGACCTACCCGTGGTCAAATCTGTATGCGATAACAGTAACACGATGCATGTTATCAGCTGCCATAGAAATCCGGAGGAACTGGCGAAATTTATCAAGGATATCTCAGGCTTCGATATAATTATCGGAGTAGGAGGAAAAGCGCTCGCTCTTCCGGGGATAATCGATGCATGGATTCATAGCTTAGGAAAGAATATTCCCGTTGCTGGCGTCGCTCTAGGCGAACCGGAAAGCAAAGCCTTACTGGCCGCTCAACTATCGATTGAAGAAATCCCCGGCCAACCCGTCATTATCGATGAGATGGAAGGGCATGCTTATACTGGGCCATCGGGCTTGAAAAAATTGCTTGAAAGGATAACTTATGGAGAGTTACCTCCTCCTAAACCGCGGACCGAAAAGTCCGCTCAGATGTACGTTTAAGTCAAAGCTCTGCACATTCGTTTGTGCAGAGCTTTTTATTAGAAATGGAACTAAGGATATTCATATCAGATGTTCAGATTGGTTATCCAGCCTATACGCTCGGAATATTATAGGGAGTGTTTTTATAAGTTTTCTAATATAATTGCAGATATGTATTTCAAATCCAAAAAGGCCTCACTGCTTATCTTAGGTATAACGTCTATCATATGTTCCAGGGTAATGTTCCTCTTTTTTAATGATCCCGAGGGTCCAAATTTACTGGTAGTTATAGGGATGGCTGCGATCGTATATTCTTTATCTTTGGCGGTATATCTATTCAATCCTTCAAAAAGATATCTTCCATTTTTATCATTTACGGGTTTAAAGAGGCTTTTATTGGTTATTTTAATTCAGATAATAATAGTTACTGGCTTCTATTTTTGTTTGAACTAGGGTTCCGATATCGCGCTAAATGGCCAGAAATAGAAACAGCCCCGACTATAAAATCGGAGCTGTTTTATTTTTGAATAATAAAATCCCCCAAATAATAACGCGATTGCAGCCGCTCGCCATCTTCCTCCGGAGTAACGAGTGGCCGCAATCATATCTATTTACCGGGAGTCTGACTAAAACTCCCTAATCGATAATACGATGACCCGCGTCCGAACGGTGCAATCTCGAAAATAGAGTACAAGATAATACACACGATCTCTGCGGCTGTGGACTTTTGCCTTTTTCCTACTCAGGGTTAATATATCGCTATCATGGACATCGACATCGATAACCTTATCGACGCCCATATTAAAGGAGACGAATACGCCTTCTCCGATATCGTCCGCGCCCACCTGCCATCGGCGTATAATTTTGCATACCGCCTTATAGGCAATCCGGAAGATGCCGCGGACATAACGCAAGAATCATTTCTAAAAGCCTGGAAGAACCTCAGAAGATTTAAAAAAGGCACGAGTTTCAAAGCCTGGCTTTTTGCTATCGTGAGGAATTCAGCCATCGACCTTTCAAGAAAGAAAAAAATACCAGTCTTCTCCGATATACCTATCGGCGAAGATAACGGAGGTGCGGAAGAAATCATAAGAGACGACTCACCGCTGCCGGACGAAATCCTATCTGACTCCGAAAGGAATAAGGAGTTGAGGGAATATTTAAAGAGTATTCCGCCTATCTATCAAGAGGTTATTACTCTCCGATATGATGAGGATATGAGCTTTGAGGAGATAGCTCAGGCGCTCGGTCGGCCGACAGATACCGTGAGAAGCCAACACAGAAGGGGCCTTCAGGCGTTGAGGAGAAAAATACCTAAAGAGATCTAAAACAGACTATATTCGGAGGCATTGCACCGAAAACGCTCCCCTATCCGTATTAATACGCATGGGGCATAAATTAGCCATCACAGACCGAATCGAGACGCCGATTGGACTGGAAAATAAGATAATAGAAAGGATATCCATTGAGAAAAGAAGGGCCATAAAGATAAAAATGGCTTTTTTCGGGTCTTTAGCCATCGGGTCGGCCGCTCTTTGCGTCCCTTTGGCCATCAATACGGCTGGAGCCTTTGCTAGCTCAGGATTTTTCCAATATTTCTCACTTCTGTTCTCCGATAGCGCCGTCATCTTTTCCTCTCTTTCAGATTTCGGAAGTGTCCTTCTTGAATCACTGCCAATGATGGAAATAATAGCTATCCTTGCGACCGCGTCGGTTCTGCTTTGGTCCGCCGTCCTCACCTTCTCGAATATCGGAACGATGAGGGATATCCGCCGGATAAGAACAATTAAGGCTAAATAATAAAATGGACATAAAAGAATTAATTAAATCAAAGACAGTTCGAGCTATCCTTCTTAGTGCTTCCGGAATAGCAGTCGTTCTTTCCATATTCCAGCTCGGAGCCGCTATCGGATACAGAAAGGCCGCATTCTCATATCGTATGGGAGATAACTATCATAAGATATTCGACGGCCGACCCGGAGAAAGAAATCCCGGACTTCCACCGCAAGGACTTATGCCAGGGCATGGTTCTGCCGGATTAATAATGAAAATGGAACTTCCCAACGTTATCGTAGAGACCCCGGATAATACCGAGCAGTCGATAATCACGAACGAGAGGACAATCGTCAAAAGATTCAGAGAGACCATCAAACCCGGAGATCTAATGGTCGGAGATACAATAGTGGTTATAGGTTCGCCAAATGAAGACGGGCAAATAGAAGCCAAACTAATAAGAACCATCCCCTCTCCTTCAGATATGGGACCAGAAGCAAGCAGATAAACGGATATGAAAATAGATATAATACCGAAAACCGTCATTCAGACCATAAGATTGCATAAAAAGACTGCCGTTATCATAGTGGCAGTCGTCGCTCTCGCCATCTTTGGAGGGGTAAAAATATTCGGAGACGGCACCACCGAATCGAAATACGTCCTTGCTGTTGCCGAAAAAGGAACTATCGTGACTTCCGTCACCGGCAGTGGTCAAGTATCCGCTTCAAGTCAGGTTGAGTTATCTCCGAAAGTCTCCGGAGACGTTGTATATGTCGGGGTTAAGGTCGGAGATGAGGTTAAGAAAGGAGACCTTATAGTCAGACTAGATGCCAAAGACGCCCTAAAGAGCGTCCGCGACGCAGAAATAAGCCTTCAGAGCGCACAGATAGCGTACGACAAGCTGATTAAGCCAGCTGACGAAATATCGATTATGCAGGCCAAGAACAATCTTTCAAGATCCCAAGAATCCCTCTTAAAAGCATATGATGACGGATATGATGCCGTATCCAATAATTTCCTTTCCATGCCGACTATAATGACCGGCCTCAAAGATATTCTTCACGGAAAGACCATCGGAGGATTCGAACAGGAAAACCACGATGTCTACGAGAATATGGTTTACTCATATGCTCCTCAGGTGAGGAACTACGAAGAAACCGCTCTTGCTAAATATCAGACCGCATACGACGCATACACGAAGAATCTTAATGATTATAAATCGTCCGACAGATTCGGAACCAAGGAAGAAATCAGATTACTGATAGAAGAAACATACAATACCACACGGGCGATATCCGACGCCGTGAAAAGCTCAAACGATTTTCTCTCTTTCATAAAGGCAGAGATGAACGATAAAGATATTGCCACTCCGGTATTTCTTACGACCGATCTTGCAAACCTCTCCTCCTATATGACGAAGACGGCGACCAGCACAAGCAGCCTTCTGTCCGGAAAAACCTCGATGACTAGCGCTGAGATATCAGCAGAAGAAAACGCCCAAAAGCTCGCCGACCTGCAGAGCGGAGCTGATGATCTTGATATCGCCTCACAAAATCTCTCTCTCCAACAGAGAAAGAACTCTCTCGCCGACGCGAACGAGAAACTCGCTAACTATTACATAAGAGCGCCCTTCGACGGAGTGATAGCACAGATGAATATAGAGGATGCCGCCTCGATATCATCTGACTCCGTCTCGTCCGGATCATCCATCGCGACAATTGTGACGAAAAAGAAGATAGCCGAGATATCGCTCAATGAAGTGGACATAGCGAAGGTTAAAACCGGACAGAAGGCCACACTAACCTTTGATGCCGTCGATGACCTCGCCATAACCGGAGAAGTCGCTGAAGTTGACGCAATAGGAAAGACATCTCAGGGAGTTGTTTCTTATAGCGCTAAGATAGCCTTCGATACGCAGGACGATAGGATAAAATCCGGGATGAGCGTCAGCGTGGCTATAATAACCGAAATAAAGCAAGACGTTCTCATTGTTCCTAGTTCCGCGATAAAATCCCAAGGAGGAGCAAGTTATATTCAGATAGCCGAAGGAATAGCATCGGACGCCATCTTAGATCAGAACGGGATGACTCTCGCCTCTCTACCTAAAAAGGCGGCCATAGAGACTGGTCTTGAGAGCGATGAATATACTGAAATAATCTCAGGAATAAACAATGGGGACGTAGTGGTCATAAAGACCATCTCTGGAACTTCAAGCAAGACGACTTCTACTTCCTCGACAACAAAAACTACGAACACCACCCCAAGCCTGATAACTTCGGGTGGACCGGGCGGATCAGGAATGATGCCGAGATGATAGAAATAACAGACATAAAGAAGGTTTATGAAACCGGCACTATAAGGTTTGAGGCATTAAAAGGAGTGAGCTTCACAATACAGACCGGAGAGTTTGTCGCCATAATGGGCCCTTCCGGTTCCGGAAAATCCACTCTAATGCACATACTGGGAGCGCTTGATACTCCGACCGAAGGAAAATATCTTCTAGACGGAGTGGATATCTCCAAGCTCTCAGATGATGAACTGGCCGATATCAGAAAAAAACGGATTGGATTTGTATTCCAATCATTTAACCTTCTTCCTAGATGTTCAGCCGTCAAGAATGTGATGATGCCTCTTGTATACGCGGAGATTGAAAAAGAAAAAAGACTTGATAAGGCAAAGCAATGTCTTTCAGCGTCAGGTTTAGACGAGAGTCACTTCGACCATATGTCGAACCAACTGTCAGGCGGACAGATACAGCGCGTCGCGATAGCTAGAGCTCTCGTAAACGATCCGGCAATGATTCTAGCAGACGAACCAACCGGAAATCTCGATTCGGCGACCGGAGAGATAGTGCTCGAGACCTTTAGAAAGCTAAACCAAGACGAGGGCCGAACGATAGTAATAATCACCCATGAACAGGAAGTAGCCGAACATGCCGATAGGGTTATTCACATCAGGGACGGACGGGTAACGGACGACAGGATTGTCGACGACAAAAGAAAGAAATAATGAAGACATCCGATATATTAGAGGAGACATATACAGCCCTATCGTCGAACAAGGCGCGATCAGGACTCACTATTCTCGGCATTGTGATTGGTATCAGTTCAGTCATCGCGATGATATCTATCGGGCAAGGGGCGCAAAGCTCTATTACTTCAAGAATAGAGTCGATCGGTTCCAATCTCATTATGGTAACTCCGGGAGCCCAGAGAAGCAGTGGTGATCGAGTGAGCTCAGGATGGGGGTCAGCGCAGACGCTGACGAACGAAGATCTCGAAACACTAAGAACCGAGCTTCTATCCGTAAAAGGGGTGGCGGGAGAACTTTCTGGGAGATACCAAGTGACCGCGAAAGGAACGAATACTAACACCTCAGTGATAGGGACGACGCCCGATTATACACTGGTAAAGAACCTTGAGATATCTTCCGGGTCGTTCATATCGGAACAGAACGTTAAATCAATGTCTAGGGTTGCCATCCTTGGGCCGACGACGGTCACTGACCTCTTCGGAGAGGATGCAGACCCGGTCGGAAGTTCCATAAGAATAAAAGGCACAGAATTCAAGGTAATAGGCGTTACGACGGCAAAGGGAAATAGCGGAGCAAACAATCAGGATGATACGATATACATCCCTCTTACAACCGCCCAGAAGCTATTGGCTGGAAGCTCAAAATTATCGACCATAGATATCGCTGCCGCCGATGCCGGCTCCATGGAAGCAGTGCAAGCTCAGGCGATGGAGATATTACTCACTGAGCACAACATATCGGATGAGGCTTCAGCCGATTTCAGAGTGATGAACCAGGCAGAGATGGCAGCAACGGCCTCTAGCGTGACTAATACGCTAACCGTTCTCCTTGCTGCCGTCGCCGGGATATCCCTTATCGTCGGAGGGATAGGCATAATGAACATGATGCTTACCACCGTTACCGAAAGGACGAGGGAGATAGGTCTTAGAAAAGCCATTGGAGCTAAAAGAAAGGATATAAATGCCCAATTCCTCATGGAATCAGTGATGCTTACTTTTATCGGCGGAATAATAGGGATAGCCTTAGGGTGCGCCATAGCCTTAATACTGCCGGCAATGGGAATAATCCAAGCAAAGATATCGCTTACTTCGATAATACTGGCGTTTGGAGTTTCAGCCTTAATCGGAATAGTCTTCGGCTATTATCCCGCAAAACGAGCAGGATCACTCAGCCCGATAGACGCATTGAGATACGAATAAAAACAAAAAAATGAACAACAAAAAAACAATAATCATATTAGTATTGGCCGTAGTAGCAGTCGGAGGAATAGGATTTTTTTCAGGGACAGTTTACCAGAAGAAAATAGCAAAGATCGATTCCCCTTTTGGTAATAATAAGGACAGAGGGCAACAAATGGGATTTGCGGGCGGAGCAACGGGAAATAGGGCTGCCGGAGGCGGGATGACAATTGGAGAGATTCTTTCAATAGATGGCCAAACTATGACGATAAAGCTTCCTGACGGCGGCTCGAAGATAATCCTCTTTACAGATACAACCCCTGTGACTAAAACCATATCAGCGGATAAAACAGAGGTTAAAGTCGGAGAAAATGTGACAGTCAGCGGAAAATCAAACCAGGACGGAAGCCTTACCGCAAACTCGATACAAATAAGACCGACTGCGGGCATAATGAAACCAGCAGATAAAAACAATTAAAAAAAAACGCCTTCGGGCGTTTTTTTAAAACAAATTATTTGGTTCCGAAATAGAGAGAGCGGACCTCCGAGGCGGAAAGGACCCGATTGTACATCCTTGAATCATCGATGCGACCAACGAACGTCCTATCCGTAAATCCGGAACGATTACCTATTCTCACCTCGCCAGCGACGTCGGGAGGAAGAACCGTTCCGCCGGCAGCCGATGTGACTTCCTTGCCGTTTACATAGACCTTTTTTCCAGAGGAGCTCATAGTAGCGGTAATAAAGTTCCAAGCATTCATAGTTATCGAATTATCAGAGGCCGATGTGGCAGAACCGGCATTCGCCGATGCAATAAATTTATTTGTAGAGGACATATAGACAAAATATCCGTTTGTGCAGCCGGTATCCGTCGACTTATCTATAATGCGGGCTGCACTGGCTTCACCATAACCTGTCGGGTATATCCAGAAGGCAAAGGTACCTCCGGTCGTCATTCTCATATCGATACTATCAGCGACGCTCACATAATCATCGACGCCATCGAAGACGAGAGCCTTCCCTACTCCACTCTTCCTATCAATGCCGTAGGTCGGCCCGACTATCGTTCCGGTATTATTACGACCCGTCATATCTATCGCTGTGGTTCCGCTTCCCTCGTCGAAATTCCAATAGGCCGTAAGACCTGCCACCTGCGACCAGAGAGAGATATCAGACCCTATTTCAAGTCGAGAGGGATCAATACCGCCATCATTGTTAGCGAGCGAGTTTGTTATCTTCTCCGATTCCATAAGTACCATGAGTTCAAAGGTCGGCGACAAAGAGCTTGGAGTATAGGCATAATAACGGGTACTGACCGCATCGTTAGATGGATCTATCGGCAGATAAGGCATAGGAGAACCTCCTTTTATAGTCGCTATATTGAGAGGTATCCAGCCGGTACCGTCCGTATTTCGAAGGTTCGCTGCCGTAACACAATGGTAAGACCATCCTGCAGGCAGGACCGGAAGACTTGCGGCGTATGTAGCGCAAGTAGACGAAGTGTCTGGCAGAGAGATATACACTGTCTGCGCCACACCCAGAGAACTGCCTGAATTATCGAGAATAAAAAGATTGACTGTATCGGCGATAGTCTTCATATCACTAGACCTCTGGGAGTCCCTGGCCTGAGCCAGGAGCTCTGCAGGGTTCAGGACTACCACGACTGCGGCAGCAAGGACTGCCAGGATGGCGATGACAATGAGGAGCTCGACAAGGGTGAAGGAGGAGAGTCTGGAAGTTGTGCTGTGAGGTCTCTCGCCGAAGCTCGAGACGACGGAGGGTGCATGGGAATACTTCATCCCCGCTTTCGCGGGGATGACAGCATTATCTTTTTGTCTGTCCGGGCCCATATCCTTGAATTATATGATATATGGGGTGGTTATTTAATCTATTCCCTTTTCTGACGGCCGTCAGAAAAGGGAATAGGGGCCGTATCTTCACTTGAAGGTAAAGACAATTCTAGTGCCAGGAGGCAGACGCCAGCCCTGTTTTATATGGGAGACTAAAGGATACCCTTCACTGATAAATGCTATAATGACAAAAACCATGAAGACCCATATAAGCGCTATGAAGAGCGCGGGCATAGCAGGCCTTGCGATTATTGGAGCCATAGCCATGATAATTCCATTACTTACGACCGATATCGTTATTAACAGAGGATATCTGGCCGGAAAAGATTTCGAAAAAGCCTTCGATTCCAGACTGACCGGAAACTGCGATAAGTTTATGGAATATATTGCGACCGATAATGAGACATGGAAAGAACGTTGTCTGTCCGAAAAATCGCTTGCGTCTATACCCTTCTTCAACTTCGATATAAAAAGGATAACCGTCGCCGGTGATCGGGCATTTATACAATCGGAAATGACGAGAGGATCGCTCACAAACACCTATATGGTCACCTATGAGATGATTCTTAGGGATGGCCGATGGATGATTAATCAACCGGCGAGCAAATGAAGATAGGACGCATATATACCATCATTTCCGTCATCGTCACACTGGCGCTAGCTGCCGGGTATACCTACATAAAAATATCAGGAAAGGAACCTATCGATCCCACGGGAACCGTAAGCCGGTCTAAGAACTGTGATATAAGGCCAGAGGATCATATAGTCCTCGATATCTATAACGAAGCTCTGTTCCCGCTCGATATAAAACCCGGAACTCCAGAATACTCATTTCGAACAGTGATCGAGAAAGGATATCAAGAGACCGGGATTAACTTTAACGGACATTATTCAGTAACATCTTGGGGATGCGGAACATCCTGTCAGGAATCCGCGATAATAGACGCAACGACCGGTAAGGTGGTCAAATTCAAGGTTCGATCGGAATACGGAATATCAGTGAAGCCTAACAGTAGCCTCCTTATGGTCAATGCAACGGAAAATCTACCCGACAGCCAAATAATGACGAATAAAGACATCAAAACCTCATACTACAAGATGATAGACGGAAATCTGGTGCTCATCTGTGAAGAGCCGGCATACGAACGATAATCGATGTTCTGATGAAAAGAGTGCTTTTTGTGGGCTTATCGGACAAACCAGACCGAGAACCGCTTGATTCAAGAACTCAGACAGGGAAGATTATCGACGCGATATCAGACCTGATTCCGGGAGTAATGGCCTATCGAACGAATCTCGTCGACCGGGCGCCGATAGACGATAAAGGAAGACTTAGATATCCAACAAAGGAAGAGATAGAAGAATGCATCCCTCATCTCGAGAAGACAGTGGCGGAAATATCTCCGGATATCATCGTATCCCTTGGCAAAACGACCGAAGCATCTCTCTCAAAAAGATTCGAAAACCATATATCGATATCTCATCCATCATACATAGCGGTATATAAGAAAAAATTTTCGGAAGAGTACATAAGAAGTTCGGCGGAAAAGATAATATCGGAACTGGAACAAAAAAAGTAAAAAAGGCATATCCAAAGATTTTTCAATTATCACCAAGGTAAAGAGAATCATTCGATGAAGTTATTAACAGTGCCAATCGGCTATAATTAAATAAATGGAAGAAAAAACCCAACAGAGCCCCGCCGACCTAAATAGAATAACTGACAATATATGGATAGGTTCCGACGTATCGGCGGCGGAACATAAGGAAAAAGTCATGCACCTTTCTTTTGATATAGATATAGGACTTGAAAGAGACCAGTCAGAAAGGATACCGGGAGTAAAAGCGGTGGTGCTTTTCCCGGTTGAAGAAAGCGAAGAAATAACCCCTCAACAGCTGGCTATGGGAGTCAATCTTCTTCGTGATGCCGTGAAGAAGGATTTCTCGGTCCTAATTCATTCCCCTTTCGGAAGAGGAAGGGCGCCGATGATGGTCGCCGCATATCTTACGACAACAGGAATGAATCCAGAACAGGCTATGGATTTTGTCCGGGCGAAGATAGGAATCTTGGATTTTTCAGAACAACAGAAAGAGTCGCTTGTAAGATTCGCGGCTCAGCGCAACACGTAAGGGAATTCATCAATCATGCGGCCCGAATAATAGAAGTCGTACACTAGGGAGCCAAATGTGTATTCCCCTTCTCCTATCACTATCAATGCACCGCCGACCTTCGGGTCGGCGTTTGGCTTAGACCCCTTAAACCCTATATTAAAGAGCGTACCGATTATCTCCGGGCGATCACTTATATTATATCCCGCAGAAGACCACTGTTTTTCTATTTGCTTTATGAATAAAGCCGTATAGAGATACGGATAATATCTATTCTTCTTGTCAGTCAGTCTTTCTATTCTTTCCACATCATGGTCCGTGGTCTTAAAATCTAAGAATTCCTCATAGTCAGGACCGAGATAATATACAGATTTCCTGTCCTTAAGATTATTTTCTATCTGGATAGCAGTCTCCTCCTTTATGCCGGTAACTCCAAGAGAGAATTTAGTTTCATTTCCCAATATCTTAAGCGGAGCGAAAAACTGCTTGAATACCTCTCTGTCAGAATTAAAAAGGCGTAACTGTTCACCGACGAGCTCGCCAACAATAAGCCTCGGCGAAACACCGGTCTTTCTGCCAACTTCCGTGATAATTAAAGAATCCTTTTTTACAGCCTCTTCAAAGACCCTCCACTCTTCCGTCTCCATCCATGCGACAGAACTCTTTCCCGTCGAATACCCGGGGATATCGGAACACCTGGAAATAAAACCGGAGACCGATGGATCGGCCTTTTCTATCCCGACTAGAGCAGCGGATATCATCGAGGAGACGACCGAGATGGGAGTCTCCTGGTCTATAGCCTTAAAAACAGCATCACCTATGTCCGGGTAGACTTTCATAACGACCGAAAGACGACAGGCATCCTTAGGAGAAATAGCGGAGATACTAATCCCCTGTTCGGAACCTAAAGATGATCCGGTTATAGAATGAAGATTAGCAAAGACTCTGTCTTCGGGGTCTATAACCCCTTTAACGTCGGTCAGTTTCCACTTAACGGCGAAAAAACCGGCAGTAAGCAAGAGGCCGATTACGGCAAAAACGATGATGGCGAAGCGGAACGATATCGAAAGTATCTTTTTCATATTGACGGAGACAGAACACAATAGCCTATCCTATTATCTTAATCCATAACGTTCAATAGTGAACACATTTAATGCCGATGTAATAACAGCCGATATGTGTAATATCGCTTGAATAAATCGATATTTTAATGTATCCTTGACGGGTCTTATGGCTCAAGGAAACGACGTCATAATTAGATTCAGCGAAGTCTCGTTCGAATTCGGACCATTAAAACCCATATTAACAGGGGTTTCTTTTTCGATACGCAGAGGATCTAAAATAACGCTTATGGGTCAGAATGGGGCAGGTAAAAGCACTCTTTTCTCCCTTATAACCCGCGAGCATACTCCTGATGAAGGAGCAGTGGCGATAAATGAGAAGATGAGCATCGCTATAGCGAAGCAGGTTATTCCCAGGGATCAGCTCGACCTGTCTGTTCGAGAATTTTTCGAAAAAGCTTTCAATAAGAAGATCTATGATATAGATCCCCGCATAACGAAAGTCCTTGACGCAGTTAATCTCACAATATCCGATACCTCGAGAAAGATGCGGGAGTTTTCCGGAGGTCAGCAAGCCAGACTGCTTCTTTCGTTTGCCATGATACAGGATCCAGACATCCTGCTCCTCGACGAACCGACCAATAATCTCGATAAGGAGGGTATAGATCATCTCAAGAAATTTCTTAAGGAATATGAGAAGACCGTCATTGTAATCTCACATGATGCCGACTTCCTCAATTCCTTCACGGACGGGGTTCTTTATCTGGATGTGTTCTCTCATAAAGTTGAACAATACTCAGGAGACTATCTCGATGTCGTAAAAGACATAGAAGCCAGGATAGAAAGAGAAAGAATGCAGAACGTGCGCCTACAGAGAGATATTGATAACCGAAGGGAGCAGATGAGTTTCTTTGCTCAAAAAGGAGGACATCTTCGCGATGTAGCCTCAAAGATGCGCGAGAAGATTGCTAATCTCGAAGATGATATCGTCGATATGAGACAGGAAGACAAGACAATCAGGCAGTTCATCATCCCCTGTCAGAACGAGATTACCGGAGAGATAATAAAATTCACCTCCATTCCCATCATAAAGAAAGGTAAACCGACTGAGACCCCTTTTAAGCTTTCTATGAAGAGAAGGGATAAAATTTTACTAAAGGGTCCGAACGGCATAGGTAAAACAACTATGCTCGAGGCGATTGTGTCAGGAAAAGCAAAAGGCGCCGAGATACAACCCGGAACAAGAATCGGATACTACAGGCAAGATTTTTCCACACTTGATCCGGAAGATACCGTATATAAATCGCTGGCGGAGACTATGGCCGGAGAAGGAGGAGAAGAACAGCTTCGCTCCACCGCTTCAGGATTCCTTATAACCAAAGAGGTCATCGGGGCAAAGATAAAGACATTATCAGAAGGACAGAAGGGATTAGTATCCTTTGCGAAACTAGTTCTCCAACGTCCCGGATTACTTCTTCTCGATGAACCGACAAACCATATAAACTTTCGCCACCTCCCTATTATCGCCAAAGCCCTCGATAAATACGACGGAGCGATAATGCTCGTCAGTCATATGCCGGACTTTGTCAGTCAGATAAAGATAACTGAAACAATAGACCTCGAAGACCTAATCGAAAATAAATAGAAAGACACCATAAAAACCGCCGATTTCCGGCGGTTTTTTGATATCAATCGGCTGACCCCGTCTCTAAGAATGCCTTTAGTCTCCTAAAATACCCCTAGTGGCCCATCTTATACCCAAACTGTATTGCAATAACTCCGCATATGATAGAATAGGAAAAGGTCACACTAAAAATCAATATATGGTGCATTCGGTCCTGAAAAAAGGTGAACGGGGCGCTGAACCATTCATCCCCGGCAAGATAAAGGTTTCAATAGAAGAAGCGGTCAGAGGTTCGGGATTACCAGAAGAACAGGCAGAGAGTGCGATCAGGGAGATACATTACGAGGTTATCAGTTCCCTGCCCATAGAGAGGGAAATAACCACGACAGAGATAAGGAGATTGATAGTGGAATCACTATCATCAAATAGGGATGATGCAGTACGCATGTCCGTTCTTATCGCCTGGACCGACCACGAGAGAAGATTTAAGGCATTTTAATCGATAAAAAGTAAACCCCGCGCAATTGCGCGGGGTTTTCGATATCTAGAAACGTGCTTCGATATAATAAAAAACCCGCTCGACGCGGGTTTCTATCCTATTATCTGCCTTCTATGAAAGTAAGGGCATTACCTTTCTTATCAGCCCTCCCGGTACGGCCTATACGATGGACATAATCCTCATAGGTCGAAGGAAGATCGAAATTAATAACGTGACTGACGTTAGGAATATCAAGACCTCTCGCGGCGACATCAGTCGCCACCATTATCTGAACAGTTCCATCCTTGAACATGCGAAGAGCCCTTTGCCTATTCGATTGCGTCTTATCGCCATGGATAGATACGGACTTGAACCCTCTTTTATTAAGAGAAACAGAAAGGTTTTCGACTCCATACTTAGTTCTACCGAATATAAGGACCTTGTCGAATCCCTTCCCTAAAAGCAAATCATGAAGCTTATCCATCTTATTCTCCCCCCTGGCAACCATTACTACGTCCTGGTCGATGCTTGATGCGGTATTTCCGCTCTTAACAGACACCTTTATCGGATCCCTGGAAAATTCCGATATAAGACGCTCTACTTCAATCGGCATAGTGGCTGAAAAGAAGACTGATTGCCTATCAGCGGGAAGTCCTGAAAGAAGGTCTTTGATATCAGGAAGGAATCCCATATCAAGCATCCTATCAGCTTCATCAAGAACAAGGTTCCTGTAATCTGAAAGTTTTATGAATTTCCTGTCTACAAGATCCTTAAGACGACCTGGGGTTCCAACGACAAAATCAGGACGATGCCTAAGTGAAGACATCTGACTTCTTATATTCGCTCCTCCGACGCATATAGCGGAGAATATACCCATGAATCCCGCAAAACCATTCATTTCCTCCTGAATCTGAAGAGCAAGCTCTCTAGTAGGGGCGATAATTAAGGTTTTTTCCTTGCGGTCAGCTAAGGCCTTATTGATGAACGGGATAAGAAAGGCAGCGGTCTTTCCTGTGCCGGTGTTCGCTATACCTATAAGATCCCTGCCCTTAAGGATCTCCGGAATAGCCTGATCCTGTATGGGAGTAGGAATAGAATACCCTTTTTCGATTATATTATTCTTAAGCCTTCCAGATATCGGAAAATCAGCGAACTTGTTAACAGGAACGTAAGGAGTTTCCTTAACTGATTCCTTGGCTTTATTCACAAATCTGGAGACGTCTATGGCCTGATCGGCCCTCCTGCTATTACGATGGCTGCGAAATGATCCATTTCTTACGCTTGACGGGCGGGATGAAAATTGTCTTTTCGGCGCAAATACCTTGTTTCTCATATATAAAACGCTTTAACGCGAGGGTATAACTTTATAACATCTTCATTATTTTGTCAAATATGCCGGTCGAATGGGCTATTAAACAAGAAAACCGCCTTAAAACGGGCGGTTCAGCATAATCCATAAGATAATCTATGATAACCTAATTTTTCAGACTAACATTATGATTCCTGTGTTTTTTTAGCTTTTTTCGAAGTAGTCAGTTAAAACGGGGCCTATCCCCTACTTTTTAATCACTTTCTCAATGTCCTTATCATCGAAAAACATAAGTGTATGGAGGGCGCGTTCTTTCTTATCCTCTGTCATTAGGACGAGTTCATCCCCATTTATCCTTACAGCGTTAAGAGCCTTTAATCTGCCAATACTTATATCAAATTCTTTCAATAAGTCCTTTTTAAAGACATCTTTGAACTCGGATAGATTCAGATTACTCTTCATCGAGAAGGCTCCTATAAGATAATTGATCATCTCTTTCTTTTCATTCCTAATATCGCCGACAAAAGTACACTGATCGGGATCACCTGAGAAAATCTCTGTCCTATAATTTACAACGCCATCAATCCTTGAGGTAGGATTTTCTCCTATTGCGAAGACAGACCGGCCGGGACCTTGAGGGATATACTCTTTTTCTTCCGAAGGAACGCCGCGGTATTGATATGACCACGAGGCACAATCAGACATCTTTAGGTACCATTTAGAATAATCAGGAACTGAAAAACCGGCCTCTTTAGCCATTTGAGATATCCTCTCTAATGAACCATCAAGAAGGCCTTTCCAAAAGCGATCGAATTCACCGAGATTGGAGTGGAACCTCTCTTGAAGATAACTTCTCAGAGGCTGAAGAGCATAAAGAGATATCCTCTGGACCCCCACCGACAGAGCCCTCCTGAAACTTTCTACCAACTTGTCGGAAGTATCGCCATAAAGACCGACAATGAGGTCAAGATTGATGTATTTAAACCCGGAGGTCCTTGCGTCTGTGATCGCCTTACGGACCATCGCTTCCGTCTGATATCCTCGGCCGTTCAATGCAAGGACTTCAGCGTCGAATGATTGAGCACCAAAACTAAGCCTAGTGAAACCATGTTCTTTGAGCATCTTCATCTTTTGGATGGATGCGGTCAACGGATTCATTTCGGAGCACCTCTGGCCTTCATCAGAAAATTTGAAATTAGAAAAGACGGTATTTATTACATCATTAAAATCACCATCATCCATAATACTCGGTGTTCCTCCTCCGATGTACAAAGTATCGAAGACAGCCCCATCGAACACCTCCCTTGATCGACTAATATGTTCGACTAGCTTTTTGGCATACGACCTGATATCGGAGGCGCTTCCAAGGTGGGAATAACAACTACAGAAGGAGCAGACAGAAGAACAAAAAGGAATATGTATATAGAGGCTTAGAATATCATCCCGCTTCTTTTCTTTCAGATAGTCCCTCCATAAAGAACGAATGTCGGAGGCAGCAAGGGGCCTTTCTGGATATATGATACCTGCGGCCGTTTCAATAAAACGACCAAACTCATTGTCGTCAATAATATCTCTTCTTATCCTTATGGCTTTATCGATATTTTCCATTGGTCTGTATCTTTCTATAGCGGTCTGAGCGGCTAATTCTAACACAACTATAATATATAAATTGAGGCTCCTTCAGTAATATTTAAGCAACATCTATCATCTCCTTCATAAGGATTACCTCTCTCTCAACACTATCGGATACAAAAAAAACAAACGACCTCTCTGACTTTAAAACATCATCGAAAGACATTTTTTCCTCATATATAATCTTGCCTTCTTTTACATATTCCCTAACTAAAACGCAATCGGCCGCGACCTTAATTTTAAGTCCATCTCCAGACCTACTAAGAACGGACAATAACCGCTCATCGCCACCAACAATAGACCCATCTATTATGTCTAAGGCCCTACCTGAGGTGACCAATACCATCTCCCCCTCGACACCTTCCCATTTCGTCATTTTTTCCGGAGAGTCTAAATCTAAGGATTCTAAGCTCGGCCTTTCTGGTCCGCAGACGCCTGGAATATCAAATTCAGAAGGCCCCGAATTCGATTCGTCCAGATAATCTCCGTGATAGGCTGATTTTACAGCCCTTATCACGTCGTCATCATCGAAAAACATCAAGACATGGACCGACCGCTCTCTTTTTTCTCCGGACAAAAGAATCACCGCATCACTATCTATCCTGATGACGCCGAGTTCCTTTAATCTTCCGATACCAATGTCGAACTCGGTCAAGAAATCCCTATTGAACATCCCCTGGAACTCAGAGAGAGATATCTGGTTTTTCTTCGAGAAGGAACTTACTAGATAGTCAATCATTTCCTTTCTGGGACCGATATCACTCCCCATATAGGAGGATTTTTCAGGATCAGCGGAAAAAGAGGTCGTATTATATCTTGCAACTCCACATATCTTTGAAGACGAGTTTTCGCCGACGCCAATAATAAACTGTTTTGGACCATCCATAATATATTCCTTCCTTTCTCTGGGTACTCGAAGGTCTTGGTATGACCAAGAGGAACAGTTAGTCATTTTTAGATACCACTCGGAGTAATCAGGAACGGAAAAACCTGCTTTCTCCGCTAGATCAGATATCTCACTAAGTGAACCATTGAGAAGATCTTGCCAAAAACGATCGAACTTGACCGGATCAGAATCGAATCTTTCATCAAGATAGCTCTTGATTGGCTGCATGGCGTAGAGGGATATTTTCTGAGTCCCAGTAGATAAGGCTTTTCTGAAACTTTCCACCAGCTTGCCTGGAGTATCGCCATAGAGTCCGACGATTAGGTCTAAATTGATGTATTTGAAACCAACCTCCCTCGCATCGCTAAAAGCTCTATAGACCATCTCCTCAGTTTGGTGACCCCTACCATTAAGTCTTAGTACATCGCCGTCGAAAGACTGAACGCCAAGACTAACCCTAGTGAAACCGTGATCCTTAAACATCTTAAGTTTTGACAGAGAAGAGGTAAAAGGATCCAACTCAGAACAAATCCGCCCGTCACCGATAAATTTGAAATCTAAAAAAACAGCGTCCAAAAGGCGAGATAAATCACCCTCTTCCGCTATACTAGGTGTCCCTCCTCCTAAATAAAAGTTATCGAATAAGGCTCCATCAAAAACATCCTTTAGACTATCAAGATGACTGATAAGATTATCTATATAGTTCTTAATATCAGAGGAATCACATGTTCTGGAATAACAACTACAGAAGGAGCATTTAGAGAAACAGAAAGGGATATGAACATAAAGACCAAGCTGATCCCCTTCTTTCCGATTGGAGAGGTATCCTCTCCACATGGACTTTATATCAGAAAAAGAAAAAGGCTTATCCGGATAAATAAGGTTGATGGCCGAACCTAAAAAACGACCCGACCCTTCTTTTCCTATTATCTTCTCCCTGGCTTTTATAGCCTCTTCTATTTTTTCCATAATCTATATCGATTCGGTTCTATATGACATCTATCATCTCCTTTATAAGAACAATATCAGAACAATCGCTCTCTGATATGAAGAAGACAAATGATCTTTCAGATTTTAGAAAATCATCAAAGGATGCCTTTTCCTCATATACATTGATTCCGTCCTTTATGTACTCCTTTACGAGGACGCACCCATCGGCAAGATTTATTCTGACCTCATTGCCTAAGTTATCAATGATAAATAGTTTATCTTCCTTATTATGAATACAACCATTGATAACATTTAGAACCTTATCCGAAGTAGCTGATATTATCTCCTTTTTGAGATCATCCCATTTTGCCATCTTTTCCGGAGAATCCAGGCCTAAAGATTTAAAACTTGGTCTACTGGGACCAAATCCCGCAACGACCGCGTTTTCCATCGCGACTTTATTCACATCATCATCATCAAAGAACATTAGGATATGAACAGCCCTCTCATCCCTATCTTCAGTTATAAGAGAAAGGTAATCCCCTTCAACCTTGACCGCCCGCAGTTCTTTTAGTCTTTCTATACTTAAATCAAACTCACTAAGAAGATTACTATCAAAGATATCTTTGAACTCCGAAAGAGATATCCCGTTTTTCATAGAAAAAGCTCCTATGATGTAGTTTAGCATCTCCCTTCTTTTATTCCTTAGAGACCCCATAAAAAGACACTTTTCTGGATCTGCTGAAAATATCTTAGTCTGGTAGCCGATGATTCCATCTATCTTAGATGTTGGGCCTTCACCTATGGCAAGGATAGTCCTATCCGATCCCTGAGGATAATATTCCTTCTTCTCTGAAGGTATACGCAGGTCCTGGTAGGCCCATGAAGCAGTATTAGACATCCTAAGGTTCCATTCTGAATAATTAGGAACAGAAAACCCCGCTTCATTCGCAGCCTCTGATATTCCAGGTAATGACCTATTTAAAAGATCCCTCCAGAAAGCATCGAATCTCTCAGCATCGGAACCAAACCTACTTTTCAGATAGGATTCCATTGGTTGCATCGGATAAAGAGCTATCCTCTGAGGACCTATAACCAAAGCCTTCTTGAAACTACTAATAAGTTTTTCGGGAGTGTCGCCATAAAGGCCGACCACGAGGTCTAAATTAATATATTTAAAACCAGCCTCTCTAGCTTCTGTGACAGCCTTTAAGACCATTTCCTCAGTCTGGTATCCGCGGCCTATAAGATCTAAAACCTCACTATCAAAAGATTGAGCTCCAAAGCTAACCCGCGTAAAACCATGATCCTTCAGCATCTTCAGCTTCGATAAAGAAACCGTCAACGGGTTCATCTCAGAGCATAATTGGCCGTCTCCGGAGAAAGTGAAACTGGAGAATATCGTATCTAATAAAAGAGCGAAATCTCCATCTTCGACGATACTCGGGGTCCCTCCTCCGATATAGAGAGTATCGAATACAGCTCCGTTGAAAGTATCTTTGATGATATTAAGGTGACTAACCATGGAGCGTATATATGAACTTATCTCCAACGGATTACTAACACGAGAACGACAGCCGCAAAAAGAACACAAAGAAGAACAAAAAGGAATATGAATATAGAGACTTAATATATCCCCACCACTATTACCTCTATCACGAACATATCCTTTCCATAAAGACCTAATTTCCTCAAGTCCAAACGCTCTTTCCGGAAAGACGACGCCGAGAGCCGTCTCTACAGAACGACCATAATCATCGGTCTTTAAGAGGCTTTTTCTTATTTCGATAGCATCGTTAATATCGCTCATATAACTACTTCAGTAGGCCAAGCGCCTTGCGGGCCATGGAAAGCTCCTCATTTGTAGTGATAGCCATCTTCTTTACCCCCTTAAGAAGTGTTAGTCCTTTCATTATCGCATTCCTCGTCTTAGGCCTCCCGCTGCCAATACCACCCGTAAAGACGATTGCGTCCACCTTACCCAAAATGGCGGCATATGAACCGATATATTTTCTAATCTTATAGACGAACATATCGAAAGCCAGAATAGAACGATGTTCCTCTTTGTCGGCAGCGTCCATTATCTCCCTGAAATCATTAAGACCGCTTATGCCTTTTAATCCGGAGGATCTGTTTAATATCTCTTCTATGCTCTTAATGTTCAACTTGTACTTCCTCATCAAATAGAAGACGATACCGGCATCGATATCACCAGAACGCGATATCATCGTAAGCCCCTCAAGCGGAGTGAATCCCATCGACGTGTCGATAGCCTTACCGTTCTTTATAGCCGTTACAGATGAACCTCCACCGAGATGGACAGTTATAAGAGAGCACTTTGAAAGAGGCTTTTTAAGCTTCTTCGCGGCCTCCATCGCTACATATTCATGAGAGATTCCATGAAAACCGTATTTCCTTATACCCTCTTCGAAATATTCATACGGGAGAGGATATATCTTCGCCACATCCGGCAGATTTTTGTAAAAGCCGGTATCGAAGACCGCGACGTTCCTAGCCTTAGGCAGAAGACTCATAGCAAGGCCAATGAAAGAGACACTATGAGGATTGTGGAGCGGAGCAAGATCAAATGTCTTCTTAAGCTCTGATAGGACACTTTTATCGACTACGACAGGTCCGAAAAAATTTTCACCACCATGCACGACCCTATGAGCAAAGGCTACGATATCACCTCTTTCAGAAATCTTGGCAATGAGTTTCAAGAAGATACTCTTTTCCTCCACCTCCCTTTCCTTTCCGTGAGTATCTATAGAAAACTGCCCCTCATCAACAATCGATAAATTCGGAACAAAAAAGGCCTTGTATTTCAGCGAGGTCGATCCGGCATTCATTACAACAATTATCTGCTTATCCATTCCCCAATGATAACCTCTTCAGCATTTTTTTTGAAAGGGCTCCAGAAAAGAAGTCAGGCGCCGGTCTTCCACCGACTAGCCTCATAACCAACGTCCAATTAGCCCAAAAAGACCCCTTAAGGGGTCTTTTTTTAAAATATCACTAGAGATAATTAGGCTTTGAATACTGATATTTCTCCGCTTTTTGGACGATTTTTGCCATCATCCTCACTGACTCGACGGGATAAGCTCCGGAAGCGGACTCATCGGAAAGCATCACGGCGTCTGCTCCATCGAAGACGGCGTTCGCGACATCTGAGACTTCAGCTCTCGTCGGATGAGGCTTCTCAACCATAGATAAGAGCATCTGGGTGGCTACTATAGAACCTTTACCATACCACGAGGCATGTTTTATAAGATGTTTTTGAACGGTTGGTATTTCCTCCATCGGCATCTCAATACCAAGATCCCCTCTCGCTATCATAATCGAATCGGAAGCCTGTATTATTGAGTCGATGTTTTTGACCGCCAATGGACGCTCTATCTTGGATATTATCTTGGCGCTGTCTCCTACAAGCGCCTTCAAACGATTAACATCTTCGGCATCTTGGACGAAAGAGAGGGCGACATAGTCCATACCCTCCTCAAGACCAAACTGGATATCATCGATATCCTTATTAGAAAGACTGGAAGTGGTAAGTTTAGTATTAGGGACATTCACAGCCTTCCTGGAAAAGAGGGTTCCCGAGGTGACAGCTCTGGCATATATCTTTCTTCCTACAATCTTAGTGACGGTGAGCTCTATGGCGCCGTTAACAAGAAAGAGAGGGTCCCCTTCTTTTATATCATCATGAAGGTACGGATCCTCTATAAAAATGATTCCTTTCTTAATTTCTTCCTTATCGGTCGAAAAAACGACTTCGTCATCCTCATTAATTTCAACTCCATCCTCTGGAAGCTCTCCAACCCTAAGTCTGGGACCCTTGAGGTCTAAAAGGATCTTCACGCTTCTTTTTTCCTCGGCACATATCTTCTCAATGGCCTTTTTACGCGCCTTATACTCGTCGTAAGTACAGTGAGAGAAGTTCATTCTCGCAATATCTATTCCGGCGAGAATAAGCTCCCTTAGTATTTTCGGCGATTCGGACCTCGGTCCAATCGTAGCTATTATCTTAGTCCGCATAATGAAGGTGTCATTTTACAACAAAAACGGATATCGCGCAAGCGATGAGCGATGGATGATATAATGGATGCATGGACATAAAAAAAGACGGAGAGCTCCCTCCCGAGCTTTACCGCGTCGCTCGTATGGGCGGAACCGAGGCGCCCTTTACCGGAAAATATCTCGATACCCATGAGAAAGGCGTGTACCGATGCGCCGTTTGCGGAACAACGCTTTTTTCTTCCGAAACTAAGTTTGATTCCAACACTGGCTGGCCCAGCTTCACAGACCCGATTGATCTCGCACACGTCGAACTACATAGGGACCCGGATGGAAAAACAGAAGTCACTTGTAAGACCTGCGGCGCCCATCTAGGACATGTTTTCAATGATGGACCGAAAGAAAAGGGCGGAAAAAGATATTGCATCAATTCTGTCTGTCTCGATCTTAAAAAAACTGATAATTAAGATATCAACATGCCTGAATCAATAAAAACGGCTTTTTTTGGAGGAGGGTGCTTTTGGTGTACTGAAGCGGTGTTTAAGATGATAAAAGGTGTCATATCGGTCGAACCGGGATACGCCGGCGGTATCAAAGAAAATCCGACATATGAAGAAGTATCGACGGGATCGACCGGCTATATCGAAGTTACAAAAATAGAATACGACCCAGAAAAGATATCCTTCCGGGACCTGCTCGCCGTATTTTTCTCTTCCCATGACCCAACAAGCATGGACCGACAAGGAAATGACGCAGGGCACCAATACCGATCAGTTATCTTTTATACGACCGACGATCAAAAAATAGAAGCCGAAGCGGCGATAATAGATATTAACAACTCTTCAAAAGAAGGACGTCCAATAGTCACTGAGATAAGGTCTATCGATCGGTTTCACGCCGCAGAAGACTATCATAAAGACTACTACGAGAAACACAGAGAAGTCCCCTACTGCACTCTTATAATCGATCCAAAACTCGATAAGATAAGAAAGAGATTTAGAGAGCTCATCAAAAGCTAAATAATAAAGCTCTGGAACAGGATTATGATGGAGAAGATATGGATATAAAAACACCCCATGATGGGGTGTTTTTATATCTCTTTTATTTGGGTAAATCCTCGACAATCACTTTTGAGAAGGTCACAGCACTCAGGGGTTTGTCTGACCGGTCCCTTTGAACATTAGATATGGCATCTGCGACTTCCTGTCCAGCTATAACCTTGCCGAAAATAGAATAATTATGAGGAAGCGGATAATCCGCGACCATGATGAAAAACTGGCTACCATTGGTGTCCGGACCGGAATTAGCCATCGCAACAACGCCTTTAACGTAACCAGCACGATAGGATTCAGTGGAAGGATCGAGCTCATCTTCAAACTTATATCCAGGCCCACCCATTCCGGTTCCGGTTGGATCTCCGCCCTGTATCATAAATCCACTGATAACCCTATGAAATATCAATCCGTCATAGAATCCTTTTTTAGCAAGCGTGATGAAGTTATCGACGGTCTTAGGAGCGTCCGCATCATATGTGGCAATCTTTATGTCGCCGAGATTGGTCTTTAAAGTTATATTGTGAGAAAAATTTTTCACTTTGTTTTCTTTATTATCATTATTTGCACTTTCTCCATTTACGGCAGGAGTATTTTCGTCTGCCATACCAACAACGCCGGAAGGAGGAACAACTCCCTTGGAATCATTAGACATCGAAACCTCCTCATCGGATATTATAGAAACAGCCGTATCGGACTTCGCGCCGGTCATAATAGATATAGCGACTATCGCGACAACGCCGACGATGGCTACAGCGGATGATATCGAGACGATGATAAGAGTTCTCCTGTCCATAGATAAATTCTAACAATAAGATTCGGATAAAAAAAGGACCGACGTGAGAGACGTCGGTCATGCAAAAAAGATGGGAGCACTATTGGGCCTTAAAATGTCAAACAACTTGCGCGAAAGAAAATAACTTCGACGCGGAAAGAGAATAACATACAAAAAATCTCATGTCAAAGATAAAGAAAGACCCCTTACGGAGTCTTTCTTAGGCGACCTAATAAGCCGGATCCTGTACTTGGAGAAAAAACTCCATGGACGATAATTTATCTAGGCCCTTGATTACTCTTGGGCTCAAGCGACTCTTCCACCGGTTTTAAGGCCGATAGACACGGTCTTGCACCAAACAAGGATTTAGCCGTTTCACTTCCGTCTTCTTATCCCTATAACGGAATTGAACCTTCTACGTCGGGATAGGGTTCCTCCAGTCTTTCGACTAAGAGCGTCACTGTTCGCACCTCGCTCCATTGCAGGCGCCTTAACTCAAAGAGCTTCAGCGAGGCAATGGATGACGGCTTTTAACCGCTGTATTTTTAATCCTTTCCTTACGGAAAGAAAGATGGAGTCCGGACTTTCCTCATCCCGAAAATTTGCGGGACGCTATCGTCTTGATCGCCTTATCGATTTAATAATAAATACCTCTATTTGTCAACCGAGGTCGCTTTCCAAGGAAACTTAACCATCCCTTTCTCCAGGGAGACCGAGAAGCTAGCAGCTGCCTTATGTCCCCCGCCCCCATATTTTAAAGCTATTTTCGAGACATCTACCCGACCATTAGACCTGAGAGATATTTTAAGCTTATTACCTTTCTTAACCCATACAATGCCGACACCACCAGCTTTTTCGGCAAGAACATGACCGACGTCGGATATAAGAAGAGGAGAGTTAACGACATAAGCCTTGTGACCTTCAAAGCGGACAGGCTCGGCATTCGCTACGATATTATCGATAGAACGACCGATAAAATCTAAAATAGCCTTACCCTTCTCGAGATATTTTTTCCTTCCTTCAGATGTTTCAAACTCAGACGCTAACCGGCTCCATGCCTTGAAATCGAACTTAACTGTCTCGAGAGAAGCAAAAAGTTCCTTTGATTTTGGCATCGTAAACTTCCAGATATCAGTGTCTTCGACATAAAGAAGTAGTTTTGGAACTTTCTTTCCCGGGTAGAAATACTTCCACGCAAGGACAGCTCCGGAATGCTTTATATCAAAAAGACGTTCGTCTGATATCTTGACCGCCTCTTTCTGACTAATATGGTGATCTATGACAATAACCCTCGCGGCTTCTTTCTTTATCTTCTCCATGATATTTTCCGGATAACAAAAATCTATCATGTATACCTCTTTACCTTTGACGTCTTTTGGAAACGGCGTCTGATGGACGGCAGGAAAAAACTGCGCCTTATCACCAAACTTCTTCTTGGCGACCCAAGCGGCGCTGAAACCATCCATACAGCTCTTATGGTATATAACTAACTTCTTAGGGGCGGACATTTAATGGAATACTAAGCTTACGAGAGTAAAATAACAACCCAGCCTGTTCCTAATATGAAATCTTTAGGACATCGAGAGCCGGTAACTTCTTCCCGGCAAGGAAGTCGAGCATCGCTCCGCCACCAGTCGACATAAAACCAATTTTCTTATCAAGCTTCATTCCGATTACTATTGAGGTTGTCTCCCCTCCTCCAATAAGGGTGTAAGCCTTCGTTGTAGCGCACGCCTTTGCAACTACCTCTGACCCACCAGAAAAACCTTTGGTCTCAAAACAACCGAGAGGCCCGGCCCATATCACGGTCCCAGCCTCCTTGATTACGGATGCGTAAAGAGCAGCCGTATTCGGGCCTATATCCAATATTGATCCAGCTTTCATGCGACAATCGATTGGAAATACAACCTTATCATCAAGAGAGAGTCTGGAGGCTTCCTTAATAAGATTCTTCTCATATACGGATTTGCCAACATTGGAGCCAGACGCCTTAATAAAGGTGTTTCCGACACCTCCTCCTAATAAAACTCTATCAACCGCCGGGAGAAGCTTATCAATAACAGGCAACTTATCAGACATCTTCACCCCCCCAACAACAAGAACAAAAGGCCGAGCCGGCCTCTTAACCGCCTTTTTAAGAGCAGCGACCTCATCCTTTAAAGTCGGCCCAGGAAGAGATCTTATAAAAGAAGTAATTCCGACATTAGAAGCGGCCGCCCGATGGGCGGTTGCGAAATCATCATTCACAAATACCTCCCCCAACGAGGCAAGTTTCTTGGCTAGAACGGGGTCATTATCGTTCTCTCCAGACAGGAACCTTAGATTCTCAAGCATGTATACTCCAGGCTCTCCTTCAAAAAAGGCCTCTCTAGCAAAACACAAATCGGAGTTATCAAGGAAGATGATCTTCTTTCTTATAGCCTTAGACAAAGCCTCCGAGATAGGACGGAGGCTTAACTTACCGTCCCGGCCTTTCGGCCTTCCGCGGTGACTTAATATCAATATTTTTCCATATCTTTTACGCAAGATAGCGAGAGAAGAGGCGGCTCGTCTCAAACGCAGCGAGCTAGCAATCTCCGAAGGCTCGATATCAAGATTCATACGGATAAGAGCGATCATAATGAAAAAATTATAACACGCGATTGATATAAAAGTGATAGTTACGATTGGAAAATAAAAAAATAGCCGATAGGAAAAGAAATAAGACATGAAATCAAAAGCCCCCTTGCGGGGGCTTTTGACAAATGGTCTCAGGGTGGAACATTCCTCGAACAATGCTTTCACATGGCCGGAGATTGTTTCACTCGCAAACAGATGATATCACCTATTCATCTAAAAGTCAATGACTTTTAAGAATTTCTTGCGTCCCTTCTCCTTGTAATAACAAGATAGATGAGAGCAATGAGTATAAGGAAGAGCAATATAATGAAGAGCCAACTTCCAGACATCGCCTTCGCAAGACCGGCAAGAGATCCAAGAAAGCCATTAGACTGAACATCGGTCTCTGTACCCTTCACTACGACGCTGATATAGGAATCTATCGTCTGGAATTTCTTGCTCGAGTCATTGTACTCCATAAAGGCATTGAACATCACAGAACTTCCGCCCTTAACATCCTCCTTAAGCCTAACCTTAATGATCATGTTTCCCTGACTGTTCTTGGCTACATCTCCGATCGTAAAGGTCAGATTATTGCCAGAACGAGAAGAGGTCTTAAGGCTGGAATCGATGAACTCAACCTCCATAGGAAGCGAAACCTTTATGGCTACGTCAGAAAGTTTGGCGGAGCCGGCATTCCTGTAGGTAAGAGTATAATCAATCTCCTCTCCGGGAGCAGGTTCAAGACGATTGACTGAAGGGTCAAGCATTACTTCTACTCCGGCGACATCAGTTCCCGTATCAGTGGTGTCTATTATGACAACCGGTTTAACAGGTGTGATGACGGGACGATAATATCCGGCAGCGGTCTTAAGGCTTAATATATCTCCATAGGTGATGCCGTTCACATTCGAAGCGGCGACACGGAAATAATAGATGGTTCCGGCACGCAAACCAGTTATAACACCAGAAGTGCTCCTATCGTTATAATCAGAACCAGTATTCTGTCCCAAGGTTCTCATATCGAGGCTGGAGGCAGAGGTTCCGTATTCAAACCAGGAAATAGTGGCAGCGCCCCGAGGGTTTATCCTCGAATGAAGGATAGCCACGTTCTGGGCGATATCGCTCGCAACGTAAGTGACGGCAACAGGCTTGGTTTCAGAATAGTTAGAGTTTCCGGTCGTAGTGAACGAGAGGAGGGATCCACTATCGGTTCCATAACCGTTTGTGGCCATAAGGCGAAACTTGTAATTAGTTGATCCATTGAGGTTACCAACAAAGGTCGAGACCGCAGTATCTCCGCTCATGGGATTAAGGTGCCAACGAGTAGTCTTCTTATCAAGGGAATCCCCTATACCGTACTCAAACCAATATTCGGTGTAGTTTCCGTTAGGATTGACGCGACCGACGAGGTCGGCACTCGATCCAGAAACACTCTGAGCTGAATTAGTTATGACGATAGGGGCCCATCCCATTCCCCAGTTTCCGTTATTGTTGTTGTTATTATTATTCCCATTATCAGAAGAAGTAGTGAAGGAATAAGAAGCTGAGGTGGAGACTCCACGGCTATTAGAAGCCTTAACGACGAACTTATAGGTGGTTCCGGACGACAAGCCGGAAATGCTCCTACTAACAGAAGATCCGGAGGTACCACTTCCGATACCGTTCCTTGAGGTCGTATTAGAGAGATCGTTTCCGATACCGTATTCAAACCAATATTCGGTGTAGTTTCCATTAGGATCGACGACTCCATTAAGATAAACGGAATTATCAGAGATCCTAGTAGTGCCGGTAGCGGTTACCTCAGGGATGCCATCATCAGAAGTGACGATGCTTCCGGAAGTAGCGAAGCTCCTTGAAGAGCTCGTAACGGTTCCGTGACTATTTGTGGCCTTAACTACATAGTAATAGGTAGTCCCGGAAGAAAGTCCGTTTATGGTCTGGCTAACGCTTTTCGTGTATGTGTCGCTTCCGATATCGTAGGTACCAGTCGAATAACCAAGAGAAGTCGTAGGACCGTATTCCATCCAATATCTAGTCGAGAGACCATTAGCATCGACGAGACCGCCAAGAGAGGCGCTCGAAGACGATATAGAGCTGGCTCCGGTCGCGGCAGCTTCCGGGG
>JAQTUL010000006.1:0-38610 GCA_028710275.1 Candidatus Colwelliibacteriota bacterium | reverse complement strand
CCAAGAGAAGTCGTAGGACCGTATTCCATCCAATATCTAGTCGAGAGACCATTAGCATCGACGAGACCGCCAAGAGAGGCGCTCGAAGACGATATAGAGCTGGCTCCGGTCGCGGCAGCTTCCGGGGAATCACCAGTGGTATCCGTACCAGATGAGGTTCCAGTGGTTACGAAAGAAACATAGGAACTCGTCACAGTGCCGACGCTATTCCTGGCGATTACTCTGTAGTAATAGGTCGTTCCGGAAGAAAGTCCGTTTATGGTCTCCGTTTCGTAATTAACATAGCTTCCACTGCCGGACGTGTGCCAAACAGTGCTATATCCGAACGAGGTCGACGTTCCATACTCTAATTTATATTCGGTACTGGCGCCTCCGGGGTTTATCGAAGCCTTGAGCGTAGCGCTCGTCGATGATATCGAGCTGGCTCCGGTCGCGGCAGCTTCCGGGGTTTCAGCAGCAAAAGCCGAGTTACCAAGAATGAGGAGTCCAACCATGAGGACGGCTCCCGCGAACAGTTTTTTGATTACACCTTTCATGGGAGTGATTCTAACATATTATCTAAATATTGTCAAATAGAAAAAAACCCCCGATCACCATAGGTGCGGGGGCGCGGACGGAAGCCTTCCGTCGATATTACTGCGGATAACGAGTCCAGCTACTGTAGTAGTTTTGACCGTTATAAGTGATAACAGCTCTTACATAGATGCTCGTCTGGTAAGGAATATTGTAAACGTGTTCCCCACCATTGCTCCATGAAGAGGCAGGCTGGCCAGACGAACTATTCTGCACCTCGATGGCGCATTTAGCTCCGGAATCCGGAATACCAGTAGCTTCAACGTAGACTTTGAGGTCTCCATTAATGCTTGATATGCCGAACTTGCTTATGCCGACCGTTATATTGAGATTGGAGTTGGAAGAGGTTGTCGTAATGAACGATCTCAGTTCGCTTACGGGTGCATCGCCATTAGAGTTCGATGCCCTAAGCCGGTAATAGTAGGTCGTATTAGGAGAAAGTCCTGATAGACTTACCGTAACCGCTTTAGCGTCTATACCGTTTCCAGCAGAGAAATGAGTCGATTGGACCATAGACGATGCATAGATTCCATAATCTACCCAGTAGGTTGTTTCCAGCCCATTAGGATCGATTGTTCCGTTTATGCTCGCATAACTCTCTCCAAGAGAGCTAGCCCCACTTGACACAATGGTCGGAGCAGACGTTCCTGTCACTGAATCTCCGGTCCCAGTCCGATCCTTAAGGTCATCGACCTTTTTCTGAAGATCCTTGTTTGTATCAGTAAGGTCATCGACCTTTTTCTGAAGATCATTCAAGGCCTTCTTATCGACGACGGTATTAGTCACGACTTCTCTGATTACGGTCTCTTTCACCTGAGAGCTATCACCATTCAACGAAGATCGGGTCTCAATATCGGCGATGCCGGTTTCCTTGATTCCTTTCGCTTTCTGATATGCCTTCAGGGCAGATTCGGTGCCCGAATTGAAGAATCCGCTCAAAGTTCCATTATAGAACCCCTGCTGCTGAAGCTTATATTGCAACAGCTTAACGTCTTCACCTTCGTCACCAACCTTGAGATCTCTCTCTAGTCTTCCTGTGGGAACTTCTGTTTTCGATGCGTCTTCAGTGGTAACAGCGCTTGTTGATGGAGGAGCCTGTTCCTCCTTCTTACTATGATCGTTATATATCGCTACAAGCGATATGATAAAGACCAGCGCGCAGATCACTAATATGGCAATTCCCCATTTTCCGATTACTTTACGGCGTTTTTCTGTGCCCAAAGAGTCATCGGATTTCTCCAGATCCCTGTTATCATCAACCATTTTTAAAAGACCTCCTTTGCCCTCTGGGGGCTCAAAATTACGCCTTAGCGTATGGGTATTATATTAACATAATAATCTTATTTTGTCAATATAGAACCGGATATACCAATACACCATAAAGCCCCTAGAATAAGGGGCTTTATAATGATAATAAACGGGTTATTTTTTAAAAACGAAAAACTTATAACCGATAAAATTCCAGACCAGCGATCCAAATATGGCAATAATCTTGGCGAAATTAGTCTTGACGAATCCCTCTGAGAATATAGTGTCTAGATGAAGGGCCGAGACGATTGAATAAACGAAGTCTGTAAGCCCAGTAAACTGATAATAGATACCATTGAAAATAAGCTGATGGATAATAAACATACCTATTACAGTTACCACAAGAAACTTAGATATCTCATAGAGAAGATCTGACTTCTCCTTCGCTGTTCCGAACGCCCAGAAACGGTTGAGTATAAAACTATTAACTATGGCAATCGAGACGGAAATTATATTCGCCACAAGAAATTTCTGTCCAAGCACAGTGAAGACCGTAGTAAACCCCGCCCATATAAGGAGGTTCAAAACCAGCATATCTATCAGCGTGTTTAAGATGCCCACAATGCCAAACTTAGCAGCCTGAGAATAGACTTTTTCTTTCATGATTTTATTAATCTTATCATACGATAAGTCAAAGAACACCCCTTTCTGCAGGGGTGTTCTTAATTTTAATTAGGTCTGTTTAGAAAAAACCTATTGAAAGTATAGTGGCAACGGCGACAAGGATTATGAGTATTTTGAATACCACATCAATAACCTTCTTCTTTTTTGCTTTGCTCATTTTATTTTTATATTAAGCCATCTTAATCAATTCCATCGATAACGGAAAGCAGCTTTTTAAACTCCTTAGGGTCGGCACTCGCCCCGCCTACAAGCACTCCATCCACTCCGTCGCAGTTAATAAAACCGGCGACATTCATGGAATTGACCGATCCACCATAGAGGATACTCGCCTTATCCGACCGAAAGACCGAACGGATAAGAGACCCCATCATCTCGGCATCATGAGGAGAAGCAGAAAGACCGGTACCGATAGCCCATATCGGCTCATAAGCAAAGATAATCCCCTTACCTAAAGAAGCTTTCTTAACTACTTCAACCTGAGTCGAAATAAACTTCTTCACAGCTGATGGGCCCCTCTTTCTTATAGTAGCCGATTCTCCGACGCAGACTATAGGAGAGATACCCGCCGATATGGCGGCCTTAACCTTCTTTCCAACGATGTCATCCATCTCGCCCATAGCCCGCCTTTCAGAATGACCTATGATGCAATATTTAACGCCAAAACCCTTTAATTGAGATGCCGAGACCTCACCGGTATAGGCGCCCTCCCCCCAGAAAATATCTTGGGCACCAAGACCAGCCTCCTCAAGGATACTGCCAGCAAGGTCCAAAAAGGGAAACGGAGGACATACGATGACCCCTTTCATATCAGAAACCCTAAGAAGAATCTCGGCTTTCCTGATTGATCCGGGATTGCACTTCCAATTGCCTACAATGAGCTTATTTTTTCCCATGTCTCTTTTTTATATGTCTAATTATCCATAAGACCGCCAAAATAATAAAGAGAGCGGCTATCAAAAGATCAAACTTCCGGAGATATGCGCCGACAACCTGCCAATTTTCCCCCATCCTGAATCCAATATATCCCAGAACCGAGGTCCATATAGATATACTTATAAGCGACAGAGGGGCGAAGGCTTTGAAAGGAACCTTAAACATTCCGGCTGGAAGCGCAACAAACGAACGGATTATCGGCAATGATTGACCAATAAGGACAACCCATGGTCCGAACCGGGAGAACCATTTTTCAGCCATCATAAAGTCCTCTTTTTCATGAAGACTTATCTTCGAAACAAATCTAAGAGCCTTTTCGCCAAGCAATCTACCCGCCCAATAACTAGCAAGTGAGCCGCAATACGCACCTACGATACCGAAGAAAATAACCAGCGAAAGAGATAGCTCTCCGCGCGACGCCGCGAATCCAGAGAAAGGCATTACAATTTCTGACGGAACAGGAACGTTGGCCGCACCTAGGAACATCAAAAAAAATACACCAAAATAACCGGCCCTGCCTATCATATTAAGAACGACCAAAGAAACGGTTCCTACGATGTTTGATACCATTTCTATCCCTTTCTTATAAACTCCGCAGCTTCATCCGGATCGACGACCGTTATCTCGATACCCGTAGAAAGCTCGAAGCCAGCCGAGATACTGACCTTAGGCATAACTTCGACATGCCAATGATAATGAGCATATCTACCCTTCGATCTTGTCGGAGCGGTGTGAATGAAAATATTATAATCGATGTCAGGAAAGCGCCTCTCAAGGAGACCTACAGCCTTACGAAGAACTTCAACGACGCTCTTAAGGTCCTCCTCCTCGGTCTCTTCAAAATATGGAAGATGTTTTTTAGGAAAGACGCGGAACTCGAATGGTTCGCGCGAAGTGAAGGGAGCAAAAGCGACAGCTCCTTCACTCTCGCATATAACGCGTTTTCCCGCCTTCATTTCGAAGGAGAGTATGTCACAGTGGACGCAACGCCTATTTTTTCTGAAATAACGGGTAGCTCCAGAAAGAGAATGAGCTACATCAGGAGGGATGACCGGGATTGATATCATCTGATAATGAGGATGATATACCGAGGCACCGGCCTTCGCTCCCCAATTATGAAATATTGAAACGTAGGCTACCCGCTTATCAGCCGCCAGCATCCTATATCTCTCCTGAAAGACCTTAAATAGATCAAAAGCCTTCTTTGGGGAAAGTTTAGGGAAATTAGAAAAATGATCCCTTGTAATAACAACGTCGTGGTGTCCAAAGCCGGAAAGTGTCAGGTATGGACCGAAATCACCCTTCATGATCGGGCTTTTGGCTGAGACGGCGGGATATTTATTCGGGATGACTTGGACTTCCCACTCCCTGCGAATATCCGCCGGAACACGTAAAATGGGATCGGCATTACCTGAAGCCTGAGGGTTTTCAAATGGGCAATTATCTATCGGAGGCACTGCCCTTTTTTCTTTAGACACGAATTGATCAGGCCTCTTATTCCTTCCAGGAGCTATAAGTATCCAATCTCCAGAGACAAGATCCTCTCTAAACTCCGGTTCCGATATTCCGTTCGGTCCTTTTTTCATTTTAGTCTGTTCTCATAATACCATTGGAAAACATCACGAGCCACAGGAACAGCCTTAAGCCCCCCTTCTCTCGCATTCTCAACGAGTATCAGAATGCATATCGGCGGTTTTTCATCGGTCCAAGGAACAGGAGCACAACCAATGAAAAAGGCATTTGTCTTAGTCTTACTAACAACCTGAGCGCTACCCGTCTTACCTATCGCCTTTATAGGCAGAAAATTTAGCATGTTGGAAGTACCATAAGACTTTTGGACTCCATCTCTCATGCCTTTAACTACCTCAGCCATTTCGGAAGAAAGATTAGTATTATCGGCAAGCACCTCCGAAGAACCGACAAGATGAGGCTTATACAAGGTCCCACCGTTAACTATTGAGTTTACCGCCGTTAGAAGCGCGATTGGCGTGACGGTAAGATCTCCTTGGCCTATCGATATATTATAGGTATCACCTATCGTCCAATCGATACCCGTCCTCTTCTTCTTATCTTCCTGAGTAGGAAGATATCCGACATTTTCTCCAGAGAGCTCTATGCCAGTCTTCTTATCGAGACCGAAGAGAGAATAATAATCATGAAGACGATTAACACCAAGACCTTTAGATATCGGAGATGATCCCCGGAAAAGATCCATATTATAAGGAAGTCCTCCACCGACGGCATAAAAGAAAATATTCGATGACCTCGCGAGAGCCGAATAGACATTTACCCACCCGTGAGCCTTCCAATCAACGAAGCGGGTCGGCTGGTCTGGATTGTATTTGTTCGGTATATCCAAATGACCCGTCGAGAGAACCTCTTCATCGGTCTTTATCACTTTTTCAAACAGAGCCGCGGTCGCAACGACCGTCTTTATAGTAGACCCGGGACTATAGAGACCACTTACCGCGCGATTAAAAAGAGGTTTAGCGGGATCTATAAGTCCCTTGCCTATCTCACCAGAGGCAAAGCTTGGAAGACTAACAAGAGCCAGAACCTCTCCGTTCCTTGGGTCGATTGCCAAGCCTACCCCTCCAGGTCCGGAATCGATAAGCGTCTCGCCGAGACGATCATAAAAATATTTCTGAAGCCCGGCATCGATTGTCGTCTTAATATCCTCTCCAGCCTTAGGATCACTGAATGTCTTCTCTTCAAGGACCTCGCCCTTGAAGTTTCTATAAGCGACGACTTTACCGTACTCACCCTTAAGCCGGGAATCAAAGAATGCCTCAAGATTGGTTTTGCCAACAATATCAATCGAATTATATTTTCCCGACTCGAGATCTTTTTTGCTCGGCAAGCCGGTATAGCCGACAATATGGGCAAACTCAGGAGAAAAAACGCGCTTAACATCATTCTCCACAAAAAGAGAACTAAGCCCTAAACTCTTTATCCTTATAGCATCCTGATTAGATATATCGCGCTTCAGAACGATTGTATCGGCGCTCTCGAGATCTATCTCGGATATAATCTTATTAAAATCATCCTTCGATATCCCCAAAGGAGCGATAGCGGAAAGAACTGCATCTTCTTCTCGCTGCTTAACGAGTTCGGGAACACGGATATAGACAGTGAGACTCGGTTCATTGACGACAAGGGGTTCTCCATAGCGATCCCTTATTATCCCCCTGTCCGCCGGGATGAACGTCACTTTATTAACATTAGAATCGGCTCTCGCTCGGTATATTTCGCCATCAACAACTAGGAAGAAGCCGACTCTAACGAGAGCTGCGATACCCATCAAGGCGAAGATGGCTACAACGAGACCAAACATGCCGCTTCCAAGAGGACGTTCTTTAGGGCCTATCTTTGAACCAAGATCATCAACAGTTATCTCGTCGAAGGTAACCTCTTTATCTGATATTCTTTTTCTCCTTCTCATTTAATAAAAGCCAACCCTATATTGAAAATTACAAAACCGATGACGACACCTATCCAAACATTGACCCTCGGTCTGAACGGTAATACCTTCTCTAATACCATAACGACAAGGACCGATGATATGAAAAGAAGATTTTCGATATCAATTCCTGGACGAAACTTAATAAGGAGCGCGGCAATCAGAAGCGCTCCTATCCTAAATATCGGCTCCTTGATGAAAATACAGATTAAGGCAACAGCCAAGAAGGCGACGTTGCCGAAGTTAATCAATGACCACAGAGACATTTCTAAGATTCTTCATGTCAAACAGAGGGCCGACCGACGCCTCTTTCATAACGCCGTCCTTAAGGCGAGTGGCGCGGCCTATGCCAAGACCATAAGGAAAGTCTGAACAGGCGGATATTATAAGATCACCAGCTAATATTCCTTCTTTGCCGTCTATAAGATTGAGCTTAGGGTCCAGGCCACCCATATAGAGAGCATCTATCTCATGATCACCGACGCGTACCGGCAGTTTGAAACCGCTGTCAAAAACGGTCGTAACGATGCTGACGTCTTTCTTGACGTCCTTAATCTTTCCGACAAGATAACCATTATATATCACCGCTTTCCCAGCTATCACTCCATCTGGCTCACCAACGTTCAGAGCCAGCTCCGATCGATTTGAGAAAGGATAAACAGAAAAGACCTTCGCATCTACCGTCTTTATCTCGGACATCTTTTCATTACCACACTTGAGATTCAGGAGCTCTATTTCGAGCTTCTGATTTTTCTCCTTCAAATAATCTACTTCGTCAGTAGAGGTGATATTCCCGGAAACGGAGGCAAGGATCATCCCCTTCTTCTCGATAAAAGCTTCGCCGGAAAAAATGGCATATATCCCTATTCCGACTAATCCTATCAATATCCATTTCCTTGTCATTGATCTTATATGACTATATCCCTTGGTTTAGCCTGACTATTCAGAAGCTTCTCGTATTTAACGAAGTCCTCGACGACGATGCCTAATCCTCTTATGACACAGGTTTGGGAATCATCAATGAGATTAGTCTTAACAGTCGTCTCCCGCTCAAGATAGCGGTCTAGCCCGCGCAGGAGACTTCCCCCTCCACAGAGATGAATACCTCGCTCAAGGATATCTCCTACGAGTTCCGGAGGCGCATCTTCAATTATCGATCTTGCGGCATCAGCAATTGTCTTAAGCGATTTCGCGACAGCAAGACGAACATGAGAGTTCTTAACCGTCACCTCCTTCGGAAGACCAGAACCAAGATCCCTTCCGCGGATAAGCATCTCGAGACGCTCATCAAGAGGTATTGCAGAACCTATCTTAATTTTTATCTCCTCAGCAGTCGGTTCACCAATGGCGAGCTGAAACTCATCCTTAACAAATTTAACAATATCATCGTTCAATTTCTCACCGGCCACCTTAAGACTTCTTGAGATGACGGCGCCGCCGACGGAGATGATAGCCATTTCAGTCGTACCTCCGCCGATGTCTATTATCATATTGGCGGCAGGGTCTTCTATTGGAAGGCGAGCACCCAGCGCAGCAGCAATAGGCTCTTCAACCAGATAGACCCTGGATGCTCCCGCGGAGATTAATACGTCTTCGGCCGATTTTCTCTCGACTTCAGTTAGATTAGTAGGGACACCGAGTACGGCCAATCCACAACGATGAAATATGCCTTCATCAAGACTTCGGAGCTGATGCTTAACAACCTCTTCGGCCATCTCGAAATCGGAAATAACGCCTCCCTGAAGAGGCTTAACTACCGTTATGTGCTGAGGAGTGCGATCTAGCATCTTCTTCGCTTCGCCTCCGATCGCTACTATCTGTCCGGTCTTATTATTAACGGCGACTATCGTCGGATCATTTATAACAATGCCTTCACCTTTGACATATATCTGGGTATTAACAGTCCCCAAATCAACGCCTATATTTTTATTGAAGCCTGCAAACAGTCTCATAGTCCACGAGTTCAGTTTTTTCTTCATTCCTTCTTTTAATCTCTATCTTATCTTTATTTCTATCACTGACGACCAGACGCCACGGTATACCGATAAGGTCGGCATCCGCGAATTTTTCTCCCGCGGAGACATCCCTATCGTCATAGAGGACCTCGAAACCATCAGTCACCAGCCTATCGTAGACATCCTTCCCTAATCCCGGTTTCATTTCAAGTAAGTGGAAGCGGAAAGGCGCGACCGAAGAGGGCCATATCATTCCTTTTTCATCGTGAGAAACCTCCACTATTGTGCCTAAACATCTATTAATACCTATGCCATAGCACCCCATAAGAACATTCTTTTCTGCACCTTCGACATCCTTGAACTTTAAATCGAAGGGAACGGAAAACTTGTCCATCAGTTTGAATATATTCCCCACCTCGATGGCTTTCTCAGTGCGAAGGTCTTTTTTCCCGCATTTGGGACAACCTCCGGCATCGGCCATGACTTCGTCATTAACGGCTACACGGCAATCATCGCAAATATGGATGATATCCTCACCCGCCGAGGTTAGCGTCTGAAATTCATGGGAATATTTCGAAAAAGTACCTCCCGAAGCAAAAGTAAGATATGTCTTTTCTCCAATGCCCAGCTTCTCGAAAATGCGCTCATAGGCATCCTTCATTCTTTCGTAGTAGGAATCAAGATCAACCTCGTCGGAGTGGAAAGAATAAAGATCTTTCATGATGAACTCTCTTCCGCGGAGAACGCCGGATTTCGCACGCTTTTCATCACGGAACTTGTTCTGAAACTGGAAGACATAAGCCGGGAGGTCTCGGTAGGAAAAGATATGCTGCTTAAGGAGCGGCGTGACCTCTTCTTCATGGGTTGGGCCCAGGACATAATCATTTTTGGAATAGAAACTAGTAAACTTAAAGAGCACATCGACAGTATTAAACCTGCCAGTCGTCTCCCAATCAGCCTTAGACTGGAGGGCGCTCATAAGAACCTCGTTGCCGCCCATTTTCTCCATTTCCTCCCTTATGACTCCTTCTATCTTCCGAAGGACACGAAGACCGAGAGGCAGAAAAGCATAGACACCAGCCATGACCTTATGGACAAAACCAGCCCTCATAAGAAGCTTCGCGTTCAGGGATTCCTCGTCCCTCGGATCATCTTTGGAAGTTTTAGTAAAAAGATTGCTCTGCTTCATGTTTTTCCCTTAAAAAAGCCCTATTACGTCCTTTATTGTAACAACAAACATTAGAATCAACAAAAGAACAAAACTAGTCGAATTTATGGCCGATTGAACCTTTAAACTGATGGGTTTTCTGCGTATTTTCTCGATAATAAGAAACACTATATGCCCTCCGTCAAGGGCTGGAAGAGGAAATGCATTGATGACCATAAGGTTTAATGAGACGACGCCGAGCAGCTGCAAGAAGAAGGCAACGCCCATATCTTTAGCCACCGAGACAGCAGTGAAGATACCGACCGGACCTGACGATGAAGAAAAATCGCCGTGCCGAAACATACCGAATAAGGCCGAGAGTATCTTCCAAATGAAATCACAAGAAGTAAGAAACCCCGACCACATAGCAACGAAAAAATTCTGCTTTGGGAAACCGGATTCTATAAGCTCAACTCCTATGCGCGCCTCAGCTCCGTTTTTTATCTCTGGAATCGCCTTTACGGAGACTTTATCCCCATAACGGTCAACTGTGAGCGATACCTCTTTCCCGGGATTATCACCTATGAAATCAGTAAGATCGGAAACCGTGTTGAAATCGATGAAGCGATCTCCTGCCTTTAATCCCGAGCTCTCCGCTGGGCTGCCGGATATTGTCCCTGAAACATAAAGAGCCTTCGGAACACCGACTAGGAATATAAAAGAGAAAGCGAGCCAAGCTAAAAAAAAGTTCATGACGACGCCAGAGGAGAAAACGATTGCTCTCTTCCATATGGGAGCCCTCCCCTCCTTCCTTCCGGTATCTTCAGGAGCAATATCAACCGGCTCAAGATCATCTATCCTAACAAAACCGCCGAACGGGATAAGGTTTACCGTATATTCGGTGCCTTTTATCTTTTTCCCCCATAATTTAGGGGGAAAACCAAAACCGAATTCCTGAACCTTCATACCAAGGATTCTCGCAGCCAAAAAATGACCAAGCTCGTGACCCAGAATAAGAATGGCAAAAAAGACAATGATAAGAAGCGTTGTCGCAAACATCAGGCGTTCAATTCCTCCTCTTTGGCTTCGACGAGAGCATCGATATCACCATTAAACCTATCAACCAGCTTTTGAAGATCCTCTTTGCCTTTAAACTTCTGATCCTCGGGAAGGGTATTTATTACCTTCACCACCCTATCCCTATGGGAACGCATCTTGATACGGTTTTCTTCAGCAATACCTTTTATAAGACGCATGAGCTCAATCCTTCGCTCTCCGGTAAGTTCCGGCATAGTAAGTCTAATCCCCGATGAGTCAGCCGATATACCTAGACCGAGACCAGCAGCATCTATACCTTTGGTTATCGCTGGTATCGCATTCTTATCCCAGGGAGAAACAAATATGTCCCTCGGTGGATTAATACTCAAAGAGGCCAGATGAGATACCTGCATCTCGGCACCCATATAATCCACTTTAACGTGCTCAACAAGCTTAGTCGTCGGCCGATTGGACCTTATTTTTCCGAACTCGTCCTTAACGAAAGACACAATGTCCTTCATGAGCGATTCCATTTCCTTCAGTGGGTCCATTTTACCGTTTGAAATTGCAATTTTTTGTTTGTATTAAAACGTCCGTTCGCGGCAATCCTTCGACAGAACTCGCGAAGACCGTCGAAATTACTCTCTTTATCATTATACAACGAAACCATCGATCTCCTCACGAATGCTCTATATTCCTCATCAGTCTCAAATTTGAAGTCCTCTTTTGCCTTCTTTCTCTTGGGTTTTCCCTCTCCTAAAAGCTCAAGGGCGAACTCCGGCCTACCAAAACAACTGGAAGCAATCTCAGTAGCCGCATCTTCCGTAACTCCATGCTCGGAGATAAGCCAACCGCGAATATTGTCCGCCCGAACAGCAGGAAAATAGACCTTCTTCAACCTGGAAACTAATGTCGGCATAAGGACGTCTATATCCGAGGCAATAAAGAAGATTAGCGCGTCTTCCGGGGGCTCTTCCGTTATCTTAAGGACGGCACTCTCGGCGGCCTCAGTCATCCTGTCGGCATCATCGACTATCACCACGCGGCGCGAAGAGTTCGCGGGGTGAGACGCAAGGAACAGCTTTATGTCCCTCGCCCTATCGATACCAATTGTCCCCTTTTCATCTGGTCGGACAATAAGACATTCAGACAAGGTTCGCGCTCCGCCCTCTAGCTCTCGAGCGAGCTCCTCCGCGAAAGAAAACTTACCGACCCCCTTATCTCCGAAAAAAAGAAACGCACCTGAAAACCGGTCTCTAGACCGAAGATTATCGAATATCCTCTTCTCGTATTCTCGGCCTATCAGCATAATATCGGGTAGTAAACCAAGGACCTTACACTCAAGTATATCCCTTAACTGCTCTTATTAAGCAATGTCTTCTTGTAGGTATCGAGATGACTGAGAATCGTTCCTGATCCTTTCGCGACGCAAAGTATCGCCTCTTCGGCGACATAGGCCTCCACGCCCAAAATCCTATTTAAGAACTCATCGATGTTCTTAAGGTTGGCTCCCCCTCCGGAAACGATAAGGCCCTTTTCCATTATGTCAGCTACAAGTTCCGGCGGCGTCTGATTGAAGACGTTCTGGACGGAACCGGCTATCTCTAGAAGTAAAGGATTCAATGCCTCCGCTATCTCATTAGAGCTAACCAGAACGTCTTTTGGGAGACCAGAAGGAAGGTCTCGACCCCTAATCTCGAACTCAAGCTTATTCTTCAAAGGAAGAGCCGAGCCGATGGCTATCTTAGCCGCCTCAGCCGTCTGTTCACCGATCGCGAGGGAATATTTCTTTTTTATATAGTCGATGATTGCCTGATCAAACTTATTTCCAGCAACCCTGAGACTAGACCAACAGACTACGCTGCCAAGGGAAATAACGGCGACTTCACTCGTTCCTCCCCCGATGTTAACGATCATATTTCCCGATGAAGAATTAATCGGGATGCCTGCTCCAAGCGCGGCAAGCAGAGGCTCCCTTACAACATAGGCGTTCTTAGCTCCCGCCTCCTGGGCGGCATTAATGACAGCCCGTCTTTCAGTAGGAGTTATGCCCGCTGGTACGGAGATGACAACATCCGGACGCCATAAATTAAATGAACCCGATGCCTTACGTATAAAATAAGTAAGCATTGCCTTCGTGATGTAATAATCGGCGATGACTCCCTCTTTCAGCGGACGGTAGGCGCAGATGTCTCCAGGGGTACGCCCTATCATCTCCTTAGCATCCTTGCCTACGGCAAGGACCTTATTATCAGGAAGATTGAGTGCGACGATAGTCGGCTCATTTATAACAAACCCCTTACCGGGGGTAAAAACTACAGTATTGGTCGTTCCTAAATCTATTCCTATCTGCCTCGTAAACATATCGGAATTATATTATCATAGTTCTATTCGATGTCTAATCAGATGAGAAGGGCTTTTTTCCTGTTCCTGCTTCTGTCTTTCTTCGCTATAGCCATTCCTTTAGTACTCTATTCATACGGATATAGGCTTGACATAAGCGGGCGTTCTGTGTCTGAAAGCGGAGGTATTTTTATAAGAAGCGTTCCTCAAGACGCCGTTTTCAAATTGAATGATGAGGAAATAAAGAACGAATCAGGAATATTAAACTCTGGAACTTTCATTAAAAGCCTATTACCGGGAAAATATACGCTTTCAGTGACGAAAGATGGCTATCGTCCTATATCTGTGATAGTCGAGGTAATACCTTTCCAAGCGATATCCTTTGATAAGCTTCTTCTGATTCCAAAGGTCAGCTATCTGATACTCGAAGGAAATTTCTCAGACCTACTCGCAGAAGAAGGCCTTATAACAGTAAGAGATGAATTAGGAAAGATAAAACTTGAAGGAAAAAGCATTGCAGGCAACAAAGCACTTGCCTTCACTGTCGACCATAAAGGGATATTGACCGAGAGCCTCCAGAAAGGAACATATCTCTTAATAAATCTTGCAAAACCAAAGGCCGCCCTTAATCTATCAGACACCTTCTGGACGCTGAAGAGTACGAAATTAGGTCTTCCCGGAAAGATACCTATCGTGACCATCATCCCTCACCCTTACGAGCCTAATCGCTTCGTATTAAGCACTAAATCAGCCATGTATCTCATGGATGCCAAACAGCTTTCTTTATCCATCATCGGAGACGGAGCGGACGATATACAGAAATCCGGCAGCGCTATAGCGATAATAAGGAACGGCGAAGCGGGAATATTTAATCTGACCGTTCGCAATATTTCCCCCCTTATATCAGTAAAGGGAGCAAAGGAGGTCTTATTCTCAGAGGGAGGCGGGAAAATGGCCATCCTATGGAAAAGCAATGTCCTTGAGATATACGATATACGCAAAGAGAAATCTATGAGATTCGATATCTCCGACGTATCGCCTACTGGAAAGATGGTTTGGCACGGAGACGAGAACCATCTTTTCATCGATGGGACCGCCGGAATATATTTCCTCGAAACGGACCATGAAGTATTCAAGCCGGATCTCCTAGTTCCAGACTCACATAAATTCGACTACACCAATGAAGGACTCTACTTCGTTGGCCATGGAGGCGTAAGACAGTTAAAGCTGTAAAGTCTTTCCCAAATATTAAACCTCTATATCACATTCCGTCAGGCGGTCAAGACCCTCGGTCCCTCCTCTGTTATAGCGACGGTGTGTTCGAAATGAGCAGTAATAGAATTATCCATCGTCTTATAGCTCCCATCCGGCATCTCGACGATATCCGGATGTCCCAGGGTAAGCATCGGCTCAATGGCTATAACGAGCCCCTCTTTTAAGATTATTCCGGTTCCTTTGTTGCCAAAATTCCAAACCATCGGATCCTCGTGCGGCATAAAGCCAACTCCGTGACCAGCTAGGGCTTCAACCGGACGCAAACCCCTTCTCTTCGCCGTCCCTTCCACGGCAGCGCCGATATCGCCTAACCTTCCTCCGATAACACACGCCAAGATGGCATTATCAAGAGCTTCCTTAGTTCCGGAGATAAGCCGCTGTATATTCTTATCATCCGTTCCGCCAACGATGACAGTCGTCGCCGAATCGGTAAAATGGCCGTTATAATCGACACCCAAGTCGATCTTTAAAACGTCTCCAGCCTTCAGAGAGTACCCTCCAGGGATGCCGTGGACGATAGTACTTCCGATAGAGGTACATAATGAGGCAGGATAGGGCTTCTGAGCCCCTTCCGGCCAATAATTAAGGAATGCGGGCTTACCTCCAGCCCGACGGATATTATCCTCCGCCAACTGGTCTAAGAACGCTAACTTGACGCCAGGAGTCGCGGCGGCCGCAACCTTCTTAAGCGTCGATGAGAGTATCTCTCCGGATTCGGCGAGAATCTCTATATCCTTATTTGTCTTCAGCTTGATCATTTCATGTACCTGACCAGCCTTATTTCGGGAGCTTCCTTATTTCTTAGTCTTTATCTTAGAAGCGGAAAATTCCTTGAAGCGCTTCATCACCTCACGATGTACAGCTTTAGGACTCGGCATGCCATCTAAACGGACGACTTTGATGCGACGCTTCCGAAGCTCCTTTAATATAGGAAGAGTCAGTTTCTTATACTCCCGACAGCGTACTCTTATGACAGCCGGTTCGTCTAGCCCCTCCCTGCCTCTCTTGGAATTCCGCTCTACCGATTCCGCAACCGGTATCTCAAGCAAAAAAACGAGGATGTCTTCTTTTCCGTATTTGTCCTCCAAGAAAGGGATGACGCCGATATCACCTCTCGCGCCGAAAGCCTCGCGTTCTGTCCTTGGAGAGCCGCTAAAAACTAACCCTTCATGATGGTCGACAAGTTTCTCGATGTGGTCTTTTACGATGCCGCCGATCCATTTTGGATCACAGAGTTTCCCGCTCAGAAAAAGCTTTCTTTGCTTTGTGACCATGGGATCGCCCGCAAACTTCGGATCGCGTATCTTTGCCTCTATGTACTTTCCGGAATCGAAATGGACATATCCTTTGTCCGCCGCGAACATCTCAGCCTGAGTTCCCTTACCTGCTCCAGGAGCGCCATAGAAGATAACAGCTTTCTTCGTCATATGTATGAGTATACGGCTAAGTTTTTTACAACACAAAACCGCCCCAAAGGGCGGTTTTGTGTTTGATGATAATCTTAGACCTCGTCGTATTCCCTCATCTTCAGCTGAGAATCTATCTGGTTCGCACTATCGAGCGCCACCGAGACGACGATAAGTAAAGATGTTCCTCCAATTATGAAAGCCTTTCCCGTGATCAATTGCGTGATCATAGGAAGTATGGCAATAAATCCGAGGAATAAGGCACCAAAAAGCGTTATTTTACTAGTTATAGAGGAAAGGAAATGAGAGGTCGGCTCTCCAGGGCGGATACCAGGGATGAATCCACCTGACCGCTGGAGATTTTTGGAAACCTCCTCAGGATTGAAAACAACTGAGGTGTAAAGATAAGTGAAAGCAAAAACAAGAAAGAAATAGATAGCTCCGTAAGAGACGGGGTTACTGAGAAATCTCGTTATCGATTCACTTATCGTAGTGCCCACGCCAGGCCAAAGACCTATTAACACCTGACCCACCATCTGCGGAAGAGAGAGAAGGGCTATACCGAAGATTATCGGGATGACGCCAGCCTGATTAACCTTGATTGGCAAATAGCTATCAACTCCTCCATAGACGCGGTTTCCTTTAACCCTTCTCGGATACGAGACTGGAATACGGTGTTCGCCTTGGTTAACAAAAACGACGGCGAAGATGACGAGAAGAGCGAATGCCAAGAATACAGCTATTGTATCCCAGCGAACGGCCCCCTGACTTAATTGAAAAAGAGTGGTTCCCACGTACGACGGAAATCCAGAGACGATACCAGCGAAGATGACGAGAGAGACACCATTGCCAAGCTTCTGCTCATCAATTAGCTCGCCGAGCCAAAGAATAATCATTGATCCAGCGACGGCCGTCATGATGTTTACCCAAAGAGATATATCGAAAATACCGAAAGCTGGAATAACCCTCTGAGCCACAAGATAGCTCAAAAGACCATACGTCTGAATGGCGGCTAAAGGAACAGTAAGAAAACGACCTAGTTTATTGAACTTAGCGCGTCCGGCCGTACCTTCCTCATAGTACATCTCCTTCAGCTTCGGAAAAATCATAGTAAGAAGCTGCAGGATGATTGTCGCCGTGATGTATGGACCGACAGAGAGAAGAGCTATGGAAAGATTATTAAGAGATCCTCCTGAAAAGATATTCAGCAATCCGAAGAGATTATTGGACTGAAGGAGATTTCTGAGAGCCGCGAGATCGACTCCCGGAAGAGGAATAGCAGAAAGAAGCCTGAAGAATATCAGGAGACCCATAATAATAAGGATTTTTTTCCTTATCTCCGGGACCCTGAAAACCTGTTGGATCTTATTAAGCATGCTTACCCCTCAGTTTAGGCAGACGTTGGATCATATCCCTGACGGCAGGACGGATCCTGTGACCGGAACGGGACTTCTGTCCCTTCTGACCGCGGCCGGCGGTGCGACCACGCTTGCCACCTCTCGCGATGCGCTTTCCATCTTTATTGTAATGGATTGGTTGTAGTTCGTGGAGCTGCATATGACTATTTAGATGTCTTTAATTGCTTTAGAGCCTCGATGGCAGCCATCGCGTTCGTCAGCTTATTCTTGGTTCCGCCAAGACATTTAGCGGAAATATCCTTGACGCCGGAAAGTATCATGACGGCGCGGACAGGACCTCCGGCTTTCAATCCATTACCTTCTTTGGCTGGTCTAAGGAGAACCTCAGCGGCGCTGAACTTCGCCTTAACCTCATGAGGTATGGTCCCATTTACTATCTTAAAGGAAACAAGCTTGCGCTTAGCAGCGGTCTTAGCCTTCTGAACGGACTGAGCCACATCGGCTCCCTTCGCCACTCCGACTCCAACCTTACCCTTTCCGTCTCCGACGACAACCGTCGCCCTGAAACGAAAACGCTTTCCTCCGGCAACGACGCGAGTGACGCGACGAAGCTCGAGAACCTGATCACTGAAACCATCACGCACCTCATCGCGATCATTCCTTCTTGGTCCCCTTGAAGGGCCTCTTCCGCCGGGTCCACGGTTAGGACCGCCAGGACCTCTCCCAAAACCACCTCCGCCCGGCCGGCTGAAACCTCCTCTCTGCGGACCCCTATTACCAGTATTTTGCTGTCCCTGATTCTCTGCCATTTATATTTATATCTTTATGCCGGAGCTTCTAAGGGCTTCCGCAACACTTTTAACGCGACCGTGATATTTGTAGCTTCCTCTATCGAAGACCATAGCCTCAATACCAGCTTCCTTAGCCTTCTTAGCCATAGACTCTCCTAAAGCAGCAGCCTTAACACTCTTGTTACCCTTCGCCTCCAACTCTTTGGTAGAGCCAGCAAACAAGGTATGAGCCTTAGTATCATCTATAACCTGGGCGTACAAGTAGCGATTACTCCTGTTTACGGAAAAACGAGGTCTCTCAGCGGTACCGAAAAGCTTAGCGCGGGTTCGTTTAGCCCTTCTTTTTTCGTTCCGGTTTAATATCTTCTTCTGTTTATTCATCGGAATTATCTTTTACTTGCCGGAACCAGCAACCTTTTTACCGGCCTTTCTGCGGATAACCTCATCAGTGTACATTATTCCGGTACCTTTATATGGCTCCGGCTTTCTAACAGCCCTGATTTTAGCGGCAATAGCTCCTACGAGCTCCTTATTGGCGCCTGTTATCTTTAAAATGTTCTTTTCGACAGTCGCCTTGATACCCTCCGGAAGTTCTATTTTGACAGAGTGGGAATATCCGACAATCAAGGTAACCACATTACCTTCGACGATAGCCTTGTATCCCACACCCTCTATCTTGAGCGATCTTTCGAAATCAGCAACGGCTCCTGAAACGGCGTTCTGAACGAGGGCCCTCATGGTACCCCAGTTGGCCATCACCTGCTTCTCAGTGCCTTTGGCCTCGAAGGAAAGCTCGTTACCCTCGAGCTTAGGGGAGATGTTGTCGAGAATGGGAACTACGAGCGTTCCATTCTTTCCGGACGCCTTCACAAACTCAGCGCCGATTTCTATCGACACCCCCTCCGGAACTATGATTATTTTTTTTCCTACCTTCGACATGTTTTCAGAATTTACCAGATTTCGAACAAAACTTCTCCTCCGACCTTCGCTCTTCTAGCCTCCTTATCGGTCATAATGCCCTTAGGAGTAGTAAAGAAGTAACTTCCATATCCCTGTTTTGAAACTCGGATATCCCGATACCCTCTGTAGATTCTCTGGGACGGCTTACTTATTATCTCCAGATTCCGGAAGACAGGCTCTTCGCCCGTCATCTTGATATCGATATCGATGATCTTCTTGACGCTGCGCCCCTTCTTCTCGGCTGATTCGAGGTATCCAGCCCTTACGAGAGCTTGGACAATCTCATAGTCGTTCCTGGAGAAAGGCACCTTGAGGCGTTTCTTTCCTGCCATCAAGCAGTTCTTTATTCGGTTTAACGTTTGGATATACATGAGATCTACTAGATTACCATGATGCTTTTTTCACTCCGGGGATCATTCCGGTGGAGGCAAGCTCCCTAAAACAGATACGACACAGACCGAAATCCCTCATATATCCGTGCTTGCGACCGCACTTAAAGCAGCGGTTCACCGAACGGGTGCTGAATTTAGACTTTTTTCTGGACCTCGCTATAACTGATTCTTTGGCCATGACTATTTATGCAACGGTTAATGGTATCCCGATTTGGCGGTAAAAATCAATGGCCGCATCGCGATCCTTCACTTTGGCGACTATTGTTATTTCCAGCCCGAAATTCCACTTGGAAGCCTCGGGGTTAATCTCAGGGAAGACAGACTGATCCTTGAAGCCGATGTTTAGGTTCCCATCATGATCCAAGCGGCTCGCAGGGATACCCCTAAAATCTCTGACGCGGGGAAGAACTATCTTCGTGAGCTTAGCAAGAAAATCATCTTTTCTCTTACCCCTAAGGGTAGTCATAAGGCCCACCGTCTCATTCTGTCTGACCTTGAATCCGGCGATGGACTTCTTAGCCTTCTTGACTGACGGCTTCTGGCCGGTGATTGCGGCGAACTCAGACATTATCTCAGGTAATACCTTATCATCGAACTGGGCGTTCGTCTGACGCATGCGACCGACACCGGTCGATACGACGACCTTCGATATGACGGAGCTGTTTAATTTTACGTTTTCCTTCTTCATATCTTTTATATGACGCTATTACACCTCTTACAGAAGCGCTTCTTGTCCTTACCCTCGATCCTCATACCAATCCGTGTTTCCTTCCCGCAGGAGGGACAGACGAGCATAACATTTGAGACAGCGAGAGGAGCGGAGACCGCGACTATCTGTCCTTTTTCTCCCATCTTCTTGGGACGGACGGTCTTCTTAACCTGATTGAGACCATGGACCGTCACTTTGTTGACGGATGGACTCACGGAAGCGACCTTGCCGCTCTTACCCGCGTCCTTGCCCTTCTTTATCGTAATTGTATCGCCTTTCTTTATCTTCATGGGTTTAAACTATATCCTGGGCCAACGACACTATCTTCTCGAAGCCCTTCTCCTTAAGCTCTCTGGGGATGGGTCCGAAGATACGGGTTCCGACCGGTTCCTTTTTAGGATTTAAGATGACAACAGCATTTTCATCGAAGCGGACATACATACCTCCTTTGCGGCGCATGTTGTTTCTGGTACGAACGACGACAGCCTTCACAATATCTTTCTTTTTTACGGCTTTCCTCGGCTCAGCTACCTGGACGGAGGCAATTAGGATATCACCGATTCTGGCATACCTTTTACGGCTACCGCCAGGGATGCGGAAACACCTCACGGTCTTTGCGCCCGAGTTATCCGCTACTTTCAATATGGATCTTTCCTGGATCATGGCTTAAATACTTTTAGACTATCTTTCCTGTGACCACCCATCTCTTATCCTTAGAGATAGGTCTCGTCTCTTCGATAACGACCTTATCCCCCGTCTTATAAGCGTTTTCAGCATCATGCGCCTTAAACTTCTTGCTAAAACGGTGATATTTATTGTATTTGGAATCCTTCTCGAAACGGTCGACTTTCACGACGATGGTCTTATCCATCTTATCGGAGACGACGACCCCTTCGAACTTCCTTATTTTCTTTTCCGGCTTGTTTTCCATGGTGATTATTTCTTTATGAACCTTGTCTTCACCGGAAGCTTGTGGCCGGCGAGCTTGAACGCTTTTTCAGCGATAGCGAGACTGACGCCATCCATCTCAAAGAGTATCCTTCCGGGCTTCACAGGGACCACATAGTGGTCGACAGCGCCTTTTCCGGCACCCATAGTTACCTCCGGAGGTTTCTTTGTTATTGGCTTGTCAGGAAATATTCTGATCCAGATTTTTCCTTCTCTTTTTATAAAATTAGTCAGAGTCCTCCTCGCGGATTCTATCTGCGCGGAAGTCATCCAATAGGACTCAAGCGCTTGCAATCCGAAGGAGCCGTAGCTCAAGTCGGTTCCGCGGGTTTCAACCTCTCTCTTGAGAGACCTGCCCTTCTGCCATTTCCTATGTTTTACCTTCTTCGGGATAAGCATCGCTAAATATTAGGCGTTTATCTTAAAAACTTCGCCTTTGTAGATCCAGACCTTTATACCAATAGCGCCATAAGTAGTAAAGGCCGTGGCCTCTCCATAGTCGATATCTGCTCTAAGAGTCGTAAGAGGAAGGCTTCCGGCAGAAAGATGTTCGCTGCGAGATATCTCGGCTCCGTCCAAGCGGCCACCGACCTTAATCTTGACACCTTTAACTCCCCTGAAAGACATCGTTTCATCAAGATATTTTTTAATGGTCCTTCTGAACTTGAACCTTCTCTCAAGATCAGAACCTATGCTCTGGGCGGTAACCTTTGCTGAAACCTCTCCGCGGGGAAGTTCTTGGATATTGAGACTAATGTTAGGGATAGGGCCAGCAATGCTGTCGCGGCGATGAAGTTTACCTAAAGCCTTAATAAGCTCCTTGTTAAGCTCTTCTATACCCTTACCTCCGCGACCGATTATGAGACCCGGACGGGCAGCTTTTATGAAAACGCGGTAAGCGCTCGCGGTGCGTTCGATATCGATATGGACGATACCGGCAGCAGAAAGCTTTTTATTGACCACATTGCGGATGATGAGGTCTTCCTCGAGATACTGTCTTCTATTCTTAGGGTCGCTAAACCAGCGGGAACTCCAGTTCCTCAGTATTCCGAGACGGAACGAATTGGGCTTTATCTTGTGTGCCATAGCAATTAAACGGATTTCCTCTTAAACACTTTCTTTAGGGGACCAGGGGTAGCTTCTATCTTCTTGCCGGCTTCCTTTGTCTCCTTTTTGTCGTCGACCTTCTTTTTGACTATCTTTTTCGGAGCAGTAATCTTCTTTTCCGTCTTATCTGATACCTTCTTCATCTCTGGAAGAGCTACTTTGAATCGGCTCTTCTTATCGGATTCCGCAAGGACAATCGTCACATGGGAAAAATCCTTGTGTAAGGGAGTGGCCATACCCCTAGCTCTAGGGAGCCAGCGCTTCATTCGAGGACCTTTATCCACGAAAGCAGTCTTAACCATAAGACTGTCGACATTAAGACCCTTGACGCGGGCATTAGCGATTGCGCTCTTTAAAAGTTTCAACATTGGGCGGGTCGAACGCTCCTTACGGAACATAAGCTGAGCCTCCGCATCTCCTACCGCAAGACCCGAGATAAGACGGGTCAAAGCCCTAACCTTTCTGGGCGCGATATCTAGTTTGTTTATTTTTGCCGTTACTTCTGCCATGGGGATCTTTATTTCTTACCGGGAGCCGCCGGTTTTTGTTGAGCGGCCTCCTTCTGGAGTTTTCCGCCGTGGCGGACGAATTTTCTGGTAGGAGAAAATTCACCAAGCCTATGTCCGACCATTTCCTCGGTCACACGAACATCAATGAATATCTTGCCGTTATGGACGGAAAAAATATGTCCGACCATCTCCGGGGATATTTCACTGCCCCTGGACCAGGTTTTGATGGAAGCCTTTCCGTCCGATGCTTGAACCTTCTTTATAAGCTTCGGATCGACGAAAGGACCTTTTTTAGAACTGCGGCTCATGTTTTATTTCCTTTTTTTCTTAGACCTTCTCGACATTATGACGACATTAGACCATTTCTTCTTATCCCTGGTCTTCTTTCCTCCAGTTACCTTACCCCACATAGTCTTAGGTCTCTTAGTGCCTCTCGGCTGACGACCCTCACCACCACCGTATGGATGATCACAGGGGTTCATAGCGGTTCCTCTTACGGTCGGTCTGATACCCATACCACGATTGCGTCCCGCCTTACCTATGACGACATGACGCCAATCAGGATTGGATACTTGACCTATAGAGGCGAAGCAGTCCCAAAGAACCTTTCTCACCTCACCGGAAGACATCTTTAAATGAGTATATCCGGAATCATGTCCCTGAATCTCACCAAAAGAGCCAGCGGAACGAACTATCTGCCCTCCTTTTCCGGGGTTTAACTCGATATTATATACGCTTGTTCCTACAGGGATATTCTTCATCCTCATCCTGTTTCCAGGAGTGAAAGGAGCTATCTCGGCCACAATGATGGTATCACCCTCTTTAACTCCGCAAGGAGCAAGGGAATAGCGTCTCTCTCCATCCCTATAGAGAAGTTTCATTATGAAAGCGGTGCGATAGGGATCATACTCGATGGTCTCGATCTTTGCGGGTACATCAAGCTTGTCGACGGCCACAAAGTCGACCATACGATACATTTTCTTATTTCCGGCTCCCTGATGACGAACAGTTATCCGACCGCTATTATTGCGGCCAGCCTTCGTCTGGATATTCATCATAAGCCTCTTTTCCGGCTTAACATCGGATAGGACGGAATAATCCGGGACGGTCATATGTCTCCTAGAAGGAGTTGTAGGATTAAACTTTTTCATTGATCGTTTGTCCGGATTTAAGGGTGACTATCGCCTTCTTAGCGGTTCCGCGGCGGACGATATTAACAGCCACAACCTCAACCTTATGGTTTTTCTCGATAAGCTTCTTGATCTCGTTCTTAACAGCCTTTTTATCAACGATGAAGACGAACTTGCTTTCTTTCTTCATCCTCTCAGCCTTCTCGGTTACGATAGGTTGTCTTATAAGTTCCTTAGATGGCATGGTAGTGATCGTTTATGGATGCAACCGCATCCTTCTCGATAAGGATGTTCTTGTACTTCAGTAAATCGAGAACATTAAGAGATTTAGGATCAAGGCTCTTCACCTTAGGAATATTAGAGGAAGCGCGATAGACGTTCTTGTTCGAGGCGGAAGGGATGATGAGAGCGCTCGGAGTCTTTTCAGAGAAAGCCCTCACTATTCCCGAGACCAATCTGGTCTTAGGCTCGGCGACAGCCATCGAATCGACGACTCTTATTTCTCCATCCGAAAACTTCTTCGACAGGACGCTGAATATAGCAACCTGCTTCATCTTCCTGTTTATTTTAACGGCAAAGACCTTATCTTTTGTAGGACCATGGGCAACACCTCCTCCTTTCCAAATCGGAGAGCGAATCGAACCATGCCTCGCGCGGCCGGTCCCCTTCTGCTTCCAAGGTTTCTTTCCTCCTCCCGAGACCTCGCTTCTATCTTTGGTGTGAGCCAGAGGCTTACGGACATTGGCAATTTGGGCATCGAGAGCTTGCTTAACGAGGTCGGGATTCCAAGAGGTACCGAAAACTCGGTCCGGGAGTTCAACCTTGTCTATTACTTTTGCCGAATTGTTATACAGGTCGGTAGTCATTGGAATTTGTGGCACGAATCTATACTGCGAAATTTATTTTAGGCGAATATCTTCACCTTACTTCCCCTGCGCCCGGGGAGAGAGCCGCTCAGAGCAAGCATCCTTCCTTCAGCGTTCCATTCGACCACTTTAACCTTCTTCAGGGTCTGCCTGTCTCCTCCCATGCGCCCAGCCATTCTGCGGCCGGGAATAACGCGCTGAGGGGCAGTCGGACCAAGAGAGCCAGGGGCGCGCTCTCGGTTCTTTTGACCATGACTTCTAGGACCTCCGGCAAAACCATGGCGCTTTACGACACCCTGGAAACCCTTTCCCTTAGTGATACCGACGATCTTGACTTCACTGCCGACCGCAAGGTCGACGACTTCAGGCTCCTTAATGGAGACCCAAGTCACCGGAGTCACATCTGACTCGGAGAAAATCTGATCCATCTTTACTTTTTGACCGATGATCATGTTTTGCATTTATGCGTGTGAACCTCATAAAAAATAACCGGGATAGCCTCGGTTATTTTTTATCTCCATTCTCGGCTATTACCTTTAAAACCAGGTGCCTTGAATATTAAACCATTTTAATCTCGATGTCTACCCCTGCTGGAAGATTCAGATCAGAAAGGGATTCCATCAAGCGCTGGCTCGGGTTAAGGATATCGATGATTCTCTTATGGATCCTCATCTCGAACTGCTCCCGGCTATTCTTGTATACGAAGGACGACCGGTTGACAGTATACTTTTTGAACTCAGTAGGCAGTGGTATAGGCCCTAAGATCTCCGCATTGGAGCGCTCTAAGACCTCGACTATCTGCCGACATGAGTTATCTATTAATCTTTGATCGTAGGATTTAATCCTTAACCTCAGCTTATCCAAGGGAATAGAACTTTACTTGTTAATTTTCGTGACAACACCGGCGCCGACAGTCTTACCACCCTCGCGGATGGCGAACTTCTGCTTCTCCTCCAAAGCGACAGGAGCGATGAGTTTGACGTTTACGTTCACTGTGTCTCCAGGCATGGCCATTTCCATACCCTCAGGAAGAGTTACTTCCCCGGTAACATCAGTGGTGCGGATGTAGAACTGAGGCTTATATCCTCCGAAGACAGGAGTGTGGCGACCGCCTTCCTCCTTGCCTAAGAGATAAACCTCGGCGGTGAATTCGGTGTGAGGAGTGGTGGCTCCCGGTTTAGCGAGAACCTGACCGCGCTCAATATCTTCCTTTTTAATACCTCTCAAAAGGATTCCGACGTTATCTCCGGCCATTCCGGACTCGAGCTGCTTATTAAACATCTCAATACCGGTGACAACCGACTTAGCGGTGTCCTTAAGACCGACGATTTCAACTTCCTCGTTGATTTTAATAGTTCCCCTTTCGATACGGCCGGTAACAACAGTACCGCGGCCTTCGATGGTGAATATATCTTCAACAGGCATAATAAAGGGCTTATCCGTCTCGCGCTTAGGTTCAGGAACATAAGTGTCGAGGGCTTCGACTAGCTTCATAATCGGCTCAAGAGCCGGATCATCGCTAGAGGTGGCCTCAAGGGCCTTAAGAGCGGATCCACGGATGACAGGAATCTCATCGCCAGGATACTGGTACTTCGAAAGAAGTTCCCTTATCTCAGCTTCGACGAGATCGATCATCTCGGCATCATCAACCATATCAACCTTATTAAGGAAGACCACTATCTTAGGAACACCAACCTGTCCAGCAAGCAAGATGTGCTCGCGAGTCTGAGGCATAGGACCATCAGTAGCGGCGACAACGAGTATCGCTCCGTCCATCTGGGCGGCACCGGTAATCATGTTTTTGATGTAGTCGGCGTGTCCAGGGGCGTCGATGTGGGCATAGTGGCGATTGGCTGACTCGTACTCCGAGTGATGGAGGGCGATCGTTATACCACGGGCCTTTTCTTCAGGTGCGTTATCGATCTGATCCACTTTCTCTTCCTTCTTGGTGAGACCATTGAGGAAAAGGGTGTGGGTTATAGCGGCAGTCAAGGTAGTCTTACCATGGTCGACGTGACCAATGGTACCAACGTTGACGTGCGGCTTCGTGCGCTCAAATTTCTCTGCCATGTGTCTTCTTTATTTGTTGGTTAATAGGTTTTTTACGACTTAAGAATTCTAGCTAGGGCTTGACGGGGTGTCAAGAAAATTTACCCTTATTTCTTACCGGAAACTATGGCCTCTTCGAGATTCCTAGGAGCAGGCTCATAGTAGCCGAACTCCATAGTGAACGAACCTCTTCCCTGTGTCATCGACCGGAGCTTGGTGGCATAACCGAACATCTCCGAGAGCGGAACAGTGGCGTTGACGATTTTTACGTTCGCCCTGTCATCGATAGATTCTATCTTTCCTCTCTTTGAGGAAACATCTCCAGTCGCATCACCCATGTATTCCGTAGGAACGATGATCTGAACCTTCATGATCGGCTCCAGTATAACTGGTTTCGCCTTCTTAACGGCCTCTTGGAAAGCCATGGAAGCGGCAATCTTAAAGGCTGCTTCAGAGGAATCGACATCGTGGTAAGAGCCATCGAAGAGGGTTACTTTGATATCCACTATCGGGAAACCGGCGATGACACCCTTTGTAAGCGATTCCTTAACACCTTTCTCGACGGCAGGAATGAATTCCCTTGGGATAACACCTCCCTTGATGGCATCAACGAATTCGAATCCTTTGCCCTTTTCAAGAGGTTCAACCTTCAGCCATGCATCTCCATACTGTCCGCGACCTCCAGATTGCTTGATATACTTACCTTGAGCCTCTCCATTGCCTAGGATGGCTTCCTTGTAGGCGACCTGCGGTCTTCCTACCTGAGCCTCGACGTTAAATTCCCTCTTCATGCGCTCCACCAGAACCTCAAGGTGAAGCTCCCCCATTCCGGCGATGATCGTCTCTCCCGTATCGGGATCTCCATGGACCTTAAAGGTAGGATCTTCTTCAGCCAGTCTATGAAGCGCAATACCCATCTTTTCCTGGTCAGCTTTAGTGTTCGGGGAAATCTTCTGCTCAATGACCGGTTCAGGAAACACAATCTGTTCAAGGATGATTGGCTTTCCGGGATCACAGAGAGTATCTCCCGTAGTCGTTCCCTTTAATCCGACAAGGGCACCGATTTGTCCGGATGTAAGTTCATCCACCTCTTCACGGTCGTTCGCGTGCATGCGCAGAATGCGACTTGCGCGCTCTTGAGTGTCTTTGGAAGCGTTTAAAATATAGCTTCCCTTCGCTATTTTTCCGGCATAAACACGGAAGAAAGTGAGCGTTCCGACAAATGGATCAGTAGCGACCTTAAAGGCCAGGGCTGTAAACGGTTCTTCGTCGGTAGGATGTCTCTCTATATCAGACCCATCCTTGGGATCTATTCCCTTCACTGGAGGCAAATCCTTAGGTGAAGGCAGATAATCGACGACCGCATCGAGGACTAATTGCACTCCCTTATTCTTATATGCGCTTCCACAGAGAACGGGGATGAGATCGAGATTAAGAGTAGCCTTACGGAGAGTTTTCTTAAGATCATCATAGGAGATTGGCTTTCCCTCCAGATAATCATTCATCAGCTTATCGTCACTCTCGACGATGCGTTCAACGAGCTCAGCGTGACGATTCTCGCACTCCGCTTTGAGATTATCAGGGATATCCGACTCAACAACCTTTTCCCCCTTATCTCCTTCGAAGCGAAAGGCCTTCATGGCCAAGAGATCGACTACGCCTTCGAGTTCAGATTCGATGCCTATAGGTATCTGGATGGCAATGGCTTTCGTTGAAAGGCGATCCTTAATGGATTGAAAGCTCTTATCGAACGAGGCGCCAGTACGGTCAAGCTTGTTTATAAAACAGATTCTAGGAACCCGATATTCATCAGCATAGTGCCAATTGGTCTCGGATTGGGGCTCAACTCCGGAAACACCATCGAAGACGACAACGGCTCCGTCAAGGACACGCAGCGAACGCTTAACCTCTACCGTAAAATCGATATGTCCAGGAGTGTCAATCAGGTTAATGCGATATTCATGGGCCTTATCTCCCTTTTTATAACTCGGCACCCAGAAACAGGTGGTAGCCGCAGAAGTAATTGTTATACCTCTCTCGCGCTCCTGTTCCATCCAGTCCATAACCGCAGCGCCTTCATGAACCTCTCCGATCTTATGGGAAACTCCGGTATAGAAAAGAATACGTTCAGACGTAGTCGTCTTTCCGGCGTCGATGTGGGCGGTGATACCGATATTACGGGTTTTTTCGATGGGGTAGAACTTGCTTTCCATGTAGTTTTAAAGTGAGCGGTTCGGAAACTAGTTAGCAAAATGAGCAAAGGCACGATTGCCTTCGGCCATCCTGTGGATATCTTGCTTCTTCTTGATAGCAGCACCTTCGCCGTTCGAGGCGGCCAAAAGTTCAGCGGCTAATTTATCAGAGATAGGCTGGCCCTTCTTTCCGCGGGCGGCAGCGATAAGCCACCTTGAAGCAAGCATAAACTGCCTCTCGGGGCGAACCTCGCGAGGAACCTGATAGTTGGCTCCACCAACCCTCTTGGAGAACACTTCGACCATAGGCTTCACATTGTCGAGAGCTTTGTCGAATATTTCGAGGGGCTTTACGCCGGTCTTTTCGATGATATCAAAAGCACCATAGAGATCCTTCTCAGCGACGGACCTTTTTCCGTCGTACATCAGATAATTCACGAAGCGACTCACCGCCACACTCTGGTGACGGATATCAGGTTCATGTTCTCTTTTATAGTTCCTTTTTCTTCTCATGGGCTTTTACTTTTTCTTAGCTACCTTTGCTCCGTACTTGCTTCTCTGTTGTTTGCGATTCGCGACACCGGAGGTGTCGAGCTTTCCGCGAACGATGTGATATCTCACACCCGGGAGGTCTTTTACGCGACCACCGCGGATAATGACCACGGAGTGCTCTTGAAGGTTATGGCCTTCTCCAGGAATGTAGGCAGTGACCTCCATACCGTTCGTAAGACGGACCCTTGCCACCTTACGTAAAGCCGAGTTCGGCTTCTTTGGGGTAGTGGTAAAGACCTTAAGACATACTCCGCGCTTCTGCGGGGAAGCGGATTCCACCGGCCGGTTTTTCAGGGTATTAAAATACTCACCCATCGCCGGGGACTTTGATTTATTGGTTAAATTTTTACGCCCCTTCTTCAGGAGCTGATTCATCGTTGGCACGAGATGTAATATATCAATAAGACTCAATCAATGTCAATGAATATAAGGCCTATTCGCCTATTCCTACCCAGCAAGCGGCAGATGACCGAACCCGGTGATAATATAGAAAAGAACCGAAGCTATAGGGGGCACAACCATCATTCCAACCCAAAGAGCAATGATAAGTCCTAAGAAGCCCATTCCTTCAACCCGTCTAGCGAGGTTATGAGGGAGAATAAAACTCAATATCTTGGATCCGTCCAATGGCGGTACCGGAAGCAGATTAAAGAGAGCTAGAGATATATTTACGTAGATAATAAGGGCTACAAATGGGCCTATAGTTATAAAATTAGCCGAGCCGCCAAGAAACAACGTGGCCAAATAAAATAACCCGGACACCAAAACAGAAATGGCCAGGTTAGAAGCTGGCCCAGCCAGAGCTATTTTAAGCTCATCTTTCCTACCTTTGAGATTCATAGGGTTATAGGGCACCGGCTTAGCCCAACCTATGAAAGTACCCGAGGTGAAGAGCAAAAGAAGAGGAACAAGTACCGTTCCTATAGGATCGATGTGTCTTAAGGGGTTTAAGCTAAGACGACCTATCCTTTTAGCGGTATCATCCCCTAGCTCGTTTCCAATAAAAGCATGGGAATATTCATGGACCACCGCAGAGAGAGTGATTACCACATACAAGAAAAGCTTTTCAGTGATGTTATCCATATTAATAGAAGAGTGAAGGCTGTCTGGAGGCCTGAGCTTTACACCGTTCCCGTTTTCTTATAGTATACGAAAATGCGTCAGTGTGAAATCTGCGGGAAGGGATCAATCCTTCGCGGCGCCAGAATAAAGCTTCGCGGACACTATAATCCGACCCCGAAAAAAAGAAAGAACGCCAATCTTCAGCCCACGAGGATACTTGGAAGGCGAGTTATCGCCTGCGTAAAATGCGCCAAGACCATCGCTAAGAAGATGGCTATATAGAAGTGAGAGATATAAGAAAAGCGCTCCCACCAAGAGGGGGCGCTTTTTGTGTAGGGATAATAGGGCAAAAAAACAGATATGGATATTTGAATAAATATAAAATGGATGGCAGAATATATCGGTTGCCTAATCTCTTCTGGGCAGCGGAGATTATCGATATGTCAAAGCTTGGAGCTTAGATTACGGAATCTCTTTCGCTCTGCAGTGTATCAAAACGGGCTGTAGTATAACGGCAGTATGCACCCTTGGGGTGGGTGTGACCCGGGTTCAATTCCCGGCAGCCCGACAAAAACCATAAAACCCTTCTTCGGAAGGGTTTTATTTATGTGCCAGTAAAAAGGCTTCTTGCTAGGTTTTTTCGATATCTGAAAATATAAGCAAAAAATGGAGAATCAAGTCTCTTTCAATCTTAAATAATCGATAGTCCAAAAGATACAACAAAGGCCCTCATGAACGAGAGCCTTTGATATCCCACTTGGTTCAGGTTTCCCCGGCTAATGCCAGATTGGTGGACCTCAATCGCAGTCCGCAGACCATGATACTTTAGATCCTCCTGAATATTTTATTCGATCCGGAACCTGATCAAGGAAGGATAATATAATTATAACCCCATCGATATCTGCTGCAATGGCCATAAAACCTAACAAAACATCCAAAACAAAAATTATCCCCAGGTGAATATAAAAATCCGCCCGAATGGGCGGATCCTGTCAACGCGAGATGGTTAATTGCATTTTGAACGCCTTACCTTCAGGCAGGCAATTGAAAGCCTTACATCCAAGCAGAACCTTCTTTTCTTCGGTTTCAAGCGGAGCTAACAGCTCATCCATAAACGTCTGCCAATCCCTTTCATCCTCCAGTCTCTTTAGCGCCCTATTTAAAGGATCACTAAAAAATCTTTCCTCTCCCCTGAATAAAGACTCTCTTTCTTCGGGCAATAAAGAGGCGATAAAAATAGGAATCATAGCTGGCTCCAATCCTTCGATGGATAAAGGTCGATACATAGGACAGGCACCCCTTTCAATCAAATAGAATAATATAAAGGACCACTAGCGAAATAGTAATCAAAAGACCCGAAATGGGCAATGCCCTGATTTAAAAAAGCGCCCTAAAGGCGCTTTTTATACTTTTATCTGGGATCTACTCGAGTATTCCGTCAAGATTGACATCATAAATCATCGCTTCGTTTAAAAGGCGGTAATCCCTAACCTCTTCAGGTGAGAACCAAAGAGCTATTTCCTTTTCTGCCTCATCAGGGGTTCCTGAAGCATGGACGAGGTTTCTCACGGCTCTGCCATCAACATCGGAAAGAGCATAGGAATCTATCGTGAAATCTCCTCTTATGGTGCCGACATCGGAGGTAAGAGGCTCTGTGGCGCCGGTTATCTTGCGAACGACACCTACGGCGTTAACCCCCTGCCAGACCATAGCGATCATAGGACCAGAAGAAAGATATTTTTTAAGGTTATTTAGAACGATCTTTGTTATCTCGAGCGGATCCTCGCTCGGAGGAATTATCCCTTTCTTGCGATAGGATTCGATACTCTTCGTACCGGTCTTCATCGGCCATTCGGGGTCGACAAGATAGTGTCTTTCAACAAGTTCCGGCGTCGGGACAACCATCTTTATGGCGCAGAGCTTTAATCCAGTGCGTTCATAGCGGGCTATTATCTCCCCTATAAGGCCTCTCTGAACTCCATCCGGCTTAAGAGCTACCATTGTTCTTTCCTTTTTCATATCCATGGAAACATATATGTTTAGTTTATCTTCCTTACTTATCGACTATCTTGACATGCAACTCCTTCAATTGTTCCGGGGAAACCTCCGACGGAGCCTTCATCATCAGATCCCGACCGTCTCCAGTCTTTGGAAAAGCGATAACCTCGCGGATATTCGGCTCGTTCTGTAATATCATCACCAGCCTATCCACTCCAGGGGCGATGCCTCCATGTGGAGGAGCGCCGAAATCCAATGCTTCGACCATGTGTCCGAAATTGGCCATTATCCTCTCCTCAGTGAAGCCCATTATATCAAGAACCTTTTTGAGAGCTTCGCTCTTATGATTTCTAATACTTCCACCACCTACCTCAAAACCATTGAGCACGATGTCATACTGAGTCGTCAATATCTCACCTATATTCCTCTTCTCCATCAAATCACCCATGAATTCAGGCTTCGGAGCAGAGAAAGGGTTGTGAGTAAACGTCCAACCTCCTTCTTCAGTCTTCTCGAAGAAGGGGAAGTCTATAACCCAACAGAAGGCCAAAAGGTTAGGGTCATTCTTGTCTTCCCTAATATCCGGCCTGTCGGAGCCATATTTATCCATCGCCTCCTTATATGACATGCGAGGAAATGGGACCTGTTGGATTCTTTTTTCCGGATATTGGGTCGAAACGAGCTTTATCAGCATCTCTTCCACGAGGTCCATTACATCCTCTCTCTCGACGAAACTCATCTCTATATCCAACTGGGTAAACTCCGGCTGCCTATCACCCCTTGTATCCTCATCACGAAAACACCTGGCAATCTGGAAATAACGTTCCATTCCGGCAACCATAAGAAGCTGTTTGTATTGCTGGGGAGACTGAGGGAGAGCATAGAAACTACCTGGATATAGCCTTGAAGGGATGAGATAATCTCTAGCACCCTCAGGGGTGGACTTACTTAGGGATGGCGTCTCTATTTCGATAAAATCCAGACCCATAAGAAAATCCCTAAAAAACTTTATTATCTTAGAACGGTTCCTAATGTTATTTGTTAGGCGTTCACGGCGAAGATCGAGATATCGATAGGTCATCCTGGTTTCCTCCCCTATTTCCCTACCATCAGTGTCGAGCGGAAAAGGAGGAGTATTGGATTCTGAAAGGACCACTAATTTTTCCGCCTGTATCTCAACCCCGCCCGTAAGGATATCGGCATTAACCATAGAGTCGGGACGCTTCGAAATTTTACCTTCAACTTCAATAACCCATTCCGACCGAAGGGAACCAGCAAGTTCATAAGCGGAATTATCCCCTTCCTTATTAGGAAAGAAAACCAATTGAACAATGCCAGAACGGTCGCGAAGATCAATGAATATAAGCTTTCCATGATCCCTACGGGTATGGACCCAGCCTTTCAAAACCACGGTCTCACCGGCTTTTCCCGCCGTTTCCGCTATCAGAGTGCGCATACCCGGGATTATATCATCCTATTATGCAGCTTTTAAAGCTGCGCTTATCTCAAGCCGAACACCTTAAGACCTTTATCGGAAGGAGTGATCCTTATCGACCCATCAACGTCCGTGCGATATACAATACTCCCGACAGAGCGCAGCCTATCTAAAACCTCAGATCTTGGCATCCCATAGCCATTCTTCCCCACCTCAACGACGGAGATATCTGGACGGACCTCAGATAAGAAAGACTCAGATGATGACCCATTGGAGCCATGATGGGGAACCTTCAGGACGTCGGCCTTGATATCGAACGACTGAACTAATTGCTTCTCCTCCTTTTGACCTATATCTCCAGTAAAAAGGAACTTCGCGCCATTCTCCTCGATTATCACGACAAGAGAAGATGAATTAGGGTCTAATAGCTCAGTATCCGAAAATGGTGAAAGAACATCTATCTTCGCTTCATCGATAAAGACCTTGTCACCGGAAGATAGACCGATAGACCTAACACCTTTGATATTCATCAAATCAATAAATTCCAAAAAAGCAGGGTCTGAACTTTTTTCGCCTGACGTTAAAACCACGCCGACATTGTATGCTTTCAATACATCTATCAGTCCCCCATAGTGATCACTATGGGGATGGGTCAAGATGACAATATCTAATCTCTTATCCCTCCCAAGAGCCTTTTCCAAAGATCTTAAGATATCAGTATTTGGACCTCCATCTATAAGCACAGTAAGACCTTTAGACGTAGAGATGAGACTCGCGTCCCCTTGGCCGACCGATAAAAAGTCTACGGATGGTCCTCCTAATCGGCAAATAGAAATAACGACCGCTATAACGGCGATATTAAAAAACGACAGCAAAAAGATGGATGGTTTCCAGTTCATAACGCAAAACCACGTCGGCAAGCGATCCCACGATGACGGATATCGACCCTGGAACCGACCCAAAAACGGCAGTGAACAGCGAGAGAGTCATCGCAAGAGGCACTGTACCGACAACGACGAGATTAACTATAACAGAGTACCAACTAACCGATCCGAAACGCAGAAGAAGGATAGGCAAAACCATAACTTGGGCGGAAACTGTATCAACAAGAACCCCTCCTAACGACGCCTCCTCGGTTAGGCCAATCAGACCACGGATGAACGGTGCTAGATATATGATGCCGATTACCGCCAGAAAAGATAGCTCAAAACCGATATCCATAATCACCACCGAAGGATCCCAGACAACCATTAGAAGCGCAGAGAGAGCAATAACATTACGCATACCGGTCGAACGACCGATATCGCGACCCATAAGCATTAAAGAGCCCATAATAGCGGCTCTGACTGCCGAAGATTCCGCTCCAGCCATTATGACAAAGAGCGACACAGTGATTAAAACACAAGCCGACCTGAACCTCCGACTGAAACCCGCAACAAGCAGGCCAACAGCCCATATCACGACCGCTATGTTAAATCCGGAGAGTGCCACAATATGCGTCGTTCCAGTTTCCCTAAAATCATCCCACATATCGTCTGAAAATCCGGACTTATCACCGAGAAGTATGCCAGACGCAAGAGCCGAAGAACGAGGAGAAAGAGAAGACTTTAAACCGGCCGTCAGTCTTTCCCTTAGCTTAAAAACAGCCGCTATAATCGGCGAACCGGCGCCTTCACCTACAATAGTAATCTCGGGAAATATAACTGTCGGAGTGCCGTTCTTTGTAAGGGATATCTTCCCATCAATCATAAGAATATCCCCATATCTGAAAGAGGGATATGGTCGAGCCCTTATATCTACCAACTCGCCATCAGGTGTCTCCGCCCCATAGATGACCGAGCCCCTCCCCTTCTCTGGAAATGAGTTTATAAAAACATTTTCTTTGAACACCTCTCTGTCTGAAAATCCTGACTGAATATCACGAAGATGAAAATAAAAAGCCCCAAGAATGAGACAGATGGAAAGAATTAGAGAGAACGGCAGCGACAGACGAATCTTTCGGCGAAACAGGATATATATAATAAAAGAAATAGCCGGACCTATTAGAAAAACGGAAAGATGGAGGCCGGATGCGGCAAACGAAGCACCCGATATAAAAAATACCGATATTAAAAACGCGCCTACGTCAGGACGCATCAGATCATAGATACAACAGATTCAGCAAACCTATTAGAAGCTTCCGGATAGCTAGCGGTAATAATCCTACCATCTATAACCACTTCTTCATCTACAAAGACGGCATCGCTCGCTGAGAGAATTTCCGGATAGGCCATATTGTCCGGAGTGTGCCAAACAGTCGCTTTTTTCCCAGTAAGAACACCAGCTCTAGCAAGGATTATAGGAGCAGCGCAGATAGCGGCGACCAATTTTTCGGCGACCACAAAAGAGCGAACAAGCTCATTAAGAGCGGCGTGGTCTAAATAAGAACTAATCCCCCGACCGCCAATCAACACAAGGGCATCATAATCATCCGCCCTGGCGTTGGAAATCAAAACATCCACATCTACCTTTCCGCCCCTTATGCCAACAGCAGGAGATATATCAAAACTGGCTGTATCGACTGAGATGCCAGAAGAGACTAGAATCTCCCTGGTAATGAAATACTCTTCGTCGCGAAAATCCTTATGAGCCACGACAATGAGAGCTTTTTTCTTATTTTTATTTAAAAGGTCCATATATACATTATATAGAAATGAAAAAGTGGATAACTTTAAAAATTTTAAAAGATATCTAATGACGGACTTGTCGCGAGAGCGGTCTTATATTATAACCCCGCCACCAAGCATTTCTCCTTCCATAGAATAGAAGACTACTGATTGGCCGGGAGCCACAAATTTCAGAGCCTCATCGAAAACAATATTCCCCTTCCCTCCATAGGCCGAAATATCGGCTTTTGCGAGAGGTTGTCTATATCTTACTCTCGCAAGAACCTCTAAGGAGAGCGATTTCTTCCCTGAACAAAGACTAACATCCTTCAGAGAGATATTTCTAGTAAAAAGAGCCGGATGATTATCACCTTCAGCGACTAAAAGCATATTCTTTTCGATATCCTTACCGACTACATATCGGGGAAGAGTCGGTTCGCTTCCATGTAATCCAAGATTATATTTTCCGATACCAAGATGACGCTGGCCTATCGTATAAAAAGAAAGTCCCTTATGCTCGCCTATAACCCTCCCTTCGACAGTAGCTATCGGGCCAGGATTCCTCGATATAAACCGCTCGAGAAAAACGGCCATATCCACCTTTCCCAAGAAACATACTCCTTGAGAATCTTTCTTTCCGGCAGTAGGAAGTCCGGCTCTGCTTGCAATCCGCCTAACCTCGCTCTTTAAGAGGCCCCCTAGGGGGAAAAGGGATTTCTTTATAGCATCAGGACCAAGGGTCCATAGAAAATAAGACTGATCCTTCGTACCATCTTCAGCAATGGACAGACTTATGCCACCCTTATCACGACGGACATAGTGACCGGTCGCGATTAAGTCGGCGCCTAAAGAAATAGCCTTCTTTAAAAAAAGGCCGAACTTTATCTCCTTATTACAAATGACATCCGGGTTAGGAGTAATCCCGGAACGATAGCCCTCAACCATATAATCGACGACCGCTTTCTTGTATTCCTCCTCCATATCCCAAACATAGAACGGAATACCTAAGCGTCCGGCGGCCCGACGGGCATCATCAGCATCCACTTCGCCGCAACCGTCGATGTTGTATCCCTTTATATGAATACCAGTGACGGAATATCCCTCGTCACGCAACAATAAGGCGGCGACCGATGAATCGACTCCTCCCGAAAGACCGACGAAGACTTTCTTTTTTGACGAAGGCATTACAACGAAAAACTAAGGCTTAAAAGGAAATATGTCAAAGTTCTATTTTCCGGCATTATAGATGGCCTGAATTTCGGGGGCCGAAAGAGCGCGATTATAAATTCTTAAGTCATCAATTAAACCATCAAACTTTCCAGGATTAATACCACTGTACCCTATATATATCGGACTTGTAGATTCCTTAATATATTGACTCGGAGCATTTGAACTTCCTTTTTGAAGTCCATTAATATAAATTTTATAAATAGAATTTGCTTTAAAAACACCGACTATATTATACCAGACACTAATATTAATGCTTTCGGATGAACCGACGGAAAAATAATTTATACCATCACAGATATTAAAACCCGGCTTATCTGATATGTCATATGTCCTTAGAATAAATCCTTTTTGATAACCAGAAGACCAAATATTCCAATCACTGACATATGGTCGTGAACTTCCTGAAGTACCAAAAGAATTATGTTTAACCCAAACAGATACTGTTAATTCTGATTGTCCAAGTCCTATGTTATTTGGTAATCGCGAATTATCATCCGCCCCATCGAATTGCACCGCGCTTCCCACCTTTCCAGTGGTGAAAGTCATTCCGCTTCCATTAACATTGGAAGCCGTCCCATTGTTTGAGTTTCCAGAGAAATCTTCCAGTCCATTAGT
>JAQTUL010000021.1 GCA_028710275.1 Candidatus Colwelliibacteriota bacterium | reverse complement strand
ATTATTTTGTCTGTCGGAACCCATATCCCTGAATTATATGATATATGGGGTGGTTATTTAAAATTTACTATTATCTAAAAATGCGCCCTTATTAAGAGCGCATTTTTTATTAATCTATATTTAGAGATCGCCTATAGACTGATCTATCTCTTTGAACTCCTTATCTATATCTCCAACATCTATTCCATCGAGAGACGCATCTATGGCGACCACCGTATCGGCGGGAACTAATTCATCTCCGACAAGCGGAGTGCCCTCCTGCTGAGTTTCGGGCGTATTCGCCGGAGCTTGGACGAGCTTGCTTTGAGATAACCACCACCAAGCCGACAATCCGACAATAACTATAATCGCAATCGCTATAATCCAATAGATGATTTTTTTATTCATATTCATGTTTTTATTAGGCTTCTAATTTCCACTGCTCGCACCGCCCGCCGTTATATTAACATCTCCGCTGGTTATTTTTGCAAGATTAGTGGCAGCTTTTCTTACTGCATCCTTGGCAGCTGAAACGCTGTTCTGGACCGCTTTCAGGTCTGCATGCAAAGACTGTCTAGTCTTTCCAACATCCTCTTTAAGAGTTGATTCTGTAGATATGACCGGAACATAAATCTTTGCCGTCTGAGTTGATATAGCATTTCTGGCCGTAGAAATCGCTACTTGAGCACTCGAGATGTCAGCCCTAATTGTCGTCACATCCTTACCGGCCGCAGAAATCTTCTCAGTACGGGAGACGATTCCTTGAAGGACTTTATCTATTTGATCAACCACATTAGAAAAATGGGTCACCTGATTAGCGTTCAGCTCCTGTAATCTCTTTTCGAGGTTCTCGACTATAGCCTTCTTGGCCTGATCCTTTATGGTCGCTATCTTCTTCTTCAGTTCTGTCCTCTGAGTCTCTGTCTTTCTTAAAGCTTCGTCTTTCTTGGCTTGTAATTGAACCTGGAACGACTCTCTTCCCTGAATCATAATCTTTACGGCATCATCTATCCTTCTCTGGATATTTGGTGCCGTCTGACCCTCGGCCTGGATATTACCGACGACAACCTGGTCGGTCGCAGCAGAATTCTGAGCACCGGTTTGAGCTGATGCCGGAACGATGATTACCATGGCCATTGCGACTGCAATATATTTAGCTTTGTTCATATCTATATATTGTACAAGAAAAGAACTGTGGATGATTTAAGATAGCCTATTTTAGGCCCTTCTCCGTGAAAAAAGGTGCATATTGTCTATCCATTGTCTCTATATGGATTTTAAGCCAATTGCCAGCAAAATCGGCGGTACGGCGTGCTTGAAGTCCAATATCTACCCCATCTTCCCTGACTGCATCCATCATTTGAGTTACCTCCTGCCTAAACATATTATGAGCGGCTATATGCTCGGCTCCGCTATAGCCATATTTACTAAAAAGATCTTCTTCGGTTCCAAGATGGAAAAAGGCATAATCTCCAAGCTTGGCAACTTGGTCTAATAACTCGTTCCTATCTATCTCCTTACGGGACGCCAGCTCTATTAGATCGTTAGTTATCCCAAAGAAGGTCTTATGCTGACCATCTATCATCTCGTTCTGCACGCTGTATTCTTCTGTCCAGATGAATTTTTCGTCCATGTTGCCGTAATTCTAACATTTTAGACCAGATTTTTGGATATATCCCGGCTTGGGAAAAGGATATATCATTAAATTATGGTCCGACGGGTGTTTTATCTCTATATCATAGAATGTATCGGAGGCAGTCTTTATACAGGGATAACTACCGATGTCGAAAGAAGGTTTAAAGAACACCTATGGGGAAAAGGTGGTAACTACACATCATCACACACTCCGAAAAGGGTCGTGTATACGGAAAAATGCGGAACAAGAAGCGATGCGCTCAAGCGTGAAGCAGAAATAAAAACCTTTCCGAGAAAAGAAAAAATACTCCTCATCCAGACCGGAAGTCCGGTAGATGTCTAAATTTATATCAAGAGATATAATTGATATATGGAAAACGTTCCCTTGGTCCCTCCGATCGTTCAATGTCCATCATGTAGGTTTCCTGCAATACAGGATGCCTATTTCTGTTACAACTGCGGTAAGCCCCTAAGACCGAAACTTGAATCGATATCAATAGGCAAAGAGATAATCGTATATTTAGTAAGTTTTTTCCTTGCCCCTCTGGGTCTTTATTTCACGGTAAAATACATAAGGCAACCTGGAGAAGTATCTAGGAGAATAGCCATTATCTCAATGATTATCACTGCTGTGGCCGTCATAATTGCCGCGTATTCGATTAACACTTTCCTTCAGTCAGCATACCAAAGCATCAATTCTCTGAATGCCGGACTATTCTAAAGATAATATAATAGAATTATGTGGCGCTTTATACTAAAGAACCATCTTTTGATTTTTGTGTCGCTTATTGCCCTCTTTCTTTTGCTCTGGAACTTAGATAGATTTTTCCATATATGTCCTTATGGAGTCGTTCCCGCCGTAATCGGAATCATCCTTGAGATAATAGTTATTATCTATAAGAAGATAAATAAGAAATAAAAAACGCCTTAAGGCGTTTTTTTATTTTACTATCAGCGTACCAACCATATCATCGAGAAGCTTTGTTACCCTATCTTTATGAACAAGTCTTAGATCATAGGAATTAGGGTAGTTCTTTATGTTCACTGAATGTATCGTATGTTCTATGGCATAGCACTTTCCATTTACAACCGAGCGATAACTTTTTGTGTCGTAATAATTCCCTGCTCCGGCGTCCGATGAGGAGAATACAGAATATATCCTCCCATTTATCTCCTTCTCTGTTACAGACCCGTTCTGTGGCGCAGTTATACAATCTTTAATAGCTTTTTTATCAGCACTATAACCAATGGTAAGCTCCGCGCCGCTAAAATTAGTCTGCCTATCGAATATCTTAGGAATTCTTACCTTAAGAATCTTCTGTCCTAAGATTCCTTGGGAATCAAGACGCCAATCGCTTGCAGGAGCGGTACGCGACAAGTCTTCCTCTTCCAGGTCCAGTGGATATCTAACCTCTATCCCAATATCATCCATCGGATGAATAACCCACTTCGAGATGTCGGCGTAGAAATCAGTTTCCTTATCTTCATCTCCCTTTAAAGAGAGTCTACTCTCTGCCCAATATATGAATCCTTTTTTCTCTCCGTATTTTTCTCCCAGATAAAATCCAACCACCGGCAAGGCAATCATCAGACACATAGCCACAACCTTTGAATACCAGGTTACTTTATTCCAGACTATTTTCACGGTCTGATTATACACCCGAATGTTGTATTATTTACATATGGAAACATTAGCAGGCATCGCTTACTTTCCGATTTTCGGAAAGCCTTTAATTATGTACTTAGGAATAATCACTCTTTTATCATTTATATCCACGGCGACTATAGGATTTCTTAATTTTAAAGGCATCCGTAAGATACCATTCAAATGGCATCCTCGTATGGCTCTCATATCCCTTTCTCTGGCCCTCATCCATGGACTGTTTGGAATATCCGCTTACTTCAGGTGATAATTATATATGAGAAAAGACCGCTTTTGCGGTCTTTTTATTAAACCCAACCCTTAAACAGATGATGGATTCTGACGAAAAATTCTCTTATAAACCACCGTGCCCGGTTAGTCGTCCATTTCTGGACAGAACCTGAATCGAACATATCGGTCGGCTGTCCATCCAGACACACGACCTCCCTTTCTTTTCCTAATGCCTTACGAAGCATCAGTTCTATTCTTGGAGCCATCCCTCTATGACACACGAAAGCGACTCTTTTAAGATCATTGTCTGATATCCAATCTACGGCTTCGTCTATCATATCCTTCGAGCTTAGGTATGGTGAATCTGGCCAGATAATCAAAAGGGAATTTCGCGTCTTCATGAAATAATAGAATTGTCTATTTATGGACCAGATAGCAAAAGCCACCTCCCACTGAATCACAAACTTCTTTATTCCAAACTTCTGAGAAAGATTGGAACACTCCCATGCAAGCGAGATGTTCGGCTTTCCTGGATCGAAACCCATCCCTTTGAAAACTCTAAACATTTCCTCGTCCCTTGAATATAACTCTCTAATGGTCACTATCCTTTGTCTCAGGCCCTCGTCTGGAAACGCGTTCCTTCCGAAGGATTGGGCAACTATGACATCTGCCCCACCACCGAAAGGTTTAACCTCAGAAAAAGGCGATAGATAATTAAGCCATGATCTGTCAATCACCCGTCATCACTCCTCTATTTCTTTGTAAAAGTATTTAAAAGAAAATAACACTTATACCATATCTTGTCAAAACAAAACCCCATCCTTTTACAGATGGGGTGTCTTTTTCCAGGATCAGCTAGATGATGATGTTCCCTTCGCAAAGTTCCTCAGCCTCTCTCAATATCCTTGAGAACGGGGCGCAATCGAAACCAAGCGAGCTGTTTCCTTTCTTTACGAGAAGAGATTCGAACTCTCCTCCCTTTGGAACGCCTATCTTCATCTCGAACACTACAGGGACATCTCCTCCTTTTTCGAGGGGCATGGTCTCCCATACGACTATCATCGAATCCTTGGACCCTTTATCTCCGCTTTTCCCGATGGCTCCCATGGAACCCGGAAAGGCGTAGACGGTAAATGGCCTGCCTCCAATGACGATGTCTCTTGCCCTGTTCGGATTTGAACAGAAAGAATTGAACAGCTGGTTAGGAACTGACTTCAGATCCTGTACTTGATTCATCAAATCTACCTCCTAATTTTTAATGTCCACTTTACGTGGACTTTAAGAGTAACACAATATTGATTATAAGTCAAAGGACGCTTTAAAGCGTCCTTTGAATATCGGTCTTATTTGCTTTCCATATGCTGAATCGTTTCAGCAGCCTCTATCCTCTTTAAGAGGTCTTTATAATCCCTTGTCGTTATATGCCAATCTCCCGGCCTGAGAGGATTATTAAGATCACCGACAACAAGATAAATCATGTAAGCCAATGTACCTATACCAATTGTAAATATGTAATCAAAAAAGATGTTTTTGATTACGACGAAGAATGATAACCCCACCATTAGGAAGACTCCGAATACAAGGGTTCCAACAAGCACTCTAGGGACCTTATGCGAGCTGTATCTTAGCCTATCTGATCGGCATTTCAGGATATCAGCAAAAAGGCCGAATGACGGCGACATCAAACTCTGGTCCTCTTTAAACATATGATAGACAGTCTTATGTAGAGAATTGAGCGCATCCTCGATGGCTTGGCTTCTTATTCCGTCCGCAGAAAGCTGAAGACCCTCGTTTATCATTAATTCGAGATATCTTTTAACTCTCATTTGGACCCTGTCCCTCGTTTCTTTAGGAAAATTACTAAACCAAAGCCAGAATCTTTCAAGCGCATCGACTTCACTCTTTACGGCATCTTCGAGATTATTCCACTGTTCCCATTGTCTATTTATGACAAAGGCGGCTATAAGGCCGTACATGGACCCTATTGTTCCATAAAGAGTAGCGGCCCCTCCAAGAGAAGCGCTTAATATCTTCGCGGTATAATAATCGCTGGTTCTAAAAAGATAGAAAACAGCCGAGAAAATCGCGACAAAAGGGATTATTTTATAGAAAAATTTTGCCATTTGTGCTGTTTGATCATTCAAAAGAGGATTAAAGACGATATTCTCCTCCAAAGTAGGTAATTCTATACTTTTTTTGACTTTTGTCAAGTTAAATATCCTCAATTTGAAGTATTTCCTCTATACATTTTAGGCGTGTCATGAATCAATGTCTTAGGGATATCAGCTGTAAGCCGCAGCCTTCCTAGGATATAATCTAAGAGATATGTCTAAGAATATCGTTGTTCAAGCAGCTATCCGGGTCGGCATCGTTCTCTTTCTTGCTATCAGCACCTCCGTTATCTTGATGGTGACTGATAATCGGAATATATCGATCTCCGATTTCGATAGTTGCGCCCTTAAATATCCAGTCATGGAAAGTTACCCTCGCCGATGCGCCGTCCCCGGAGGTAAAACATTCACCGAAAAAATCATCTCAGAACCCATAATCACCTCCCCCACCTCAGGATCTTCCGTCTCTCATCGCGTGCTACTAGAAGGAACAGCTCCAGGTAATTGGTTCTTTGAAGCGTCCTTCCCGGTATCCATTGAAGATTCTTCCGGAAATATCATCGCGACCAGCCACGTTACAGCCTTAAGTGATTGGATGACTACCTTGCCAATCAGATTCAGTGGAACTATCGATCTTCCGACCGATTATTCTGGACCAGCCAAATTGGTGTTTAAAAAAGATAATCCCTCAGGAATTCCAGAAAACGACGCCCGCATGGAAATATCTGTATCAGTCACTCCTTCCGATGAAACTATTAACCTTATGATCTTCTTCGGAAAAAACAGCCCGGATTCCCCTGTTAATGACTGCGATAAAGTCTTTGGGCTCAGCAGACAAATCATAAAGACCGAGTCGGTCGGAAAGACCGCAATCGATGAGTTATTGAAAGGACCAACTATGTCTGAAAAAGAAGCGGGATATTTCACATCTATAAATGACGGAGTGAAGATGAAATCAATATCCATGAAAGACGGCATAGTCTATATTGATTTCGACGACTCTCTTGAAAAAGAGGTAGGCGGCTCATGTCGAGTTTCCGCTATCCGAACCCAGATAGTCCGAACCCTTATGCAATTTCCCACAGTTGAATCTGTCGTGATATCTATAAACGGAAGAACCGAAGATATACTTCAACCATGAGCACCGAAAAAAAATATTATGCCTATCTCCTGCCGGACGGAACCTCCGGCACGACATCTGATTGGAAAAAATGCGAAGGTCTAGTAAAAAATAAAAGAGGATCTCGTTATAAGGGATTTAAAACAAAAGAAGAAGCTGATAAATGGCTTAGAGCCGGCGCCAGATACGAGATAAAGGTCAAGAAAAAGATGTCTGACGGTATCTTCTTTGATGCCGGAACCGGACGCGGAGAAGGTGTTGAAATAAGCGTAACGGATAAAGACGGCAAAGATGTTCTATCAGAGGTCATGCATGCTGGGTTAATAAACAAGCACGGTAAACATCTTCTCCCGAAGGGAAAGACAAATAATTACGGAGAACTTTTCGCCTGTCTATATGCTCTTAAGATAGCGGAAATAAAAAAGGAGAAAGAAGTGTTTGGAGACAGCCGTCTCGTCGTCGATTATTGGTCTAAGGGATTCATAAAAAAAGAGGTTGGAGAAGAAACCGTTAAATTAGCCAAGGAGGTATCTCTGGCCCGGAAGATATTTGAAGATAAAGGAGGATCAGTCTCACTTATCTCTGGAGATGATAATCCCGCTGATCTCGGTTTCCACAGATAAAAGCCCCCTAGGGGCTTTTATACTAGCGATTCCCCGGTCATATCTTTCGGTATTGGGATATCAAGAAGAGAGAGGATTGTCGGCGCTATATCTGAAAGCATCCCCTCTTTCTTTTTTAGAGGTCGGCAATCCGGAGATATGAGCATGAAAGGAACCGGGTTTATCGTATGAGAAGTCATAGATTGACCGGATATTTCATCGAACATCTCCTCCGCGTTGCCATGATCGGCGGTTATCATGACCGTCGCTAGATGCTCACTAGCCGTTTCACATATGATACCAATCGCCCGATCGACGGCTTCTACAGCTTTTATTGTGGCATCGAAAATGCCGCTATGAGCGACTATGTCGCAGTTCACTATATTCACAACCGTCAGCCCGTATTTTTCGCTCTTGATAGCTTCCGAGACGGCTTCGGCTATCTCTAAGGCCTTCATCTCTGGTTTCTCATCATGGGTCGCCACATCCTTATTTGACGGTATCATAATGCGCTCCTCAAGTGGGTCAGGATTACTCCTCTGCGCATTGAAGAAAAAAGTAAGATGAGTAAATTTCTCTGTCTCAGTCACTCTAAGCTGTCTTATGTTGGCAGCGGATACCTCTTCGGAAAGGGTATGATAGATCTTCTCCGGAGGAAACATCGTCGGCACTTCAATATCGTCGGCATATTTCGTCATCGTGGCAAAATAAAGTCCCTTAATTCCGGCTTGGAGTATCCTTCTGGTTAATTGATTGGCTCTGTCTGCTCTGAAATTAGCAAAGATGACCGAATCATAATCACTGACCGTTATTGGAGGATTTCCGTTTCCTATCGTAACCGGAACGATAAATTCATCGGTAATGCCGTTATCATATGATTCCTTTATCGCATCTATTGGGTCGGCATACATAAGTCCTCTTCCGTTTACTATCGCATCGAAGGATTTTTCGATTCTCTCTGCGTTATTGTCTCGGTCCATACCCCAATATCTTCCGCTGATAGAGGCTATCATTCCGACCTTGTTCGTCTCCATGAAAAACTGCATATCCGTCAGATGTTTGATAGCGCTCTTAGGAGGAGTATCGCGTCCGTCAGTGAAGAAATGAAAAGCAATCTTTTCTAATCCCTCACTCTTCGCCGCAAGCGCAATCGCCTTTATGTGATCTATATGGGCATGTACGCCTCCGGGACCAAGAAGTCCCATTATATGGAGATATGATTTTTTAATAAGGGCGTGAGCAATCGCCTCCTTCAATATATCGTTGCACTCAAAATCTCCATTCTTTATTGAACGATTTATTTTGAGAAGATTCTGATAGACTATTCTGCCTGAACCGATGATGAGATGATTAGCTTCCGACGTTCCCATCTGACCCTTAGGTAAACCTACAGCTTCCCCTCCTGCCGCAAGTATCGCTTCCGGATATTCAGCCCTTAACCTATCGAGATTAGGAATATTTGCCGAAGCAACGGCATTATACTTTTCTTCAGGTCTATAACCCATCCCGTCGCATATGACGAGAATAATCTGTTTCATTATATTATCTGCTTAGGAACGGAAAGTCAGCATACCTGCCATTGTCTCTGAGCTCGTGCTCTATTTCCATCAATCTGTTGTACTTAGTGGTTCTTTCGCTTCTGCATGGGGCCCCGGTCTTTATCTGTCCAGTACCTAAGGCGACTGAGAGATCAGCTATGAATGAATCTTCCGTCTCTCCGCTTCTATGTGATATGACGGCTGTAAAACCGTTTTCTCTCGCCATATTGACGGTCTTTACAGTCTCAGTGAGAGTCCCTATCTGGTTTAGCTTTATAAGAATCGAGTTGGTTGTCTTTTCAGCTATACCTCTTTCTAATCTCTTTACGTTCGTGACGTAAAGATCATCTCCGACGACCTGAATCTTATTTCCCAATGAAGCCGTAAAAGACGAAAAATTATCCCAATCATCCTCAGCGAAGACATCTTCAAAGGAATATATCGGGTATTTTGACTTCAAAGATTCATAGAAAGAAGCGAGTTCAGAACCAGTCATCTTTCTATCCTCTTTTTTCAGTTCATAAAGACCGCCGTTGAAAAACTCTGTAGCGGCGGCATCAATGCCGAATATTATATCCTTTCCCGGAACATATCCGGCGTTAGTTATGGCCTCCAATATTATCTCGAATGGCTCTTCGTTGGAAGAAACAGCTGGAGCATATCCGCCCTCGTCTCCGACATTGGTTCCATAGCCTTTTGCCTTCAATATCTTTTTTATGGCCATGTACGTTTCGGCACACATCCTTACGGCATCAGCTTCGGTCTTTGCGGATACCGGCAATATCATATATTCCTGGATATCAGTCGCCCAGTTAGCATGCTTTCCTCCGTTCATGACGTTCATCATGGGTATAGGAAGCGAATACCTCCCATTATGAGATGAATCGAACTTTGAGAGATACTCATATAGAGGCTTTCCGACATCGTTCGCGGCCGCTCTGGCGACAGCAAGAGACACAGCCAATATGGCATTCGCTCCCAGATTCACCTTATTATCGGTCCCATCAGTCAAGATCATCTTATTATCTATCCCTTCTTGATCTTCTATATCCATATCGGTAATCGCCACCGCTATTTCTTCATTTACATGAGCAACAGCTTTCTGTACGCCGTTTCCGGCATATCTCATAGGGTCCTGATCTCTCAGTTCGTGAGCTTCATAACTTCCCGTAGAGGCACCGGACGGCACCATAGCCCAGCCCATTTTGCCGTTTTCAAGAATAACCCTCGCCTGTACCGTAGGATTACCCCGACTATCCAGCATCTCCATTCCCCTGACCGATTTTATCTTCATTATTTGAGTGATTTTTTATTTTATCGGGCTTAATCAGGCCCTATTATATCATCTGGACCCACGACCGTAAAAACAGGTCTGGTCTTGATTTAAAAAGAAATATCCCCGCTTTTGCGGGGATATTTCTTTTGTATATGACTATTCCTTATCTTTCCCTATTTTTTCAAATGCCCTCAGTACTTCGAGCGGTATGGCAAAAATGATGGTATTCGACTGATCTGAACTTACATCGTTTATCGATTGAAGAGTGCGGAGGTGAAGCGCTCCCGGAGCGGCGGCGAGCATACCGGCAGCCTTTGCCATATTCTCGGCAGCCGAAACCTCTCCCTCTGACTGGATGATAACAGCCCTGCGCTCACGCTCGGCTTCTGCTTGTTTAGCAATAGTACGCTCCATATCTTCGGGAAGAGCGACATCTTTAAGCTCGACATTCTCTATCTGTATACCCCAGGCATCCGAAGCAGAAGAGACTATTTCTTTTATTCTCTGCGAAATCTTTTCTCTTTGTCCTAAGAGCTCATCAAGCTCAACCTCTCCGACGATATTTCTCATCGTCGTCTGAGCAAATTGAGAAACAGCATAATAGAAATTTTCGACCTCTATTATCGCTCTTGAGGCCTCGGAAACCTTATAATAGATAACAGCGCTCACTCTTACGGAGATATTATCTCTAGTGATAGCTTTCTGGTCAGGAACATCGACGGCCTTGGTTCTTATGTCGACTTTAATCATCTTCTGAAAGATGGGAATAACCAATCTCCATCCTGGGTTTTTTACCCCTGAAAAACGACCCATCGTGAACATGACCCCTCTCTGATACTGGTCAATCTGACGCAAACTAGAAAGCAGGAGAACGACTGCTGTAAATATCAATATTCCGTACATAAGTGTCATTCTAATGTCTATAAGAGACTATATCAAGGACATCATAACGGCACCCGAGACCATAAGCACCATACCGATAATCGTTTTCCAAGTCATGCTTTCCCCTAGAAATATGGCCGCCAAGACGACCACAAATACCAGACTAGTTCTATCTATCGCCGAAACCTTAGACGCTTCTCCTGATGAGAGAGCCAAAAAGTAAAATATCCAGCTCAAAGCACCCGCGATTCCTGCAAAGACTATGAAAATCCAATCCTTCACCCCGATTGACGACAGAGGAGAAACCGTAGATCTATGAAGCACTATGGCCGCGAGTACGGTTATCGTCGCCATTATAATCGAACGCACAGCAGTCGCGACAATAGGATCGATAGACTTTATTCCGATTTTGCCGAATACGGCTACAAGCGCCGCAAAAACCGCTGAGAGAAAAGCGAATAATTGCCACATACCATAATTATAGAACTAACCTACATCAAAATCTCGGCGATAGCCTTTGCGAGATCGGCATGTCCTTTCTCCGTAAGATGAACTCCATCGTTTCCGACTGATGTAATCGGTCCAGCATCAAGAAATTCAACCCCCTCGGTCTCAGCTATCAAAGAATATATTCCCGCCAGCTCTCTAGACTTCTGCCCGGCGCCCTTAAACCTATCGTGCTCCATCGTAAAATCGGTTTTATCGTTAACATAAGGAGGAGAAATAAGAACGACTCGCATATTAGGACTGGCTCTCGAAATGACTACCTTAATAAAATTTTCCATACTCCTACCTATATCTTCAGCGGAAAAACCATACCTGTTTCTCATATCATTTGTTCCGAGCATCAGCACCCCATAATCCAATGGAGTATGACTATCAAGACATGGGCGAATATATTCCATAGCGTTTTTTCCTTCTTTTCCCGGACGAAGATCGGTCATCGCTATGTACCTTGAATTGAGACCCTCCTCGATAATCTCGTACCCGGTTCCTAATAGGTTCTGAACTATTCCAGTCCATCTCCTATCCGATGGATATCTTAAGGGGTTATCCTGTGTTCCAGGGAGACATCCCCACGTATTAGAATCACCGAAACATAATACTCTTACAGCGTCTTTTCTGGTATTCATCTGAAAATATTATGAGATCATCTTTTTCCATTCGGCCGGCTCCGGTATTTTCACGCTGGTCTTTTCGGACCCGGTCGCTTTTTCAAATTCCAATCCTATGGCTGAGAGTGCGATGATGCCGTTAGGCAGGAATATCTTCGCTCCGTATTTTATATCCCCGACTATAGGATGGCCCGCCTCCGAAAGTTGCGCTCTTATCTGATGAAATCTGCCTGTTCCCAGATCTATTTCAATTAGCGATATGCGCTTTCCTTTCTCAATCGTCCTGTAATCCAATACCGCTTCTTTTCCATCTTTTGATATTTCGGCGGTCCGCCTCGAACCATCCTTTATAAGATTTGTCCTTAATGTCCCTGAAAGAGGGGTTATCTCCCCTTCTATAAGAGCCCTATATGTCTTCTTGGTCTTTCTCTCTCTGAACTGTTCAGATATTCTAGAGGCTCCCTTACTCGTCTTCGCAAAAAGAACTATTCCTGAAACTGGTCTGTCTAGTCGATGGACTAGGCCGAGAAAGACATTTCCAGGCTTCTTATCCCTCTCCTTTATAAATATCTTTACTCTGTCCATCAAAGACGGCTCTCCGCTCGCATCGCCCTGAACTAGCTCTCCTGCAGGTTTTTTGACAGCGATAAGATGATTATCCTCATAGAGAACCTCTATCGGTCGCTCCATCATTATTGATTTTTCCATCTCCCGAATATTCCGGCAGGAAGATTTCTTCTGCCCTTTTCCGTTATAGTCAGTTCTCCTATCTCTGTTTTACCTTTTTCCCCTAGAAAATTATCAACCATGTTTCCATAGGCCACCGCCGAATAACCGGATGCATATCCATTCATAATAAGAAACAATGGGTTTTCAGAAAGAAGTTTCACGCAATCAGCAAGAAAAGGGATGAGGTCATCCTCTATCTTCCACATCTCTCCGTTCGGGCCATGTCCGAAAGCTGGAGGATCCATAATCACTCCGTCATACTTATGACCTCTTTTAATTTCCCTTTTAACGAAGGTTGCAGCATCGTCCAATATCCATCTTATGGGCTTATCGGAAAGACCGGAATCCTTGGCGTTTTCTTTAGCCCAATTGATAGCCACCTTTGATCCATCCAAGTGACAAACCTCCGCGCCAGCCTTCGCCGCCGCAAGGGTCGCTCCACCTGTATATCCAAAAAGGTTCAACACGGATATTTGCCTCCCGGCATCCCTTATGATGTTGTCCATCCATTCCCAATTAGGCTTATGCTCTGGAAATATTCCAGTATGCTTAAACGCTGAAAGTCGGATATTAAACTTCAGTCCGCCGAAATCTATCGGCCAATGTTCAGGTATTTCTGCTCTTTCTATCCATTTTCCCTTTCCTTCGCCTCCATAATAGGCACTGGCCTTATTCCATTCCGCTTCAGACATAGCTTTAGGCCAAAGAGCCTGCGGATCAGGGCGGGAAAGTATGATATTTCCATAACGTTCCAGTTTTTCTCCGCTGCCGCTATCCAGCAGCTCATAGCCATTTTCCGGGACCGACTCTAGGATTGAGTATTCACGCATCTCTTTATATCGTAAGACTATCTGAAAAAGCGGCCTTTTAAAAGGTTAAAGAGTAACTCCTTAATCCATCATGTTCCTTATCGCGCAATATTCGCACTTTGGATCATCACATCGCCTATTCCAGAACGCTACAGTCCTTATCTCTTCCGCAACGACGGTTATCAAGTCCTTGAGATGCAGGACTTCCTCATCATCCACCACAAACGTTTCCTTCCTGTAATTCCCCTTTTCATCAGGTTCAATAAAATCGATATCTCCAGAAACCATCCTATATTTGCGGTCTTTATAGTTATCGAGAAGCAATTTATAGAAAACGAGTTGTCTCTTTATATCTCCGGTCGAATCCTTCGTTGCTCCTTCTATCTGTCCCCTAGTCTTCTGTTTCCCAGTCTTGTAGTCCACCACATTTACCTCCAGAACGGAGTTCAATATCTCCATCTTGTCGATACGGCCATTAAGCATCACCCCTGGCACCACCTCCACTCCCCTCATTCCGAACTCAAGTATCGTATTATTTCTCCACTCTCCGGAATAACGGCCATAATATCCAGAAAGGGACATCTTACCTTTTTCCAATGATTCCGTGAGATCTTTTTCAGTTAGAGGCTGACGCTTCAGATAATATTCGAACTTAGATATCAGGAAATCCTCTCCGGCATCCCTCTCTTTAAGAGCTTCGAAAAAATCCTTTAATGCGCCGTGTACGGCCGTGCCGTACATCTGATGTTTATTGTCTGCTTCAGGTATCCGGAAGAGCCTCGTATAGAAGTACCTCCATGGACAGGCGAGATAGGCATTCAACTCCGTGACAGATAAACCTTTTTTCTCAAAGACTTCTCTTATAAGGTCCGGGTCGCCCATCTTTGGACCAGTGTCTAATATCGGCGAGAAAGGCGCTATAACCCTTTCCTCTGTTCCGGTCTCATATTGGGATACATTCTCCTCCTTAATCAACTCCGGTCTTATTTCCCCTATAAATTGCGTCGGTAATTGAGCTCTTCTTTCGCGATTTTCTCGCGCATATGTTATCGAGACTCCTCTTTTAGCCCTTGTTATAGAAACATAGAAAAGCCTTCTCTCATCCCCTAAGTTCTCCTCCTCATCTAATTCTCTGCCCTCTATCGAAAAGACCCTAGTAGGGAGAGGTAACTTCTCTATTCTTCTTTTATTGCCCCACTTGCCGTCTATTGCTCTTACTATATACACATAACCGAACTGTTGTCCTTTTGATCTATGCGCGGTCATCAATCTCACACTCTTCGCCGAGGCTGAAATATTAGTCTTCTTTATAAGTACTCCTTCGTCCTCCAGAATACTTAAATGCTCCATTAAATCTCCCAGGGTCGATTTTCTGTTCTTTTCAGCGAAATTCTTTATTTCTCTAAAAAGACCATTAACCCTTTCCATCCTGCGTATAGCATCCGGGGATGAGATAATTGAGGCGAGAGCTCCAGAATCCCGGACTATATCCTCGAATAATTTTGCGAGATATTTAACCTTACCTCCCCTTGACCACCTCTCAAGATTTGCGATAAATCCCGTTATCTTATCCGCAGAACTAAGCTCTATAGCCCTCATCGTCTCCGGGGATCTGAAGACTCTTCCTGGAGAAACTCTCTTTTCGTTTGCAAAACGGATACCTCTATATATATCAAATGGATCTATACCAAGATAGTCGATATGCATGGCCTCAATAAGGGGGCCATCTTCCCCAAACCTATCAGCTGCATCGAGAATCATAGTTATCTTTCTTACATCCTCGTCTCCAAGAATATTTTCATCTGATTCTATAGTGACCGGTATCCCCGCTTTTTGGAGCGCATCGGCTATCGGAAAAGCATCATAATTATTTCTGTATAGAATAGCTATTTCGGCAGGTTCCGTTCCAGATTTAATCTTTTCACCTATATCCTCCACAAGAAACCTTTCCTCAACATCTTCAGTTGAGAAAACACACAGCTTTATTTTATCGTCTCCCTCCGTCCGATTAGACTTTAGGGGTTTCTGTCCCTTAATCAGCGATTCGGCCGAATCCAGTATCGGTTGCGTTGACCGATAGTTTTCTTCAAGTGTTATTAGTTTTGCCTTCGGATAAAGATCCTTGAAATGATAGAAGTTTTCGAGTGATGCCCCCTGAAATCTGTATATAGCCTGTTTATCGTCACCGACGGCAAATATGTTCGGGTTCTCATGAAAACCCATTAGTTTTTCCACTATTTTGTTCTGCGCCCTGTTCGTATCCTGATGCTCATCTACCAGGACGTATTGGTATTTTTCCTGAAGAGACAAGAGTAAATCCTCGTTCGAGAATGCCCGAAGGACCTCCATAATCATGTCGTCATAGTCATACAGCTTCTCCTTTTCCAGATCTTCTTCATATCTCTCATATAAATAAGCCAGTTCTAGTCTCTTATCTATCTTTTTAAGATAGTCCTGATATTTAGTCTTCATCTTCCCCTTATGGGGCCCTTTTTCATGGATGAGGTCCTCTATCTCATCGAACTTCTTTCTCTCATCTTTAGCTATCTCCCTGAAATCAGAGGGATCAATACCTTCTCTCTTTAGATCATTTATGGCCCCGCGAGCGCTCTTCAGATAATACATCTCGTCGCCAAACGGCTTTAGTGCCTTCAACTTCATCGATCCGATTGCCTTTGATATCATCTTTATCTGATCGACATCGGTTATGTTCTCCGAACCTATCATCCTGGGAAATGCCTCAGGATTATTTTTGATGATATCGTTACAAAAGCCATGAAAGGTGTTTATTGATACGGAATAGGCATCACCGCCCATAAGCGATACCAACTCCCTTCTCATGGAAGCCGCGCCAGCCTCACTGTAGGTGAGAGCTAATATATTCTCTGGCTCCATATCGGTCGTCCGGATTATGTTGGCTATCCGAAGCGTAAGTATGTGGGTCTTTCCGGTTCCAGGACCGGCTATAACCATCACCGGCCCCTCAACGGCGTCCACAGCCTCTTTTTGGGCCGGATTAAGCCCCTTATAGGCTTTTTCAAACTCTATCAGAGAGATCATATTCTCTTAATAATAACCTTAAAGGAAAGCGGTTGAAATCCCCAAATAATACAAAAAAGCGAGGCATGCCTCGCTTTATATTATTCAGCTTCTTTGGTCTCTTTATCGATATGTTGCGGCCCATCGGCCCAATATACCGTCCGGCAATTATAATCATATGATTTATTTTGCGCCGCAGAGATAGCATCGTTGAGATTTGCACTCGTCTCCTCGTTTACCTCGGCAAACATCGGAGACCAGTCATCGTTCGTCCGCTCCTGGATAAGCTCGCATACGGCTATACTGTCGACTAACTCGGCCACCCGCCATATTCTAACCCAGCTTCCGCGCTTATCATAAGCCGTCTCAATTATGAAATATCCTCCTCTTACCGGTATGAGAGCGTGTTCTCCGCATGGAACGGGGGACCTTGAGATGTATATCGCCTTAGGTTTTTTTGCCAACCAGTTGGTTATTATCATCGCCTCACCGCTGTCGTAATAGCCGCCTCCTCTTTCAAAAAGACAGGGTATGCCGCCACGAAGAGATGGTATTAAGGGAAAATCCTTTCTAACCATGGATCCCGCCTCCTCTTATCTTTAATATTTTTTAAGGTCTTCTGAGCCTACACTACAGCCTATTAAACCTTTTGTTAAGCGTATACATAAAAACCCCGCTTATAGCGGGGCTTTTATTATCTAAATTATCTAGACGGTCTTTTTAGCCCTTTTTCGGTCGTTCTCAGTGAGATAAAGCTTCCTTATCCTTATAGACTTAGGAGTTACCTCTAAAAGCTCATCATCGGAAATATAATCGACAGCGTCCTCAAGGCTAAGCTTCCTTGGAACCTCAAGCTGATCTTGAAGACCTTCATTTTTCGCGCGGAAGTTGGTGAGCTGCTTTGTTTTACAGACATTCACGTAAACATCGCCTTCTTTGGCGTTCGCCCCGAAGACCATTCCTTCATAGACCGGCACGCCCGCTTCAAGGAAAAGCTCTCCCCTTCCTTGAGCGGCGACAAGTCCATAGTTGTTGGTTTCTCCGGTAGCGGTAGAGACTATAGATCCATGTTCTCTGGATTTTATCTCTCCCTTAAAATCCTCATAACTAAGGAAAAGAGTGTTCATTATCCCTTGCCCTTTCGTCGCGGTCATGAACAGATTTCTAAATCCGATAAGACCCCTCGTGGGAATGGCGAACTCCAGTTTACATATTCCTCTGTCAACGGCCATATCTCTCATAACACCCAATCTCTTTCCCATCATCTCAATTACAGAACCAGAGAAATTCTCCGGAACCTCTATGGAGGCAAGCTCTATAGGCTCAAGAGTCTTGCCGTCTACCTCTTTGAATATAACCTGCGGTTTTGATACCTCGAACTCAAATCCCTCACGACGCATCTTCTCTATGAGGATGGATAAATGAAGTTCTCCTCTTCCTGCTACCACCCATCGATCAGTGGCATCCGTATGGGATACTCTTAAAGCAACATCTGCCTCAATCTCCTTTTCAAGTCTGTCTTTTATATTCCTTGAGGTAGTGTATTGTCCCTCTTTCCCTCCAAAAGGAGACGTATTCACTCCAAAAGTCATCTTTATGGTCGGCTCATCGATATGGATCGGCGGAAGCGCGACCGGCGAATTAATATCAGCGATGGTCTCTCCTATTGATATGTCGGCTATTCCGGCAATGGCGGCGATATCGCCAGCCAGTACGGTCTCCGTATCCACCTTCCCTAATCCCGAAAAGACGGTAATGGCCGAAATACTAGATTTACGGATATTTCCATCCCTATCTATAACCGCTATCTGTTGTCCGCGTTTTATAGAACCGGAATATATCCTAGTTATCGCCATCCTTCCCTTATAGTTATCGTATTGTATGTTGGCAACTAAAGCCTGAAGAGGGTGTTCGGTATCAACGAGGGCCGGCGGAATATAATCGAGAATAGCCTCGAAGACAGGTTCTACATCGGTCATCTTATCAAGGTTCGGCTCTTTTCCGGCTTTTCCTTGCACACCAGAAGCATATATAACAGGAAACTCTATTTGAGAATCACTAGCGCCAAGATCTATGAAAAGATCATATATGGCATTCAATACCCACTCCGGACGAGCATCAGGCTTATCTATCTTATTTACAACAACAATGACCTTATGTCCGGCCTCAATCGCTTTTCTAAGAACGAACTTTGTCTGAGGCATAGGTCCTTCTTTCGCATCGACAAGCAGGATGACGCCGTCAACCATTCTCATGATGCGTTCAACCTCTCCTCCGAAATCAGCATGTCCGGGAGTATCGACGATGTTCACTTTTACCCCCTTATACTCGATAGCGGCGTTTTTGGAAAAAATGGTTATCCCCCTCTCTTTCTCAAGCTCGTTCGAATCCATTATAAGCTCGCCCGACTGGTCTGATTTAAGTTTAAAATTCTCGGACTGCTTTAAAAGGGCATCGACGAGAGTCGTCTTGCCGTGGTCAACGTGGGCTATTATCGCTATATTTCTGATATCCATGTTCGAAGATGTTTTTGTGTCCCATACGATGTCGCAGGAGTATGATCGTCGGGCTTGCTAATATAAAAGCAAAATCCGCCTATTAGCGGATGGACCGCAACCCTGTGCTGCCTGCCGCAGATAGGTGCGGGAGTACGCCGGAAATTATGCCATAAAACCGGTATAATTGCAAGCCTTCTTATGCACTTATAATGCCATCTTGAATGTTTGCGCTCCTCTGTTTTTTCATTTAACATTTAGCGGTCGTTTCGGTTCCTAAAGACAAAACACAAAGAATGAAGACTAAGAAGGATATACTCACCGAGCTTATAGATGAAGTTAAGGAAAATCTCATCAGAATAGAGATTACGACTGCCTACGTTACTAAAAAACATGCCGAGGAGCAGAAGGACCATATTCTTCACGAACTTGCTAAGCTTGAAGCTAACAAGAAA
>JAQTUL010000005.1:51658-83672 GCA_028710275.1 Candidatus Colwelliibacteriota bacterium | reverse complement strand
TACTCGGGTTCGTATGCAAGCCAGTGCACGACAACATTAAATCTTCCGCCTAATGCTCCGGCTGGTCTCTCTGCTTCTGCCACGGCCGCGACCAGTATTACCGTTTCATGGGCGACGCCTGCTGATAATGGTTCGCCGATAACAAACTATAAAATATACAGAGCAACCTCTCCGGCCCCAACAACGCTTCTCACAACTGTCGGCGTGGTTAATTCCTACATCGATTCCACCGTGGCCACTAACACTACCTATTATTATCGCTTTAAAGCGACAAGCGGTGCAGGTGACAGCGCGTACAGCGCCGATCTCGTATATGCGGCGTTAGGATTAACCTTTAATGCCACATCAAGCGGATATACTGGGACAATCCAAAACTGGACGGTACCTTTCAACGGAACGTTCACTATCGATACGGCGGGAGCTCAGGGAGGGAATGCTTCATCGTATGGATATACCGGAGGGCTTGGCGCTCGTATTAAAGGAGATGTTGTTTTAACCTCTGGGACTGTACTTAAGATACTTGTCGGACAGGCTGGCGGAACTTCCACTTACGGTTATGAGGGAGGAGGCGGAGGCGGAACATTTGTCACTAACAGCGCGAATGTCGCGATCATGGTAGCTGGAGGAGGCGGAGGAGCTTCGGGAAGCGGAAGCGGTATTGCGGGTACGACATCGACTTCGGGTGCATATGACCAAGCGAGCGGTTGCGCTCCTGGAAGTGGCGGGAGCGGCGGACAAGGATGTTCTAATGCCGCGGGAGGAGGTGGACTTACCGGTAATAGTGGATATGGATCAAACGCTTCTCATATTGGATATTCGTTCACAAACGGCGGACAGGGAGGTATCAGTCAGTACGGCTATAGCGCAAACGGAGGATTCGGAGGTGGCGGTGCGACTCATGGAGCCGGTTGGGGAGGTGCCGGCGGAGGAGGATACTCTGGTGGCTCGGCTTATACTTGGTCATATGCCGGAGGAGGCGGAGGTTCATATAATTCCGGAGCCAATCAGACGAATACTGCCGGATATCGCTCAGGTAACGGTTTTGCTATGTTTAGTAACTATCCGGGATATACTCCTCCTGTCTCAATGCTCGATAGCGGCGCGGGAACCGGTTATACCTGCAGTAGCTGCACCAACGCTCAGCACGCGCTAGCGGCATGCCAATCAAAATACGGAACCTGTGCCTCCGGTAGCTGTGGGTCATTTACCTACTATTATAGGAGCGGTGCCCTGAGTTGTGATTGTAATAAGCCGGTCGGAGAATACGAGTGGATATACAATAATACCGGATATACGACTGTTGGATCTGATTATGGAGGACAATCGACCAGTGTTTCCGGAGATTCGCTCTTTACCCGCATGAAATCCAGTTCGACCTGCGATTCTAACAGCTGGACGCTGACATTACTTAATCTTGGAACAGCGACCAGATAACGGATGGCAGATAGACTAGAAAGACAAGAGAAGAAGACCTCGATATCGAGGTCTTCTTTGTCATTTATCCTTTCCGGGATTATCCTTAAAAATAATCCGCAGCCATCAGAATAAGAAACAGTGACACCTAAATTTATCGACGCGCATACCCATGTCCAATTCTCCGCTTATGATATCGATCGTGAAGACATCATCCGTCGTTCATTAGATGCCGGGGTATGGATGATAAATTCCGGATCGAATTCCGAAAATTCCGAGGATGCGGTAAGACTCGCTGAAAAATACGAAAAAGGCGTCTATGCCACAATAGGCATACATCCTTCGCATGCGGGACACGAAACCACTGAAATAGGGGAGGATTTTGGTACCGAAAAATTCGATGAAGATAAGATGACAGAGCTTTCATTAAGCCCCAAAGTAGTGGGAATAGGTGAGTGTGGTTTGGAATATTTCAGGGAGTATGATGTCTTATCCCAGAAGGAACTATTCGAAAAACATATCTTTTTTGCGCATAAGATTGATAAACCGATCGTCATACATTGCCGGGAGGCATACAGCGATACATATGATATTCTCCTTTCCAATAAGAGTATCCTCCATAAGAGAGGAGGATTAATGCATTTCTTTTCCGGTACATTGGAAGAAGCTAAAAAATTTCTCGATCTTGGTTTTTACTTCTCGTTCGGCGGGGCTCTCACCTTTCCTAAAAAACCCCAAGGAGCGGATTTCTCAACTTTATTGAAAGAGATTCCATTCGATAAGATTATCTTTGAGACGGACGCGCCTTATGTGGCCCCTGTTCCACACAGAGGAGAAAGAAACGAACCAGTATATGTCATAGAAACGATCAAAAAGGCTGCTGAGATAAGAAATATGTCCGTAGAGGAGGTAGGTACGGCCGCCACTTTTAATACTTGCCGACTTTTTGCAATAGAGCCATAAGAGGACTAAAATTTCTCTTATAGATACGGGTTTTTAAGATATTTTCGGACGGAAGGTAATTATTCGGTCTGAATAATCTAGGGACTGTGTCAAGCCAAAAAATGAACAAAAAAACCGTCAAAGCCGTGAGAGGCTCAATAAAAGATAAGAACGTAAAGAAACCTTCTTCTATTGGAAGGTCTACTGCTGAAAAGTTAGTCATCACAAAAAAATCAGGCGCTATAAAGAAGGGGAAAATACCCAAGGAGTATCCCTTTAAACAAGCCGAGAAAAAATGGTCGGAGTATTGGGTGCGGAAGAAAATATACGAACCTGATATAACAAAGGCCAAGAATCCTTTCTATAATCTGATGATGTTTCCCTATCCATCTGCGGAAGGGCTGCATGTTGGGAATATGTACGCCTTTACCGGCAGCGACATATATGGACGTTTTATGAGGTCTCAAGGATATGATGTTCTCGAGCCTATCGGTCTCGATGGTTTCGGTATTCACTCCGAAAACTACGCGATGAAGAAGGGGGTTCATCCTATGCGTCAAGCTAAAGTGGCTGAGAAGAACTTCTATAAGCAGCTTCATATGGTCGGAAACGGTTTTTCCTGGGACCACCATGTAGAGACCTATGACCCGGAATATTATAAATGGACCCAATGGCTCTTTAGGGCTATGTTCGAGAACGGTCTTGTTTACAGGAAAAAGGCTCCGGTTAATTGGTGCCCTTCCTGTAAAACTGTTCTTGCTGATGAGCAAGTCATAGCAGGAAAATGCGAGAGGTGTGACAGCGAGGTATCAAAGAAGGAGCTTGAGCAGTGGTTTTTCAAGATAACCAAGTACGCGCCAAAACTTCTGAAAAATATAGACAAGATAGATTGGTCGGAGAGGGTTAAGATTGCTCAGAAGAATTGGATAGGAAGATCGGAGGGGGCGCTTATCTCATTTGAGATGGTTGGCGGAGGTTTAAGCGCGCCCGTTAAAGCTGATGTTTTCACGACCCGTCCAGACACCCTTATGGGCGTGACCTTTGTCGTCGTAGCTCCGGAGAGCGCAACTCTTATCGCTGTTAAAGACGGGATAACTAATTGGCCTGAAGTGGAGGAATATATATGGAAGGCAAAGAATAAACCGGAGGCTGAGAGGATGGCTGATGATAAAGATAAGACCGGCGTCGAGCTTAAGGGTGTAAAAGCCGTCAATCCGGCGAACGGAATGGAAGTCCCAGTGTGGGTTTCTGATTATGTGGTCTCCGGATACGGGACTGGTGTAGTGATGGGTGTTCCAGCTTATGATGAGCGTGATCTCGCTTTTGCCCAAGCTTTTGGACTTTCTGTTATACAGGCTCCGCTCGTTCCTAAAGAAAAGATAGTGAAGGCCGTTAGCGGAAAAATGACGACTCAATATCGCCTTAGAGACTGGCTGATATCAAGACAGAGATATTGGGGCCCTCCGATACCTCTCATATATTGCGAACATTGCGCGGAGAAGGTTAAAGCGGCAAAGGGAAAGGAAAAACAGAAGTATTCTGCCGGAGAAATTCAAAATCCGGGATGGTCTGCGGTCAAGGAAAAAGATCTCCCCGTGATGCTTCCGTTCGTCAAAAACTTCAAGCCGGCAGGAACGGGGGATTCGCCCCTTTCATCCGTGCCTTCGTTCTATAACACGAAGTGTCCGAAATGCGGTAATAAGGCAAGGCGCGAGACGGATGTTTCGGATACATTCCTTGATTCGTCGTGGTATTTTTTGCGCTATCCTTCCGTAGGAAATAAAAAAGCCGCCTTTGATAAGAAGACTACTAAAAAGTGGCTTCCTGTCGATATGTATCTAGGGGGAGCCGAACATTCTGTTTTGCATCTGCTCTATTCAAGATTCGTTACCATGGCGTTGAAGGATATGGGATATATCGATTTTGATGAACCGTTCACGAAGTTCAGGGCCCACGGTCTCATAATCCGCGACGGGAAAAAGATGTCCAAGTCTAAAGGGAATGTAGTTAACCCGGACGAGTATATCAAGAAGTTCGGGGCAGATGCTCTAAGGCTTCATCTCATGTTTATAGGGCCACTGGAAGAAGGAGGGGATTTTCGTGATGCCGGAATGGTTGGCATTACTAGATTCTTGAATAGAGTATGGTCTTTTTCGACCGCTTATTCCGGAAAAGGAAAAACAATATCTTCCTGGATGCATAAGGGCATCAAGAAGATAACGGAGGACATAGCCTTATTGAAATACAACACGGCTATAGCCGAGCTGATGGTGATATTGAACGGCTTTACCGAAAAGCCTGAGGAAGTGACAAAGAAAGACCTTGAAACCTTCCTTATACTTCTTTCTCCGTTTGCTCCATTCATGACGGAGGAGCTTTGGTCTATCATCGGAAACAAGGCGAGTATTCACAAACAGGCTTGGCCTATCTTCGATAAAAAGGCTTTAAAGCAGGAGAGCTTTGATCTTGTCGTTCAGGTGAACGGAAGGATGAGGGCTACGCTGAAAGCGAAAAAAGGAACGACCGAAGCCGAGGCTCTAGAAATGGCAAAGGGGGATGAGAGGGTTCGCAATCATATAGGCAGCGCAGAGATAAGAAGGGTTATATTTGTCGAGAATAGGATCATAAACATAATCGTTTGATTTAAGCTTTAAAAGCTGAGAGAAAGGAGCCCAAAAGGCTCCTTTCTTGACAAAGATGATAAATGTGTTGTATAATTAAATTTGTAAACTGTCATGAGTAATAATGTGAAATTGGGAATAGCTGTAGGAATGATCGTCGTGCTTGTCACGGTGATTTTTCTCGCGCAGAAAGCCGTCGCTGCTTTCGTCGACATATCAGTGGGCTCATTGAATGCTGCCGGAATAGAGACGGAGCGTTCCTTCTATATGGTGCCGGCCAAGATAACTAATCTTGTCGGAGCATATGACGACGGGGTCATAACCCTTAATTGGAAGCCGATAAAAAAGGCAAAACTGAATGGCTATCGGATATATAGAGGAGATGCTCAAGGGATGGAAACTATAATCGGGTCATCGATAGCCTCCGGCTTCACTGATGGAAACATCAAAAAGGGACAGGTATATTACTATAGAGTAATGGCCATCAATGATCTTGGTGAGGGAATGTCCTCAAACGCCGCAAGGATTGAGGCCAGATAAGAATGCTTTAAAGGAAAAGCCCCGCTATGGCGGGGCTTTTGGTTATTTTAGAAGCAATATCACAGCTTCGTACTTCGGTCTTATCATCGCTTTCGAATCATCGAAGCGTAATTGTTCCCATTTTCTTTCAAGTTTTTTTCTCACGGATTCCTTGGCTTCTCCCTGACCTAATCCTTCATAAACCAAAGCCGCTTTAAATATTCCGGGGAGATTATCGAAATTACTCATAACGTCGGCTTCCGCGATTATTTGTTCTTCGATACTATTCATCTCACTAGGACAAGACCCCCGGTGGTTTCGGATGCATTTCTTTACCAATTCTATCTTCTCATCGGGATAATCAAGGCTCTTCAGTTTTTCTTCCGCAATTAATGCTCCCGTTATGTGATGGTCTTCGCGGCCGTAAATAATGGAGCCTATGTCATGGAGCCATGCGGAAATAAGGATAATCTCCTTGTCTCCGCCTAGTTTATCAGTGAGCTTATCGGCATAGGCGACCATCGGGATAAAATGAAACGTAAACGGCTCATAGCCGTATTTGCTTTCCGGCTTCCTGCATTCGTTCTCGACGAAATTCCTTATTTCTTCGATAATATCCATGTTTTTCTGCGGTGGGGGCGAGATTCGAACTCGCGATACCCTTTCGGATATAACAGTTTTCAAGACTGTCTCCTTAAACCGCTCGGACACCCCACCTCGCATTCATCAGATTATATGGGGTTAGGCGGCTTTACAAGATGCCCCTTTATTTTTTTTAAAGGTTACCGTAAAATAGCCGAGTATCGTTATGGGCCTATAGTATAGCGGTAGAACACCTCCATGGCATGGAGGGGGTCGGGGTTCGACTCCCCGTAGGTCCACACAAGACAGCTTTTAAGAGCTGTTTTTTTGTTTATGGAGTCGAACGGGAGAGGGGTCGGGAGAGGGGCTTAGCTCCTCTCCCGTGTAGGAGAAAATCAGGAACCGGGGGTTCCTGAAAGGAGCGAATGTATATGAGAGACGTGTGAGACCTCCCCGTAGGTCCACACAAGACAGCTTTTAAGAGCTGTTTTTTGTTTACGGAGTCGAACGGGAGAGGGGTCGGGAGAGGGGCTTGGCTCCTCTCCCGTGTAGGCCTTCTGATATGGGGCGGAGCCGGTCTATAATGAGATTGATGAACACCACAAGGAAGATCAGACATGGGCATGATGCCGCTGTTTCTTTTGCTGCCGCAGCGACCATGATATCGGTTCCATTTGTCGAGATCACCTCGACCGTCTCCATATTACTCATGATGGCGATTGGCCTCGTCGTTCGTCATTTTACGAGATGATGTTGCGGGTGTTCCGGATATCCGGTAATATCCTGCGGTAAGCAGAGTGAGTCGTTTTTAATTTCTTACGTGTGGGCCGTTAGCTTAGTTGGTAGAGCGCCACATTTGCAATGTGGAGGTCACCGGTTCGAATCCGGTACGGTCCACACGTAAGAAATTAAGACCATAAGGAGATTAGTGATTTAAGTCAGACGCGAATCGTGAAGATAAGATAAAATGCAGAAAATTATCCATATAATCCATGGCTGGAGCAGTCATCCAAAGGATGGTTGGTTTCCATGGCTTAAGAACGAACTAGAAGAACGCGGCTTCGTTGTTTCGATTCCAGAACTGCCGGATGCGAGGGACCCGAAGATAGATGAATGGGTGTCAGCTCTTGGAGAGGCGGTTGGAACACCGGGTGAAAACACATATTTTGTAGGACATAGCTTAGGATGTCAGGCTATAGTCAGATATTTAGAAAGTTTGCCTGAGGATGTAAAAATAGGAGGGGCGGTTTTTGTCGCCGGATTTTTAAAGGATATATCGGACCATACGAAAAGCGTTTCTAAAAGGAGGGTTAGGGATGAATGGATGACGCGTCCGATAGACCTTAAAAAGACAAAGAGACATTTTGATAGGAGTGTCGCTATATTCTCAGATGATGATCCGTTTGTATCATTGGATAATCAAGATAAGTACAAAGAAGAGTTGGGATCGGAAATAATCATCGAACATAATAAGGGTCATATTTCCGGAAAGATGGGCACGTTTGAACTGCCATCGGCGCTGGAGGCTATTATTAAAATAACCGGATAATATAGGGGTGCTTGCGGACAGTGTATTATTCGGACGATTAGGTCTGATATAATAAATACAAATGACATCTGGGCCGATAAGAACTAAGGTTGTAATTCTGATTGCTCTGATTTCTCTTGCGGTGATACTTATAAGTGCGTATTTTTTGGGGTTTTTAGAGATAAGGAGAGATATAGATATTGTCGTCAGTATGCCTATGAGGGGCACAAGCGTCGGTCCTGATGCGGTAAACGGCATGAAGCTTGCTCTTGAAGAGTCGGGATATAAATCAGGGGGAAGAAAAATAGAACTTACGATTAAGGATGACGGTAATGAGAAAGGCGAGTGGTTAGCTTCTAAGGAATGGGAAATAGCGACCGAGGCGGCCGGTGATAAGCAGGTTATGGTCTATGTAGGGCCGTTCAATAGCGGTGCTGCCAAAATAAGTATACCGATAACGAATGGATCCGGATTACCCCAAGTAAGCCCGGGTAATACCTGGCCGGGACTTACAAAGCCAGGTTTTTCTATTGGGGAACCAGAAGCTTTTTATCCCACCCGTATTAGAACCTATTTCAGGGTTTGTCCGACTGATGACCTGCAGGGGCCGGCGGCAGCTAATTGGGCAAAAGAGCTGGGGTTCCAAAAGATATACATCTTCGATGATGGTCAGGCATACGGAAAAGGGATAGCGGACCTATTTGAAAAGAGGGCATATGATCTTGGTCTTGAAATATACGGCCATCAGACCATAAACACGCTGTCTCAGGATATAACCGAGAATATCGAAGATATAAGGAAATCGGACATAGACCTCATATATTTCGGAGGCATAACGACGAGCGGAGCCATACCTCTTCTTTCACGAATAAAGGAGGCAGGTATAAGAGCCGGGTTTATGGGTTCTGACGGACTTATGGAACAGGCCTTCATTGATCAAGCCGGAATGACCGCAGAGGGGGCTTATATAACACAGGTAGGCATTCCTCCATCTGAAATGACCGGGAAAGGGAGGGAGTTTGTTGATAAATACAGGTCGCGGTATAGCATCGAACCGGGAACTTATTCGGGATTTGGATACGAGGCTATGAACACGGTAATAGCGGCAATAGAAAAAGCGAAAAATAAGGACAGGGCGGGAATATTAGATGCTCTTTCAAAGACATCAGACCATGACGGAATATTTGGCAAGTGGAGTTTCGATGTCAACGGGGACACCTCCCTTTCTCTAGTCAGTGGGAATAGGATACAGAACAGGGAGTTTGTCTTTCAAAAGCTGATAACTGAAGAAAGGTAATTATTGATAAGATGATTAAGATGGCAGTTATTTTTTGTACGGGAAAAATTCCCTTTTAATCGTCATTGCTTTAATATTCCGAGTGGTATGAAATTTGCTTCTTGGAACGTGAATGGTCTGAGGTCTATTTATCGAAAAGGTCTTTTTGAGGTTGTCTTCGGTAATGATCCTGATATCGCAACCCTTCAAGAGATAAAATCTTCAGAGAGTGACCTTTCTCCTGATATCAAAGACGTTTTGGGGTATCATTCATTTTTCTTTCCAGCGGAGAAGAAAGGATATAGCGGGGTAGCCATATATTCTAAACTTGAACCGACTGCCATTGAGAAGGGTATCGGCTATGACCGTTTTGATAAGGAAGGCAGGGCGATATTCCTGGAATTCCCCGGATTCTTTTTTGGCGGTCTGTATATGCCTCATGGAGGAAGGCAGAAGGAAAACCTGGACTATAAAATGACCTCATATGATTCTCTTATGAAATACGTATCCGGATTGAAAGGAAAGCCAGTTATTATCGCCGGAGATATGAATATCGCGCATAAGCCGATAGACCTAGCGAGGCCCAAGGAAAATGCCGATAATATCTGTTTCACGCCTGGAGAGAGGGAAAAGTTTGGAGAACTTATCTCGATGGGGTTCGCGGATACTTTTAGGGAAAAAGACGATTCTCCAGGAAAATATACGTGGTGGTCATATATGAGCGGTGTCAGAGACAGGAATATAGGCTGGCGATTAGATTATGTTCTATCCCTATCTGAGCCGGCGTCTATAAAAGATGTGGCCATTAGGTCTGATATTAAGGGGTCCGATCACGCTCCCATATCAGCGGATATCGATGTTGACGTTGTATAATATAAGAATTGATGAAGAGACCATCTGAAAAGGGATTTTCTATATTCGAGCTTCTTATAGTTATGGCTCTGATGTCGGTGATAGCCGCGATGGGCATAGGCTATTATTTTAATTATCAGAGGCAGACGATGTTAAAGAGCTCTTTGGAAAGAGTAAATGCCTTTCTTTATTCCATACAGCAGAAATCGATAGGGCAGGAGGGTTCATCCCAGTGGGGGGTTCATTTCGAAAATCCGAGCGGGGCCGGTCTTCCGTTCTACGCTTCTTTCAAAGGGTCGAGTTATTCGACCGCCGAACAGACCGTCTATCTGGATGGAGCTTTGGATTTTGCCTTTCCGGCTGATGGTACTAGTGTGGATATCGTTTTCGATAGGATAACTGGTAAGGTGACCGGCGGAGTATATAAAAAGGTTTATGTGATATTGAAACCAGGAGTTGCCGTAAAGGCTGTAAATGTTTCTCCTATAGGGGTGATAACAATGAATGACGGAGAGATTGGTTGGTGGAAAATGGACGAAGGGGTGGGAGCGACGACGGCGGATAGTTCCGGGTATGGGAACATCGGGACGATAAACGGAGGAATGGTTTTCGGGGATGATAGTCGCGGTCAAGGAAAGGTATTGGTATTTGACGGAGCTAATGATTATGTCATTACTCCTAATATTGCTATCAGCCAATCAATGACATGGTCTGTTTGGTATAAGGCTACAACTCCACAAAATGAATTTTTGATTGATCACAGGTCTGGCGGTATCGGCGTTCAACCTATCTATGCCTATAATACGGGGAAGATTCAATTCTATGATTCCACTAATGGGTCATTAGAAACTGCTACGGGGATATTTAAATTCGACGGCAATTGGCATAACGTCGTTGTTGTCGGAAATGCTACATCACGAGCGGTTTACTATGATGGTGCGCGAGTGGCGACAGTCGCAACAGGCCTAACCCCTCAGGCCGGAAGATCGGTCTATATCGGTACGAGATATAGTCTAGCTTCCTATTTTAATGGAACCATGGATGATTTACGCATATATGATCGTAGTTTATCCGCTGATGAGATAAAGAAGCTATATCAGGAATCAAGGTAATGAAAAAGTATCGATATGAATCTGTCATTTTTAACTTTTTCGTTATTCTAAGCCTTGGTCCTTACTGTTATTCCGGGGAGTGGTAGCGACGAGGAATCTCGAAGCAATTGTGCCAAATAGGGAGGTAATAGGGTATCCCGCTTAAGCTTAAGACGGCACAAGAAGGGCGCTTGATATGAGTTCTTTTTTGTTATTTCGAGCTTCGGTGAGTAATTTTGAGGACCGTATCCCTTTATTTGAGTTATTATGTCAGTTATTCGTAATGAAAAAGCCGCCCGAGACGGGCGGCTTTTTAAAACGCGGAGGGTAGAGGATTCGAACCTCTGAGGGGATTTCTCCCCAAGTGCATTTCGAGTGCACCGCACTAGACCGCTATGCGAACCCTCCAAAAACTTACTGTCTGAATATAATGAATTCTTCTGGTTTTGTGAAGCCATAGAAAATGAAGGATAAAAGTATTCCCTTTTCTGACGGCCGTCAGAAAAGGGAATAGATTAACATATATCATTTCGTTGGTGGATATGTGCCGTGATATACGCATGTGATATACGTTGGTGGATATGTGCTGGCGGATATATGCTGTCCATATTTTTATTATAGCTGTCGCCGATTTTATCCGAGTATAGCGAAATTATGAGGATGAGTATCCCTTAGAATTCGGAATCTGAATGGGAATGGGGGGTTAATGTAAATATTGAACAGAGAAAATATGTTATCATGATAAGTAATATGTCCTTTCGTTCGCGGAAAATAAAAATATCCGAAGTGAAGAGAGGGTCTTCTTCTGGCTTCACTCTCATCGAGCTTCTGATATATGCCGTCATATTCTCGATATCCTCGGGACTTCTAACCGGGATACTCGTAACTATAAGCAATGTCCAAACCAAGGAGAACGCTTCTTTCGAAGTTACGAGGCAGCTTCAGTTTGTTACCCAAAGGATGCAATATGCGATAAGAGACGCAAGCATAATACAGGATGTCTATGAAGGAGATAATCCAGGCACGGCCTGTACCTCTTTTTGTACCGTAAGATTAAGGGTTGAAGATGACGCTCTTGATCCGACTGTTATAAGTTCCGATGCTAACGGCGTATACGTAAAAGAAGGGGCTAATCCTAAGGTTGCTCTGACGAGTCCGAATGTTCACATAACAAGTCTTTTATTCAACCACGTTGGAAATCCCGGAGGTCTCTCAACGCTTACGGTGAACCTTGCATTAGTGTACGTCGCTCCTGATTCCGAACTTCAGATAGCGAGAACTATTTCTTCTGCCATAGCCCATGTGTCGGCGGCCACTTTTGATACGGATCTTCTTCCTGACGCAACCGATTCAAGAAGTATTGGAGGAACAGCCCTTAAATGGAAGGATATAACCGTATCCAACGGCATAACCGTCGCCGGCCCGGTTGGGGTAGGGGAATTTTCCGGTCTTACGATGTCGAAAGGCACGACTCACGGAACTTCAAGTATTAACGAATATTATGTGACATCTACTCCATACGATAAATTCGGGCAGAGATTTGATGTCGGCGGAACCCCTCTTTTATATCTAGAGGGGGATATAAGCCAGACTGGGAGGAGAGCATATTTCTTGAGCGGAAATGTGGGAATAGGAACGTCGGCGCCACAAGGATTATTGCATGTGCACACTAATACTGTGGATGCGCCTGCGACCTTGTATCTTACAAATGGAGGACAGACTACTCCACCTTCTGATTTGGGTGCTATATGGTTTGGATCGACCGAAGGGGTTGGATATACCGCAAGTGGAATAAAGGGGCTGGCCGAGGCAGATTTTAATACTACTGATTGGCCGTCGGCTCTTACTTTTTGGACTACGGCTGATAACTCGGGGGTTCCTGCCGAAGCTATGAGAATTACCAGAGATCGTAATGTTGGTATCGGTACTACTACCCCGGGATCATATAGATTATATGTGAACGGCGGTGATGCTTATTTCTCCGGCGATGTATCCGCTCTTTCTTTTACAGACCGTACCCCTTATCCGGAAAATCTCGGGATTGCCTATGATGCCGTTCTTGGTATGAAGAGGCTTCCTGACGGCGAGTATCAACCCGGAAACAAGGAACAACAATTGGATCACTCGACGCTTACTGATTTTGTTAAAGGTAAGAACGGGGATCGCGACCTTTCGGCCACCGTCTCGGCCCAAAACGAAGTCATAAAAGACCTTATAAGCAGGATAGATAGGTTAGAGGAGAATCAGTGTGTTAAATAGCGGTCTGTTATCCACAAACATAAAATATAAAAAATAATATATAATACATCGATATGAGAAGCCAAAGCATTACCCGATCTTCTGGGAAAAAGATATTGATAGTTGCCGTTTCAGTCATCGTCCTCGCTATATTAGCCATAGGTTCAGTTGTGTGCATCAAACTGTCGAAGAAGCCCTATGTGGCTGTATATCTCACGACTGGAGACATATATTATGGGAGGCTTTCATTGTTTCCAAAATACAGGCTCTATGATGCGTGGTTCCTGCAGAGGAGCCAGGATGGATCGCTTGGCCTTCAGAAATTTGCCGATGCCTTCTGGAAACCTATCGGACCAATCAATATAGATGACGATAAAGTTGTTTTCTGGACCGAAATCGAATCAACCAGCCCGATAGCGGAGGCTATAGAAAAGAAACAGCTGCCTGAATCGATGAAGACCAAAGCTCCGGCTGCACAAAACTCTCAGGGAGATATGGTTGTTCCCGATCAAGCTAATCCTTCTGAAAACACCCAACCCTAGTGTTTAAGTAAAAGAAATCCCGCTCTGGCGGGATTTTTAGTACCTATTATTTTATTACTCTGAAGTAATTATGCCTAACGGGGGTGCATGAGGTTTCTCGCCGAAGCTCGAGACGATTTCCCTCTTTTGTCATTCAAGCTTCAGTAAGGAATCCCTAGGGTTATACATCTGATAACGATGGGTTTTCTTTAGTGTCTTCCTGCCATCGCGATTACCGCTCTTATACATTTTTTCGCACCTCCTTTTTTCAATATTTTCACTACTTCTGCCATCGTTGCTCCGGATGTCAGTATGTCATCCATAATGACGACGTTTTTTCCTAACACAGCCTTTATATCTGGTCCTGGGCCGAATATGCCTTTAACGTTCGCTGCTTTCTCTTTTAGATCAGGTATTTCACTTTGGGGATTATTCGGTCTTATCCTTAGAATAGATTCCGATGCGACCGGCAGACAGAGGCTTTTTCCGGCGACTATCGCGATGAGCTCTGCCTGATTATATCCGCGCTGCCGCTCCTTTCTCTTGTGGAGCGGAATCGGGACGATAATAGTGCTTTCTGCCTCTATTACTATGTGTTTTAAGCGCTCAGCCAACATCTCACCCAGTAATTTAGAGATACTTTCCATGTTTCGGTATTTAAGGCAGTGGATAAGCTGCCTAATGACGGGGTCGCGGTAGTCGGCGACTGCCGACACGTTCTTACCGTTGATTATTCGCGGATATCTCTCGGTGATTATTTTCTCAAGACATCGGTCGCAGATGAAATTCCACTTGTCGCCGTCGATGTATTTTCGACAGGAAACGCATAGCGGCGGGAAGATAACATCAAGGATTGCTGCCCATATTCTTCTTACGGTTTCCATACTGTATAATTATACCTGTAGCTTCCATCCATATAATCCAGATGTTAGATAATATCCTATCAAGACTGAAATTACGGGCCGATAAAGGACCCGTACTGGGCGTGGACATAGGAACAATATCGGTAAAGGTAGCCGAGGTAATACCGCAGGCAGGCAAGCTTAGGCTATCCAACTACGGTCTCGTAGAAATAGGGGGATATCTTGAAAGATCTAACAGCGTCATACAGACGAGTTCTCTCAAGATGGATGAAGCCGAGACAGCCGGACTTCTTAAGGAGGCTGTGCATAGGATGGGAACAAGGACTAAACAGGCCATCGGCGTAGTGCCTTCTTTCGCGTCATTCACATCTCTTATAGAGCTCCCTCCGATGACGGCGCAAGAGCTGGAGCAGGCTATCCCATACCAAGCAAGATCACTTGTTCCGCTTCCGATATCAGAAGTGGCGATAGACTGGATAAATGTGGGTTCATACGAGGATGATAACGGAAACACCAAACAGCAGATATTACTGATATCCGTTCCTAATGACCAGATAGCTTCATATCAATCCGTTTTCAAACGTGCCGGTCTCAAGCTGAAATATTTGGAGATAGAGGGCTTAAGTCTTGCAAGATCACTTACTTATGGATCAACTGGAAATATTCTGATTATTGATATAGGCGCTTTTACGACGACGATTGTGATTGCGGACGGAGGTTCGTTGAGATTTGTCGGTCAGACTGATTTTTCTGGTAATTCGCTTACGCAGGCACTATCGAAAGGATTAGGAATCACTCCAAGGAGGGCTGAAGCTCTAAAAAAGCAGAGGGGACTTTCGGGAATGACCGGAGAATATGGATTATCCACTTTAATGCTTCCTTTCGTCGATGTTATACTTAATGAAGTAAGGAGAGTGAGGGATGTGTTCGAGGGAAAGCATAAAAAGAAGATAGATAAGATTTTGCTTTCCGGAGGCGGGGGAGACCTTATCGGTTTTTCCGAATATGTCCAAAAACAGCTAGGGATACCGACGGAGAAAGGAGATCCTTTTAGAAATGTTTCGTATCCGCCTGAATCAGCTCCCCTTGTGCGTAATATAGCGTCCAGATTCTCCGTTGCAGTGGGAGCGGGAGCAAAAGACACTTCATAGAGCCTATATGGATAACACCAATATCTCGGCGGCGCAGGCCAGAGCAAGAGAAGGAAATACATCCGGGCTTCCGATAAGAGCCCTGACGTTTTCAGGCGTTATTTTTGCGCTGTCTCTTATGGTATATGCGGGCTTATCCTTCGGATATAAGACTTATCTTAATGCCGGGATAGATGTGCTTGATGGACAGATAGCCGAGCTTGATAAACAGGCACCGGCAGACGAGAAAGAAAAAGGTTTTATATCCTTCTATTCTCAGGTAGTGAATATGCAGAAGCTTCTCGAGTCCCATGTGGCTATGACTCCTGTTCTGGATTTTCTCGAGCAAAGAACCCTTCCTGACGTAGCTATGTCCGGAACGAGGATGATGTCTTATGACCACACTATGACTTTCTCGGGAGCCGCCAAGACTTTTGATAAGCTCGCTGAGCAGTTGGCTCTATATGATATTGCCGATGAATCACTGAAGATTGGTCTTACCAGCTCGAGATACGCCGAAGGTGTCGTTAAGTTTGAAGCCAAGGCGGTTTTTAATTCCGACATATTTCTTTTCAGTAAAAATTTGACAGTGGCGCCCGATACGACCACCACAACCATAACGGAACCAATCATAAGACCATGAAGGATTCAACAAAAAGATTCTATGGCCTGCTTGCCAGTTTTGGTATGGCTTTAGGTGCACTGATAGTCTTCGCGACTCTTGTTGTTCCGGCTTTTCAGGAAACGCAGCAATTAAGAGGAGATAAACAGGCTAAGCAGAACGAATATGATGATTATAAGAAAACAATAGAAGAAACAAATAAGGTCATTTCTAGATCCCAGAGCATATCTGCTCTAAAGGAGGCTTTTTCGCAGTCCGTTCCGACGACCGAGGATATACCTTCTGTTCTCAATCAGATATATGGGATGGCGAAGCTTAATAACGTACTCGTCAGTGCCGTCGATTTCCAGTCCATGGCTATAGATCCCATAAAGGAAGGAGACATAATAAAACCAACGGGAAAAGTCCGAGTGACGGTGAAGGCTATAAGCAATTACAGCGACATGAGGAATTTTACGAGGGCTCTTGAGACGAATGTCAGGCTGATGGATATCTATACTTTCGATATTTCCGAGGGTAACAAAAAAGACCCGATTTTATCCTATGCGATAACTGTCGATGCTTACTATCAACCTGAATAGAAAATGGCGATAATAATCCAAGAAGAAGAAAAGAAATCGAATATAGTGGTGATAGGGATTGCCGGTGCGATACTTATCGTCGCCGGGGTAATGACGTATTACGTATTTTTCTCACCCGTTCCACTTGTGGAGCAGATAGGAAACACCTCCGATAAATATCAGAGCGTATCAAAACTTGCCGGAGCGAACGTAGACGTGGAAAAAATAACGGAGTCATCTGTCTGGAAATCCCTGAATAGGACAGGATCGATGCCAACCCTTACGCCTCAGCTCCCAAGTCGCAGGAGTAACCCCTTTGAGGCTTTTTAAATAAAGACCAGAAAAATATATGGACGCAAAGACCTTGGCAGCAAAGCTTGTCGAGCAGTCACTCATCTCCGATGAGCTGGCACAGAAATTATCCAATGAAGCAACTTCGACCGGAAGGTCTCTTGAAGACATAATATACACAAGGAGACTGGTTGATGAGGTTTCAGTAGCTGAAGCAAAGTCGGTGATACTTAATATCCCTTATCAGAAAGTGGACGCGCTTTCGATACCGGAGGCCGTTCTGAAAATCGTTCCCGAAAACACGGCGAGAACCTATAGAGTGGCGCCTCTTTCAGTGACGAAGGATATGGCCATCATCGGTATGCTTAACCCGGATGATCCTCAAGCCCAAGACGCTCTGAGATTCATAGCCAAGCAGAATCAGGTAAGTCTAGGCGTATACATAATCACACCTTCTGATCTCGAGATGATATTCCGTCGGTATGCTCCGTATCAGAGAGAGATACAGGAAGCAGTGAAGTCTCTTAATATAAAATCATCCAATCTCTCTGCTGCCCAGAGAGTAGTCTCGCTGGACGAGGTGAACGCGACGATAGATGATGCGCCGATAATAAAAATAGTATCGTCCACACTAAAGGCGGCGGTTGAACAAAAAGCGTCCGATATACATATAGAACCGCAGAGAGCGAGGCTAAGAATAAGATTTAGACTCGATGGATCTCTTAAGGAGGTGGCCTCTTTTCCGCTGGAACTCACACAGCCTATAGTTTCCCGTGTAAAGATTCTTGCAGATCTAAAGATAGATGAGAATCGTATTCCTCAGGACGGGCGTTTTAGGACGATAATTTTCGGAAGAGATGTCGACTATCGTGTTGCGACCCTCCCTACTCCCTTAGGAGAGAAGGTGGTTATCCGTGTCTTAGATCCGCTTTCAGGATTAAAGGACATAAAAGGCCTCGGGCTTGTCGGGCGCAATGCTGAGTGGGTCCTTGCCGCTCTTGATAAACCATACGGGATGGTTCTCGTGACTGGACCAACCGGATCTGGAAAGACAACGACCTTATACGCCTTCTTACAGATGCTTAATAAGGAAGATGTGAACATAATGAGTATGGAGGACCCCGTCGAATATTTCGTCGATGGAGTAAATCAATCACAGGTAAAACCGGAGATAGGATATTCTTTCGCTTCCGGGCTTCGTCAGGCATTGAGACAGGATCCGGATATCATTATGGTTGGTGAGATAAGAGACGGCGAGACAGCCGGCCTTGCTGTTCAAGCGGCTCTTACGGGACATATAGTTCTTTCGACTCTCCACACCAATAATGCGGCCGGTATAATACCGAGGCTTATGGATATGGGCGTGGCTCCTTTTCTATTGCCATCCTCATTAAACATACTTTTGGCTCAAAGGTTGGTGAGGAGGCTTTGTGATAACTGTAAGAAACCAGAGGAGGCGCCGGCTGATATCCAAAAGGTAATAGAAGCAGAGATTTCAAAGCTTGATCCGGAAACGAGAGCAAAGATACAGTATCAGTCTCCATACAAGATATACAAATCTCCCGGATGTGATGCTTGTAAAGGAAAAGGGACAAAGGGCAGGATAGGTCTTTATGAGGTTATGAGGATGACGAGAGAGCTTGAAGATATAATAAATTCGGGGGCTACGGAGGGAAGGGTAAAAGATGAAGGAAAAAGACAGGGGATGATAAGTTTGAGACAGGACGGAATAATGAAGGTTCTTGATGGGACCATATCGATGGAAGAGGTGATAAGAGAAACAGCTGAAACGTCGTAGTCCGCCAGACCTTTTAAGGGTATAATTATTCCATAAACAACTCCTCTAAATGACCGATTATAAACAAAAGCTCGACCAATTATTGCTTATGACAGCGAGGCAGGGAGCTTCCGATCTTCATATAGCTGTCGGAAGAAGACCAACCCTCAGAATAGACGGAGTACTAATAAGTCTGCAGCAGGAGCCGATACTAACACCGGAGGATACCCAGGGGCTTTCAATGGCTTTATTAACCCCGGAGTTGAAGGAAAAACTTCTTAGGAATGGAGACGTTGATTTTACCCACGCATACGAGGATAAGGCCCGTTTCAGAACAAACGTCTATTTTCAAAGAGGTTTTATGGCCGCAGCCATGCGTCTTGTGCCGGCCGAAATAAAGGCACTTGAAGAGCTGAAGCTTCCGCCGATAATCCATGAATTTTCCAAGCTTTCCCAGGGGTTTGTTTTAGTGGTGGGACCAGCCGGACAGGGAAAATCAACTACTCTTGCCGGGCTTCTCGATGAGATAAACCATAGGAGGATGGACCACATCATAACGATTGAGGACCCTATCGAATATCTTTTCGTGCAGGATAAATCGATTATCTCCCAGAGAGAGGTTACGACGGATAGTCCTGATTTCCATAGGGCTCTTCGCGCCGTTCTTCGCCAAGATCCAGATGTTCTCATGATTGGAGAGATGCGTGACCAAGAATCCATCGCGACGGCCATGACGGCGGCCGAGACGGGCCATCTCGTGTTTTCTACGCTTCATACCAATTCTGCCTCACAGACGGTCGACCGCATAGTTGACTCGTTCCCGGCGGCCCAACAGGACCAGGCGGCTTCGCAGCTGGCAGCTACTTTGGTTGGCATAGTATCTCAGCGTCTTGTTCCAAGGATAGACGGCGGCCGCGTTCCGGCCTGTGAAATCATGATAGTGAATCCGGCCATAAGAAATCTTATTCGCGAGAAGAAATTTTTCCAGATAGATCTTGTGATTGAGACGAGTCTTCAGGAAGGCATGCTTACTCTTAACCGATCGCTTGCGGATCTCGTTAAAAGAAGAGAGATATCAATGGAGGTGGCGGAGCTCTACTCCCTTAATCCGAGCGAGCTGAGACTCCTTCTAGAGAGGATGTAGATATATCGGAAAAACGATAATGAAGTTCGAATATCAGGCAAAAAATCAACAAGGGGAACCCCAGGTGGGAATAGTCGAAGCGATGGAAAGAGACGCTGCCTTGAGGATACTTACAGCAAACGGGCTTGTAGTCCTTAGTATCACCGAAGCAAAGAAAGAAGGAGCTAGTAATTTCGTATATCGACTTGTTAATAAAGTCGGGACGAAAGACCTTATGATATTCACGAGGCAGTTTTCAACCCTTCTCGGCGCGAGCGTTCCGTTGGGAAGTGCCTTGCGTACACTAGCCGTACAGACGAAGAACCCATTACTCAAGGAAACGATTGGAGAAATTCAGAGAGAGATAGATTCTGGATTATCACTTTCTCAGGCGATGGAAAAATACAGCTCCGTCTTTTCGGAATTTTATGTGAATATGGTCCGTTCTGCTGAGGTTACCGGGCGTGTCGACGAGGTTATGGAATTCTTGGCTGATTATCTTGAAAAACAGGAAGCGATATCCTCTAAGGTAAGGAATGCCCTTATCTACCCGATATTTATGGTTTCTTTTCTCTTTATCGTTGTGATGTTCATGGCGGTCGTAGTATTTCCACAAATACAGGACGTATTCTTGGAACTCGGTTCGACTATACCTTTGCCTACAAGGATAGTTATCTGGTTCGGTCAGTTCTTAGTGAAGTGGTGGTGGGCCGTCATTGCCGGAACGGTTCTTCTTGTTGGAATATTTGCGGATTATCTGAGAAGCAAGGAGGGGACAGTATTCAAAGATGAGTTAACCTTGAGAATACCTCTCTTTAGCAAGCTATTGAAACAAATGTATGTTGCCAGATTTGCTGATTCCGTCGGAGTACTTATAAAAGGAGGAGTTGCGATAGTCCAGGCTTTAGAAATAACCGCAAGGACAATGGGAAGTGCCGTCTATACCGAGATATTAAGGGACGCCGCGAATGATGTCCGAAACGGAGTACTTCTATCCCAGGCTCTAGCTAAATATCCGGATTATTTTCCGCCGCTCATCGGGCAAATGGTCGCGATAGGGGAAAGCACTGGGCAATTAGAGCCTCTCCTCAAGAAGGTCTCAGCCTTCTATTCGAGGGAAATAGACGATCTTGTCGGGAGTCTTGTTGAGCTTATCCAGCCTATACTCATGCTTATCATTGGTGCCGTCGTGGGAGCTTTGTTCGCATCGATACTTATGCCTGTATACAGCTTTGTATCGACCAGTCTTCAATAGGTTTGGACCGATATGTTATAATCATCAATAATACAAGAGAAAAAAGGCGAAAAATAAGAAATACAAAAATGAACAAGTTTGTATCACAGAAGGGTTTTACACTCATCGAAATGGTGATAGTCATCGCTGTCGTAGGCATCCTTATGGGACTCGCCTTCAACGGCATAAGAGGTGTCCAATCAGCTGCCCGCGATACCAAGAGAACGGCCGATCTTCGTTCTATGCAGTCCTATCTCGAGCTTTATTTTAATAAGTGCGGACATTATCCTGGAAATGCGGATTGTACAGAGAATTCTTCCCAGAACTTTGCCGGGATGAAGAGCGTCATCGAACAGAGCGTGGCTAACACCGGTGATATTCCCGAGGATCCTCAGAAGTCTGGAGGCGCTTCGTACGTCTATGGAACTGATGCCAACAACAATGAATATGTCATAGGCGCGACCATGGAAAAGACCAAACCCAGAGGATCGGCTGCAGGCACCATAGACGGTGTAAACTGCGATGCGGCTAAGCTTTTCTGTCTGAGAAGCTAGAAAGATTAAAAGTGGACATACTCTCCTATACATTCCTGTTCCTTTTCGGAACGATAATCGGCAGTTTTTTGAACGTAGTCATACTAAGGTATGAACCTGGAGGCCGTTTTCTTGGAAGACAGCTTTTGGGCCGTTCCCACTGTCCTAAATGCGGGAAAACCCTTAAGTGGTATGAGCTTATACCTATTGCGAGCTTTGCCTTGCAGCTTGGAAGGTGTCGCGGCTGCGGAACGCCGATATCATCCCAGTATCCAATCATAGAGATATTGGGAGGATTTATCGTCCTTACAACCTCGATGATTATCGCTCCTGGATGGCTTGCTGCCATGTGGGCAGCGGCGTTCTTTATCTTGCTTGCAGCTTCAGTGATAGACCTTAAGCATTATGTGATACCTGATGCTGCGACCATAATGATTGCTCTAATAGGCGTCGGGATGACCGCTGTCGAGCATTTAGGATTCACAAAGGAGCTTGCGGTTATACCCGGATCTTTTCTTGGGGGATATGCCTATATATTTAGCTTTACTGAGAACATCATAATAGGCCATATAGCGGCCGCACTCGTGCTTGGAGGAGTCTTCTCAGCCATAATATTGGGCACGCGAGGGAAAGCTATGGGATGGGGTGACGCCAAACTGGCTGCGGCTATAGGCCTTCTTCTTGGCTGGCCCGATTCAATACTCGCTATAATGCTAGCCTTTATCATCGGAGCGATAATTGGAATATCGATGATGATTTCCAAAAAGAAAAAAATGAAGGATGCCCTCCCGTTTGGGCCATTCATCGCCATCGGCGTGGCTCTCGTGTTTTATTTCGGATATCAGATAATGGTCGCTTACTTCAAGCTTCTGAATATAGGGATATAAAAATGCAGGATATCCGCTTCCGATCAATGAGACCAATGGATGGCCACCCCGGAATTCAAAGGAAGATCGGGAGGCGATTATTTCCGTTCCGGACAAAATTCGGAACGGGTTTTACTCTTATCGAAATAATGATAACGATGTCCATAATGTTCATCATAATGGGCACAGTCGCGAACTCAGGAGCGGACAGGAGGATGCAGTTCAATATTTCGATAAATCAGGAAAAACTTCGGGCTCTCATTTCCCGCGCGAAGTCACTTTCGATGAATAGCCTTTTTCAGGCTGGTTCACAGGATTGCGGCTATGGTGTCCACCTCGATCAGAATAGGGCTATTATATTCATAGATCGGGGACCGGTATGCGATCATAGATTTAATGGAGGAGAACAGGTTCTTGGAAGTTCGAACGAGGTAATACCTAAAGAAGGAATATATTTTGCCGATATGACATCGGGTGCCGCTGTTCCCGGAACGTTTGGCGGTGACGGTACGGCTGATATAGTTTTTTTGCCGCCGGACCCGACGACCTACGTGAATGCCGATTCCAACAGGGATATAACGCTTGGCGTTATAGCTTCGACGGCATCAATGGACCAAGTGAAGGTTATTGTCGAAAGGAGTGGTCTTATAACAACAAGATCGAGATGATAAGAGTGAGCGGAAAAAACAAGATATCCGGACAGATATTAAATGAGGCGATTGTCGCCGCGAGCATACTTACGGTTGGAGTGGTCGCTATCGTCGGCTTTTTAGCTAAGGCTACTAGTCAAGGACGCTATATATCAGAACAAACCACGGCGGTTAATCTTGCTGCCGAGGGGGTTGAAGTCGCAAAAAACATACTCGATGCGAATGCCCTTATTCCCGGCGGAGCCTGGAACGAAGGTTTTACGGTTCAGGGATATTACGAGGTCGACTATACCAGTCGTATTTTAGGGGGAACGGTAAATCCAGGAGATCTTAGGCCGCTGAAGTTTGATGAGGCAACAGGTTTATATGGTTATACAAACGGAGAAGATACGTCCTATCATAGATACGTCCAGATAACATACATAGGAGGAACCGAGAGGATTCGCATAACGAGCAGGGTCGACTGGAAAGGGAGAAACAATAGATTAAACAATGTGTCGATAGCGACCGATGCATTTAATTGGAGATGATGAGCATGAATCAACAGATAATAACTGACAGACAAACCAACTCATCCAGCCAGTCGGGATTTACTCTTATGGAGACAATGGTCGCTCTCGGAGTTTTCTCAGTAATAGTGACGATAGTCGGTTCCATATTCGTCAGTTCCCTGAGGTCGGCGAGATTCGTTTCTATTCAATCGGCGGCGATAGATAATACGGCCCTTGTCGTCGAACAGATAACTAGGGAGGTTAGGACCGGGGTTAGTTTTACCATTCCTAATGGCCAGAGCCAGACGCTGTCATTTGTGAACTATAAGGGACAGAACGTTTCCTACTCGTTCGCGGACGGAAGGATAGCTAAAAACGGAAGTCCTCTGACAGCAGAAGGGATTACAGTGAACGGGATGTTCTATATAACGGATTTCAGCGGGGCAACCACTCCAAGGATAACGATAGTTGCCGGCGTGAAGGATCCCAGAAAGGATATCCCCCTCATTAATATTCAGACAACTGTCGGAGCAAGGTTGATATATTATAAGACATGATGAAGAGACTATGCGGCCAAAAGGGACAGATGATGATATTTCTGGTCGTCATCATCTCTGCAGTGATATTAGGAGCTATGACTTTAAGCAGTTTTCTTGTCGTTACCGAGCTTAAACAGGTGACTGATTCTCGTTTTTCGGGAGCAGCTCTTTTTGCGGCTGATACGGGCATAGAGTGTGTTCTATTCCATGAATTCGGTAATTCCGATTACAACAGTGTTGGGTGTCCTGGTTATAACGATATAACCGGAGACTGGAGTCTTGAGGGAATAGAATCGATAAGCGGGTCGACGGTCGGTATGTATAAGTTTAGAAGGGATAGTGAGACTGCGAACCAGATGGTTTGGACGTCGATAGGAACCGATAGCGCGAGAAGACTCACGAGAGCCTTGCAGATAACATTGAATAAAAAAATAATATGAAGAAAGGAAGATCTATTATCGTGATATCTTCGGTTGCCATACTTATCTTCGCTGCCGCGGCGGCTGTGATTATATCTCCGATGTCAGGCATTATCGGTTTCGGAGATAAGGAGATTGTCAGAAAGGCGATTGCGTCCGGAAAGATAGAAATATCATCCGAAGCCGACAGGGCTAGATATTTCGATTATCTAGACATTGATGAAGTGAGAAATCTTCTTACTGAACAAGATAACAAGGGGGACTTTAAATTTCTATTACCGCAGTTCGATATCAGTCTAGGAACGGTCATATCCGAACGTGAAAAAGAGACGGAGGGCGAAATAATATCATACATAACAGTAAGGGGGCTTACTGTTGGAACTAAGATATATGCGGACATCGACGGGTTTGCCGCCGGATTATATGAAGAAAAAACGGATCCTCCATATATTAGGACTGAGGAGCGGGTGATATCTGAAAATCCCGGAACCTACGATGGAGTGTTTAAAGTGATGTATGTGCCTACCTTATATGTTCCAGGAGGGGCTGATTCTATATTCTTATCGAAATTGGATGAAGTTCTTAGGCGGATAACGATAGCCGATCCGCTTATGCCTATTATAACGGACAGAACTCTTGCTCAAATACCTGATTCGCAGATTGCCCTAAGCATCGAAAAGAAAGGGGACCGTAATCTTGCGGATCTGGATAACGTTCTCCTTTCCAAGAATGGAAAGATAGTGATGGTCAAAAGATAGTCCGGCCTTTCTGAAGATGACGATAACGGAGATAGCTTATTCATTTTTCATCTATTCGTTTATTGGATGGCTTCTTGAGGTTGTTTCTGAAAGTATAAGGCAGGGTAAGCCGGTTAATAGAGGCTTTATGAACGGACCGTTCTGCTCGATATATGGCTTCGGTGCGCTCATTATGATTATCTTCGTAAGGACGACAGGGGCGACTCCGATGGAAATATTCGCGTTTGGAACAATATTTCTCTCATTGGTCGAATATGCTACCAGTGTGGTAATGGAATCCATGTTTGGCGCTAGGTGGTGGAGTTATAGCGGTCAGCCGCTTAATATAAACGGGAGAATATCCCTGTTTTGTTCGGTAGTCTGGGGTTTAGCTGCTTTATTTGCGATGGAGTTTATTCAGCCTTTCATTGCGAAACTAGTCGCTCTCTATTTGTCGCTAGGATACAGCGTGGCTATATCACTCATAATATCCGCGTATTTTCTTGTGGATTTTTCGTTATCCCTTGCGTCGTCAATCGGACTTAAAAAAAGCCTCTCGGTAATTAAGAGTGAGATACCGATGATAGGAGATAAAAATTTTATGAGCAGGTCAGAGCTTACAAGAGATTTTAAAGCGATGATAATCGGCGTGATTCCAAAACTCCCGCTAGGACAAAAAAGAATACTGATAGCTTTTCCGGACCTTGTAAACGATACTGCTAAAAAATGGGCCGCGAACGGAAAGAAGATAATAGACAGAATATCCCGATGATATATCTTATCCCCACGAGAATATTCTATTGGTTCTGATATAATATAATTGCAATGAAGAAGAAAACGATATTAACCATCGTCGCTGTCACCATCGCCGTTCTCGCGGCCGGTTATGCGATATTCCTATCTCCTCTGTCCGATATGATATTTGGAGGAGCTAAGCAAGCGACGCTTGAGGACTCCCTGGCAAAAGGCCGGATAGACATAAAAAGTGAAAAGGATATGTCTGACCTATTCGTTTTTGTCTCTCCTGATGAAGCAAGAAAGATGCTTTTGGATGCCGAGGGAGCGGGTAAATTTAAGTTTATACTTCCGCAGTTTAATCCGGATAAAGACGTGACCGATCTTTCCATATGGAACGAAACAAAAGACGTTGAGGGCAGACCAATAAAGTTTATGCTGATGTCCGGACTTCCGGTCGGAGCGACAATCTATGCCAATTCTGATAAATTCGCCCAAGGGGGGATGAGCTCCGGTGACCCTGCATATGCGTGGTTCAGAGCAAAAAATCTGGATGAGGATATAGCAACCACTCTTTATGTTCCGGGACCGCTTCTCGCCGGTCAGTCCGTGTTCAGGGCTGGTATCGATGATATATTCAAATCGATAGCCATGGGAACACCTATACTCGATATAAAGAGCGGCTCTAAATTGAACGAAGAGCTCTTCCCAAAGGATGCTCAGATAGCTTTTGCGATATCAAAGGAAGGGGACTTCACTCTTGCTGATATGAAGGATATTCTTACAAAGGATGGGAAAATAGTGATGCTAAAGCTATAGCAGTCAGGCTTCAATTCCCCCGAAAGGGGGATTTTTTTATCATTATTTCTTGGTTTAAGACTGAAATTATCTACGACGGGAGATAATTTGGATGCGATGTATTTATAAAGATATATTTGCTTATTATCTGCCAAGTGTCCGGCTGGACACTTAGCAGACAATATATGTTTTAAGCTGACCTGAAGTTAAGCGGAAGATAGCAGGTTAGCTATTTGCCATTCTAGTAAATTTGTGGTAGGTTCAAGCTACGATCCGTAAAGGCGGACGAAATTTTAAAAATATAATAAGGAAGAAAGGAGTGGTTCTCGATGAGAACTGACAAACAGAGATCAACCGAAGGTCATCGGGTTAACAAAGTCCTTCTCGTCATCGCTTTCGTTCTCGTGATAGCGATCGTCTCTCTTTTTGGAGTGTATAGGGCGGGACTCATAGGTCCGCAGCAATCTGTTCCAAAAACTTCCGAGGAGATCAAAATACCGGAAGCGACGACAACGAGTAAGGAAGTCGAAGCAGTAAAAGAGGAGATTAAGGCGGATATCGCTAAGAAGGTTCCGAACGAGGTTAAGACAGAAGTAGCGGCTATTATTCCCGAGGAAACTTTTATAGTCGATTCTGAAAGCTGGAAGACAGCGATGATACCGACAAGAAAAACGGATGGAGCAAGAATGTCCGGAGTGGTATTCAATGTTTCTAAGGGAACAGTGATATATGCTCCATTTGATGGAAGTCTTGCTATTTCCTATATCAAGAGCTCTGATGGTGTGACTTATAAGTCTTTCGCCTTCGGTCCTCATACAGGAAGCTGGTTGTCTTCAAAAGACGTTGCTTGTATTCAGATAATCTGTGCAGATCCGATATTGGTTGAAGGGGTTGAAGTCGGGAAAACGGTCAAGAGAGGCGCCCCGCTACTATCGGTCGGTTCGGAAGAAGTGGTGTTTGGGGGTTTTATAAACGAGAGAGCTGACCTAGTGATAAAGGTTTTTGATGTTTGGCATGAAAAAATAAAAGATCAAACAGTAGCTCTGGCATATTTGGAAAAAATGGTCAGTCTCTGCTGAATTTCAACGAAGGTACGGTGATGTAAGTTTTGAGTGAAGTTCTTTATAAGCTTTAACGCCTACCGTATTCCGGTAGGCGTTTGACTTTCAATCCCGGCGAATAAGGGGTCTAGCTGTGTAAAACTTTCTTTTGGCCGACCGATTAATGCCCTATACTTAAAGACATATATGAGCAGAAGTAAAACGATTCTGATAACGGCGTCCATCGTGATAATAATCATCGCGGTCGGGGCCGTGATATTTATATCCAAACAAGAAAAAGGGACTCCCCAACAGGGAGAGAGTTCGAATATTCCTGAGATCACTGGAACAACGGGAACCGATGTCCCCCAAGTGGGTGGTACGCAGGCCGAAGTTCCTAAACCTGTCGAAATATCGACGGCTAAAGCGGGAGATTGCCTTTTATTGGAACAAATTTATTGCAACTTAGGTGGTCCCGCGATAGGTAAGGACGGCAAAGTGTTGACCGGATCAATATTTAATCTTCCTGTCGGTACTAAATTATTTGCTCCTTTTGATGGCTCTGTTGGTAATCATTACTTAAAAACCAAGGGTGGCGTTAATTATAGAGTTATCGCTGTAGTTGATATTTCTCCTTGGGATGTCGAAAAAAGCGATAAACTTCCCGCTCATAGAATAGATTTCATCGCTGGAGATTTTGTATTTGCGGATGGTCTTAAATTTGGATCAAGTATAGAGAAAGGGCAGCTTATAGGAGAATTTAGATCGGCTAAACCTGTGGTTTCCGAGATGATAGATGGTGTTGGGAATGTTCTTATAAAGACCTCTGATAATTGGAATAGTATTATTCCGAGCGTGACAGCGAACGACTCAGGTTCTTATCTAAAATCCATCTTTGGGACCATAAAATAAAATGTTCAACCGTCTAAAGATTTCAACCTACATTGTTTCTCTGATATTCGGAGCTTTTTTGATGAGCGGTATCTCGTTGGCTGATACGACGGTCATCTGTGCAAATGGTCCATCGATAAGAGATTCTGGAGGCTGTGGAACTTCATGTGTTGGTCTTTGCAGTGATAGTTCTTTTTTAGGGGGGGCAACTTCAGGTGATTGTTTATATGAAGCTAATAATTTCACGGAGCCTTGGGCAAAATATAATGCAAAGAGAGTGGATCTTTCTAGTGACTGGGGAGATGACTGGGCCTTCAGTTTCACTCTCATAAGAGACAGAATATGTTCTACTGCCGATAAATATAATTCAGGTGGAGATACAACCCTTATGCGTGCCGGAAGATGTGACTGCACATCCGGCGGCATATATAAGGCTTGTTGCGGTTCGAATGATCCAACACAGGCCGTAGAGGCTGACAGATATTCCGTTGATACGACAAATCCTCCTTATGAGGCTGGCTGTTCTAATGGAACGGTGACAAGGATAAATTCGAGCACTATCAGGTGCCCGGCGAATCCGGCGATATCGCTCTATGCGACAAAAACCAATATAAAAGCCGGAGAATCGACGACTCTTTCCTGGACTGTTTCCGGAACGGATGAATGTACTATATCTCCGTCGGTCGCCGGGGCTAATTTTCCGAACGAGTCAGGAGCGAGTGTTTCTCCGACCACAACGACTAAATACACGATAACCTGTACCTCTCCGTATCAGGTCCTCGCGCATGAGAGCGGCGGGTGGTATTGGCGCGATAGAAGTCTTCCGCCGGATGTTAATTCAATAACTATAACAGTCGACGATACGAGCGTTACCGCGACCGCGACACCGGCGTGCATATCGCCCAGCGATCCGCAATATAAATCATCCGATCATTCATCAGTAGTTGCCTGGACTAGTTCCGGAGCGCAAAAATGTTCCGTAAGCCCTGCCTTAAAGGCGAGTACAAGCATAAGTCTCAATGGATCAGAGACCGTCGCTCCGGCGGCTACGACCACATATAATTTCACCTGTACCGAAAAGGCTGATGGCTCAGGAAAGAGCGCGTCCGGTTCAGCTAAAGTTACAGTTAGAAACTGTTCCAGGGAAAGCGTCAGTAACCCCGGAACCTATGTCGAATGGTTCGATCCGGATGGTAAGTGCGACAGCGATTATGATAACTGCCGATACGAATCAGGTATAACCAAAAAATACTATTATTGTCAGACGGCTGCGGCATCATGCATACAGACATCAAGCGAATATCCAGCGACCGCTGCCGGTAAGGCGCAGTGTGAGACTAATCTGCAGACCTATCTTCCGGGGCAGACATCGGGTGTCTGTTATTCGACCGCGAACTGTGATGGTACCTGCGGCGCAGCGTCCTTCACCGTTAATCTGACTGCGACGCCTTCAAGTATAACAAGAGGATCATGCTCATCGCTCAGTTGGAGCAGTGTTGGAGCGACGAATTGTTCGATAGACCAAGGGATTGGTAATGTCGGAACGGGCGGAACAAGGTCTGTTTGCCCTGTAGCGACGACAACGTATGCTCTTACTTGCCATGATATCGCGAGCCCAGCGACGACCAAACAGGCTGCGGCGACCGTCACCGTCAACGATCCGGCCGGATGTTACTCTGGACCAACAGCCGTCACTGCCTCGATAACGGCATCACCGAGAGAGTGTCTTCCTGGTCAGCCCGGCCAGATAACCGATACAAACTTAAACTGGTCTGGAACGGCTAATAATATGTGTTCGTCGATAATCGGCGGAGGAAGCCCTTCGAGTTATAGTCTTTCCTGTTCTAATTCTTCCTCTAATTGGTCTGGTTCCGGTTCAGGCAATAATTCTATTTCCGGTACATATCATCTGACGGGAGTTAATTCAACCCAGTCGTATGCCCTGCAATGTACCAGAAGTCAGTTCACTTGTTCCAGCGCCCAGACATTTGCTGTTCACGACGATAATAACCACCAGAGGTGCATCGATAGCTGTAATAGTCTTAGGTCGTCATATCCCGCGGTAAATTCATGCAATTGTTCACAATCAAGCTGTATAGAATATTGGAGCGATGAAGCGCACTGCACGCAACATGCCTGCGGAACGACACATACCGTTCATTACAGTTGTAACTGCGATTCTTGCTGTAGTGAGAGTTGCAGCGGAACACCGCCTAGTTGCCATACTTCGTGCAGTAGCTGTAACTGTGATACTTGTTCATACGAAGCATGTAATTACGACGGACCATGTATAGCCTGGTCGTGCCGTTACTATGGGGAAAATCAATCAGTGTCATCGAAGACGGTATGCTCATCGGCCGATTCTGATTCCCAGACAGTTAGGTTTATACAGAAGCCGATAATAACCGACTTCACTCCTTCTAAAACCCAGATTCTTCTGAACCAGTTCCTCGATATAATGTGGACCTCAGTCGCTCCCGATTCGGGAACCTCGACCATCCTTCGTTGTACCCCTGGAGTGCAGGGAACCGGTGATCCGAAAAACTGGGCGGATGTCGGCTATCAATGGCTCAATGCGTTCGCCTCTTCAGGAAATACAGCCGGTACTAATAAGCATCCGATGCCGAATAGGACCACTACTTATAGCCTTTTCTGCAGAAATAACGATCAGATACTCTGTGGTTCTAGCCCTACTGGTGCCTGCCAATGCTATAACGATTCGGACACGAGGACGCGCGAGGTGAAGGTGTTTGAGCCTCAGCTAAAAGAGAAATCACCTTCATTCAAAGATTCGGTCGTCAGAGCGCTTGGTTCGATGAGAGAGGCTATAGATAGACTCGCGGGCAATTAAAGACCAATAGCCGCCCCATAAGGGGCGGTTTTTTGGTATAATCCATGCATATCGATGACAATAAGCGAGGCAAAGGAACGGATAGAAAAACTAAAGAAAGAGGTTGAAAAGTACCGAAGAGCCTACCATGTGGAAGACGTATCCTTAGTGTCCGATGCTATCTCTGATTCGCTGAAGAAGGAACTTTTTGATCTTGAAATGATGTATCCGGAACTTATCACCCCGGACTCTCCGACGCAAAGAATAGGGGGAGAGCCTTTAAAGGAGTTTAAAAAGGTAAG
>JAQTUL010000005.1:0-51558 GCA_028710275.1 Candidatus Colwelliibacteriota bacterium | reverse complement strand
ATGCTATCTCTGATTCGCTGAAGAAGGAACTTTTTGATCTTGAAATGATGTATCCGGAACTTATCACCCCGGACTCTCCGACGCAAAGAATAGGGGGAGAGCCTTTAAAGGAGTTTAAAAAGGTAAGACATGAAAAGCCGATGACGTCTTTCAATGATGCCTTTTCCGAAGAAGATATGGAGGCTTGGTTTTCCAGAGCGGAATCCTATCTTAAAAGAAAATTAAAGCAGGAGTTTTATTGCGAGCTTAAAATAGATGGCCTCGCTATAGAGCTCATATATGAGAAGGGAGAACTTGTGACCGCCTCTACCCGTGGAGACGGAAAGACAGGAGAAAATATAACACAAAACGTGAGGACGATAGATGCGATACCCCTTCGTCTTATAACTGCCGGAAAATATTCCGTTCCGGAAAAGCTTATCGTGAGAGGAGAGGTTTTTATAACAAAGAAGGAGCTTGAACGGACGAACGCGGAACAGAGAAAGAAAGGCGAAAAGCCTTTTGCTAATCCTCGGAATATGGCTGCCGGATCCCTGCGTCAGCTGGATCCCAAGATAACAGCTTCACGCAAGCTGGATTCTTTCGAATACGATATAGTCGAAGGTCTTAATCTAGACGCTCATAATGAGGAGCATGAGGCGATGGCCTCCTGGGGATTTAAGACTAATAAACATAATAGGATATGTAGGTCCTTGAAAGAGGTGTTCGAATTCCGCGAACGTTGGGGAGAGAAAAAAAGAAGAGAAGAACTTGATTATGAGATAGACGGAGTGGTGGTCATATTGAACGATAACGGGATATACGAGGAAGCAGGAGTTGTTGGCAAGGCCCCAAGGGCGGCAATAGCCTATAAATTTTCTCCTCAGGAAGTCACGACCATCGTAAAGGAAGTGAGGTTTCAGGTGGGACGAACGGGAACACTGACGCCGGTTGCCGTCATGGATCCGGTGAACGTCGGAGGCGTGACTGTGACCCACGCGACGCTCCATAATCTGGACCAGATAGAAAAACTAGACCTCAGGATAGGCGATACGGTTGTTGTGAGCCGAGCAGGAGATGTTATACCTCAAGTGACCGCCGTTATCACAGAACTTCGGACCGGGAAAGAAAGACCAATAATGGCGCCTAAGACGTGTCCTATAGACGGATCACTTACCGTAAGGGACGGCGTGGCATTAAAATGTTCCAGCAGGGACTGCGGAGCAAAACATAAGGAATCATTGCGTCACTTCGTTTCCAAGAGTGCCTTCGATATCGAAGGGATTGGGCCGAAAGTGCTTGAGAGGTTCATGGATGAAGGATTAATATCGGATGCTTCGGATATATTTGAGCTCAAAAAAGGAGATATAGCTTCTCTTCCTAGATTTGGAGAGAGGTCGGCTGAGAATCTTATCCAGGAGATAATATCAAAGAAGAACATATCCATAGAGAGGTTTATCTATTCGTTGGGAATTATCCATGTTGGAGAGGAAACTGCGATAACTCTATCTACCATGTTCGATGAAGGGCAAATAATAGAGCCTAGGGATATTGGCCATAGATTCGAGAAGATGGCCGAAGAAGAACTTCTTTCACTGCCTGACATAGGACCGAAGGTCGCGAAGAGCATTAAAATATGGTTTTCGGATGAAAAGAACGCAAAGCTTCTAGAGGATTTATCAAAGGCCGGAGTTTTAGTGAAAATAGAGAAGAAGCCTCACGAGAAGGGAAAGCTTTTCGGGAAATCATTCGTCCTTACCGGAAGTTTGTTATCTATGACTAGGGGTGAAGCGAAGAGTAAGATACGAAATTTAGGAGGTGAGATATCGGAATCAGTAAGCAATAGAACGGATTATGTTGTTGCAGGCGATGAACCAGGTTCCAAATATGACAAAGCTATAGAGCTCGGAATTCGCATTCTATCGGAAAATGAGCTCAAAAAGCTTCTGGAATGAGGGTTTATGTTGACAAAATACAAAAAAGTGATATTATTGCCCCATAAGACTTGTTTATGGGGTCTTTGAAAAATAAATAGTGAGGAGGAATAAAATTGAGAAAACGCCTGATAGCCGCTGTCATGATGCTCTTTATCATGACTTCGTTCTCCGGGAGCGGCCGATTGATAGGAAGCGGTGAGATGAAAATATCCAAAACCGCAGTACTACCGATCGCCATAGCGTCGATCGAAACCGAGAAGCCATATCGGCTTTTTGAGGTAAGCGAGATGCAGGAGAAAGCGGACCCAGGACCGGCGATATATAAGGAGATCGTAATCGAAAATTTATATCCGGTCGAAAAAGAGAAAGAAATAAAGGTTAATAGGGTGACTATTTCATCCAGATCACTCGGTGTATCCAGAGGTGAAGTGGTCATAGAGTATCTTTTCATCGAGAATTCCGACGGACAGATAGTCGAATCGGATGTTTCGGCGGAATCGGGTATTATGGCTATTAACCGATATTTCGAAGAGAAGGGCGCTCCACTTGCCGGTTACGGTGCTGTATTTGTGAGAGTATCCCAGAAACTAAAGCTGGATTGGAGATTTCTACCGGCTATAGCGATGAGAGAATCCACCGGCGGCAAAAACCTCTTCAAGCCCTACAATCCGTTCGGATGGGGTAGTGAATCATTCGATAGCTATAATGAAGCCATCGAGACGGTTGGAAGACATCTTGCCGGTCATGATCCTGATACCAGTAGTTTTTATAAGGAAAAGACCGCATGTCAAAAACTAAAAAAATATAATTCAGCCGTGAAGACATATTCGGACGAAGTGTGGGGAATAATGCTCGACATCGAAAGATGTGCGCATTAAAACAAGGAGGGTCACTGACCCTCCTTTTTATTTTGACAGACTGGTCGGCTAGACTTATCCTTCGGGCATAGTCCATTTAAAAGGAAGGAGGGGTTTTCATGTCACGAGGCAAAGTAAGATACGTCATCGCGGTCGGCGTTATATCGCTATTAATGATGTTTCTGATACCCGTAATGAAATCACCGGAAGTCTGTACGGATGAATCTCAAATGATAGTTTCGGAACCGGATATTCATAAAGAGGCTGCTATGACTGAAAGTATTACCAGGGAGAATAAGAACGTCCCAAGCGGGAAGTATTTGTTTCTTGAAGAAAGATATCGTCATCTAGCGGTTGAGCCTTCGTTTTCAAATATTGGAAGATCGGCCGGAGGCGTATCATTTTTTCTTCCTGAAGGAGAGGTATCCGTTATCGCTCCTATCGACGGATATGTCCATCTCTATTTCAGGGATAAAGATAAAAGAAGTCCAAGGGTCGTCTTTTCCGAAGTTCCGTGGGATATGGAGTTTCTCACCTCTGAAAGCATAATGAGAGAAAAGAGGATTTGTGCCATATTCTTTGAGTCTTCCGGCTGGAAGTCGGTTAAGGAAGGCAGTATACAGGCGGGGGAAATAATCGGCGTAGCCATTATTGCCGGTGAGATATACCCCGGAAAATTAGCCGAAAAAGCTAATTTCGGCATAATGCCGACCAAATGGATTGCAGACTGTTATCAGACCGAATCACCTGTCGGACCTGAAGCCTATATGACATCAGTGATGAATGAATTCGAAATGTCCGATGTGGACAAGACCCGCCATTAATGGCGGGCTTTTTTTAGCTTGTGCACTTTACCGTATTCTCTGCGTTAACTAGAATTAGACAAAGGGGTGAATAATAAAAGAATATTGCTTGTAGTCGCTCTCGTTTCCATTGTCGCCGTCATAATCGGCATTTTAGCGTATCTTTACTTTACGACCCCGGAGACCATAACTGGACTTTTAGACGGAACGACAAAAAATGACTTATCTCAACAGAATGTGCAGATTGAAAATGAAGATATTGCCGTGGTGCAGCCTGTAGCGGGAGATTGTCTTTTTGCCGGACAGTCAGTATGCGCAAAAGCATTCGTTCCAGTGAGAAAGGGGGAAATCAAACCTGTGGGAGGGCTGGGCTTTTTTCTCGATCAAGGAGAAGTAGAGATAATAGCTCCGACCGACGGATATTCGACTATATATTTTAAAGGAAAGAATAGGACCGATCCCAGGGTGGTTTTTACGGATAATGATGATTGGACTATCGATTATCTTTCCGCCGGACATAAAGATGAAGGACATACATTTTTTCTTTATGCTTCTGCGTGGAAAGATGTCGTCCAAGGAAAGGTTAAAAGAGGAGACAAAATAGGAACAGCTCTTATCGATAAAGAAATATATTCCGGGGTGTTTGAAAAAAAGATGAACTTTGGAATAAATATTTCTAAGAGCTGGAGTGATAGGCTTGCTGATATATCTTCCGATCCGGTAATACACGTGACCTATCTCGTTGGTCAGATGAATAATCGAATGCAATGACCAGAAAGACAATCATAACGTTCTTTTTCGCCCTTGCGATTTGTATATCTTGCGGGACGGCGACTTTTGCGGCACAGAGGACGATATATAGCGGAGAGTGTAATAATGGTCCGTCGAAGACGGATTCTGGTGGTTGTGGGACGGCGTGTCTTCCGGCTTGCGACCAATTTTCGGATATCGATGCCAGTTTTTGCAGGCAAGAGGCGAGGGATACCATAGCCTGGAAGAAATACAGTCTTACTGAAACCGAATATTCCAGCGACTGCAATTCATGCGAAGATGATATCTGGGGTTACCCCGGAGAGTGCTCATTAGATGCCGGCATTTGTTATAGTTACAGCTTCACCCTTGTAGAGTTGAGCGACACATGTTCACTTGCCGATAAATATCATCCTGAGAGCGATGATCCATATCATCTATATCCCGGTCATTGTTCTTGCGGTAGTGTTGGAAATTCTGCATATAAGACATGCTGTGCTGCCGGAGCTGACGGGGCATTAGACACCGTATCGGCGGAGTGCGGTTCCTATTGTAAGAAGTTCGAGCTTGATAACTATCCTCCCTCGGAAGGAAACTGCCCGAATGGCGCTTTGACAGTATATGGTTCTATGTGTCCGCAACCTCCGAGAATAACACTGACGTCATCATGCAGCGATGACGGTTCGGCTTTAATAAAATGGGCCACGATCGGAGCCGATAGCTGCATGTCTTCAGACTTTGATACTGGAGGGAAGACTGAGAATCAAGTTGGTGTCCGGGTATCCAATACGGAAAAAACATATAAGATAACCTGTAAAAATGATTATGCTTATTACAATACTTCGACGGGCCGCAGGACGACTGATTCGATAGACTCTTCCGCGACTGTAAAGCCGACCTGTAACACATCATGTCCCGTTCCAGGTGCCTGTTATCAGCCGAACGCCGGACAATCATCATGTTCCGGATTTGATATTTCGGATGGACTGATTGATATAAAATATACTCCTGTCGGAGATGGAAAGGATTGTGATGGATCAACTCCGACCAAAGATTTGTGTTGTGATAAAACCTGCGGTAAATGCAGCTCCATACCGGGGAAAGAAACAACCTATGTGACGTGGACGGACTTAGGAAGCGACGGCGATGGAATCTCCTGCAATAGCGACTATGATAATGAACGTATCGAGTCTCTCAATGACCCAAGATGTGTTCCGCCTTCAGCCTATTTCTGCGACTCAAGCTGCCGAGGTATTCCAGCCGGAGCGATATGTTCCGGAGGGGTGATATCCGGAGACCCGTCGGTGAACGGTAAACCGTGCTATTCCGGTCAGACTTGTGATAATGCCTGTGGTCAGACCTTCTATTCATGTGGTGGTGGCTCATGCTCATCTGCCGAGTACGCCAATTTGGCCGCCTGCGAGGCTATTAGAGGAGTAGGCCGCTGTTATGTGACTTTGGCTGCCTGTTCGGCTGTATGCGGAGGAGCCGGCCTTAGATGTCCGGCGAACGATGTAACGACGACAGTTAATACTCCTAACCCAGTCTGTCTTCCTAAACAGCCGGGTCAGATAACGTCGACCGATATCGGTTGGTCAGGAAGGGCTAATAATAATTGCGCGAGTGTGATTGGAGGGGGATCGCCTGATAATGAAAACGTGACCTGCCGCAATCTATCTCCTAATTGGTCAGTAAACGGCTCCGGCTCAGGAATCGTTTCAGGGAATTATACGGCTTCTAATATAAGCGCCACCCAGAATTTTTCACTCGAGTGTTATAGGGATCCCTATACATGCAACTGGAGAAGTTCGAATATTGATACGGAGGCTCAGTGCGTGGCGAGAGATAGCACCGGATTCGATTGCGGAAATTGCAAGCCGGGAGACAGTAATAATTATTGTGCCTCCTGTTCTCTCTGTGATTCCGTCTGTGTCGAATACTGGAGCGATGACGCTCACTGTATTAGCCGGGCTTGCGGATCAACTCATGAATCATGTTCAACCTGCTGCGATGCTGACGGAAAGAATTGCGGTGACTGTAACTGCAGTCAAGTATGTAACTATGACGGAGAATGTCTCGCGTGGTCATGTAAGGATTTCGATTATTACAGTGTCAAATCATCAAAAACTATCCCGGGCGGATCACCTGCATGTGCTACTACTGATTCAAAACAGGTCAGATTCATGCAAAAGCCCGTTGTTACTGAATTTCGTCCGACTAAACCTCAGATACTTCTAAATCAGCTTATTGATATTATTTGGAATTCCATCGTTCCTGATTCTGGTGTTCAGACGGTTTTTAAATGTACTCCATCTGTGGCTTCCGGAGGCGATCCGGATAATTGGACAGGAGCTATAAACAGCTTGCCGACATCCGGAAGTACAGCTGATACAGGGGATCATCCGGCGCCGAAGAGATCGACGATATATGAACTTATCTGCAGAAATAATGACAGAGCCCTTTGTGGATTAAGTCCTGACGCATCGTGCCAGTGTTATAATGATTCAGACAAGTCCGATTTCGAGGTTAAGGTTTTCGAGCCAGAACTTCAAGAAAAGTCTCCCTCTCTCCGAAATCTGTTTACAAACATGATTGGCTCCATATGGGAAGCGCTTAGAAGGCCGAGGATTTAACCCTTTATAGAGAACCGTATAGAGCGGCGGCTTTCTAAATACAGGTCGTTTTTTAATTTGACAATCATATATCCGAGTGGTTCAATGGAGCCTGGGAGTCCTATACAAGGACCTTAAAATCCAATTTGAAGGGAGAAAAAATAATGGGTAGACACGTTGAAATCGGCGAATTTGTCAGCGCTTTTGAGAGGGCGCGAGAAGGGGATGGTGTAACTTTTATACCTTTTGAGGATGAGTTCAAGAAAAAGGAGGACATGGCGAAGTTCATGGAAAGTTTCCAGACGGACGGTTCACCTGTCACAAAATGTATTCTTGGCTGCGCAGTCGAGATAAGTCTCAAGGACCTGGATGGTCTTGAGAATCTGAACATCATCCTAGTGAAAAAGATCCCCGTTGGCATAGAGCCGGCATCACAAGATCACAGAATAATCTCGGCCGATTCAAAGGTTGGAGAAAAACTTCTAGGCTTAGCACCTGGAGAGGAAAGAAAGTTCTTAAATAATGCCAACCAGGAGACGGTCATTTTCTTAAAGAGAATAGAAACGACTCCTACTGAGACTCGTCAAAGGTTTTTCCCTGACCTTTAAGACACAGTGACCGCTCCATGTAATGTGGAGCGGTTTTTGATTAAGAGCTTTTCCCGTAGTATCATCAGAACGATGGATAAGGCTATAAATAAGGAGAAGATAGAGCATCTGGCAGGTCTTGCCAGGATAAGGATATCTTCTGGAGAAGAGGAAAAACTCACGAGAGATGCTGAAAACATAATCGCCTATTTCGATGAGCTCCGATTGGTTGATACCGAAGGGGTAGAACCTATGATAGGAGGAACAGACAAGTTCAACGGAGTGGGGGAAGATAGCCGTGACGAAGAGCTTCTTATGGATGGATCGTCGGCGTTCCCGAGATCAAGGGATGGTTTTTTGGAGGTGCCGACGGTGATGAAAGGAAATAAAAGCGATTTATAACCGATGGACACAAAAGATCTCACTATAGCGAAGGTTAAGGAAGGTATCTTGGGCGGAGATTTTTCCGCCAAAGAAATAGCTGCCGAATATGTTTCAACAGCGAAGAGTAAAAATCCGGAGCTTAATGCCTATATAAGTATTTTAGAAGAAAGCGTTTTTGACGCGGCTGCTGATATCGACCGGAAAGTCGCGTCAGGAGAGACCGTTGGCGCACTTGCTGGCGTTCCTATGGCGATAAAGGACAATATCCTGATAAAAGGAGAAAAATGCACTGCGGGGTCTAAGATACTTTCTGACTATGAGGCCGCTTATAACGCGACTGTTATTACTAAACTTAAAGAGGCTGGGGCGATAATCATCGGAAAGGCTAATATGGATGAGTTCGCTATGGGATCATCTACGGAAAACTCGGCTTTTGGTCCAGTTAAAAATCCTATTGATATCGAGAGGGTTCCCGGAGGTTCTTCTGGCGGGTCAGCGGCGGCTGTCGCAGCTGATATGGCGCTTGCAGCTCTTGGCTCTGACACGGGGGGGTCAATAAGACAACCAGCAGCTTTTTGCGGCGTAGTGGGGATGAAACCGACTTATGGGAAGATCTCCCGTTTCGGTGTTATGGCTATGGCTTCCAGTCTTGATCAGATAGGCTCATTCGGAAAGACTGTTCGTGATGCAGAAGCGGTGTATGGTGTCATAAAAGGAAAGGATAAAAGGGACTCTACCTCAAGTGATGAGCCGGAGAGCTTTCTTAACCTCGGAGATATGAGTTCTGTTACTATCGGCCTTCCGGATGAATATTTCGTCCCGGGAACGCTTGACGCGGATACGGAGACGGCGATAGGGGAAACTATAAAAGACTTTGAGCGTTCAGGAGCAAAAATAAAGAAAGTAAGTCTTCCGCATAGTAAGTACGCTCTAGCCTGCTATTACATAATAATGTTTGCGGAGGTGTCGACAAATCTTGCTAGATTCGATGGAATAAGATATTCCCGTCATAGCGACTTAAAGACGGACGATCTTCTGGATATATATCTTTCAACGAAGGGTGAAGGATTTGGTGATGAGGTCAAAAGAAGGATTATTTTGGGAACATTCGTGTTGTCATCGGGTTATTATGATGCTTATTATGCCAAAGCTCAGAAGGTTAGAAAGCTTATCAAGAACGATTTCGCAGAAGCCTTTAAGGATGTCGATGTTCTGCTTACGCCGGTCTCACCAACTGTCCCCTTTAAGCTTGGAGAAAAGACCGAAGATCCGATGGCGATGTATATGTCGGATATCTTCACTGTTCCGATAAACTTGGCCGGAGTACCTGCTATATCGATACCGGTTGCAGGGAGAGAGGGCAAGCTTCCGGTTGGATTCCAACTTATCGGAAAACATTGGCATGATTCTGACCTTTTCGGATTGGGAAGCTATTACGAAGGACTATAAAAATTTCCCGCCATATGGCGGGAAATCAATGCTCTAAGGGTTCTTATAGATTTAATGTAATAAAAGACCCCGTAAAATTACGGGGTTAGGAGCGGTTATAATGTTTTTTTCTATCAAGTAAAAGTTCTGACAGAACTATCAATGCGTATGGTCGCGGCGGAAGGATTTGAACCTTCGACTTCTTCTGTGATCGACAGAAAGTCCTCTACCAATCTGAGGTACGCCACGAAATATTTAAATGAACCTATGTGGTGCCATATTAGTTTGTGGTGACATCCAGGTCAAGCCATCGTCACAAAAACCGCCATAAGGCGGTTTTTGTTTTGTGCCGACGGCAGGAATCGGACCTGCGACCCAACGCTTATGAAACGTTTGCTCTACCACTGAGCTACGCCGGCTCTTATGTTGCGGGGGCCGGAATCGGACCAGCTTCTGGAGCTTATGAGGCTCCCGAGATAACCATTTCTCCACCCCGCGATGTGACAAGGGAGATGATAACATACGGTCCTTGGTCTCGGCAATATGTCTTGATTTACGGACGAAGCTCCGGTTATAATCACAAACGTGTTCTGCGCATGCAGTGGTAGCTCAACTGGTTAGAGCGCTGCCCTGTCACGGCAGAGGTTGCGGGTTCGAGTCCCGTCCGCTGCGCAATAAGGCCCCCGTTCACGGGGGCCTTTATCTATGGCCGGGACTCGAACTGGAAAGGGGTCGGGAAAACATGTATGGCAGGTTTTCCCGTGGTGGAGGTACTGGAACCGCAAGGTTTCAGAGAGCCTTAGGATGACCTAAGGCGATGTGAGATTTCCCGTCCGCTGCGCAATAAGGCCCCCGTTCACGGGGGCCTTTATCTATGGCCGGGCCTCGAACTGGAAAGGGGTCGGGAAAACATGGATATTCCGCTTATACCCATTTTTGACGGCCGTCAGAAATGGGTATTAGTTCCAATCGGATGCCAGTTGGTCTTATTGAGAAATGCCCTTAGCGGCTTCGTATTGAGAAAGTCCTTCTTTTTCTGCTAAAATCGAGGGTAACATGGATCTTGAAGAAATAAAGAAGAACGTTGCTTCTGAGATTGAACAAGCCCGTTCAGGAGACGAACTTGAAGCAATAAGGATTAAATACCTCGGTCGAAAACAAGGCCTTATAACCGAAGCTTTGAAATCTATCGCTGATATGCCAATCGAGGAGAAGAAAAAGTTTGGTCCTATTATACAAAAAGCAAAGGCTGATATAGAAGCGGCTATAAAGTTTAAGGAGAACGAGGGCAGCTCAGATGATTTTATAGGAGACATCACCCTTCCGGGCAGAAAGATTGAATCCGGACATCTTAATCCGATAACGAAAACGGAGAATGAGGTTCGGCGTATATTTGAAGGGCTTAATTTTTCTGTTATTGACGGTCCGGAATTGGAAGAGGAAAAATATAATTTTGACAGCCTTAACATTCCAGCCGACCATCCGGCCAGGGAAATGTGGGATACGTTCTGGTTGAAGCCAGAGGGATCTTCCCTTGCTAAAAATTCCGTCGCGGTGAAGAAAAAATATCTTCTTCGAACTCATACCAGTCCGGTTGAGATACGCTATATGGAAACTCACGAGCCTCCATTTCAGATAATTTCTCCAGGAAGGACGTTCAGATATGAGGCGACTGATTCGACGCATGAAACGAATTTTCATCAGCTCGAGGGTCTTATGATAGGCAGGGATATATCGCTGGCTAACTTTAAGTTCATAGTCGAGGAATTCTTCAGGAGATTCTTTGTCGGTAAAAAAGTGACTGTTCGTTTCAGATCAAGTTATTTTCCATTCGTCGAACCGGGAGTAGAGGTGGATATAAAGCTAGATAACGGAAAATGGCTGGAGGTTGGAGGGGCGGGAATGACTCATCCTAACGTTCTTAGAGCGGTCAAATATAATCCGAGGGAATGGCAGGGATTTGCCTTCGGTTTCGGAATCGAGAGGTTGGCGATGATAAAGTATGGTGTTCCGGACGCTAGATTATTCATGTCGGGCGATCTTAAATTTACAAAGAAATTCTAAAGCATGAAATTCAGCTATTCATATATAAAGAAATTGGTATCTGAAGGTCTCCCAAAGCCCCAGAAGTTTGCCGATGAGGTTGCTATGCGCTCTTTCGAAATAGAGGAAATACAAGGAGATATGATAGATATCAAGATCACCGCCAACCGATGGTCTGATGCAGCCTGCCATATGGGCATCGCGAGAGAAGCGGCGACTATATTTGGTCTCAAGGAGAACTTCCCAGTCATAAAGGAGCTGCCAAAGAAGACAAAAGAACAGCTCAAGGTGGAGATAAGAGACCTTTCGTGTTCCCGTTATTTCGGGATACTTATGGATATAAAAAATGTTTCCGTATCTCCGGCCTATATGCAGAAGATACTCACAACCTGCGGTCAAAGGCCTATTAATGGCATCGTGGATATATTGAACTATGTGATGCTTGAAACGGGTCAGCCAATGCATGCCTTTGATGCGGATACAATAGAAGGAGGTATCGTGGTTAGGAAGGCGAAAAAAGGGGAAAAAATAACGACTATCGATAACAGGGAGATAAAACTTCGCCCGACCGATACGGTGATTGCCGATGAGAAGAAGGTTATCGCCATAGCCGGAGTGAAAGGAGGAAAGGAGACTGAAATAACTTCGAAAACGAAAAGGATTATCGTAGAGTCGGCTTGTTTTGATGCAGTTTCCATATATAGGACGGCAAGGGATATAGAACTCCGTACTGATGCCTCACAGAGGTATGGACATGGCGTAAGTCCGGAAACCGCTAGGACTGGTGCATTAAGAGCGGCTGCGCTTATTAGTGAGATATGCGGAGGAGAAGTGAAGGGGTATACCGATGTCTATCCGAAAAAGCAGGCAAAGAGGGTAATAAAATTTGATATAGCGAGGTTTATTAAAATAACAGGAGTCGATCTCAAAAAGACCCAGGCTTTTTCAATATTAAAGAAGCTTGGCTTTAAGGTCTTGTCGGATGACATGGTAGAGGTTCCGCCGCAAAGGCTTGATGTTGAGATATTCGAGGACTTAGTAGAGGAGGTGATAAGAATATACGGCCTTGATGCCGTTGTCTCTACGGCACCCATTGTTCCCCTCGTTCCTCCTCATAGCGATGAAATATTCGATTATAAGGAAAAGGTAAAGAATGCCGTCACCGCGCTCGGTTTTGATGAAATATACAGCTACAGTTTTGGGGAGGATGAAACGAGCGGGGTTGAGCTCATGAATCCAATAGGACAAGATAAGAGGTTTATGAGAGCTTCCCTTATGCCGGGAATAATGACTGCTGTTCTCGGAAACAGAAGAGTCTTTGATGAGATAAGGATTTTCGAGATAGGAAAAGTATTCGATTCTTTAGGTAAGGAGCATTATAGTCTGGGATTTGCTATAAGAAGCAAAAAGGATGAGCAGGCCTTTAGAACGCTGAAAGGAGCCATAGCTGAAACGATGAAGGCGTCCGGTATTGTTGATATACATTTCGTCCCTAAAGCCGATAGGCTCATGATAGAGATAGATGAAAAAACCGCCGGAAGTCTTAAGGTGGCAGAAGGAGGAAAGGCGGCATATGCGGAGATAAACCTTGAAATAATGATGATGTCTGCTGAACAGGAGTTCGAATATAAGCCGATATCTCAATATCCTTCGGTGATGAGGGATATTTCCGTATGGATGCCGGATAATGGCCGAGTTGGAGACGTGATGGAGTCAATGGAAAAGGCCGGAGCAAAGGATCTTATTGATACTGACCTTGTCGATCATTACCAAGGTGATGATGGCAGAATATCGGCAACTTTCAGGCTTATCTTTCAGTCTTATGAAAAGACTCTTTCGGATGGAGAGATTGATACTGAAATGAAGAGAATAACCCAGATACTAAGCTCTTTTCCAGGCTTAGAGATTCGCTGATTCAGGCTTGTTTATAAGCGTCTTTTAGGGTACAATTATACCCATAAAAGATGCTTTTTCGGCCCTAATAAAAAACGGCTGAAGGTGTTTTTATTGCCCTAAAATGCCAAAAGAAAAAGATACAGGAAGTTCTTATTCCGCAAAGGATATATTCATTCTCGAGGGTCTAGACCCGGTAAGAAAGAGACCGGGCATGTACATTGGCTCGACCGGCCTCGAGGGTCTCCATCATCTTATATGGGAAATAGTAGATAACTCCATCGATGAGGCGATGGCTGGTTACGCTAAGATTATAACGGTAGAGCTTCTGGATAAGACTACAGTCAAAGTGACCGATGACGGTCGCGGTATTCCGGTGGATCCCCACCCTCAGACGAAAAAATCGGCTCTTGAAACGATTATGACCGTGCTTCATGCAGGAGGAAAATTTGGCGGAGGAGGATACAAGGTGTCCGGCGGATTACATGGGGTCGGGGCTTCGGTCGTGAACGCGCTTTCAACTGATTTACACGTCGAGGTAAAACGCGATGGAGGTCTATATGTCCAGGATTACAAAATAGGTAAACCGCAGGGACAGGTTAAAAAAATCGGCAAGGCCGAGGGTACAGGCACATCTACGACGTTCTCGCCTGATCCTTCTATATTCAATGAGATAGATTTTGATAGAAAAAAGATTTTAGAGAGGATGAGGCAGCAGGCTTACCTGACCAAGGGGATAAAGATGATATTCATAGATCGTAGAGACGAGACTCCTTTCTACTACTGTTTCAATTTTTCGGGAGGCATAAAGACATTTGTCGAATATCTCAATGAAGGAGGAGAGCCCTTGGTTCAGAGTGAAATATTCTATGTGAACAGGGATACTGATGCCGGAGGTATTGAGGCTGCTTTTGCCTATACCGAGGATATAGAAGTGAAGGAGATGGGCTTCGCGAACAATATCTATACTGTTGACGGAGGAATGCATATAACTGGTCTTCGCACAGCACTCACAAGGACTCTTAATGATTACAGCAGGCAGAATAACTACATAAAGGAGAGTGATGATAATCTCACTGGAGACGATGTAAGAGAAGGATTTGTCGGAGTCGTATCCGTAAAGCTAAGCGAGCCGCAGTTTGAAGGACAGACTAAGGCTAAACTTGGTAATCCCGAGATAAAGAGCGCTGTCGATACCACGATATCTTCAGCTTTTAAGGAATTTTTGGAAAAGCATCCGGCAGATGCAAAGAAGATAATCGAAAAATGTCTTTTGGCAGCGAAAGCACGTAAGGCAGCTAAGGCCGCTAAAGAAACCGTTCTCAGAAAAGGCGTTCTTGAAGGACTTACCCTTCCGGGCAAGTTAGCAGACTGTCAGACAAAGAAGATGGAGGATGCGGAGCTTTACATAGTCGAGGGAGATTCGGCAGGCGGTTCAGCAAAACAAGGGAGAGACAGAAAATATCAGGCGATACTTCCTCTTCGCGGAAAAATATTGAATGTCGAGAAAGCGCAGATACATAAGATGCTCGCGAATAATGAGGTACGTTCGCTTATTGTGGCTTTAGGGACCGCAATATCAGCCGAGTTTGATATAACGAAGCTTCGTTATGGGAAGATCATAATCATGACCGATGCGGACGTTGATGGGGCCCACATCAGGATACTTCTGCTTACCTTGTTCTATAGGCATTTTCAGAAGCTTCTCGATAACGGGAACGTTTTCATCGCCGAACCACCTCTCTATAAGGTTCAATCAGGAAAAACCATCCGTTATGCCTATTCCGAACAAGAGAAAGACGATATCGTTAAATTAATGAGCGGGAATCCGTCATTGCAGCGATATAAGGGTCTTGGAGAGATGAATCCCGACCAGCTCTGGGAAACGACCATGAATCCGGAGACTAGAACCCTTAGGGTGGTGAACGTAGAAGATGCTCAAGAGGCGGATAAGATGTTCGACATGCTGATGGGCAGCGAGGTGGAGCCTAGAAAGAGATTTATTACAGTTCATGCCCAGTCAGTCAAAAATCTTGACATATAACCTCAAAAATTATAGATTTAACCGATAAAATGAAGCCTTTGAACTCGATAGTTAAGAGCGCCACAGCAGAATTCCAGGCCATAACCTGGCCGACAAAGAAGGAAACCATAAGACTTGCGTTGACCGTTATGGTCTTTTCCATTCTGATGGCTGCGTTTCTTGGTGCCGCCGATTATGGGTTCCTTCAGCTCGTAGAGAAATTCATCATCAAGATATAAGGCTATAAATGAAGAATACAAAGCAACAGCAGGCCGCACAGCAATCGACCATGACGGCCGACCAGGAATCCCGTCAATGGTTTGCTGTACACACCTACTCCGGTTATGAAGATGCTGTAGCCAGATATCTCCGTCAGAGAGTTGATTCTCTCGGTGTAAATGACAGGATATTCACCGTCATGGTCCCAAAGACCAAGAAGGTAAGGATTAAAAATGGTAAGCGAGCGGAGACCGAAGAGAAAATATACCCCGGGTATGTACTCGTCGAAATGATAATGAGTCCCGATACTTGGTATATCGTAAGGAATACCCCTCGTGTCACAGGCTTTGTCGGAGCCGACAGCACTACTCCGACCCCTCTCTCAAAGGAAGAAGTCGACACTCTCCTCATGAAGATGGGAGGCGAAGAGACAGGATTCAAGGTTGATTATCACATCGGAGAGCTTGTCAAAATAGTAGACGGACCTTTCAAGGATTCAGACGGTAAGATAGCCGAGATAGATGAGTCAAAAGGAAGGGTCAAGGTTCTTGTTCCGATATTCGGACGCGATACCGCTGTCGAGATAGACGCTTTGCAGATACAGAAGGTCTAATCCTTCATATAATTTGCAAAACCGATAGATAAGAGTTAGATTAATCAGGCTTATAAAACACCATGGCTAAGGCAATAAAAACCACCATAAAACTCCAGATACAAGCTGGGAAGGCTAATCCGGCCCCTCCAGTAGGTCCGGCTCTCGGACAGCACGGTATTAACATTCAAGATTTCTGTAAGCAGTTCAACGACGGAACTAAGGATATGGGAACTGATATCGTTCCCGCTGAGATAACTATCTATGAGGATAGGAGTTTCAGCTTCAAGTTAAAGACTCCTCCGGCTTCGGACATGCTTCGTAAGGCTGCTGGGATTGAGAAAGGATCAGCTGTTCCTCAAAAGAACAAAGTAGGCAAGATAACGAAAGCCGATCTTCGAACTATCGCTGAAAGGAAAATGGCCGATTTGAACGTTAATGATATCGAGGCTGCTGAGAAGGTTATCGCCGGAACTGCGAGATCGATGGGAATTGAAATCAAATAATCAAAAAAACCCGCAAATTTGCGGGTTTTTTTGTGTTTGTTCTGACTGTTTTTTATTCTGTCATTCTGATAGAGATGTAAATAAAAGCCTATATCCAGACAGCTGAGAGGGGCGTACAAGGATATCATTGTTTCCATCTGTCTTTAACCCCTCCGTTTTTTTCGCTATAATGCCGAGAGATATGAAGTATATTCCGACCATAGGTCTTGAGGTCCATATGGAACTTAATACCGCTACCAAGATGTTCTGCCGCTGTCCTAATGAGAGCGGAGACCTTCGTCCTAACACTAATGTTTGTCCGATATGTCTCGGGCACCCAGGGACGATGCCGGTTGCGAACAAGGAGGCAATAAGATCGATAATAAAATTCGGGATGTCTTTGGGCGGAGAGATACCCTCTTTGTCCATATTCGACCGCAAGAGCTATTTTTATCCCGATTTACCAAAGGGTTATCAAATATCCCAATATGAGCATCCATTCGTAAGAGGAGGAAAGCTTGCCGGGGTAGAATTGACACGGGTTCACCTGGAAGAGGACGCCGGAAAACTAATGCATGCATCTGATGGGGCGACACTTGTGGATTTCAATCGTGCAAGCGTTCCTTTAATGGAGCTTGTGACAGAGCCTGTTATCTCTAGTGGTGATGAGGCCGTTAAGTTCGCGAAAGAATTGCAACTTATACTTCGCTATCTCGGTATCTGTAATGCCGATATGGAAAAAGGAGAAATGAGACTTGAGGCTAATATCTCGGTGCGACCAGAAGGGACTGAAAAATTAGGAACTAAGGCCGAGGTTAAAAATCTTAATTCTTTCAGGTCATTAGGGGATGCCATAAACTACGAGATAAAGAGGCAGTCGGAGATATTGGATAAGGGAGAAAAAGTTATACAGGAGACAAGAGGATGGAATCAGATAAAGGCTGAGACATTCAGTCAAAGGAGTAAGGAGCAAGCTCATGATTATCGTTATCATCCGGAACCGGATCTTGCACCGATAGATCTATCAGATAAGAACTTCATTGATATCGAAGAGATAAGGAGAGGGGTACCTGAGATGCCCATGGAAAAGCGCGCGCGTTTCATCTCAGAGTTTGGTATAAGCGAAGCGCAGGCAATCGGCTTAACCGACGATAGGGCTCTTGCTAACTATTTTGAAGAAGTATCTTCTGAGGTTGCCGAAGAAACAGCTGAATGGAGCGATGAAAACAAGCAGAAAGCTATAACGTTGGCCGCAAACTATATTTTAGCGGATCTTAAAGGTCTCATGAATGAGCTTAACGTTCTAAATATAGAAGATGTTAAAATAACTCCGGAAAATCTTTCTGATCTTGTTATCCTCATCGTAAATAATGAAGTAACGAGCCGTATGGCAAAAGACATACTTAGAGAGATGTTCTCGGACGGAACCGATCCCAAAAATATAATCGAAGTCAGGGGATTAAAACAGGTTTCAGACGAAGGTTCGATACTCGAAGCGGCCAAAGCTGTTATGGAGGCAAATCCTGCCGCGGTCGCTGATTTCAAGAAAGGTAAAGAGAATGCTCTGCAATTCATGATTGGTCAGACGATGGCCAGACTTAAAGGACAAGGAAACCCGGGGGTAGTGAAAACCGTTCTGGAAAAAGAATTAAAATAATTTATAAAAAATCCGCCCGAGAGGCGGATTTTTTCAGTGTTATTTTGTCGCGAGATATGAGGCAAGAACTTCTCCGGGAGAAAGAGCGCGGCGGTATACAGTGACCTCATCGATTAACCCATTAAACTTATATGAACCTCCATGCCCGGGAAGATCTCCTATGACGAACGGAGTAGAAGGGGATGAACCGAGACTTCCTAAATTTCCATCCTTCTGGCCATTGAGATAGAGCTGTACTCCGCGCGAATCTCTCACTATTGCTATATGGTACCAAGTTCCAGTCGTCATAAGGGTGTTTCCAGCTGCTGTGCTCCATGAGGCGGTTCCAAGCTTATTGCTTGACCCGAAATAGAATTGGGTAGCCGTGTAGTCTCCGACATGCTGTTCCCTGCCTAATAGATTAGGTTTTATAATGGCGGTGACAGTGAATTGAGAATAAGCAGTTAGAGCCCCTTGAGCATAATCATCGGTTCCATTGAACTGACCGGAATATCCTACTTTTCCGGATAGATAATGTGTTCCGGTCCCGGTCCATGAGAGATTATTACCAAAGCCGGAGTAATCGATGACCGAGGCCCCGGCGCCTTCTTCAAATTTCCATAATCCGACGATGCCGCTGATGAATGGGGCATTTGCAAGAATGGTTCCTATTTCGATTGATGAGGGATCTATTCCTCCGTCGTTTCCGGCATTAGCGGCGTGACGTATGGATTCGATCGGTGCCTGAACTTTGTATTTTACTCCTGCATTATCGACGGTGAAGGAATAATATTTCAGAGACGAGGCATCGTTCATGGGATCAATAGGAAGAGAAGGGACAGGGGATCCTCCTTTTATAGCCGATAGATCTATCGGTATCCATCCTGTTCCATCTATTTTTTTCAGGTTAGAGTCCGTGACACAGTTATATGTCCATCCCGCAGGAAGGGAAGGAAGACTGGTTATATTTGCGCATGTCGCAGAAGTGTCTGGAATGGAAACATAGACCTTTTGAAACGTTCCTAACGTCGTCGAAGGGCTGTCGACAATCAGAAGATTTATAACATCGTTTAGCGCTTTCATATCGGCCGTTCTCTGAGAATCCCTAGCCTGTGCCAGGAGCTCTGCAGGATTAATAACAACCACGACGGCGGCCGCGAGGACAGCCAGGATGGCTATTACAATTAATAGCTCCACGAGAGTGAAGCTATTAATACTTGCTCTTTGACTAAGAGACATATTAAAAATTATACATTAAAAATGGAATTATTTTCTGATCCATTTTATCTCTTTATCTCTCTTAAACCAGGTCATCTGCCTTCTGGCATACTGCCTTATTGCCGTGAGAAGCTGATTTCTCATTTCGTCGTAGCTTATCTTTCCGCGCAGGTACAGCGAAATATATCGGTATTCGAGACCGAGGTCGTAAAGGCGTTTCCACGATAATCCTTTTTTATGAAGCCTTTCGACTTCATCAGTCATTCCGTCTTTAAGCCTTTGGTCTAACCTTATCTCGATTCGCTCATCAAGTATGCTTAATGGCCACATGATACCGATCTTTTTGGCGTCGTAACGAAGCTTTTTTTCTAGTTTCGGGACGGGTTTACCTGTCGAAAGAACTATTTCTAAGGCACGGATAAGACGGACACGATTATGTGTGTCAATCGAGGCGAAGCGGTCAGGGTCCAAGCCTGACAGCATTTTAGCCAGATCTTCGGTCGGTAATTTATCAATCTTTTTTCTGATTTCCGGATTTGGCGGAATGGGGGCGACGGAATCTTCATACAGAAGAGCGTCGATATAGAAACCCGTGCCGCCACAGACTATCGGGAGTTTGCCTCGGCTTATAATATTGTCGACGGCCCTGCGAGCGAGTTTGGCATAATCGGAGGCGGAAAATATCTCTTTAGGAGATACGACATCTAAAAGGTAATGATTAATGCCTCTCATCTCTTCATCAGTCACTTTTCCGGACCCGATATCAAGCCCTCTATATACCTGTCTCGAATCTGCAGAGATTATCTCTCCATTGTTTTTTAGAGCCAGCTCGACCGCCAGGTCAGACTTTCCGGAGGCGGTTGGGCCTAATACCACTATTATCTTCGGAATCTTTTTTACCGACATAGATTTTAAATTAACAGAATATATGAACGATGTCATTTAACCGTATCCGGAATAGAATGCAGCCATTAAACATATGGCGTCATATTCTGTTAAAATGAAAGCAATGAAAGGACCGATAAAGACCGTCGGCATCTATATGATAGGAGCCCTTTTGTGTTTTGTAGCCGCTTTTTTGGATAATATATATGTCTTTTTAGGGAGAACTGTTAATTATTTCTTCCCCTGTATGAGTAATGCCGCATCTTCCGCTCCATGCTATATCGGATATGACATATATTTCATTGTCAGTCTATCGTTATTGGGATGGTTATTGATTGGGATAGCAATCACAAAAAGCATTGCGTATCGAAAAAAGAATAAAAAGACGCCTCACAAATAGTGGGCGTCTTCCAACACGGAGCCTTTCGGACAAATAGTTACAGGGTTCTTTAAAAAAGGAGGTGACCTTCTTGTTTCTTGAGAATTCCGAATAAGGGATGTTGTGCGACCGGATATATTCCGGAGGTCTCCGTGGTTAAACTGACGTCTTTAAACGAACTTCATAAAAGATACAATACCGGTCCGTCAAAGTCAAAAAAAGATTTCATAAATACAAAAACACCCCTGAGTTTCAGAGGTGTTTTTGCGCGGCTTATTCTGAAGCTTTCTCCTCTATTTCTTTTGTAAGCTTTTCGATGAGGTCGGGAGCGGTCATGGCTCCAACATCGCCTTTACCGCTGCGACGGACGGAGACCGTCTTGGATTCTATCTCCTTATCTCCAACGATTAGGATATACGGTATCTTCTCCATCTCTGAATTACGAATGCGCTTTCCGAGAGTTTCGTTATCAGCGTTCAGAACGACTCTAATGTCTTTCTCGCGAAGAGCATCTGCTATTTCCTTTGCATATCCGAGCTGTTTATCGCTTATCGGCAGGATGGCGGCCTGAATTGGAGAGAGCCAAAGTGGAAAAGCTCCGGCATAATGCTCAATAAGAAGACCGATGAATCTTTCGAAAGATCCAAAGAGGGCCCGGTGAAGCATATACGGTCGCTCCTCCTTTCCTTTGTCATTTATGAACGAAAGATCGAAACGTTCTGGCAGGTTAAAGTCGAACTGAAGCGTAGAGCATTGCCACTCTCGCCCTAAGATATCCTTTATCTTGAAATCGAGCTTAGGGCCATAGAATGCGGCTTCTCCTTCTTCTTTTGTGTAATCAAGGTTTTCTTCCTTGGCAACTTCCTCCAAGACTTTCTGTGTAAATCTCCAGCCCTCATCGTTTCCGGCATATTTGGTCTTATTCTTGGGATCTCTCATTGAGAGATAGACCTTATAATCATGAAAACCAAAGGTGCCGAAGATCATTTTAATGAACCCAACGACCCTCTTTAATTCGTCTTTTACCTGGTCTTTTGCACAGATTATGTGAGCGTCATCCTGAGTAAAGCCACGGACGCGAGTAAGACCGGAGAGTTCACCGCTCTTCTCATAACGATAGACAGTTCCGCACTCCGCCCATCTGATTGGGAGTTCTCTGTAACTTCTAACAGCTGATTTATAGAGAGAGACATGAAAAGGGCAGTTCATCGGTTTAAGAAGATATTCTTCCTTTATCTTCGCTTTCTTTCCCTGCTTCATGTCTTCAAGGCTTGTGCCGACCTCAAGTGGGGGATACATGCTATCTGAATAGAATCCCCAATGCCCTGATGTCTCCCAGAGCTTGCGGCTTCCGATATGAGGGGTCCTTACAAGCTCGTAACCACCCTTGATGTGGGCTCTATACCAAAAATCCTCCATTACCCTCCATAACATAGCGCCTTTAGGCTGCCACATCACAAGGCCTAGCCCTACGGTGTTCGGTTCTATATAAAAAAGCTTTTGTTCGGCGCCGATCTTCCTATGGTTTCTTTTATCGGCTTCTTCAAGCAGTTTTAAATAATCATCTAATTCCTCTTTTGTCGCGAATGCCAATCCGTAGACGCGGGTCAACATCTTATTCTTCTCATCTCCCTTCCAGTAGGCCCCGGCGAGCTTAGTCAGCTTAAAGCTTCCTAGTTCAATGTCAGCGATGTGGGTGATATGGGGTCCGGCACAGAGATCGACGAAGATAGGGTCTTTTGATCCCTTTACGGTCGTCTTGTAGACAGTGATAGGTTTCTTAGCTTTTTTTAATTCTTCAACGAGTTCAAGCTTATAAGGCTCATCGGCGAAAATCTTTTTCGCGGCTGCCGGGGTCACTGCCTCTTTCTCAAACTTAAGTCCCTTGGCAATCAGGTCTCTCATACGACCTTCAATCCCTGCGAGATCCTCTTCAGAGGCGTTCTTTACGTCGAAATCGTAATAGAAGCCGTTATCGATTGCGGGTCCGATTCCGAGCTTTGCCTTGGGGAATTTTTCCCTGAAGGCGATCGCCAACACATGTGAAAGAGAATGGCGGGCTTTCTCTATATCGTTTTTGCTTCGTAACATATTATTTTTGAATCTCCGTCTTTTTTTGAAACACGGCCTTTGACCTCAACGATAACCCCGTCGACCCATATATCAGCAGTCTTTTCGAGTGTATCTTTGAAGACTAATATCTCCGTATTATCGCTCAGATCTTCCAACCTCGCAAACATCATCGGATCACCGGTCTTGGTTGTTATTCTGGTTATCTGAGTGACTAATCCGGCTACCTTGACGTTTTCTCTGTCGTGCATTTTGGGTAGCGTCCGGATAGGGACGACGCCGTTGCCGTTATGTTTAAATCCTCGAAGAGGGTGATCGCTTATAAAGAGGCCTAGAAGCTCCTTTTCCCAGCCAAGCTTCTCTGCTCTTGTCGCAGGAGCGAATTCCTTAAGTCTTAATGTTATCTTCGGCGCACCGCTAAAGAGGCTTGTCTGGGCTGACTGCTGGCTTTTGCGATAGGTACCGGCGGTTTTCACGATATCCTCTATATTCATGATTATTTTTCTCCGTTCGATTCCCATTGAATCTATAGCTCCGGCCTTAGCTAGGTTTTCAAGCGACTTTCTATTGAGGTCCTTATGATTGACTCGAGTGATAAATTCTTCGAGATTAGTAAATGGTCCACCCTTCATCTTTTCCTCGACGATAGCGGCAGCTATGTTTGAACCTATATTCTTGATTGCGTTTAATCCGAAGCGGATATTCCGGTCGCCTTCCGGGTAGAATTCTGTATAACTCGAATTGATGTCAGGCGGGAGGACGGGTATATTCTGTCTTTTACAATCATTGACGATTACGGCAATGCGCTCAATGTCATCTGAATCGTTGTTAAGCAAAGCCGTCATGAACTCGACCGGGTAATGAGCTTTAAGGTAGGCGGTCTGATAGCCGATGAGGGCGTAGCAGACGGAGTGGGCTTTATTGAAGCCATATCGGGCGAAAGGCTCGATGAGATGCCAAATATCCTCTCCTAGCTTACGGCTTCCTAAGACTTCCTCGGCCCCGGAGATGAATTTTTCCGACTGCTCATCAAGTAGGGATTTTATTTTTTTACCGACTGCCTTTCTTAGGATGTCCGCCTCGCCGATTGTGAAACCGGCCAGCTTTTGAGCTGCTATAAGCAACTGCTCCTGGTAGATCATTATCCCGTAGGTGTCACCTAGTATCGGCTCCATCTTTGGGTGAAGATAGGTGATTTCTTCCTTACCGTGCTTTCTTGCGATATACGTTGGGATAAACTCCATTGGTCCCGGTCGGTATAGGGCGACCATTGCGATCAAGTCATCAAAACGGTCAGCCTTCATCGCAGTCAGCCATCTCGTCATTCCCGAGCCTTCAAACTGGAATACTCCGATGTTTTCTCCTCGGGCGATAAGGGCGAAAGTGTCCTTGTCTTCCATTGGAAGGTCGTTCATATCCAATTTTATTCCGTGGCGGGCCTCGACTAATCGGACGGTATTCTGGATGACGGTAAGATTTTTTAGACCCAGAAAATCCATCTTAAGGAGGCCGATTTCTTCGATGGCGTGCATCTCGAATTGAGATATCGTCGAATTTTCGTCCTGTGGCGAACGTTGGACGGCGGTATATTCGGTAAGCGGGTCTTTTGATATAACGACTGCGGCAGCGTGAACCGAGGCGTGTCTTGCCACTCCTTCGAGTTTGATGGCAAAGTCGATAATTCTCTTCACATCTTCTTCGTTCTCATAACGTTCCTTGAGCTCAGGGATAGTTTCTAAAAACACCTTTAACTGTGAAGCCGATTTATCAGAGTTAGGAACAGTCGGCATTAATTTGGAGATACTGTCCACAAAAGCGTAAGGAAAACCAAGGGCTCGACCGACATCGCGGACAGCGGCTTTTGCTGCCATGGTTCCAAAGGTGATTATCTGAGAAACGTGGTCTTCGCCATACTTCTCTTTAACATAGGCGACTACTTCTTCGCGGCGATCATCAGCGAAATCTGTGTCGAAATCAGGCATGGATACGCGGAACGGGTTGAGAAATCTCTCAAAAAGAAGATCTTGGGATAGAGGTTCGACCTCGGTTATACCTATAATGTAGGCAATGATAGATGAGGCTCCCGAACCACGACCGGGACCGACGCCGATGCCATGCTCTTTTGCCCAGATGATAAAATCCTGGACGATAAGAAAATAGCTTGCATACCCCGTTGTTTTAATGACAGATAGCTCATATTCTATCCGTTCCCTTACTGCATTCGTTACCTCCTTGTATCGAGAAGGCGTTCGTTTATCGACCTCCATCTTAAGGAAGTCGTCATAGGACATATCTTTGTATTCTTCAGGAAGAGGAAATGAGGGAAGAAGGACCTTTCCAAGTTCGAAACCGAAATCACACTTATCAGCGATTTCGGTCGTCGATTCTATCGCTTCCGGAAGATTTTTGAATATCTCGATCATCTCCTCCGGAGATTTAAGGGAGAGATCGTAGTCACGCATCGAGAGTCCTTTTTTTCCATCCGGATTAGAAGTTTGGATGGCGAGTAACACTTCATGGGCTGACTGGTCTTCTTTTCTAAGATAATGAGAGTCGTGAGTAGCGACAATCTTGACTCCGACCTCTTTCGCGATTGCAACCATTTTTTCGTGCAGATCGCTGTCATGTTCCTGGAGTTCGATATAGAAATCATCACCCATAAGATCCTTATACCAGCGGGCGACGGCTTTCGCCTCTTCCATGCGACCGAGACCTAAAAGACGAGGTATCTCTCCTTGAAAACATCCGGAAAGGAATATTAATCCCTCATGATGGTCCTGAATGAGTGATTTATCGACGCGGGGTTTGTAATAGAATCCTTCAAGATGGGCTTTTGAGACGAGCTTCGTAAGATTTTTATAGCCAATTTCGTTCTTAACGAGTGCGGTTAGGTGATATCTGAGATTGTCGACCTTTGGGTCTTTATCGAACCTTGAACGATGGGCAACGTAGAGCTCACAGCCGATGATCGGCTTTATGCCGGTCTTTTTTGCTTTTTTGAAGAACTCTACTGCTCCATAGAGGTTTCCGTGGTCGGTTACGGCTAAAGCATCCATGCCGAGCTCCTGGGCGTAATTTACGAGGTCATCAATCTTCGATAACCCGTCGAGTAGGGAATAATGAGAGTGCACATGGAGATGAACGAATTTCACGACCTAATTATAGGGAAGTAGGGAAGGTTAGACCAGATATGCTAAAAGCCTCCCTGAGCAGGAGGCTATGAGCGATATTGGGTATTATTGATATCAGACAAATGGGTTTTTCATATCGAAAACGATTCGCGGAATGTCGTTATTTATCACATCTTCAGATATAGAATATTTCTCCGCGTAGAGCGTTCCTACCGCGCAGAATTTTGCCTTATTCCAATCGAGACCCAACCGGCTCGCTATCTTTCTGACCGCTTCTTCTGAAGTTCCCTCTATCTCCACGAATGGCTCAAGAAATGGCCATTCGTCGATAGTTATCTCTACTTCATCTAATTTCCATAATTCCCTTTTTGATTCCTGAAAAGCCTTCTCTTCGCAGCCTATCAGCTTCAGCATCTCGACTGCTTTTTTGAAATCACTAATCTCCAGACATATCTCCTTCTGATCCGTTATCGTAGTTCCGTCGATTATTTTCAGACTCATAGTCACCTTATCACCCTCGTCCCTTACTCTCATCCAGCCTCCCTTTATCTCATGACCGCTTGGAAAGTTAAAAACGACTCTCTTTTGGAGAAACTCTGATCTAATGAGATTGGCGTCAGATGAAGATAATCTTTTGCGGATATCATCTTTTACCACATCTGCGAAAGCAGCCTCGTATTCTATTTCCATGTTTGGATTATAATGCGACAGAGTAGATCTCGGAAGACAAACGATGTCGATGGCAAAAGAGTCAAAGATGAATTTAGGAATAGATGAGGCGGGGAGAGGCTGCCTTGCCGGACCGGTCGTCGTTGGGGCGGTAGCTATACCCCAAGGGTTTAAAATACCAAATGGTCTTCCTGAACTGAGGGATTCAAAGAAAATGACCTCACTCCAGAGAAATGAATGGTATGAGTGGCTTGTAAAGGAGGGGTCAGAGAAAGGGATATTATTTTCCGTACACGCAGTATCTCCTATAAAGCTGGACAGGATAAATATTGCCCAGGCGGCGAATCTGGCAGCGTGGAGGGGATTTAAGCAGATAAGCGAAGAAATAGAGGCTCTTGATATCAAAAGGATAATGGTAGTGCTTGATGGGGGCTTATTCCTTAAGAACAGGCGGTTCCAGAAAAAAGCTTTCCCCGGGTCCCACTCGGAGACTGAGGTCCGGACGGTTATACGGGCGGATTCCAAATTCACCGAGGTTATGATGGCAGCAACACTCGCCAAGGTTACAAGAGACAGAAAAATGATTAGGTTAGCCCGAAAATATCCTGAGTATGGATTTGATATCCATAAAGGGTATGGAACCAGGCGTCATATTGAAGCTATAAGGGAATATGGGCCCATAGAGGGATTTCATAGAAAAACCTTTATATCGAGGATATGGGCTAATCCGGCGACCGATGTGCCCCAGATTCCATAAATATCAATTCTGGATTTTTGCAATCGAAATAATCAGGCATAAGGCGTCTGTTTATCCCATCTATCCAGGATGCCGGGTTTGACAGACGAGCTTCCGAGAGCTATGATTTCTCGGTAGATTTTACTCATAGCTATGCCACCTCCAGTCAAACATCATTCTAAATCGAAGGTCGGAAGGCGAAGATCGCATCTTGCCAAGAAGAAGATATCCATCTCTGTCTGCAAGAAGTGCGGCCGTCCCACTATTGGGCACAAAGCTTGTCCTTCCTGCGGTTTTTACGGAGAAACGGAGTAATTATCCCTATTTTATCCTTCAATATGGTCGAGCTACGGCGGATGCACAGCAAATCAGGCGAATAGACGATGTCTGCAAGACAAGTCGGCCGTTCGGTGGTCCTTCAATCGCTCTACGAGTGGGATTTTAATGGAAAAGCAGGTTCTCTTACTGATCTTTTAGAAAGGGATCTTAAAGAATTTGCTCCTGAAATCGATGAAGCTGATTTTGTACGCCGTCTATTAAACGGCGTTTTTCAGCATATGTCAGAGATAGACGAGATTATAACGAGAGCCGCTCCGGAGTGGCCCCTTGAGCAGATCTCTGTGATAGACAGAAACATACTTCGTATAGGTCTATTTGAGCTTCTTTATGCTGATAGAGAAGAAGTTCCGCCCAGGGTTGCTATCAATGAGTCGATAGAGCTTGCTAAAGCCTATGGAGGAACAAATTCCGGAAAGTTTGTGAACGGTGTCCTTGGAACCGTCTACCGAGAGATAGGCGAGCCTGATAAAGGAGAAGCAACAAAAAAAGAACTTAAAAAGAAGGAAGACGATGAAGGCGAACGCGCGGAGGAGAGCGACGCTTTATCATCTGAAGAGTAATCGCTCTTTGTCTTCTGTAAGTCGCATTTAAATGAGCATCAATACGTTTCAGGCCGATATCGGCATAATTTTTAAGAACGCAGGTATTTTAAAGGAGGCTCTAACGCATCGTTCATACATAAATGAGAATCCGGAGTGGCAGTTTCCTCATAATGAGCGTCTTGAGTTTCTTGGAGACGCTGTTTTGGAGCTTATAACGACAAATCATCTTTTTAAGGCTCTTCCTAAATCCGAAGAAGGAGAGTTAACCATGATACGTGCCGCACTCGTTAATACGAAGATGCTGGCAAAAATAGCGGAAGAGATGGGGATAGGAGATTATCTTCTGACGTCTAAAGGCGCTATCCAGATTGGCAGCAAAGCCATTGAAACAATATTTGCTGATGCCTTTGAAGCGATTGTTGGGGCGATATATCTCGATCAGGGATACGACATAGCAGAGAAGTTTATAAAGGAGAGGGTCTTATCCAAGCTTGATGAAGTAAAGAAGGCTGGTTTTAAAGACGCAAAAAGCCTTTTACAGGAGGAGATTCAGGAAAGATATAAGGTTGTTCCCACATACGATATTCTGGAAGAAAAAGGACCGGAGCATCAGAAGGTGTTCAGGGTTGCCGTGAAGGTTAATAAAGAGTTAGAAGCAGAAGGAGAAGGGACATCTAAACAAGAGGCCGAGCTTGCGGCCGCGAAAGAGCTACTTCAAAAACTAAACCTATAGAAATATAGAAACACCCCCTTTAAGAGGGGGTGTTTCTATATTTCGCGGCTTCGTTTCCTTGTGTGGTAAGCGTGTATAATATCTATCAATGAAGGATATTAATTGGATGGCCGGTTTATTTATATGGAAGGGGTGGCTGGCTATCGTCTCTCTTGTGATTATCCCAACGCTGTCGATAAGCATGGTGTCTGCCGCGGAATTCAGTTCGGCCGAGTGTCAGTCGGCAATAATCCCCGCGTATTTTTATCCCGGAAGCGAATGGGACAGAACTCTTAAAAGCCTAAACAAGGAAGAGACAGCTATATTTAATCCGGCAAGTGGCGCTGGGAAAAAAGTTAATCCAGACTATGTAAAACTGACTGATCAGGCAAGCGCAAGAGGCGCTGACCTTGCTGGATATGTCTATGTAGAATACGGAAAAAGGGATATCGATTCGGTAAGGGCTGAGATAGATAATTATTACGATTGGTATAAGACATCATCGATATTCATCGACGGAGCATCATCAGATAAGGAGGATATCGCATATTATGAGTATCTCGCTGATTATATAAGGGAAAAAGGCGGTAAGGTAATATTAAACCCTGGGACAGTTCCAGATGAAGAATACATGAGTATAGTTGACCTCGTCATCGTGACCGAAGGAAAGTATGCTGATTATATTAACAGAGAATTTCCGGAGTGGATGTCCAAATATCCGGCTTCAAAGTTTGGTCACCTAGTCTATGAGGTTCCCGAAGATTCCTTGTCGAAAGCACTGGAACTTTCAAAAAAGAGGAATGCTGGGTTCATATATCTAACCGACGATGGTGGTGGTAATCCATGGGATAAGCTGCCGACCTATTGGCAGGAAGAGCTCAGAACGAAATGTCCGACATATAATTATGGTGTCTCTTCCCAGATAAGAGCCGATATTCAAACTAAAGCCGCCGAGTGGGTAAGGGAATTAGAGAAGATGTTTGCGGATATGATAGTCTCTATCAGAAACTTTTTCATATCATTAGGATGGGCTAAATAGAAAACGAAAAAATATAAAAACTCCCTTAAGGGAGTTTTTATATATCAATTTATCTCAAATAGCCTATAACCCGCTTCTCCTTCAGGAATCTCGGAAAGATTACGGATATAGACGATGTTTTTTGCCGGCCTGTTTTCCGGAATGAACGTATTTGTCATAAACATCACTGTCTGGGTCGGCATAGGCCATCCGCGAACATCTGTTCCTCCAGCCTTAACTAAAACATATTTTTTCACGGATATTGGCAGGGAATTAATATCTCTTGCCATATCCACAAAATTTTGAGCATAGGCTCCGGGAACATTGGGATTTCCGCCCCAGCGAACGAAATAAAGCACGTATCCTTCGAGAATAATGAAAATCGTAAAAGCGGCAATGGAGGCGCGATAAACCGTCTTCGCCGTCTCTGTTTCATTAAGCCAGGCCTTAAGCCTGATAAACAGCCAATCGGCACCGATGCCCGCTAGAATAAAAACCGGAGGAACGGCAAGTATTGCACGGAGAGCATGTGGTATACCTTCGCTTGAAGCTATTACCGGAAGCAGCGCAACGCCGAAGGCTGAGAAAATAACGATGGCTGGGAAAAGATCTTTATCACTAATTTTTTTTCTTACAGAGACGATAATGGAAGCAATGCATAGGGCTATACCTATAAGGAACAATCCGCCGACCACAGGAGAAAGTATTGGGTCTCCGGAGTAATTATGACGCCAGTTGAAGTCGCCGACGACATTGAACATCCCGATGGTCTTCACCGTATTAATCAAGAGGGCTTTTACGGGTGAACCGTCGGATAGAGCCGATACCTGAGTGGTTCGTCCCATGAAATCCGCCGGATGAGCGACAAAATAAAGAGCGAGCGGAGCAAAGGCAATGATTGAGGCGGCGGTGAAAGCGATGAACACAGACATAAATTTTCCGGTATATCTCTCCCTAATGGCTTGGCCTAATTTAGTGAAAAAGATAATCGCTATAATGATCGGAGTGGCTCTATAGGCAATGTAAGAGTGCATTCCCAAACCGAAGATAAATCCTCCGATAGTCATCAATGAAATAGCCTTCACAAACTTTTCCTTTATGAGAGGCAGAGACCTAATAAGGAGGAAAAGAGACCACGTAAGGAAGCAGGGAGCCATATTGGCTCTGAACCCGATGCGAGAAAAAAGTACGGCCCAAAGGCCAACAGCGGCAAAAAGGGAGGCAAAAAAAGCAATCCTATCGGACCTTACCATGCCCATGGGCTGGTTTTCATCGTTTTCTTCATCTTTCCGTTTCATTAATTCTCTTGTAAGGAAGAAGATGCCAAGAACGGTAAGAACTCCAAAAAGGGCAGCAGCGGATCTCAACGCAAATGGTTCATTACCGAAGACCTTCATAAAGCCGGCTTGGATATTTATAAAGAGACCCTCGCGGCCATTGTTTTCTGGATAGAAGACCTTAAAATCCTTCTTCTGCAAAGCCTCCTCTGCGTTCGACCCGTTCATTGCCTCATCGGGGTAAAGACCGGGGGGTAAAGAGGTTATATTATAGAAACGAAAAAAGACAGCTACTATGAGGACGATGAGAGCAGCGATAAAGGTTTTGCGCATATGATATAATCCTAATATGGACCAGACCACTTTGCTATTCTTCGTGGTGACATTCCTCGCGTTCACGGTGATTGTGGTAGCTATTACTGCCGGAGCCATAAGAAGGATGACTTATAAGAGGACCGACGCGGTTGTTTTCAGAATCGCACTCGATAGGGAATCGGAGAAAAAAGCCGTACAGATGATGAAAAAGGCGACTTTCCCGTTAGCCTTCGATATAGTGGTCCAACACCTAGGAACAAAGAGAGAACATTATGTTGTAACCGACAGGGAGCATGAAGAGAAGGCTTTGGCTTTAATGAAGGATATTTGGCCTTATGCGTCAGCTGAAATATCTGATGATTATCTCGTTTTTCATCATGGCGGAGCTTATGATGCCTTCAGGGTTACCCTGCCGTTCGATGACTTTAATGAAAAGGACATAACTGCTGTTGAGCTTCATTCTGTTAACGAAATAGGCGAAGGGGCGGTCGTGAGGTTTTTTCATGACCCATCTGATAAAGAGGGAAAAATAAATGTCCTAGCCTTGTTCTCTGCTCCTAGTCAGTTCCAGCTTCGGGAGATAGAATCCGCTATATCGGAAGCTTTTAAGGGTCGCAAGATATATTCTCCAAGGGATAAAGAAGAGCTCTTTAGAATATTTAATTCTCCGGAAGGTATAGCAAGGTAACTTTACGGTCATTTACCGGTCATGGTAATATCGTAAATAGACGGCGGATGCGCACTCGCTAAACACAAATGGTCTAATCGGGGTCACCACCGCCGTCCTGCAAGTTTGCGGGACTTTTTTTATTGAATATCAAAATGATAGAGAGGAAAATTTTACTGAAGGAACATACAACTTACAGGATAGGCGGCCCGGCCGCCTATTTTTCGAAGGTGGAGACCAGAGAAGATATAGGAAGGACACTCGCTGAGTGGAAGGCTCTCGGCAGGGAAATGTCTGAAATATTCATTATGGGAGGAGGAGCAAATGTTCTTTTTCCAGATAGTGGTTTTGACGGACTGATTATGAAGATTGCGATAGACCGGATAGAACTTATCGGAAGCGATCTTATAGAGGCCGGAGCTGGAACGAAGATGAAAGATGTAGTCGAGTTCGCCGCCACATCCGGTCTCACAGGTATAGAATGGGCCTCAGGACTTCCGGGTTATCTCGGAGGGGCGATAAGAGGTAATGCCGGCGCTTTCGGCGGAGAGATGAAAGACTCAGTAATACAGGTGGAAAGCGTTCGCTTCTCCGAACCGGATTTCATCATCAAGAGAGGGAATACGGAATGCGATTTCGGGTACAGATCTAGTATATATAAGACAGAAGGGGGAGAAGTGATAATCGGAGCAAAAATAAGACTTATCCCCGGAGATAGAGACGAAATAACGAAGAAGATGGTTGAATATGCCGCTTATCGAAAAGAGCATCAGCCTTTGGAATTTCCAAGCGCCGGCAGTACGTTTAAAAATGTCGATGTGAGGATGATATCGGATGACCAGAAGAGGGAGTGGGCTTCTGTTATAAAGATGGATCCCTTTCCCGTCATTCCAGTAGCATTTCTTCTTTCAGAAGCTGGTCTTAAGGGAAAGAGGGTTGGAGGAGCGACGATATCGGAGAAGCATCCAAACTTTTTTGTTAACGACCAGGACGCGACCGCCGAAGACGTGAAGAAGCTCATCACTCTCGCAAAGGAAAAGGTAAAGGAAAAATTTAACATCGACATAGAACCGGAGATACAGATAATCTGAGTGAAATAAATAAAAGACCTCCTTCGTGGAGGTTTTTTATTTTTTAAAAACGTTCAATAAAAAATAAAAAACATCTGTTATTCCAAAAACATCGGAAAAAAATCATGATAAAAAATAAAATTTCACGGAAAGAAAAATATTTTTTTAAAAATCACATGAACATTCTGATAAAAAACAGTTATCCACATATCTTTAAAAAAATATTTGTTCTAAAATTACATTAGAAGTTGATGAGGATGACCGGTCGACAACTTCACCAACTTAAATAAAAAATTTTTAAAACAATGGCAGCAAAAAAGAAGACCGTTAAGAAAGCCGCCCCTAAGAAGGCCGCGAAGAAGGTTGTGAAGAAGGTTGCTAAGAAGGCCGTTAAGAAGACCGTCAAGAAGGCCGCCCCTAAGAAGGCTGTAAAGAAGGCCGTCAAGAAGAGCCGCTAGTCTTTCGGTCAGTCAGTTTTTTCTCCCGTTCCGTCTTTATAGGCGGAGCGGGCTTTTTTTCTTTCAATACGGATCTATTTGAGCAGGGTTTGGAATACGTGCGGATAAATACTCTTAAATATGAGGAGTGAGCATCTTGGTTTGTGTCTAAGATAAAATATTTGCGATAGAGTATGTCTTTTCAACGCGAGCAGTTGCCGTGATTTACTGGTGTTCACTGGAAAGGAGCGAAAAGTTATAATAAAAACATGAAGGTAAATATCAAAACAAAGAACTTTGAATTGACGGAGGCCATACGGGAATATATCGAGACAAAGATGGAGCATCTCAATAAATTAACATCTGATTGGAGTATTGAGGGATCCGCCGAGCTTGATTTTGAAGTTGCCAAGGAGACCCAGCATCATAATAAGGGAGATGTATATTATGCAGAGGCCAATCTAAAAGTTCCCGGAAAGCTGATTCGCGCCGAGAAGAACTCGGATGACCTGCATGCAGCCATAGATTCCGTAAAGGACATATTAGCCGAGCAAATCAAGGAATATAAGGAAAAGCTGTCCGAAAGGGAGTAAATACATCAAAAAAAGTTTTGATAAGGGTATTTTGCGCAGTCCGGATACATATATTCGGGCTGCGCTTGTAATAAGACCATCCAAATAGGATAATTATCTCCATGTTCTGGAAATCGATGTTTGGTTCCAAAAAGACCGATTCGGATGCTTTTTTAAAGGCTATAAACGGTTTTGAGACGGAAATATCCGCTTTATCCGATGCTGATATGAAAGAAAGAAGTCTTTCTCTTAAAGAGCGGGCCGCTTCTGGCACGCCGCTTGATGAACTTCTTCCTGTCGCTTATGCGCTTGTAAGGGAAACGGCTAAGAGAACCCTGGGTCAGAGACACTTCGATACGCAGATGATAGGAGCGATAAATCTGCATAAAGGATCAATCATAGAGATGATGACTGGAGAGGGAAAAACCCTTGCTGTCACTCCTGCTGCATACCTGAATGCAATTTCCGGAAAAGGCGTACATATAATAACGGTCAATGACTATCTTGCCCTTCGCGATACGGTATGGATGGGCCAAATATATAACGCGCTTGGTCTCTCGGTATCCTGTCTCGTTCATGATGGAGCATATATATATGACCCTGATTTCAGCGTGAATGATGAGGAGGAAAGGGCGGCTGATGAAAAAAGGGATACAACTGGCTCATATCTCGTCCAAAAGAAGTTCCTCCGTCCGATATCCAGAAGGCAGGCGTATCTTTCCGACATAACTCACGGAACCAACAGTGAGTTTGGTTTTGATTATCTTCGCGATAATCTGGCTCAGAATAACGGAGGTCAAGTCCAGCGTCCGAGGAACTTTGCCATCATCGACGAGGTCGACTCGATACTTATCGATGAAGCGAGAACGCCTCTGATTATCTCAGCACCGGACCAGTCGTCATCCGATTATTACAAGATAATGACGAGAGCCGTAGCCGGTCTTCAAAAAGGCGAGGATTACACCGTTGATGAGAAGATGCGTTCCGTCGAAATAACCCAGCAGGGCATCGATAAGGTTGAAAAGGCTGCTGCCATAAAAGATCTTTATAGTCCTGAAAACCTCCGCATCGTCCATTATCTAGAAGAGTGTCTGAAAGCAAGGGCCCTCTTCACGCTTGATAAGGATTATGTGGTAAAAGAGGGTGAGATAATAATCGTGGACCAGTTCACCGGCCGTCTGATGCACGGCAGGAGATATTCTGGCGGATTACATCAGGCTATAGAGGCGAAGGAGGGTGTAGCAGTCAAGGAGGAGTCAAAGACGTATGCCCAGATAACCATCCAGAATTATTTCAGGTTGTATGAGAAGATATCCGGCGCGACTGGAACGGCTCAAACTTCCGCTGAAGAGTTTCATAAGGTATATGGGCTGGAAACCGTTTCCATACCAAGTAATAAGCCGCTTGCAAGAAAGGATCTTCCGGACCTTATATATAAGACATCGGACGCCAAGTATAAGGCGATTATCGAAGATATAAAGGAAAGATTTAAAAAAGGACAGCCTGTTCTTATTGGAACTGTCTCGATAGAGAAAAACGAGATGCTGGCTAAATATCTAAGTAAGGCGGGATTGCCTTACGAGATACTCAACGCCAAAAACCATGAAAGGGAAGGCGCTATAATCGCGCAGGCTGGACGGAAAGGAGCGATAACTCTTGCGACTAATATGGCTGGACGCGGAGTAGATATTATTCTCGGAGGCTATCCATATGATCAAGGAAAAGCCGATGAGGTCAGATCCTTGGGAGGACTGCATGTTATAGGAACAGAAAGACATGAAGCCAGGCGTATAGATAACCAGCTTCGCGGACGTTCCGGACGCCAAGGTGATCCTGGTTCATCTCAGTTTTTCCTGTCGCTAGAGGACGATCTAATGCGCATCTTCGGGGGTGAAAGACTGAAGTCTCTAATGCAGACCCTGAAGATACCGGATGATATGCCAATAGAGTCGAAGATGGTCTCGAGGTCACTTATTGAGGCTCAAAAGAAGGTTGAAGGTTTCAACTTTGATTCCAGAAAGCATCTTCTTGATTACGACGACATTCTGAATAAGCAAAGACTGGCTATATATAGGAAAAGACAGGAGGTATTAGAAGGAAATAGGGAAAAGTTTGTTGAGATAATAGAGCGCTCCATAGATGCTCACCTCGACAGGATGCCCGAAGAAGAAAGAAATAAGGTGGATGTCGCCGCTCTTAAGGAAAAGGTGGAGCAGCTTCTAAATATAGAATGGATAAAAGGACCGGTTCTTGGAATGCTCGACATGCTTTGGATGAATCATCTGGAGGATCTCGAGGCCCTAAATGAATCCGTTCGCATAAGGGCTTATGGTCAGCATGATCCGCTTGTCGAATACAGGAGAGAAAGCCATGTTTTATACAACGGCGTTCTTGCTAACTTCGATGCCTTGATATATGACAATCTATCAAGGATACAATCCATAGAGGTAAAAGAAGAAGAGGTAAGAAAAAACGATCTTCCTCCTCTTAATATGTCATCTGAGGAGATTGCTACGATAGGGAGAAATGATCCTTGTCCCTGTGGGAGCGGTAAGAAGTTTAAAAAGTGTCATGGGGCATAAAAGCGATGGAAATAAAACCGGGGATATATTGTCATTTTAAAGGGGGAGAATATAAGGTCATTGGTATGGCGAGGCATTCGGAAACTCTTGAGGATATGGTTATCTATTGTCATAGCGACGATAAGGATTTATGGGTGCGCCCTGCCTCCATGTTTGAAGAAGAAGTGGAAAAGGACGGGAAAATATTCAAAAGATTCACTTGGTTAAGGGAACAATAAAATGCCAGCGGAAAAAATAAGCCTTGATAACGCAAAACCGGACAAGTTATTTTATTTTGTCGCCAATGTCGTCCCATATCGGGAGAGTGACGGGAGGTGCCTGATATTAAAAAGGGATCCAAGAGAGAAGGTTCATCCTGGAAAATATGGGGTTCCAGGCGGAAAGATGGAATGGAAGGAACTCGATATAACAAAACCAACAAGGATGAATGGCGACGTGATAGATTTTGAAGATGCCGTGGAAGAACTTATCGCCAGAGAAGCCATGGAGGAAGCCGGCATAGAAGTAGAAAAGGAAATTCGTTATATAAATAGCGTTGCCTTTATCCGACCGGATGGCATACCGGTGGTACTTGTGAAGTTTGCGGCTAAGTATAAGGGAGGCGAGATAACGCTGGAGCCAGGAGGTTTTATAGACTATGCATGGGTCAATTCGGATGAAGTCGAGAATTATGATTGTATAGACGGCGTTAAACGGGAGGTAAGAAAGACGATAGAACTTTTCGGACTAAGCGGTCTGTAAGACGAAACGAAAAAAGACGGATACTATCCTCCGGGTGAATGGTCTTTTTTGCGTGTAATTAAATAAAAAAACGATGAACGAACAGAAGAAAAAGAAGAGGGAGATAGCAGTAATACTCCTCACTAACCTGATAAATGTGATAGGAATGAGCGTTGTCATACCAACGCTTCCCTTCTACGTAGAATCAATGGGGCTTAATGCCGCTATAATAACGACTCTTTTTGCCGTGTTCTCGCTGTGCTCTTTCGTAAGTTCTCCCTTTTTGGGATCACTTTCCGAAAAATATGGAAGGAGACCTATCCTTATGGCTAGTATAGCGTCGACGTGCATAGGTTGGCTGATATTCGCTCTTGCCAGAAATCCAGCTCTATTATTTCTAGGAAGGATGATAGATGGACTGGCAGCCGGAAATTTTTCGATAGCACAAAATATAATAGGAGACATAGCTGAGGACAAAAAGGAGAGAACCAGATTCTTTGGTTTCTTTGGAGCTACTTTTGCCATTGGATTTATAATCGGCCCGGCTTTAGGAGGTATACTTGCGACTATATCGCCGACAGCTCCGTTTTTCGCTGTTTCTATATTGGCCTTAATAAATCTTCTGCTTGTTTATTTAATAGTCCCAGAAACCAATAAGCATATAGACAGAAAAAGGAAGATAGATGCCCATCCTCTTATCCCTATTTATAGAGTGTTAAGTAATAATATCCTTCGCCGACCGATGTTTGTTTGGTTGTTCTTTATGTTGGCTATGGCGGGGGTTCAATCGATAGGATCTTTGTATCTAAAGGAAAGATTTGATTTCGGACCATCTTCCATTGGAATATTCATGACGGCTGCAAGTATCGTGATGATATTGAACCAGGCAATCGGTATGAGGATATGGACTGATGGAAAGAGGGAGGGATTTTTCGAAAAAGCCTTTCTTCTTATAGTTGGAATAGGATATATAATGCTTGGAGGCAGTCCGGTTATCGCTATTCTTGGCGTATTAGCCTTCACTATCGCCGAAGGAACGCTTAGAGCCATTCTTTCGGATAGGATGTTCTCGGGAGCAAGGCCTCAAGAGAGAGGAGAGCTTGTCGGAGTACAATCATCCGTAATGTCTCTTGCTTGTGTTATCGCTCCGGTGATTGCTGGCTCCCTTTTTCTTATAAAGCCCGAGTATCCGTTCATAATGAGCTTTATATTTGCCATTATCGCATTTGTCGCTTCTCTTAAGTTTCCTAAACGTGAATATCATCCCATGCCGGGGACAATCGAGGACCAGGTAATATGATTGATAATATAGGAATATATTGATAGCCGCATCGGATAGTCTTATTATTCAGACAGATGGAAAACCAATATCTTCACGAGGTGGCAATAACGGCCATTATCATAAAGGATGGAAAGTATTTGATAACCAGAAGGTCTCCTAATAAGAAGCGTTTTCCTGGTAAATGGACCGTGCCAGGAGGAAAGATGGAAACGAACGATTATCTTGCCCTGCCTAAGGATACGGAATTCTATTGGTATAATGTTCTCGAGCGGACGCTTAAAAGAGAGGTTAGTGAAGAGGTCGGACTTGATATTGGAAACATTGAATATATAACCAGTCTCGCAACTGTACACGAGGATGGAGCGCCTTCGCTTGTGATATCTTGTGCTGCCGATATGATGGGAGGAGAGGTTAAACTCCAGGAAGGAGAGACGGATGCCTTCGAATGGGTAACTCTCGAAGAAGCTAAGGGATATGATCTTCTCGATGGAATATACGAAGAGTTTGTGATGACTGAGAAGAAAAGAGGAGGAGTAAAAGAGGAGTGGAGAAGATAATATTTAAAGGGCTTACTTTGACAAAACCACGTTTATGTGGTTTAATTGAAAGGTACCTTTAAATACCTTTTGGAGCGGCAAATCCAAAATATTATAAGAAAGGATGATGTTATGTGTTAGAAAAGAAGATACCTGTTCTGACAAAAAGCCAAATGGAGGAAATAGCGTGGAAGATATTGACTGAACAGGGAATAAGGATTGCGCCCGATAATATAATTAGAGACATCGGAAGCGTATCTGCAAAGATCGGGATTCCAAAAGATCATCTTGGGGAATTCTCGAAAGCGATGATAAATGAAGAATACGGGACGGAACTGGATTGTTCCCTTTCTAATGAAAGAAGGAATGAGATAGCATTGCTTCTAATAAAATCCAGATATAATTCTAAAGACGATAAGATTAGTCCTGAAGAGGCCAGAAAAGCAAGAGGAATTCTTGCTGGCAGGATAGGTGTAGATCTCGCTCATCTCGAGGCTTTTTCCAGACAGATAATGGCCGAGCTTTACGAAATGGCTTTTTCTCTTAAGTAACAGAAACATCAGACTAAGGTTACCTAACGGGTTAAAAGGGTAAGTGTGCGTTTCTTTCGAAAGAAAGACCACGGCAGAATAAGAACCTCTCCTCGTCTGATGTGATAGATGCGTTGCCGCCGCTCCAAAAGCCCCATCGATTGATGGGGCTTTTTTTATTTACGTCTAATCGATTTTTAATACGAACTCAAAGATGATTAAGTTATAATCTCAATTCCGTAAACTTTATTTTGACAGTTTATATTAAAAGTGATTTATTGGAGCCTGAATATTTAAAACATGATAAGGGAGGTGATTAATATGGGAGATACGACAAGAGGATGGTTTCCGAAGACAGAATGTTCCGACTGTGGTGATAAGGGATGCATTATTCATCATAACGGGCCCCTAGTTCCCAGTGGCGATAGTGGTTCATTCTGCAGGTCATGTGCTCTAGTAAGAAAAGAAGATTATGATGCCGGAAGGCCGCCGAAGCTGATTGGATACAGAATGAAGGTGAGAGCCTAATGCCTTAAATATGCAGGATAATTAAACAGTGTTTAAATACACCGTATAATGCAAAAGAGCCGTACTAGGCTCTTTTTTATATTTATTTATTCTCCGACGATATCTCTCATCCTTCTTTCGAACTCTTCCCGGCTAAATTTTAAGGCGGTCTTTGTTATCTTTTCCGGATCGAGGGATAATTTTTCAAACCTGATGACGGCATCTTTAAGGGCTTCCACGGACTGTTCTTCAAAGAGGACTCCGTTGATACCCGGCGTCACCATCTCCTTAGCTCCGGCTTTTTCATAACCTATGACTGGGGTGCCACAGGCTAGAGCTTCCGCGGCGACCAATCCAAAATCCTCTACCTGAGGAAATAAAAATCCTTTAGCGCCGTTATATATATGCTTAAGCTCTTCGGGGTTATTAATAAACCCGGTGAATTCGATATTCGATGATTTTGCCATAGATCTCAGTTTTTCGTAGTCCCGGCCGTCCCCAACTATCTTTAAGGGGAGATTGAGATCGTTAAATGCCTGGACTACTATATCGAATTTTTTATACGGTATAAGACGACCAACGGCGAGATAATACGAACGATCTAGTCCTTCTGGGCGGAACATATCAGTGTCAACTGGAGGGTAGACAACCTCTGAATCTCTGCCGTAGAAACGAGAGATGCGCTCTTTAGTATATTCCGAGTTAGAGACGATGGTATTAGCCTTTCTGCCAGTCCATCTATCCCACGCTCTCATACCCATAATTGCTGGGATAGCGGCGAGATATAGGGGCTTTGGCAAAAAGTCTTTAAGATGAGCTTCTGGATCCCATGCATATCGAAGAAGGGCATTACAGTAGAATATGTGCCTGGCTTTGCCATATCGAACGCCCTTACCAAATCCGACGGAGTTTGATATCACGGTATCAAACCCATCTCCGAGGTTTATTGATCTAGCTGCGAGTGGCATAAGGGGTATAAAAGCTCTGTGATTTTTTCTTACGATCGGATGGTCGAGAAAGCTTGTGCCGGCTACCCTGCCATCAAAACGCCCCGCGAGGGGCGTTTTATCGTAAAAGAGCGTATATATAGGGGCTTGGGGATACATTTCTGCGAATATCTCCAGTACACGTTCGGCGCCGCCGAATTGGTTAAGATAATCGTGGGTCAGGGCAATCTTCATTTTTCTCGTAAATTTCTGAAGGGGTGATTATAATCAATCTTATCAAATGGGTGCTGACTTGTCTTATCCTGCCTGGAAACGGGTGACTGATATCTTTGGCGCAATCGTCGGAATGGCGGTTTTCGCCCCATTTTTTCCTATCGTCATCGCAGCCATAAAAGTTGATACGCGCGGGCCAGCCTTTGTCCGATGTAAGCGTATTTCTGGCGGCCGAGAGATAGAAGTATACAAGTTTCGTTCGATGGTGAAGGACGCCGCCGAAATTAGAGATAAGCTGATGCCTCTTAATGAAAGAGCGGATGGGCCGTTTTTTAAAATAAAGAACGATCCAAGGGTGACAAGAGTTGGCAGAGTGATAAGGAAGTTTCGCATCGATGAATTTCCTCAACTGTTTAACGTCTTAAAAGGAGAGATGGCGCTCGTTGGCCCGAGACCTCATGAGCCTCAAGAGGTCTCTAAATATCCGGAAGAATATGCCCATATCGCACTATGTACGGCCGGCCTTACCGGTCTCTCACAGGTCTCTGGAGCTTCTTCGCTTAATTGGCTTAAGGAGTTATCACTTGATGATTTTTATGTCAAAAATAGATCTCCTTTGTTGGATATGAAGATAATGGCAAGGACGATAGCGATATTTGTATCTGATCCAACGGGGGTCTGAACAGTATGGGGATAAAAATTACTGACATATCATCCCATATACTGTTATAATTTTCCGTGAACGGAGACTTTAAGGAGCAATAAGGATGATCGGCAGAAGAAAAAAGGAAGAACCGAAAAAAGAGATAAGGAGAAAGAACATCTCTCCGGTATTAGCCGACGTTAGGCATCCGTCCTCTTTCAGGCTTCGAACGGAGACTTCGGTTAAGAGGTCTAACCCGGAGCCCAGAGTGGTTACTAAACCGGAAAAGAAAGGAAAAGAAAGAACAGAAAAGAGATTTGAACTCAAGGGAATAAACGTTTCCAGGGGGAGGCGGTCTAGTCTCAGATTTTCCGCTGCATTGGCTGTCATGATGGTCATTGCTCTCGGAGGAATAGTCTTTGTCACTAAGGAAAATATCATCGGCTCCGTAAGAGGAACATATAACGATTTTCAAGCAGCCATCTCAGCCGCCAAGAACTTTGACGCGGAGGGCGTTAAAAAGAACCTTGCTGAAGCTGATAGCGGGGTGAAATCGATGGAGGATAAGACTAGCTTCCTTAAGTGGCTACCCTTCTTTAAGGAGATTCCCGGTTTCATAGGTTCTATAAGAGACCTTAATAAGTCAGCTTTCAATATTATCGCGACCGCAGAGGATCTTAAATCCAACGGCGCGACTTGGATATGGAGCGATGGAGATAAGCTTGTAAAAGCACTTAAGGATATAAAAGCTGCCGCGGCTAATATCTCTTCTGCTGGAGGAGAAGTAAGGAATAAGATGGCCACCGTTGGCATGGCTGACGGATTTTCCGGAAGCTATCTACTGATGCAATCGGAGATATTCAGGGCAACCGACCTTCTGGATGGTCTTATCGGTCTTCTTGATAAGGAAAGTTATGTAGTTGTCTTCTTCATGAATGATTCTGAAATGAGGGCGACGGGAGGATTTATAGGCAGTTATGCGGTAGTAAAGCTTTCTGGAGGCGAAATAAACGACATTTCGGTTAACGATATCTATTATCCGGACAAGTTCCTTGATACGAAGGTCATACCTCCATCACCGATGCAGGCTATAACCGCTGACTGGGAAGCTAGGGATGCTAACTGGTTCTTTGATTTTCCGACGTCGGCATCGAAGGTTCTTAATTTCTTCGAATTATCTTCCGTGTATGCTGATAAGGGAATTAAGTTTAAGGGAGCGATTGCCATGAATCACAAGGTTGTCACCGATATGTTAAGGGTCACCGGGCCGATAGAGCTCCCTGAATATAAGATGGTTCTCGATGAGACTAACTTTTTGGAGACTGTCCAAGACGAGGTGGCTAGAGATTCTGATACGAGAGGCGGAGAAAGAAAGAACGTCCTGAAATCTCTTCTTCCTGAAGTCGTGAATAGAATAAAAGCGATGAGCTCGACAGAAAAGAAGGCAATAACGGACGCTTTCATGTATCGTCTTAAAAATAAGGACATCCAGCTTTATTTTACGGACGACAAGATAGAAAATTTCGCCGTCAAGCAGCAGTGGGCCGGGGACGTATACAATCTTCCTGATTCGACATTCGGAGACTACCTTGCTGTGGTAGACACTAATCTCGGAGGGGAGAAAACGGATGCCTATATGAGACAAAAAATCTCTCTTTCAAGCTCCATAGATGAGAACGGATACATAAGAAATGAGGTGGATATCGCGAGGGTTCACAATGGAAAGAACGCTGATAAGGCTTTCTATCGAGTACCAAACCAAAGTTATATAAGGATACTTACTCCGAAGAAATCACAGATGATAAGCGCGACTGGAGCCACTAATAAAAAAGTCGTCGCGAAGAAAGATTATGTTAAAGAGGGTTATGCCTCAGATCAAGATGTGCTTGCGTTCGAGTCAGGCGAAGAAGCGGGAAAGAAAGTGTTCGGATATTGGCTAACTGTTATAGCAGGCGCGACGAAGACCCTCTCGGTTAATTACGAGCGTCCAGGAGTGTTGAGTGATAATTTCAGGTTTGTATATGAGAAGCAATCCGGAGTGGATTCGGCGTTATCATATAGAGTGGAGGCACCTCCGGGATACATATTCAAAGAGACTGGAACTTCGGAGTATGTTTATGACAATGAGACTCCTCCTACAAGGCTAATCATCGATCTCACAATAACTAAGCTTTAAAACAAGGGCTGACCCATAATAGGGCAGCCCTTTAGAATATCGCAGTTTTTATCGGCTGAATTTAGACAAAGCTCCTCTTTATATGCAATAATCGCGAGCATGGATGCCATCCGAAACTTCGTGATAATAGCCCATATCGACCATGGCAAATCAACCTTGGCCGATAGGATGCTCGAAATAACGGGCACTGTTTCGGCAAGGCAGATGAAGCCGCAATATCTCGATCAAATGGAACTTGAGAGGGAGAGAGGTATTACTATAAAGATGACCCCGGTTCGGATGAGTTATACGGTTGATGGGAGGCCGTATGAGATAAATCTAATAGATACTCCCGGGCATAGCGATTTTGGTTATGAGGTTTCGAGGGCTCTTTCGGCGGTCGAGGGAGCTGTTCTTCTCGTCGATGCGACGCAGGGGATACAGGCTCAGACATTAGCTAACTTTGAGGCAGCAAAGAAGGCTGGCCTAACGATGATTGGCTGCGTGAATAAGATAGATCTTAACCCGACCGGTCTTCCGACCATAATCAGAGAACTCGCAAAGCTAATCGGGGTTTCTGAGGATGAGATATTTAAGGTGTCGGCGAAGACTGGAGAAGGGGTTGCAGACCTTATAGAAGGGGTAGTCAGAAGGGTTCCTCCCCCTAAAACCGGCAAAGGGGAACAGGCTTTGATATTTGATTCCGTTTATGATGATCATAAAGGAATAGTCGCTTATGTCCGCGTATTTTCAGGAAAATTCTCCGCGAGACAAGCGACAAAACTTATCGGGGCGAATAGGGATTTTTTCACTAAAGAGGTCGGAATATTTTCACCTGAACAGAAATCGATTGCTGCGCTCGGACCAGGAGAAATAGGATACATAGCGACCGGTATGAAGGACCCCGGTATTCTAAAGATAGGAGATACAATAGGTGATATCGAGCTTCCGGGATATACGCCTCCGAACCCGGTAGTATTCGTCTCTCTGTATCCTGAAGACGGCAGTAAATACGAAGATCTTAAAGCAGCTCTCAATAAGTTGCATCTTATGGACTCATCGATATCCCTTGAGCCTGATTATAGTGAGGTTCTTGGCAGAGGCTTTAAAGCCGGATTTTTAGGCAGGCTCCATTTCGAGATCGTAACCGCGAGATTGGATAGGGAGTTTAATATACCAGTCATAACCAGTTTTCCTTCGGTTGCCTACATCGTGAGCACAAGGAATGGAGAAATAAAGACGGTGGAGAGCCCTAAGGATTTTCCTGAAGACAATGTCGGCGTCAAAGAACCGATAGTTAGGATAAGAATAATGGCGCCGAGGGAATATCTCGGTCGAGTACTTGGTCTTCGGGAATTTTTCAGGATAAACGATGCAGAAACCGAAACACTAGACGAGAACATCATAGTCACTGCAACGATGCCTCTTTCCGAGCTAGTATCTGATTTCGACGATAAGCTGAAATCTGTCTCACTGGGATATGCGTCTTTTAGCTATGAATTTTTAGGATATGAGCCTGCTGACGTGACAAAACTGGAAGTTTTTATAGCTACAGAAGAAGTTCCTGGACTAACAAGGATCATATACAAGGATGAAGCCGTCCGGTCGGCAAGAAAGGTCGCGGAAGAGCTTAAAAACCTTCTGCCAAAGACCCTTTTCGTCCAGATGATACAAGTAAGGGGATTAGGGAAAATATTAGCAAGAGAGGATATTTCAGCCCTTAAAAAGGATGTCACGGGATATTTATACGGAGGGGACAGATCACGAAAGGTAAAGCTTTGGGAAAAACAGAAAAGGGGAAAGAAAAAGCTTAAAGAACGCGGTAGGGTCACGATATCTCCTGAAATATTTAAAGAGTTATTGAAAAAGTAGATTATCTAAAATAGAATATCAGTGATGATGAAAGTCCTCGCGGCAGTAGCGCTCTTGGTCGTGATAGGATTCTCAGCAATCCAGCTTTATGACGTCCAAAGGGAAGCGATGGACCTTAGATCGAAAGTGGACGGATTGCAAAAGGAAGCGTCTGCGATCAACGATGATAATAAGAGGATAATTGATAAGATAGATTATCTGGGAAAGGCGGACAATCTGATAAAAGAGCTGAAAACGAAGTTTAATTATAGATTGCCGGAGGAAAAGACTATCATCGTTGCTCCAAAGGAAAAACAAAATTAGATATCGGGCGGAGGCTGAGTCTGTCTTCGCTGAAACTAAGGAGTGTCGACGCGGGATTAGTACAGTGGCAGTATACAACCTTCCCAAGGTTAAGACGCGGGTCCGATTCCCGTATCCCGCTCATATTCAGAGAGCCGCCCTTATGGGCGGCTTTTCGGATATTAGGTATTTCAATAAGAGACTTCTTAGTATAGATATTAAGTGTAGTCCCATAGATCTCTCGTCGCTTTTTCTTTTTGGAATGACGGTAATAAATTTGTCGTTTTGAGCTTAGGTAAGAGGCTTTATGGTATGACAATCAGGTTTTGGGGGTGTTCTGTGTATAACTTCTAAATCTTCTGTAAAAGCTTACGTTTCGACTTTTGGTTCATTGGGTTAGAATAAAGAAAACTCTCCTCCATGAAGTTAAAACAAACCCGATTTGTGTTCATTACCGGCGGGGTTATCTCCGGTATAGGAAAAGGAATAACTTCCGCAAGTTTAGGTAGGCTGCTTATATCGCAAGGTTTTTCAGTATTTCCAATAAAGACAGACCCTTATCTTAATGAGGATGCCGGAACGATGAATCCGATGCAGCATGGAGAGGTTTTCGTGACCGATGATGGCGCGGAGACTGATCTAGACCTTGGACACTATGAAAGATTCATGTCTTTGTCACTCGACAAAAGAAGTAATTTTACAAGTGGTTCCGTTTACAGATCCGTTCTAGATAAAGAAAGAAGAGGAGATTTTCTAGGGAAGACCATCCAGGTTGTTCCTCATATCACCGATGAAATACAATCGAGGATAATGGCTGTAGCCGAAGAGGAGAAGCCTGATTTTATGTTAGTTGAAATAGGCGGGACGATGGGGGCAGATATTGAGATACAGCCTTTCGCCGAAGCGATGAGGCAGCTCAAGCTCAAGGTCGGCGATGAAAATTTTGCTAGCGTCCATGTAGTAAAAATGGACTATGTTTTTCCTTCGGATGAGGCTAAGACAAAACCGATACAACATTCCGTCCGCGCGATGATGGGATTGGGACTTTCTCCAGACATTCTTGTTGTAAGAGCAAAGCGTCCAGTCGATAAGGATGATATGGATAAGATAGCTATGTTTTGCAGCGTTCCCAGAAATAAAGTTACTCCGGCATTGGATGCCAGGAATATATATGAAATACCGATATCACTCGAGGAAAATGGCTTTCTTGACGCTTTTCTCGGTCATTTCGGGATGAAGCGAAAAGAGAAAGATCTTGTTGAGTGGAGGGCTAAATACAAGAGGTTTATCGGATCAAAAAAGGAAGTGATAATTGGGGTGGTCGGCAAATATCACGGACAGTCGGACGCATACATATCCGTTAATGAGGCATTGGTGCACGGTGGAGCTGGGAATGGCGTAAGGGTAAAAATAGTGCCTATAGATTCCGAGAGGAGTGATATCAAGGAGGCGGTTAAAAACGTCCATGGCATAGTGGTTCCTGGAGGATATGGCTCGCGCGGAGTAAAAGGCATGATAGAGGCGATAAAGACAGCGAGAGAAGAGAAGATACCTTTTCTCGGTCTCTGTTATGGAATGCAGATGGCCGTAATAGAAAGGGCCAGAAACGTGATCGGACATCAGGACGCGGATACGACAGAGATAAATAAGAAGACATCGTATCCGGTCATCGATATATTAGAGGGTCAAAAGAACGAGAAGAAGATGGGGGGAAGTCAGAGGCTAGGGAGTTACCCGGCCATTATACGAAAAGGCACGTTTACGGCAAAGATATATGGAATATCGGGAGGCGGAAAAGTAGACGAAAGGCATAGGCATCGATATGAGGTTAATCCTAAATGTCATGAAGATTTAGAGAAGTCGGGTCTTGCGATATCAGGGAGATCTCCTGATGGAAAGCTCGCGGAGTTTATAGAGATTCCACCGAAAGATCACCCGTTCTTTATCGCCACGCAGGCTCATCCAGAGTTAAAATCCAGATTTATGGAGCCCCATCCTCTTTTCTTAGCGTTCATCAAAGAAGCCTTTAGGAATTTGCAATAAATACCTTTACCCAGATAATATATCCATTGTCCTTCCGCCTAATATCGGGCGAGAGGTTTGCCACCTTAGCTCAGTTGGTAGAGCAGTGCTTTCGTAAAGCAAAGGTCCCCGGTTCGAATCCGGGAGGTGGCTCAGATGTTTCTAGGTTGGGGGCGGAGATGGGCTTTTAATGTTAGAATTATCCGGATGGCTGAAGGAGATATACAAAAGCTGAAAGAAATACTTTCTGGGAAATTCGCCGTGGAAGAGAAGAGGATAAGGCTTAAGGAGCTTGAATTTGAGGTGTCTGACCCCGATATATGGACCAAGGATAGAGTTGGCGCCGAAGAAAAGATTAAGGAATACGGGACTTTGAGGTCACTCATCGAGGATTTCGACCTAATCGAAACTGAGGATGATATTCACTCCTTCGAAGCGGATAGAATGCCTAAGAATAAATATGAGCTTGCTCCGGCTATAATATCCGTCTTTCCCGGTGCCGGAGGGCAAGATGCGTCTGATTGGGCGATGATGCTTCTTGATATGTATAAGGGATATGCCAAAAATCGCGGCTGGAAAGTGTCAGCGATAGATGATGACACAATCGAAATAAAGGGAGAGGATGCATATAACATCCTTCTTAAAGAATCAGGGGTACACAGATTAGTTAGAATATCCCCGTATGATGCTAAAAAATTAAGGCATACATCGTTTGCTCTTGTCGAAGTGATGCCGGTTCTCGAAAGGATAGACGCTGAGAAAATAGATATCCCTGATAGGGATATTAAGGTGGAGTTTTCTAGGTCTTCCGGTCCAGGAGGTCAGAATGTCAATAAAGTGGAGACGGCGGTAAGAGTAATTCATATTCCGACCGGACTCTCCGCTTCATCGCAGGCAGAAAGAAGTCAGGGACAGAATAGGGAGCGCGCTCTCTCGGTACTTAAATCCAAGATAGTTAAATTAATGGAAGAAAAACAGGAAACGGAGATAGGAAACCTTAAAACTAAGGTTTCTCCGGAGTGGGGCCATCAGATAAGGTCGTACGTTCTTCACCCATACAAGATGGTGAAGGATCACAGAACCGAGTTTGAAACAAGTCGTGCCGATGATGTTTTAGGGGGAAACCTTGATGGCTTCATAGAGGCGGAGTTAAAATTATAAAAGTGATTACTTTCAATAACGTCTCGAAGAAATACGGAACGAATGAAGTGGTCCGGGATGTGACCTTTAAAATAAATCCCGGAGAGTTCGTTTCTCTCGTCGGACGATCTGGAGCCGGAAAATCGACACTAATAAAGATGTTGACAGGGGAGGAAAGACCGAGTAAGGGAAGGGTCATATTCGGGCAGTATGAGGTTAATAGATTGAAGCAGGATGAACTTCCTGAGCTTAGGCGTCATATGGGTATAATCTTTCAGGATTTTAGACTGTTGTCTAAGAAGACTGCTTATGAGAATGTCGTATTTGCAATGGAGGTTGCCGGAAGACCTCAGACCGAGATAGATGAAGTAACGCCGCAGGTCCTAGACCTGGTCGGCCTCGGGGGAAAGACCAAACATTTTATAAGTGAGCTTTCGGGAGGTGAGCGACAGAGAGTCGCCATAGCGAGAGCTATGGTAAATCATCCTGATGTAATTGTCGCCGATGAGCCTACAGGAAACCTCGATCCCATAAACACCTGGGGGATAATAAACCTGCTTACCAGGATTAATGAACTGGGAACGACTGTTATACTTGCGACTCATAATAAGGACATAGTTAATCAGCTCGAAAGAAGGGTTCTTAGTATGGAAGACGGCCGGATGATAAGGGACGAAGAGAAAGGTAAATATATTCTCGTATAAATGTTCACTACGCTCTCAAGGATAATAAAGTACGGACTTCAAAATTTCTCAAGGAATTATCTCGTCTCGATAGCGACGATACTTGTTTTGCTTCTTGCTGTGATAGTCTTTGAATCTTTAATGCTCTTCGGGGTCATTGGTCAAAAGGCGATAACTCTGGTTCAGGATAAGATAGATATAAGCGTCGATTTCAACGAGGGTACAGCTGAGGACGAAATGCTGAAGCTGAAGAGCTCACTGGAGAGCCTTCAGGAAGTGAAATTGGTGGAGTATGTCTCAAAGGATGAAGCCTTGAAGAGGTTTAAGGAAAAACATCCCGAGGACAGCGATATATCCAAGGCTCTTGATGAGCTTGGAAATAATCCACTCAGGGCTTCGCTGAATGTTAAGGCTTATAATCCGAAGGAATACGCGGCTATAGCGGCATATCTCAGTAATGACTCCTTTAAGAGTGCTATAGAAAACATAAGCTATAACCAGAACCAATTAGTCATTGAAAGGCTGGCAAAGATAATGGATATAGGAAAGCAGGCCGGATTTGTGTTAACAATACTTCTTGCCGTCGTCGCGAGCATAATATCGTTCAACACAATCCTTCTTGCTATCTATTCGAATAAGGATGAGATTGGCATCATGAGGATAGTAGGCGCCTCCAATGCCTTCATTAGGGGACCGTATATAGTGGTTGGAGTCATATACGGAGTGGCCGCTGCTTTCGCTGGAATATTATTTACTTCACCATTCATTTATCTAGCCTCCCCATTCGTGAAAGTTCTTATTCCAGAGATGGATATTTGGGGATATTTCCTTTCCCACTTATTCCCGATATTAGGATATGATCTCCTGTTCGCTGTATCGATAGGTGTTATCTCTAGTTTTATAGTTGTAAGGAGATATCTTAGAGGATAGAAATAATAAAAGAGCCGCCGCTTATATGGAGCGGCGGTTTTTAATATTGATGATATTCATCGGATGATATTGTGTATATCCCTATTCCCTTTTCTGACGGCCGTCAGAAAAGGGAATAGATTAAATAACCACCCCATATATCATATAATTCAAGGATATGGGTTCCGACAGACAAAAAGATAATGCCATCATCCCCGCGAAAGCGGGGATGAAGTATTCCCATATTGTCTCGAGCGCACCCTCCGTTGT
>JAQTUL010000020.1 GCA_028710275.1 Candidatus Colwelliibacteriota bacterium | reverse complement strand
ATGCGGTTAATTCACGATGTAAATCGATGGATGGGACTGTGCGATTATATCTTGATCCCAGAAAGGCACCAAAGACCTTGATTGATTTTGAAGGTGTCCCATTAATCAAGGGCGGCTCGGGGGAGATTGATAAGAAAGCAAATCCTAAACTGTCACATTTAACGGATGGATTAGGATATTATATAGAATATGAATTCCCGGTTACCGGATTGAATACAAGATTGGTTCAGGTAAGAGGAGTATAGGAGGAGCGATGGAAAAGAGAATGGTTGATTTCAGTGATCTTGTTACATTGTACGAAAAAAAATTCCCGAACACTTTTTATAGGGGAACATCGATCATTAATTTGGAGAAGAATGAATTAATGGCGGTGATCTGTGATATAGGAGCAAAGGCTTTGCGATTATCTGCGACGACAAAATTAAATCTGAAGGAGGGTAAAGATGGTAATGAAGGAAACGGTAGTAGAGTGGGCATCATTGGGCGGGATAGGGACAATTCAAGTCCCGGATAGATTACAGATCATGTGCGCAGATTGCGGGCAGGAACTGGGAAAGAATTGCATGTTGGTAATTAAGCAGAATCCGAGCGACGACAAGGAGATATATTTGACTACAAGATGTTCTTGTGGTCATATCGGCTCCCCGGTCAAGGTGAAAATCAGTGGCAAAGGATAAAGAAAAGATTTGTTTCCGATGTAAAGGATTGAAGACGATTCGCAAGCCTATGAAGCCGAAATCGAAGTTTACTTATGGATTGACCTGTCCTGTTTGTGGGGGTAGTGGGATTACCAGAATCAGAGACACAATTTACGGAGGATAAAAGATGAGAGCATTATTAATCGGATTTGGAGAGATCGGCGAAGGAGTCCATAGTATTCTGTCAAATTATCATGAAATTGCCATATACGATAAAAATAAGGCAATAGAACCGGCATTCAAAGATAATGTCGAAGTTTTATTGGTGGCTATTCCATGGTTTCCGGGGCATTATGATATCGAGGCTATGGCTGCTGCTGAAAATGAGCCGGGTTTCATCGATACGATCAAGGCATGGCAGGAAGAAATCAACCCGAAAGCTACGATCGTATTTTCCACCGTCCCCATTGGGACTTGTAAATATCTGGGAGCGGTTCATTTTCCTATTGAGGCAAAGCACCCCCATATCAAACGAGACTTGTTGCTTAATAGAAATTGTTTCATGGGTGGACATAATCAGATCGCAGAGGAATTCATGCAACAGGCAGAATTCAAATTTCAGGTTTTGGATAAACCAGAGCACACAGAATTCCTGAAACTCAGATCGACTGCCATTTATGGAGTTAATCTTGAGTTCGCCCGGTATTGCGGGAAGATCGCAAAGGAGCTGGACCTTGATTACGACAATGTGATCGATTACGATAAGGCATATAATATATTGGTTATGGAGCGGGGGACTTATGAACATGTCAGATATGTTTTGACGCCGCCCGAGGGAATGATAGGGGGGCATTGCGTAGTCCCGAATGCCGAGATATTAAACAGGGCTTATCCCTCTCCTTTTTTGGGAGAGATCATTAAAAAGAAATAAGGAGGCAGAAAATGTTTAAGCATGAATTAGGAGTAGAAGCAGTATCAAAGGTAACAGGGATGAAAGGAATTATCACGGCTCGTTCTCAAAATCTGTATGGCTGCAATAGATATTTCATTCAGCCAAAAGTCGACAAGGAAGGGAAGCCGGTTGATGGATGGTGGACGGATGAAGATGATGTTCATGTAAAAGGGAAGGGAGTAACTGCGCCGAGGAAAGATACCGGCGGACCAATGAGCAAGATCGTATAGGGATAAAGAAAAAAAAGAGAGAGGGCTCACATGAAAATACTTATCATATCTGATTTCAATATTGGCGGGCAGCCGACGATGCTTATGCGGGCGATTAATAAATACACCGAGCATGAAGCCCGTTGCATCATAGCGTATGATGATTCATTCGTATATGATTATGATATCCTCCTCAATAAGGATAATCTCGCAGAGGCCGCAGCCTTGGCAAATGACTGGGCAGATTTCTATCACTTCGGTTCTTATGTATTCAATTTTCCCGGAGTCGATTTTAATAAGCTTGTAAGAAAGGATAATTCTTGTATCAAGTATTATGGATCATATCTCAGGGATAATGGGGAAAGATGCCGGGAATATCACAAGCAGACAGGAATTGCCGCGATCACAGGAACCGATTGGACAATAACAGGATTGCTCCCGAATTCGTATTATCATTTATCATCCTATTTTACAAAGTTCGGGGATATGGCAGAAAAAGATATTCCTATCTGTGATGAGTATCTGATTGATGAGATGCCACTCAGGATTGCGATATCATCAGCCGGGCATCCGAATAAAGGGTATCAGGTATTGGTTGATGTTATCAATCAATTACGCCGGGAGAATTATGGGATTGAGCTTGATATCATAACAGGGGTATCGAATTATGAATGTCTTGCGAGGAAACAGAAATGCCATGTTACCTTTTCCTCGCTTGGTGGCGGCTGGGGGATATCCGGGATTGAATCAATGTATCTTGGTCATGTGGTATTGACCAATCTTGATTCATTCATTTTATCCTTGCATCATGATCAGCCGGCTTTATTGGTTGATAAGGATACCTTGAGAGATGTGATTGTGAATCTTGCCCTTACCCGGGGAGCAACACAAAGGCTCGGGAAATATAGCAGGGAATGGGCACTCAAGACCTTCAGCTGGGAAGCCATTGTAGAGAAGTATATGTATCTGCTCGATCATATCAGATTTCAAAGTGAATATCTGAAGGGCGGGACAATGTCTCATCTGGTAAAGAATAAAAGGGAGGATGATAATGAGTGAGTTTTTCACACCAAAGAAAATGACGGACCTATTGGATGCAGCCGGGATTTCCCGGGAGAACAATTTCATTGAACGGCAGGCTACGAAAATGGCTGAGTTTATTATTGCCGACTTCAAGACGGGTATGGATTGGGTGAAGGGCAGGGCAAGGATGCAACATCGCCTCGATAAATTGAAAAGGCGGACCAATGCAAAGAGTTATGCGAAGATCACAGAATTGACCATGAAAAAGATCAAGGATTACGATTCAGGCCTTAAGTCAAAAAAGGCGGCGGAGGGATTGAATGATCAGAGATGATGTCGTAATTGGAGAAGGCACAAAGATATGGCACCCGGAATTGGTAAATTTATATGGATGCACGATCGGAAGGAATTGTAATATCGGTGCATTCGTCGAGATCGGCAAGGGAGTCATTATTGGAGATCGGGTTGCGATTGGGGCACATTGCTTTATTCCTGAAGGAGTCGAGATCGAAGATGATTGCTTCATTGGTCCCCGGTGCACCTTCTGTAACGATATCTATCCGCCCTCCTATGGGAAACACTGGGGACAAGTGATCGTCAGGAAGGGCGCTTCATTGGGAGCCGGGGTTATCCTTGTTCCGGGGGTTGAGATCGGCGAGGGAGTCATGATTGGAGCAGGGGCTCTTGTATCACGATCGATACCGGCAGAAACAAAAGCGTATGGTCACCCTGCTCGCCATATGGGAAGGAATCCATTGCTCGGGAAAGTGAATAAAGATTTCGATCCGACTCTTACAGCCCCTGTATTAAAATGGGCAGATAGATATGAGGCAATGAATGGGAAACCGACAGATTCAGAATTGGTAAAGAAATTTATTGATTCAACAACTCTTGCGACTTTTGTCGAGGATTTGAAACCATCTCCTCTTATCTTTGCCAATGTGCAGCCTCCTTTTGAGTTCCCGCCATTTGAAAGTGATGTGATTGATACAATTCCTGCTCCTATTCCTAAAGAAGAAAAACCAAAGTGGTGGCGTTTTAAATGGGCATATCTTCTTACGGCAATAAAGTTATGGATTACTTGGAGGAGATAAAATGGACAAGAAGCGAAAAGGTCATGCTCCCCATACTGCTCGGGGGGTTAATTATGGGGAAAGCGCGTGGCAAAGAATTAAGAGAGAGCAGAAACAAGTTGTCCCTTTGACAAAACCATGGCTTACGGAAGATGAGTTAACAGAAGTCTGGAAAGTCTTTCAATCAGGATGGGTATCAAAAGGACCGAAATGCCTTGAGTTTGAATATGCCGTAAGCCAATTCCTTGATATCGATCATGTGATAGCAGTGAGCAATTGCACATCAGCCCTTCATCTTGCTCTATTGGCTCTTGGTGTAAAAGAAGGGCAAAGGGTGATCGTCCCGGATTATACTTTTCCATCGACGGCTTTTGCTCTCAGATATATCGGTGCTGAGCCGATACTTTGTGACATTGATCCTTTGACGTATGCGATTGATCCTTTTGAATTAGAAAAGTGCCTGATACGTTATGACAAGGTAGGGGCAGTTATCATCGTGCATCCATTCGGTCAATGTTGTGATATGGACAAGATCATAAAGATCACCAATAAGTATGAAGTTCCCCTGATTGAAGATGCAGCATGTGCTTTGGGGAGCCGATATAAAGGTGTCAATGCCGGGACATGGGGTGACATTGGATGTTTCTCCCTTCACGCAAGGAAAGGGATTACCACAGGAGAAGGCGGGCTTGTAACGACCAATAACAAAATGCTGGCAGATCGGATCAGAAAGTTGGCTGAATTCGGGATTACTTCAACATGGTCGCGGGAAGAAAATATTTTTAAGATTCCAAGTTTTGATATTTTGGGGTATAATTACAAAATGTCGGATATCCTTGCGGGAGTTGGAGTAGCCCAGATGACGAAGATTGATATGTTAATTGAGGGGCGAAGAGCAAAGGTGAAAGAATGGGCGAAGATCATTGAGCAGAATATGCCGTTTATTTCGCCGCCTTTTGAGTTTGATGATTGTTATCATATCTATCAAGCATATGTGCCTCTTGTGAAGCCGGAATTCAAGGATCAGCGAAATTGGATAATCCAGCAGTTCATTGATAATGAAGTGCAGGCAAATATCGGAACATATGCTCTTCATCGCCAACCATATTTCGCAGGGTTGGGAACTTATCCTGTTGCTGATGATATATTCGACCGGGCGATTGCCCTGCCTCTATATAGGGGCATGGGATTTTCAAAAATAATAAAGGCAGGGAGGATGATATGGGAAAAGTTACAGACATTGCAGCGGCAAACCACGTTTTCAGGTTTGGCGGAGCGCTATGGTATTCAAAACAACAATGGAAGCAATTCAGAGATGAAGGAAGGGACAGAACCTTCGCGGCGCTCGCAGATGGGCAGATCGTCGAGTATACAGAAATGATGACCTATGATTTTCTTGAAGGCGAGCCAGAAATGCCAGAACCTATGTTCCCGGATGCTGAATTCCGGGGCGAGGGAATCTATCATCACAGGACAGATATACTGGGGCATATAAAAGAATGAGAACAGAACAGCAGGTCGAAAGGATGCGAAAAAGGATGCTCAATGATCTTGATAAAAATGATATCTCCTTCAGTGAATTGACCTGCGATGATTGCGATCTAAAATATCGATGTCGGGAATTGTATGATTTATATAACACGGACGGGGATTGCTTAGCGATTAAATAGAGAGAGGGATTATTATGCAGATCGAAGGAAAGAATATTATTGTGACTGGCGGACAGGGATTTATCGGAAGCACCCTTGTAAATGGCTTGATAAAATATAAGCCAAAGAAGATTGTCATTGTGGATAATATGTTCATATATGATCAGGGGGGATTCAAACATGGATGGTTGATGCAAGAACCGGATATTGAAACGATTGTAGGCGATGCGGGGGATTATCCATTGATGGAATCGATCATTAGATCAATGGGAGAAGTCGATTTCGTTTTCAATCTTGCAGTCATGCCTTTGCCACATTCCCTTGAGCACCCGATTGAAAATTTCAATAATAACGTCCAGATCGTGACTACCTTGTTATCATTCCTGAAGACAAGGCGAATCAAAAGGCTCATTCATTTTTCATCGTCTGAAGTCTATGGCTCTTGCCAGACATCGCCGATGGATGAAACCCACCCATATGCTCCTTCGACTCCCTATGCGGCTTCAAAATTGGCGGGAGATCAATTGGTTCTTTCATATGCGAAGTCTTATAGGCTCCCGGCAGTGATTATCAGACCATTCAATAATTATGGTCCCTTCCAGAATGATGGTTCTTATGCGGGAATCATTCCCAGAACAATTAAGAGATTGATTGAAGGTAAGGACGTGGAAATCTTTGGCGATGGAACCCAGACAAGGGATTATGTTTTTGTCGAGGATACTGTAAGAGCCGCCATCCTGATTGCCATTCATTTTGAAGAGATTGAAGGGATGATTTTCAATGTGGCATCTGGGAAAGAAGTTGAGATAGGATATCTGGTAAAGAAGATCAGGGAAATATATATGTCAATGGCTCCCTTTGCAGAAGGAAGGGAAATAGTATATTGCCCTGCTCGACCAATGGATGTTCACAGGCATATCGGCTCGGGGTATTTGATCGAAGATACCCTCGGATTCAAACCACAGATCGATATCAACAATGGCTTATACAATACTGTGCAATGGTATATAGGAAAGGTGATTGAATGATAATTGAATATGAGATATATAACGGCGATCTTACAATCTATCAGAAAGCGGCTTATAATGATCTTCTTGTTCGGGATTATTGGGCGCTTTATTATGCAAACTCGGATTATCTATCAATGCTCGAAAGCGTGACAGAAACCCGGGTGATCTATATCGTCGCAAGGAATGTTGAAAGTTCCAAACTGAGTTATATGGTCGGTGCCTTACCCTTTCTCATTAAGAAGGGAGCATTAGGAGAAGTTGCAAATGCCCTTCCTTTCTTTGGAAGCAATCCGGGGATTATCATTGATCCGAAATTGGACAATGAATTGAAAAAGGAAATCAAGAAAGGATTGGTAACTGTATTCTGGCGGGTTACAGAATCCTTTTTCTCGGCATGCCTGATTGAAAAACCTTTCGATCCTGATTTCGACCTTTATAATGTCCGCTACAATGGTCGGATTGAACAGGGGGAAGGGATATTCACAGATAAAAGAATTGGTATGATGACAAGGATACCTGAAAAGGGAGAAGTCATTAATATCTATCATAGCAAAACAAGAAACCTTGTCAAGAAAGCGATCAAGGAAGGATTGATCGTCGAGAGAACCCGGGACATAAATGATCTTGAGCAGATCATTGAAATACACAAGAAAAATATGATGGCTATTGGTGCGCCCTATAAGCCAATGTCTTTCTTTGCATGGCTAAAACGGAAGATCGGCGATTTAGATACGATGATCTATAAAGCCGTTCATCCTAAAGATGGGTCAATTATCGCAGGTTTGGTTTTATTTGTCCATAACCAGACCGCTGAGTATTTCATGCCGGTTATTAAAGAGGAAGCCCGGATAATGGCTCCCTTGAATCTTATCATTTACAAAGCGATGAGTGATTTGCAGAAAAGAAAGGTCGGGCTCTGGAACTGGGGCGGGACTGCGACAGAAGGACAGGAAGGGGTTGCCCATTTCAAAAGAAGATTCGGGGCAGAAGAAGTATTGTATTATTATCATATCAGGACCAAGGCAAAGAATCTGGTCATGACGCCGCAGGAATTATCAAAGGAATATAAATATTTTTATGTGCTTCCTTACAATCAGTTGATTTCAAAAATGAATTCGCCAACAGATTTCTATTGGCAACCAGATGAGGAGGGAAAATGATAGTCGTATTTGGAGCAAGCGGTTTTATCGGGAGCTACTTGGTCGAGGGATTAAGGAAGCATAAAAGAAAGGTCTTTGCAGTAGGGTCGAATGAAAAGACCTGCGATTGGAATGCAGATATTACAAATGTTTTTGATTTCCATCATTTGCCAAACAAGAATATTAAAGCAGTGATCAATTGTGCGGCGGCTCTTATGATCGATCAGAAAACGCCTCAGCAATATTATGACGTCAATGCAATAGGGACATATAATGTTCTTGAGTATTGCCGGAAGATTGGAGCAATGATGGTCTATCCAATGACTCACTCAGATGTCAACGCATCTCAGGATTTGATAATCACAGAAGAAAGTCCCAGATATTTTACAGTGAATTCATACGGCACAGGGGCTCTTCCTTTTATCACCTCGAAGATCGCCGGGGCTGAATTGGTCGAAGCCTATAATAGATCAGGATTGGTTCATGGTCTGGTTTTAAGAATTGCCAATGTCCGGGGAGTCGGAAGCAAGGATACAAAATATAATTGTGTATTTCATCAGTTCATCGAGAAGGCAAAGGTAGGTGAGACAATCGATTTATGGGGGATGCGAAAGACTGTCCGAGATTTGATTTATGTAAAGGATGTGGTAAGGGCAATTATTATGGCTATTGATAACAATGCAAAACCGGGTTTATATAATATTGGCACTGGCAAAGGCTTGACTATCGAAGATGAAGCGGAAGCGATTATCAGTGTATTCAGTCCGGAGAAGAAAAGATCATTGATCACCTACTCCCCGGAAAAGGAAGAGGTCAGGAAACATTCAAGCATCTTTGATATTAATAAAGCCTGTATGGAATTTGGTTGGTTGCCGATTTACAATTATCACTCGGCTCTTGAAGACATGAAAAAAATTATGAATAATGGAGGTTAATTATGGGCGTAAATTCTACACATTCATTATATTCCACGTGGGTTGACGATTGGGGATTGATCGAAACTCTACTCAATGGTGAAAGGGCTCTGAAGAAAGCCGGCGAGACTTATCTGCCTCGACTTTCAGGGCAGACAGATGAAGAGTATACACGATATCTTGCAAGGGGTTCTTTATTCAATGCGGCTGCAAGAACTCTTCAGGGACTCGTCGGTGCGATAATCAGGAAGGAAGCAGATATAAATGTATCTGAAAATGTTATGAATATCCTGAAGGATATTACCCTTGCTCGCCAGTCGATTCATGAAGTAATCAGATTGGCAGTCGAGCATATCCTTTCATATGGCTTCTACGGATTACTCGTTGATATGCCGGAGGGGGATGATCCGGGAAAGGTTCCCTATATTGCTTTGTATCAAGCCCGTGATATTCTGAATTGGAAAACAGAAAAGATCGGCGGAGAAGAAAAGATCATGATGGTCGTCTTAAAAGAAATCGTGAAAGAAGCCGTCGATGAATTCACCTCGGTTGATACCGACCAGATCAGGGTCCTCTTGCTCGATGCAACGACCGGGGCTTATATCCAAAGGATTTATAGAAAGGTCGATGGAACAGCAAACGAGGAATGGACTCAGTATGGAGCAGATATCCTCCCTAAAAAGCAGGGGCTTGCGATGCAGGAAATACCTTTTGTTTTTATAAATGCATCCTCGGCTTCGCCCTTTCCATCGAAGCCGCCCTTGCTGGATGTTGCGAATATCAATGTCAAGCATTGGCAATTATCAACAGATTATTTTCATGGGCTTCATTTCTGTGCCATGCCTACACCGTGGGCTGCAGGATTTCAGGTGGCAGGTTCATTATTCATCGGAGCAGAGAAAGCATGGATATCTGATGATCCAAACGCAAAATGCGGATATCTTGAGTTTACCGGCACGGGATTAGGAGCATTGGAAAAAGCCCTTGATAAGTTAGAAAAACTTATGGCAGTCTTGGGTGCACGATTATTGGAAGAGCAGAAGGCTGGGGTCGAAGCCGCCCGTGCTATTGAATTAAGAACATCCGGGGATTCAGCGACTCTGGTTTCAATCGTATCTGCGGTCGAGGAAGGAGTTGGTAAAGCATTGGAGTTTGTTGTCCAATGGATTGGGGATACAAAAGAACCGGAAATCGAAATGAATAGAAATTTTGTCTCCCAGAAATTAACACCACAGGAAATCACGGCGCTCCTTCAGGCTGTGCAAGCTGGGCAGATATCACAGGATACCTTCCTCTACAATCTACAGAATGGCGAAGTCCTGCCTCCTGATAGAACCATTGATGAAGAGAAAAAGATCATCGAAAGCGAAGCGCCGAAACAGGATTTTACCAATCAGGGAATTGATGAGTTCGGTAATCCGATAAAGGTTGGTAAGAATCCACAGAACGCAGGCGGTCAGAACAATAAAGGCGGGCAGGGTAATCAAGAATAATTGGAGGACTGAATGGCTAAGAAAGGTGTCCCAGATAAAATTGCTGATTCGATTATAAAGAATCAGATAGATTTTGACAGATTCTCCGAAGGGATTAAGGGAAAGGTTATTGGTATCCTGAACGCTGCTCAGCAAGAGATCATGGGGCAGATCGCAAAGGTTGATCCTGATGCCCCTACCTTGACCAAATGGAAACAAGCCCGGCTTGAAACATTGAATCAAAGGATATCAGAAATTATTGATCAGTCATATGGCGAAATTGGCAAAGTGACTTCCACGGCAATGAAACAGATCGCCGAGGAAGGAATGAAAGCTACGGCTGGATTGGTCAATACGGCAATCGGCGCAAATATCTTTGATGTCACCCTGACTCCTGAATTATTGAATTCTATTGCAACCAAAACCATGATCGATGGCAATATTATAGGGTCATGGTGGGAAAAGCAAAAGAACGATACTAAACAGAAACTGGCAGGGCAAATGAATAAAGCCATGCAAGAACTTCAGATAGGAATGGTGAAGGGAGAATCTATTGGAGAATTGATTGGGAGAATCCGGGGGACAGCTTTGAGTCCCGGAGTAATGAGTATATCGAAAAGGGAAGCTGCCGCGTTGGTAAGAACATCCACTATGCAGGTTCTGGGTGACGCACGAAAAGAAATCTATCGCCAGAATGAAGATGTATTAAGTGGGTATGAAATAGTGGCAACACTCGATGCCCGCACAACGCCGCTATGCCGCTCCCTTGATAGAAAACAATATGATCTCAATTTTAATCCTATTAGCCATGGTATACCATATCCGGTAGGGGGTCCTCCTTTTCATTGGAATTGCCGAACCACTTTGATTCCTATCACGAAGAGTTACCGGGAATTGATGGACGATAAATCGCCCTTGTCTGAAAAGAAGAAAAACCTTCTTGCCACGAATCCTGTCGGGATGAGGGTATCGATGGGGGGACCGATTCAGGGAAAGATAGATTACAATGAATGGCTTCTTGAACAGACGGAAGATATTCAAAAGGAAGTTCTTGGCAATACAAGGTGGCAATTATGGAAGGATAATAAATTAGCCATGTCAGATATGATTCACCAAGATGGTAGACCATTGACAATAGCTCAGCTCAAAGAATCGATTGGCAAGGGCGCCCCGCAATACAGGGAGACGAAATTCCTCGAGGATATAAGATCGAAAGCAGCGACTTTTGATACTCTGGAAGATTTTCAAATGTATCTCGATACAATGCCCGAAAATCAATTAGCCGTGCGATTGATAGGGGAGGCGGGGGAAAATCCTGTCTCGATATATAACAAAGCTCAGAAAGAGGTCGCCAAGATCGCCGAGGAAGCTGTTAAATATACGTGGGATAAGATCGCCGATAAAACATTGGTCGATTCGGCTTTTCAGAAATTCGGAGTTACGAAGGTATCAGGTCGACTTGGTGCTGTAAATCCAGCCGGGGAAGAGATGGCAAGATTATATTCAAAATATCCTGCTCTGTCGGAATTGGCTACAAAGAAGGGATTAAACGAATTGATCTTTGTTAATGATTTTCAAGTGCAGATAGGGGCATCAGGAAGTTGGAGTTCAAAGAAATATGTTATTAAGGTTGCCGCGCCAGCTGATAAAAAATTTATTGGAGGCGCATTAAAGAAAGGTGGATATTCTGCTTGCAATGATACCGCTTCTGTTCTCAGACATGAACTTGGGCATTATGTAGATAAAACCGCTTCTCTGGGAAATCCTGAAACAAGGGCAGAATGGAAAACGATTTTTAAAGGTCATTCAAAGGATTGGTGGAAAGCGAATGTTTCAAATTATAGTGCAACAGATATGTATGAAGCCTTTGCAGAATCATTTTCTTTGTATACCAATCCGAAATATATAGAAGGATTCTTACCGAAAGATATTGAAACTTATTTTGCAAAGCTTCTTAAAAATGCTGATACAAATAAATTGATCGCGGCAATGAAAAAGGTGGATGAAGATTTTGTAGCATATATGAAAATGTCCTCAGAAGAAATGATAACGGCATGGAAAGAGAGCAATGGAGTCTTTGCCGAGATATATGATAGCATCCCCGGAAAAGACAATATGACTCCTGACCAGATCGTCGAAGCAGTCAAGAAAAAGGAATCAAGCCATACTGTCAAACAGAAATATTGGAAAGAGAGCAAAGCCCTTCAGGCGACTGAAGAAGGTAAGAAGGCTTACAATGCTTTATCTGCTGAAGGGAGTTTACCCGGGGACTATAAGCTTCAGGTTCAGGCACTCAAAGGGAAGATCGCAGAATCAAAGATTACTATTTTAGAAGATGCCGCAGGGAAAGCAGAAGCGGCTATTAAGGCAGAAGCGAAAAAACTTTCTGAACAGGAAATGATTTGGAAAAATAAAACAGATAAGTTATTAAGTGACCTGAATCTGACGATACAGGATTTAAAATCGACGAGCCCTAATATTGAGGAATGGTTGGTTGGTATGAAATCAGAAGAGGGAAAATACAATCTTATTAAAGGGACGATCAAGAGTCATGTTAAGATAGAAGTGTTAAATGATATGATGGTCGATCCTAATATTTCATTGCTATTCAAAAAGAGCCCGACACTACAAAAGGCTTTTGAAACGACCGCCAATATCGACGAGAAGATTAATATATTGAAAGAAGGATTGGAGAGTCTCAAGGCATCACAGAAATCATGGGAGAATGCCTATTATGATATGATGGTCAAAGAGGATATATCCAAAATAGCAAAAAATATTCCTAATATTGGTGATGATCTTGCGAAGATCACTGACTGGGAAGATAAGGTAAAATATCTTGACCAGAAAATAGCAGAATCAAAAGCGAAAGAAACGATGGTTACTTTTGGTGGGAAGAAAACATATAACCTTTCTATCCCAGAAGAGAAGAAGCAGTTCGAGTCAATCCAGAATGCTTATATGCAGAAATATAAAGCCGCCAAAGTCGCAGGGACTGAACCGACTGCAGGAATGAAAGCCGCATACGAATCCTTGACTCCTGAACAGAAAGAATTATGGAATCTGAAGATCGAAAAGTCGCTCGGGAAGATTGGGGCGACTCCAAAACCCGGGATTGTGGATAGTGCCGTCAATCAGATATTGGGAGGCAAGGAAACTATTGTTGATTCATTCAAAAAGAAATGGCTTCTTGATGATCTTAATAGCATGACAGATGAAGAGATGCTTTGGTGGGGTCAATTAGAGAAATCACAGAAGATCAAATATCTCGCGGAATGGAAAGCGATACTCAAGGAAAAACAAGTTGTTGAAGAAATAATTCCTCCCAAAAAGGAGTTGCTCGATTTTGATAACTTTGTCAAATATGCAGACCAGAAGGGAAGCAATACAGGTGGCTTCTATTATTCAAAAACCAATTCGGCAGATCGATATTATATCAAGATTCCTGAAAACACAGAAATAGCAAGGAATGAAGTTCTTGCTTCTAAGCTTTATCAAGCCGCAGGAGTCGAAGTCCCCGAGTTACAGTTCATTCAAGTGGGAGATCGGGTAGGAATAGCATCTCGGATAATTGATGATGTTGTAAAGATCGACGTCAATACTTTACAGGCGGGAGCGATCAAAGGGATAGGAGATGGATTTGTTGTTGATGCATGGCTTGGTGATTGGGATGTTGTAGGCATGACCTATGACAATCTACTTCAGAAAGGTGGAAGGGCAGTCAGGATAGATGTTGGTGGTTCCCTTCGATTCAGAGCACAGGGAATTGCCAAAGGTTCTGCATTCGGAAATGATGTAATTGAATTAAAGACGATGAGAGATGGAAGATCAAATGCTCAGGCAGCAAAGATGTTCAAGCATATCAAGAAAGGGGAATTAGATGAGGGAGCTAAAAAAGTTCTGTCAATATCTGATGATCAGATCAGAAAACTTGTTGCTGAATTTGGTCCTACGAATTCAAAGGATGCGGATGCGCTTGCAGATATCCTTATCAAAAGAAGGGAATCAATTGCCCAGCAGTTCCCGCATCTTAAAGTAAATCAGATCACTGAGAAGGTCCCGGAGCCGAAATTCACAGGGGCTATCAATGAGCTGGAGCATAGACAGATTATTGCTTCTCGTGGAAATGGATATGCCATCGATATTGACAAGGAAGATATTGAAGATCATAACATTTTATTCTGGACCGAAAAGACAAGAGAAGGAAATAGAACTCTTGCCACGATGAAGGTCAGGGGCGAAGGAGCAGACAATCTTAATAAATTGATCAGGACGACTGCCGCTCAACAGAAGGAGGTATTCCTTACAGGTGATGTCTATGATGATGCCCTGAAGGCGATTAAGGGAACCTATATCCAGATTAAGAACGGGACAGGATTGAGGGAAATTGATATCGAGCGAGCCCGGAAAGCTGTTAAAACATATGATGAGCATCTAAATACCATTCTCAAATTGAGCAAGGAAGGAAAAATATCTGTAGGTGAAATTGATAAGTTCAAGACCTATTATGCAGATCATATCAAATTCTTGCGAGAAGTAGCAGTTCATTCGACAGGGGATAAATTGACGCTTCCCGCCTATGCTAATAAGACATTGAACCGGCTTGAGCAATTGGCAATGATCGAAAAGAAAGTAAAGGTTGTCGAAGAGCCGGCAATAAAATTTGAAAAGGTTTCCGGGACATTTGAAAAGAAGGAAATCAAGAAAGGACATCTTACGGCAGTTGAAGGACAAAGTATTCTTGATTTCCAGTATTATTATGAAGCGACGATCGATAATGTTAAGATCAGGTATTGGCCATCGAATGATAGTTCTATAGCCTTTGCCCATAAAGGAAAGCTGGATATTATCAGTCAGGGAGCAGACCAAAGATCGATTGATAAAATTATTGGCACATTAAAGAAGATGGGAATAACGACAGATCGTCCGACTTCATTTGACGATGAGATTCTTTATCTGAAGCAGATCATATATCAAGCCAAGCCAAAAAGTTTCAATTCGATTGTTTCAAAGGTCACCAGTGAAATGAGTCAGGAGCAAGCCGTCCAGATACTCAGGAAGGAAGCCTCGAAGGCTTGCGAAGTGACAGATATAACAAAGATGAGAGAATATAATCCTGCCGGGAATCGCAAGGTCTTTGATCAGGGATTCATCTTGAGAGAAAGACCTGACTTGATAGAGAGCAAAGAATTTCAGGATTTCAGGAAAGAATATGTTCTTAGCCATTCGATCACCAACCATAAGGATATGACAGCTACGATAGAGGATATCTTGAACTCTGGGGGCAATCTTGTCGCAACAACGAATAAACTCAGGATAGGTATGCCGTGGGGTGGAATGTCTCCATCCTCTGATATGGAATCCGGGGGAGCATCCTATGTCTTTACTCGAATCAGGAAAATGACTGGCGGCTATGGTGGGGGTCGTAAATTTATCTGGGATACCGATTTATTGCGCCGTCTTGATTCGATTAGTTATGATAGTGATAATTATGGTCGGGTAACCGGCAATCACGTCGCAGATAATAGAATAAGCGGAGTTAAAGGATGGATAAGAGCTTCTGCCGGGGGAAGTAATGAAACCATCTTCAAGAATAGCTTATCAATCTTTGATCGATTGAAATATATCGTCTGTAATAGCGATCAGGAAAGGAAGCAGGTCATTGATATGTTCAAGAAACATGGCTACAATACATTCCCGGATGGAAGGGCATTGATTGATGTCATTAAAACCAAATCATAAGGGGTATAATATCATATGAATATCTTTGACGAAAAAAGACCATTGAAGATCAATAATCCGATTGGAGGAGAGCGACCAATTGCCTTCCTTATCGATTCGCCTTTCAAGAAAAAGGGTATTTATTATTTCGATATAGGATACCCGGAAGCCACTTTGAATCCTTTGCATTTTGTCCCGGGTGAAATATCCGGGGAAGGACCGTGGCAGATTGGAGATTCTATTATCAGTGTTATGAAAAAGGATGATCCTTTGATGGCGGAATATTCTGAATGGTTGGATTACAAAAAAGAGGAATTGATCACAGATGAATCTACCCATGAGCTTTTTAATATTTTAATAGAGGAGATGGCAAATGATTATTGAGCCGAAATGTTATACAAGGAAATGCATTCACTTTATTGGAGTCAATGAAGTTGAAGAAGAGGAAGATCAAGTTGTAATTTGCAAAGCCTTTCCTGAAGGGATACCCAACGAGATCGCCTATGGAAATAATAAACACCTGAAGCCATTGGCAGGGCAGACAAATGAAATTGTTTTCGAGTCATAGATAATCCAAAGCCCCGGCTTTATAACTGGCAGAATTTCCTGCCAGTTATTTTTTTTGTTTTTTTCTTTAAATAATAGTTGATTTCTTTAAAGAACATGATATAATAATAATATGATCAGGAAAGAAAATAAAACAGAAGGGGAAAAGAAAATGACAAAGAAAATGAAAAACTTTTATCAATTTATTGGCAATGAAAGCAAGAAAGCCTCGGAAAATTTCAAGATCGGCGAAATCATCACGACAGAAAATCTTTTTCCTACAATGTATGAAGATTCAAGAGGGCGCATCATAAATATCATTCAGGGGGGAAATTATGATGCCTATACGTATTTTGAGATTGTCTGGGAAAAGGGAATCCGGGCTGGTAAGACAAGTCGAGTATTGGCTTCTAATGCAATAAAAATTAATGGATAAAAAGGAGAATAAAATGGCAAAAGATAAACAAATCACCTTGAATCGGGAAGAGATTAATGTATTGCATACCGTCCTTAATGAAGGAAGGGAAAATCTTTTAAAAATCCTTCGCACTCTTCAAATGGTAGATGCAAATGATGACGATGAAGCAAAAAGTGCAATGAAAGAAATTCAGATTATCCGAAATATCATCAATAAAATTTCATAAGGAGGAAGGGGAATGTCGAAGTTTATTGTCACAATATCAAAGAAGGATTTGAAGAAGGTCAAGGATTATCTCTATATCGATGTTGGATATACTTTGGGTGAGCTTGATACCCCGGCGAAAATTGTTGATGCAATGATGGATGGAATCGCTAATGAAGCTGATATCAAAATAAAAGTGAAGGAGGTTAAATAATGTGGGTATTTACAAAGGAAGGATTTTTTTCAGCGGTTCAGCATAGGAATGATCCCACCAAAGTGGTAGTCAGGACTCGTTTTGCGGATGATCTATATAAGGTGTTCCCGGGTTTGAGCAATCAGATCAAATATACCCCAGAAGCCGATTATCCATATAGAATCACTCTGCCAAAAAGCACATGGGCATTATATCTGGACACAAGGGCTTATGATATTGATTATACCAATTTCAAGGCATCCTTGACGGATGATGCCCGACATGATTGTTATCTGAAAATCTGGCGGGTGCTCCGGGATGAGCAATTGAGAATTGAAAGAGAAAATCGGAAGCCGGCGCCGAAAACCAAGAAGTATCCGATCGTCAAAAGAAAGCCGAAAACCAAGAAATAGATCATATTGACTTTAGAAGAAAAGATGAGATGTAAAGAATGTGGACGATCCCTCCGGGGATCGTCTAAATCATATATTCAATTAAGGACTTGTAAAGAATGTAGAAAAGAACAAGTAAAACAATATCAAAATAATAATCCTGAAAAGGCTTGGCAAACATATCAAAATAATAAAATAAAAGTAAAACAATGGAGTAAAGAAAATTCTGAACGACATCGTAAACTTGTCTTAAAATGGAAAAAAGAAAATCCTGATAAAATACGGGAACATAATATAAATGGCGCAAGAAAAAGAATTTCAACAATGGCGCGCTCCATTTACTTATCTCTCAAGGGAAAAAAGAATGGTAGAAAATGGGAGACCTTTGTCAATTATAATATTAAACAATTAATGATTCATCTTGAAGTTTTATTTGAACCCGGAATGAATTGGGGGAATTATGGAAATAGACGTCATAAAGGAATTAGAACATGGAATATTGGACATATTCTACCGCGAGCTTTATTTTATTATGAAGATGCCGACGATTCTGAATTTCAGGAATGTTGGGCATTGAAAAATTTAAAACCTGAATGGGAAGATGAAAATTTTTCTAAAAATGATAAACTTCCTAATGGCGAACTTGGTAGAAATATTAGAAAAATGAAAATGAAAAAATAATTGTCTTTTTTTTCTTGACGGTATGTATCCATTTTTAGTATCTTTATGATTATGTTGAGCCTTTACAGACAATCTATTGAAGCAGGGATTACAAATCAAACCGGGAGGAAGTTATGTTAAAGCTAATCTTAGCATCCCTCGACGGTCTATCGGAAGAAGTCGCGAAACTCTATAAACAGGGTGGAGATGGCAAATTCCATTTACAGACCGAAGAGGACGAAGGAAGCAAGCAGAAGATCGCAGAGTTCAGGGAAAACAATATTAAACTCCAGAAAGAGCTTGATGAAATCAAAAAGAAGTTTTCCGGGGTTGATCTGGAATCTCTTCTTGCCGCGCAGAGAAAGCTCACCGATCTTGGGGACAAGAAACTCCTTGAGGAAGGGAAGGTCGAGGAATTGGTCGCCCAGAAAACAGAGCGGATGCGTCTTGATTATGAAGAGCAGATCAAGCAGCTCACTGCCGCTCTTGGCGAAAGGGATACGAAACTTACCTCGACGAGCCAGCGGCTTTCCGAAGTCCTGATTGATTCAGAAATCACGAAAGCAGTAAATGCAGTTGGGGTCGTCAGGAAAGAAGCAATGACAGATATCATTTCCCGCGGTCGGAGAACATGGCATCTTGAAGATAATAAGCCGACGCCGAAAGAAGGCGATCGTCTGTTATATGGAAAAGATGGCAAAGCCCCCCTGACCTTCGAGGAATGGGCACAGGCCCTTGTAATTCAGGCTCCCTTTCTTTTTGAACCTTCAAGTGGTGGAGGCGCCGGTGGTGGAGCTGGCGGTTCCGGGGGAGCAGGAGCGGGTAGCGGCAAACAGGTTGATTTATCAAAGATGCCTTTGACAGAGCGGCTTAAATATGGTCATGCGCAGCAAGCTAAACAAGGGGGTGCGAAGTAATCAAGTAGAAAATGATCGAACCTAAAGCTCCGGCGGAGATTAGGGGAAATTGAAAAATTAGATATCGTATCGGCGGTATGATATCGGGTCCCGGTGGGATTAATCGTAGAGATTATTCGACCGGGATTTTTTTCGGTCGGAAAAAATAAAACAAGGAGGTTTCAACCATGGCACTTACATTAATTGAATCGGCAAAAATTGCTTTGGGTCGGGATGAGGTTCTTAAAGCGACCGTTATGGAGCTTTATGCAAAGAATTCCGATGTTCTGCAGTATATGCCCTTTGAAAACATCGCAGGAAATGCGTTGGCATTCAACAGGGAAAAGACGCTCCCGGATATCGGATTCAGGGCAGTAAATGAAGCCTATGATGAAGGAACGGGCGAGGTCGAGAATGTGACAGAAACGCTGGCTATCGCCGGTGGTGATGTCGATGTCGACAAATTTCTCGTCGATACAGGCGGAGAAGGTCAGAGGGCAACTCAGGAGTCTTTGAAGATCAAGGCTCTGTCCCTTTCCATAACCAAAGAAGTCCTGAAGGGTGATGTAACTTCTACCCCGAAAGGTTTTGATGGTCTTCAGGTCAGATGTACGGGTGATCAGGTCGTTGCCAATAGCTCGGCTGCTTCCGGTGCGGCTCTTTCCCTTGTCAAACTTGACGAGTTGATTGATGCCGTCGATGAGCCCACCCATCTCATCATGAACAAAGCCCTTCGCAGACGCTTAACCGCTGCTGCAAGAACATCAACTGTGGGTGGATATATCACCTATGACATTGATGCATTCGGTCGCCGGGTAACAAAATTCAACGATCTTCCTATTCTCATTGCGGATAAGGATAACACCAATACTGATATCCTTCCTTTCGAGGAAGCCGCCGCTTCCGGTAGCTCCGTCTGCTCATCGATCTATTGCGTCAGCTTTGCTGAGAATGGCGTGATGGGTCTCCAGAATCAGGAAATGCAGGTTCGTGATCTTGGCGAACTCGAAACTCAGCCGGCATACAGAACAAGGGTTGAATGGTATATCACCCTTGCTATTCTGCGGCCCCGCGCTGCGGCTCGTCTGCGGAATATCCAGAACGCAACCGCAATCGCGTAAGTTTGAAGAAGTGAAGATATAAGGAGCAATCAAAAAATATGAAAAGGAGGATTCAACATGTTGGATAATAGAAAAAGCATAATTGATGCAGATTTGATGCTTTTCGCAAAGGCAACTCTTT
>JAQTUL010000004.1 GCA_028710275.1 Candidatus Colwelliibacteriota bacterium | reverse complement strand
ACATAACTCTTCACAGTAGAGACAACCGCAGCGCTGACAGTCTTGTTGATGGTAGCAGAGAGAGAATCCATGTTGGAAGTGGAGTTGAGAGTGAGTTGAGTTGATAGTATCGAACTTAACGAGAGAGCAGAGTGTAGGTGAGAGCTTGTGTTTGGAAGTGGTGAAATCTACTCCATTGAATGGGAAAAAATCACTTTTTTCCCAAAAAGGACTTGGGTGTATTTCCGTCGATTACAGAAAATATTCCACAAATGGAATGTCCAAGTTAAATATTGTTAGATACTAATATATGCCGCCAAAGACAAAATTGGATTCTCCGATGACTGTTGAGGAGATTCAGCAGTATGTACATCAAACGAAAGATACTAAATGTGTCTCCATTTTACAGAAAAATAAAAGGAATATTCCGTATGACTTTATAAAGAAAAAGAGAAACACTGAATGTGTGAATCGGACAAGTATGAGTGATGACCATATAAGTCTGTATTCTGAAGATCAATTACTTTTTTATAACGACGACGATTCACTCTACTGTTTCAAGTACGATGAAACAGATCATCTTTTGAAGACGAGAAAAAATCCATTCAACGGAAAACCACTTGACAAAAAATTTATTACGACATTGACTGAATTGTCTCAGACCGATCCGATCACAGGTATATCTAAAAATATTAAATATCAGATCCCCGTATATCCTCTTGATAAAGCACTTGATATGTATCAGGAATCAGGTACCTGTTTTAGAATGCCATCATTCAATAAAAATGTAGCGTATTACATATCATTCAAACCAATGACATTGGATGAATTAAGCCCTAATATCGCTGTTAATAATAGGGCTGGAGGAACTTACATGGCTGATAATTTTATCTCAACATCTTATGATACAGCGGATCTCGGTGTACTTTTTGTATATAGAGTTCATACCAAATCAGAGATCGACTTTTCTAAAGCGTTCTCTGTAAACTCATCCGATATAAATATGCTCGAGAAGGTTTTTTCATCTGATGATATTGAAACGGTAAATCCTAGTGAGAGAACATACAAGATTGAAGATAAGAATGTTATTAAAGAACTTACAAATTTTATGCACTATTCAGGAACTCTTTCAGCTCCTGTTCTTGAAACATTAAAAAGTCTTCACATCAAAGAGTTTTTTCCAATTAAAGCTTACAGAGGATTGTCGTTTCCTGATGCATCATTCATCAATAGATATAAAGTTGGTGATAAGTTTACATTGTATTCGAAGAATAGAGTTCAGAGCTGGTCATCAACCCACTGTGTATCTGAGCATTTCGCTTCGTATAATATGTATGGTGTTCTAGTATCAATCATTCTCGATCCAGAAGATATTGCAATAGACACTAGGTTTTTAGAGATGAATCAACTGAAAGCATTCTTTTGGAGAGAACAAAGAGAGATTATGTCTGTTCCCTTTGATGACAAAGGGAAAGAGAAAGAGTTTCTAGTAACCGTGGAATCTATTCTTATCGGTCCGAAATCGCGACGAATAACAGATATTAGATCGATGAAATATTTTTCCGGAATACCGGAAAAAGATATTGATATTATGGATTATAAAATTGGTCTTCCCGTTACACACAAAGAGGCGTTTGAAAACTTTTTAAATATCGGTAGACATATCGATATGTCTATCATCCCTAAAGAACAGAAAGGATTGATAAGTGATGGTATGTTCACCGATCCTATTTCTATGGAAGAGGTACCACTTGAATTTGTTCTACAGTTGAAACAGTGTGGAACCCTACTGTCAAAAGACTCTTTAGATTCACTCATCGATACTACTAAATCAGTGTGGCAGAAGAGAGAGAATATTGCGTTCAAATCTCCTGTAACAAATACTATTTACGGAAATCTAGTTCTATATAACTATAGCGAGGATTTTCTCCCCCAAAAAAATGGGGTGCTCTCCATCAAACTGATAAAGACATCACCCATAAAAGAAACTAAAAAAACACCTGCTATTAGTGATTGGTATGAGATCTCTTATCTAAAATCAAACAGAACACCGTATAATTTTCGATCTACAGCTATGCCTGTTAAAATGTACTATCCTCAAAATGATGCAGGTACTAAAATAGTTACACTTATGTGTGACTGTTTTAAAAAGGGTAATCTTTTCGCGTTTGATAATACCGATCAAGTTCGTCACGGTCGTGTTCATAAGAAAACATCTTTAGATGATAACGAATTTGGATATCCAGACGATACATATGAGATGAGAGTTACCGGAGAACTTATGGGATTAGGAAGTACACCGTACACCTCCTTTTTCGGTAAACAGAGATCAGTTTACGATTATGCTAAATTTATTGATCCTTATCCAGACGAAGAAAGATGGTTAATAGATATGCCATTAATTGATGTATTCATGTATCCTCCGAGTTTAGTTGCACCGATGCCGATACCTTTAGTTCCGGCAGCGGTCAGTGATGAGGTCAGTGATGCGAATCGTAAAAGAATAGAAAAATATGTCACAAAGGCCATTACATCCATAGATGAAGGTGATCCATCTAAAAGATTAAAAACAGCGTCTCTTCTTTTTGAATACATGAAGAAAAACTCGGTGATGTCAGATCCGAAATTATCACCCATCGTGAAGAAAGTCGTTAAGGTGTTAAAAATGTTCATAGAAGAGGATCCTGATGATGAATACCTTCGAAAGATGTATAAAATAATATCAGGAAAGGCGTACAAAGATTAAAGTTGTAACTTTTGAATTATAAAAGCGTTTAATTGTTTACTATATTAAGTATAATCATCCATCAACACAATGCCACCAAAAGGAGGAAAAAAAGGTCGTCGAGGAGCTAACAAAGATACCGGTTTCTCGAGAGAACTCCTGATCAAAGAAGATGGTCAGGAGTATGCTCAGATTACGAGAATTCTCGGTAACGGTCGTTTTGAATGTAGATGTTTCGACGGCCAAACTCGTATCGGTAAGGTGAGAGGAAAGATGAACAAGAGAGTATGGATTGAGAATGGAAATCTAGTTCTTGTTGGATTGAGAGATTATCAGGACGGTAAAGGTGATATTTTTCATAAGTTTACTGATGATGAAGCTCGAAAGCTTAAGAATCTTGGAGAACTTCCAAGTGATTTTATCGCCAAGGAGGTGAAAGAGGGTGAGGAAGATGAAGAGTGTTCGTTCGAGTTTGATACTATCTAGTCGTGATTGATATTATTATTTGTAAATAATAATATTACCTTAAAGCTCCGGGCCAATGAATTGGCCCACTTCGTACTTTATATGTACCTGTTATACTTATGATAGTCTATCTTGATAATAATTGATCCTGTTACGAAAGAAGGGGATTCTTCCAGATCAAAAATAACAATAGATTTATCTGGAAGATATATCGAGAACATTTTATTATGAAGATCAAATAAATATCGTTTCAACATCTTTCCGGTCTTTATGGACGCTTCCATTATATAGCCCTTCAAATGAAATTTATCTCTATTGTATTCAATATAACTATCAATTGAAAATTCTACCATATATTGGTGATTACTCAGTTCTCCATATTTTTTCAATCTAAATTCAAATGGCTCATGATATTCAGATTTAACCCATGTATTTCTTTCTTTAATCACAAAGAGATCTTTATTACTGATTGTGTCGATAAAATCAGTGAGAGATAACAACGATATCATCTCTCGATTTACAGCCTCATCAGGAGGCTGATATTGAACTCGGTCACAGGTGGTTGACATTGTGTAAAAAGAAGAGGTGTCTTATACTATGAATCGTTTTTATTCTATCACTACAATATCATCAAAACCCTCTTCGAGAGTTGGTGATTGAAAGTTTTTTCGGTACTTGTAGAAGACAATAATCGGTGTTCTCGAATCACCTCGAGTATCATTCCATGTCTGTGATTGTCGCATCGATGTGTTAATGTGTACTGCAATACATTGGGCTCCCTCTTCGTTTGCAATACTAATGAATTTCTCTCTCATCTCCGTAGTATAGTTGGTATTATCGATGACTACATTATTTCCTTTCTTCAGTTCTTGCTTACACTTAACGACACATTTCTTCATATCCTTAAGAGTATCTCGATTGACATACTCATAATCCGGAAGCATCTTCTTACACCATGTACTCTTTCCACTCCCAGAATATCCAATCATGATTACTAATGTGAGAATCTGTATACCGGAAATCTGAACCAGACATGGAGGAAGAATGTCCCGACTCAATGTTTCACCATCGATGAAATAATCATTTGCTGTATGAAAGGGAATCTTTGCATTATTTGCAAACATCTTATCACAATCACTATGATCTCCTGGTCGACCTGCTGCGTCACCGACAAAGAATTCCATTTTCCCCATTGACTCAGGGATAAGAGAAAGAATACCATTATTAGGCTTTCTGAAGTCATCTTCCGCACGGGCGCAAAATGCAACAAACGGAACTCCGAGAACTTTTGATACCCCTTCGAGTTTAGTCAATAACTTCTTATCTCCGATATGACGTTTTTTCTGATTGGAGACAATAACAATGTTATATCCCTCCTTGGTCAACGAATGAAGTTTTTCAATAACACCAGGATATGGTGTGAGAGCCATACCACTTGTTAATGTATCATCCAAATCGAACCCAGCAACTTTATCACCCTTCATCTCCTCAACTCGGTTCTCATATCGAATAACTGTATCCTCATCTGAAAAGCTTCGGGTTGGTGAATCCAACCTTGTCCCAACTTTTGAAAAGAGAATGCGGTCCGAACTCATGTTTAATTGTTTGGTATTAAACATGAGTTTATTAAGTTTGTTTTCACTTTTAGAACATAGAACACCCAAAAATATGTATATGGGAACCCACGCATTCTTTAATATCTTCATATCGATCGCATTCGGAAAGAATCCAATCCTTTTCATCTATTTTGTCGATAACAGAGGCGAGAGTATTTATCCAAGAGATATCTGTTGTCGAGCATAATTTTATGAAGAGTGGGCGAAAACTCTTCATCTTCATTATACGATTTAGTATCTCTTGTTTACGAGGATGCCATCGACTATCTAATGGGTTACTCATAAATTAAAAGATACAAACATCTTATTCGTCGCAAAAAAGAAAAGAGAGATCGACAACATTTTCATCATAGAAATAGAGCTGATCAACAAGACTTCTTAGTTCCTTCACCATGTAGTCGAATGTTCGAAATGTCGTATAGTTGAAATTACAATTTACATCACCCTTCAGATGTAAAGGGATAAAATCTCCTATATGATTAGTATGAAATCCAAGCACAGTTTCCTTATCAGTTGTATAAGAATAACTTAATCCACCGTGAACATCCAAGAAGAAATCGTTATTCTCTCTACGAGTATCTCTATGGTCAAGATTATAACACACGCGAGACGGAAGTATTTCAACGAAACCATCCCATGTTTTACGGGGTGTAAGAGAAACTATACATTTGTATCCTCTATAAAGGAACATATTGATCTTTGAACGGAATTCGATATCGTTCAACGCAATCGCGTAATTCTCATCATAATTTCTGTCAACAGAGTATACGGGAATATGGAACGACATCGTCCAGAAAAGTTATTACTCCTAATACAGAGTATCAAAGATCATTTTTAGACCTACCCTTTAAAAGGCAACAATTTTACTGTTGGATCGTTACATGAGCATTTTGATCGCTTGTGGGTTGAAAAATAATCGGTAAACAAGTCAACGATTGTAGGTACATCTCTTATCATGGTTGGGACTCTTGATGTACTCATTAAAGGGTTGTTATATTCGTCTGTGAATAAAAATGTTCCAGTATGTATATCATTGATCACAAATGGGTACAAAATCCCTTTAGAAATTATTCCTTCATCATATACTATAGAATTGTTAAATTTAACATCTTCATATACAATGTATCGATACATCTTGATATCTTTTTCTTTATAAACAAATCGATATCCATACATTGAACTACAGTTTTCGTTTGATAGCATACAACCCATTTTAATTTACCAAAGATAAATTAAAAGTTGGAATAATCAGGACGGAGATTTTAAAAGTTAGGCAATCCTGGTCACCACTGTCGTTCTTGACGTCCACGAAAATTGGTCGAATCCAATGTGATATCAGTTTCCCAGTCAACATCGTCAACATTGAATTCGAAGCCCTTGTAGTTGCCACAACTACATCGATGATCATCCACCTCCCATGTACAATCCACTCCACAATTACAATCTATCCCGTGATCGTGACACCCAGGAAATGTATGATACTTGACAAGATCGTCATTCTTCTTTATATGAGCTTTGATAATAGTTTCTTTAATCTCCTCTGGAGTGAGACATTCATCATCTATTTCTAGTTCATCTGTCGAGTACCCATCATATCCGTTATCGATATAGTATCTACATCTCTTATAATATGATCTAAACTCGGATACATATGCGTCCTCCTCTTGACGTTTCCTCTCAATATCATATCTCCTTTTCTTCTCAATCGCGAAACGAGCTTCGTTGTCTTTCTTCTTGATAGCGTCGAGTGCGTCTTTCGCTTTCTTAATACGTAGAATCTCGTGTTCCTTATCACGTTTAACTGTCTCTTCGTAGTCTACAACCTTTTTCTCGATCTCGGAGATTCGGTTTTTCAATCTCTTTTCGAAAGACACCATCCGATTGTATGTGATAAACTCTTCTATCGTAAAAGTATTGTTTACCGATTGTCTATACTGCGCGAGTAACAGATCCACATCCGATCTGAATCGATCTCTCACCAGAGAATCGTGTATGTAATCCTTAGAGAAAACAGTAATATCCCCCTTACCCTCTGGAAAGAAATAATTGGAATGTTCTAACATGGCCTTACTCATCTCCAGATCATAGATTTCATTGGTAGTGAGGACCGGATGTGCATCTATTAATGCTTTTTGAAGCTTCTCTAGGAAGGAGATAAGATTACTGATGGGCCAATTGCCCTTGGCTACAATGCTGATAATTGTCATTCTTCAGAGTGAATGACAATTATAAAGTAAACAGATCGATTATCACTTTTACTCTATTCGAAATACTCAACCATCACAAACCCGTCACCACCCTTAGTTGGAGTTTCGTACGGAGATGTTGGAATCTTTCCACCCCCACCACTACCACATTTACCATTACCTTCTGAAAGATCTTGAAGGTGATAACTAGTTCCTTTTCCTCCAGCTGCAAAAAGAGATGCTCCACCCGATCCACCTATAGGTGGATGTGAGGGGATGCTCGTAGAGCCTTTAAAACCTCCTTTAGACCGAGTATTTTGCCCATAACCACCCAACCCTCCATTGTTTTTAGAACCGCTCCCTCCAGGATTACCTCCCCCACCTGTCAAACATGTGTTCTCACTTCCATTAACAATAATTTTTACTATGGTATCTCCACCTAGAGGTGTAACACCACACCCTCCTTTCCCTATTTTACAATCTATAGATACGTTAGAAACATCAGTAATTCTAATTGGAATCTCTCGAATTCCAAATCCAGACCCACCCCCTCCACCACTAAAAGAGATTCCGTCTTTAATTGTACCCAATCCTCCAGCACCTCCACCCCCGACAAGAGAAATGAAAATCTCTTTCACCCCTGGAGGAATATCAACAACTGCGTCTTCGTCAACACGAAGAGAATATTTTTTCTTCTCCTCAACAGGAACATAAACAATTGTCGGTTCTATAGATGGCTGAGTATAAGGGTTGATAATCTGAATATTATTTCCGACTGGTCTCACTTTAAACACTGACATTACTGTTACTGTTAATATTATAATAATAATATTAACAATTATCCCTATTTATCTTGAATTTATCGAATCATTCTTCCAATTGTCGCGGCGTCGAGTTTTGGCATAGACCCTTTTCCTTTGGACGACTTAAAATCGTCAATCATCTTTGTTTTATCCGCACAGATAGCATCGATTCGTTCTTCAATCGATGTTGTAATTGTGATATTGTAAACCTTTACGGGTTTGGTCTGTCCAATACGCCATACTCGTCGTTCGGCTTGTTCTTGAACAACAGGCGTCCACCAGTTCTCCATATGAATTACATTTTCAGCTTCAACAAGAGTAAGTCCTTCAGACCCAACTTTGTACGAGATGAATAGAACCGAATAGTTGTAACTCGGATCTTTGAATTTATTGATCGTGATATCACGATCATTACCTGTAACGTCTCCATCGAGAACAAGATATTCTGTATCCGGCATATACTCATCCATCGCAATAGCTGCTATATCAATCACCTTCTTAAAAGATGTGAAAACGAGAGTCTTTTCACCCTTCTTGAAAGATTTCAATGTAGAGATGAGAGCCTTCATTTTGGCCGATTCAATCCCCGCGCTTCCCATCTTATCCTTGACCCAGCTAGCAAGTCCACCGGTCATACCATCAAGAATCTTCTGTGACAGTGTGTATTCCTCGTCATCTTTTCCCTTGTAGTTTCTCGAACTCTCCGCGAGAATAGTGTACGGTACGACACACAACTGTCGTAGACGAAGAAAGAGAGTCAACACGTTAGAGAAACCATACGATCCTACAAGAAATCCGTTGTACACCTGTTTCATACTACTATGATAATAATCGTAAATCTCCTTTTCTCTTCCATCAAGAACTATTTCAATCTTATGGCGTGTAATTGGTGGAAGGATTATACCTGCATCCTCATATGTTTTGTATAGAGTGAAGTCAATCATTCGTCCACGCTCGTACTCGCTATAGTTAAATTGTTTTGATAGGATGATCTTATCGTATCCGTTAAATCTAAACTGTGAATAGAGATCCGATGAATAGTTACGGAGAGGAGTACCACTGAGATTCCACTTCTTTTCACCCCACAAAGCCATCATCGCATAGAAAGTTGATGATGTGGGATTTGCGAAGCGATGTGACTCGTCCGCTGTTATACGGTTCCATGGCGTCTTAAACAACAACATACCTCCAACCGCTTTGATACAATCCTGGTGTGATGGTTTTCTCGACGCCTTGATTCCGGCACGACGATTAAACTGATCGAGACTGAATTGATTATCATATACTTTATTTTTATTGGCAACACCCATAACTGTCTCATATGTGGTGATGATAATCTTGTAGTCCTTGATAGTATCATATGTCAAAAGATCGAAGTTCTTCTTCAGAGAATCCCTATGCATATAGAAGTAAGGGCATGAATCTCCATAGAACTTTGAAATCTCTTTTTTCCATGAATACGCAACCGTCTTGGAACAAATCACAAGATTCGGATACGTGTGTGACACAACATACCCGTCGATCATGTTTGCGATATCTTTAGGAAATGATCGTTGAAGTGATTCGATGGGATTTTGAGATTCTGTCATACATAGACTCGCAAACACACAAGTATTATGTGTAACAGTAAAATCACCTAATAAAAATCGTCTATCACCATCGATAACAAATCCTACATAATCTCCATACCCCACGTGTTCAACATCGATCGATGTAACAAGAGCATCTTTTACTTGCATTCTCTCACTAAATTTTTTACGAGGAAGAATCGTCGGGATATCCTCCATTCCCTGTCCACTAAATACAATTCTATGATAGAAATTCCAAACACCGTTATTAACACATTCTTTTTGGACGATAGTCTCTTGAGTGTTAAATCCAAGAGAGCGGCAAAGATACACTATATTCTCTGCAAGTTTCGACGATTTCTGCACAATTTCACAACACCCGTCGTTCACATATCCATCAGAGTCGATAAGACCAGCTAATAGAGCCAATCTGTTGCGTCTAGAATTTATAAGATATTCATTAGGAATGTGTTTATTGTTCAACATGTTAGTTTTTCTAAGACAGTTGAGAAACTTATTACGACCCTTTCCAATCTTTCCTTCAGATTTTATAGTGTAATTAATATATCCTTTTTTTGATAAAGTCAACCCATATTTACCGAGATTATTAGTAAAATAATCTACAATCTCTTTATCATCTGTTGTTATTCCACAATTCGCGGAAGTTCCATCTCCTAGCCAATATCCAATCATCCACGAGTCGATTGGTACATCTTTATCTTCCCACCCGTCAAATCCAACTTTGAATCCTTTGAGATGCTCTCGAACCGATTTATTCAGTTTGAGATATTTATGAACCTCTATATCGATGATATTATCATCTGAAATGGTATCTCTAAATTTCGTCATAGATTCGAACGCCTCTTCTTTCGATTTTAGAGGGATATTATCGGATACAGAGAATGATTTTACTCGCATTTTTTCATTATCGCAATAATGAATAACATATTTGTTTTCCGATTTAATCCATGAATATTGCATATGTCTACGTGTAGAACTATTATATTCAATAGGGCTCAATAACGATTTAAATTTCATCATCGCTGTAAAAGCATCGTCTTTGGATGGGAATGTATTTTCTCTATATCGTGTGATGTCAGACATCACACTAAAATTCTTTTTATGAAGATTCAACGTTTTAATATCGAACCATGTAAGGGTAAAATGGTTTTTACTCCAATAGTACCCTTTATGACCTGAAAATTTGAGAGATAAAATATGCTCACTGTTTACTTCATACCATTCACCCTTATTCTGATTAATTCTGTACATCTCATCCTTTCCTGTGGTAACCGAAAGAACTTTTCTCGGTGTGTTATCATCACCAAGGAGAAAATCTCCTACGATAACATCACACGCTTTTTTTATGGTTCCGTTTAATAGAAGAACCAGTGTATCTGGACGAAGACATTTTCCCAATCCTGGAGAAAGGGCACAAATCCCCCCGCGCATATTCAACCTCTTTGGATTTGAGTTTTCAATCTTCTTCATCCAATGAATCGCCTCGATCTGGTGAGTGTAAAGAGTGTACGGTTTAACTAAACGCAATCCGAAAATAGGATCTGGATCTGAGAATTCGAAAATCTCCTTTTCGGAATCAACCGTGATATCATCCGTCTCGTTTCCACTATCATCATCTGATGATTCAAATACAATTTCCTTAAGAACCCTTTTCTTTCCAATAAACTCCGGTTTCTCATCTTCTTCACTATCGTCACTATCAGCGAAGATAATCTCCTTTGGTACGGATTTCTTCACCGTTCTTTTTACTTCCATTCCTCCTGGGGGATGAGGAAAGAATTTCTTATAATTATCTACTTCCATAAAAGATGAAATATCGGACATAAAACGAACGGGAGTTTGGTAAGGGTGGTAAGTCTTTAAATTAGGTTTGAGACACTTTCAATTTTTTGCCAATGTCGTGTAATTTCAGACGAGATTTGTATCTTTACTCTATAGAGTAAAGATACTGTGAAAAAGCTGAGAAACGATAAATTTACCTCGTATACAGAGTGTATTTCGTGAGAGAAGAATCTATTTTTTCTTGTAAAAGTCTGAAACCGTTTGTGTACATTAATTTGTTCCAGTCTTCACTCGACATATAGAACGATTGATGTTTGATCGTGGTTCTGTCTGTCAGAATTTTATCAATATCAGACACGACTTTTTGACATTGTGTTCCACTATCATATTCTCTCATAATAAATAGACCTCCCGGTTTCAATATGCGATGTATTTCCGATAATCGATCTTCAATATCCGATACATTATGGAGAACCATGAACGCTGTTATAATTGAAAAATACCCTGAAATAAAAGGAAACTTTCCTTCCGAATTTACAGCAACCGTGTTCATAAACCTCTTTCCTATATCCGACAAGTCTACCGTAATAAAATCTTTTTCTGAAACGTTTAAAATATCTAGAATTTCTCGGGTACGATTTTCCATAATTGGAGATCCTAAATCGAGACATTTAATTGTATCTATTTTTAAACGTTTATATACATCACTTTCAACTATTGATTTGAAATATGGAGTGATAGATAATGGATGTTTAACTTTGTCGAATTTAGTATCTAACAGATGATAGATTTCTCCATCTTTCATATTTTCCCTTTGTATAGTATTAATAAAGTCTGAGATACTAATATCTCTTGGTTTAAAATTCTTATACATGATATAGCTAAGATCATCGGGAGAACATACTGAGGCGATATTGAATTGTATCTCACTTCTCGGAGGAACATAAATAGGAGACGATCTTTTTAATAGATCCCGCGCGATCTTGTAAACCATTTTTTCAATATCTTTATAAGCATATACTACATCGGGATAGAAAAATCTTATATCATCAACTATATATTGTAATGTAATAAGAGCATCAGTGAACGTGTCAGATATTCTCCATACATTAGGATGTTTGTAATAAGTACCAATATAGACAACTTCGTTTACAATATTTAATTGTTGTCTCAAAGTTTCGAATATATATTCAGACTTAATTTGTTCGAATTTTTTGTAGATTGATACAGCCTTTGATTTATATTCATCTATAGATGAATCGGTTGTCAGTCGAGAAGATATTTTTGAATATTCGATAAACATTCTGTAGTTATTATACGTTTCAATATACTCACATAGTATTTTCATCTTTGAATTAAGTCTCTTTATATCGCGAACAGAATGAATATCAAGTTTGTTTTCATATCCATCTAACAATATCGAATTCTGTACAGTGAACAATTCGTCAGTATAGATTGTCAAGAGAGCGAGATCATTTTGTTGATATTGTTCTCTATTTTTCTCACTCTTATCTGAAAGACGTTTAATTTTTTTCCTTAGTGAACGATGATCTTTTATATAGTTTCCAAATGTATCTAATATTTTTTCGAACTCATCAGAGACATACTTATTTATAATATAACTTCTATGATCAGTATCCAGAATAGAACAATCGTCAATACTATCCATTATCTCTGAATTAAAAATTCTTCTTCCTTCTATCTTGGCGCGATAAGACTCGATAATATTATTGGATGGAACATTATATAGACTATCTGATACCTTGACCGATTTATCCCAAAACGGTTTATTAACCTGAGACACCCATTTTAGAAAATTCATGGGAGGGTCGTGATATATAGGAGATGTGGGTGTGACGTTATAGAATTTCTTCCATCCAACTCCAAATGCCGTATTGATATACTCTGGATTTTTAGTTTTATAAGCGGTATGAATTCCGAACGGATCGTCCGTAAAATAATCCATCACCCATGATATCTTGTTAAAGAAATTAACACCCCTCTTCTTGAAACATCCATTCATTATATACATAACAAGTTTGTAGAGATCAAACCCTTTACTAGTTAGTGTGGGAATAATTCCTAAGTTTGGCATAGTTTTTCCTCCTACAGGAATACCTTGATATACGAAATGAGAGAATCCGTAATCGATAATAGTCGGGATAGCATCTGTCTCTATACGATATGTCTTCCCGTCGATATCGTATTCGATCACTTTGGGTGATGGAAGTTTTCGGAGAATGATATTATCTGTGTGAAGATCGTAATGAACATAACCTATCTCTCGTTGTGCAATTATAAGAGCAAAAGCTATCTGAATAATGTAAGTTAAGAGTCGATGTACATCGTCATCATCTAACATACGATGAACAAAATCATCAATAGACATACCCTTGATTTTTTCATAGACCACATAAAATCTAGTATCTTCTGATTCCTCTTTACAAAATCTTTTGATATCTATCTTCTTATCTTCACTTATCGGTAACGGATTACACTTAAAAATGGCAAGAGTATACGTGAAGTTAGGAATAAGAGTTCGAAGTTTATTGATACCAATAGTACCGATAAAATATTCAAAAAGTATACTCTTGTTATCTTTCTTTGTTTTAGAAGTTTTAACTATAACCATATCATTGATGCTTTTGAAGTTTGATAACATCGCATAACCTTCTGATGTATCTTTTAGAGATGCAAGTTTGAAAGATGTGAGAAGATTTAAGATTGAGGGATCGAGATATGGAAGATTGAATTCATCATCGGATGATCCTTCGGTATGATGAAGAAGGATCATATTGAACATAGACTTAAGAACATCAAGATGACTTCCATTCATGTATTTCTCCTTAAGAATATTATCAACCACCTTCTCGTCTATATTCTCTGTATTCTGTTTATCTTTGTCGATTGTAATATTGAGATGTTTCTCTTTGCTGAGAACCTTATATATGATTTTCCAAATAAAATCTTCGTATCTATACGACATCCGCGTATTGTTATAAGGAATAAATATTATTAACTAGGTTAATAATATTCTTGAGTCGTCATATACCTTTAAAAGTACTAAGTAATCCATTCAATTGGACCAAAGCTTTAGAGAGAAACATCACCAATGGGTTCGGTCACCCCCGTGTTTCTCATTGGAAAAGAGTCTTTCTCCTCGGTAAGACTCTTAAGAATTGAGAGTTGAAGAAGATATCTTTGTGTAAGGACAAAATTATACACTGAAAATGTAAAGATTGTTCCAAACATTACAATCAGGATCGATAAGATTGTAATCGATAGAAAAGTATCGATGACGAACATACTGTATAGTGAAACAGCAATAGGTCCAGCTGATATAATTGAAACTACTAACCATATACAAACACAATCTCGTACACGTTTTATCTTATCATCATCGAGAGATGTAGGAAGAACATCGTAGATATTTTCGAAAGAGGAGGTTGTAAATTGAGCGAACATTATCGTTCTCGTAATACGAATCATATTTCAACCTCACAAATCATTTTTCGGCTCTCGGTCGTTAGAGATTGGTTCGACTGGTGGTTCCGAAATAGAGAAATAGATATCAAAAGTGCTATCCAGAATATCTGCATCCGTAATATCTCTACATCTAGTATAAAAAGTGGAGTCTCCTGGATTGCTGTTACTCGAGATAAATCTCACATCCCATCCTTTCTGCTCATAAATTCTCTTCATAGCGTACATCATCCAGAGTGTTTGTTCCGGATACTCTCCGATATTGGAGATTGCAATCTCACCAGTAATCTCTCCTCTCAGATCACACTTATCCAGTGAATCTGTAAGCCATTTCACAATATCTGAGGTACCAGACGTGATACTCTTCTCAAACTCTCCAACAATTCTCTCTCTATATTCTTTGGGTGATTCCATTACTAAATTAATATTTAGTAATGATTCTATAAATTAGTATTCTTGAAAAGTTACAACAAGGTTGGTGAATACAACCCGGAGCTTTTGAGCGATAGACTGTTTACGAACAACAATCGCAATCATTCTGAACTAGATGATAACCCATCTTCTTATCCTTTAGTTCAGTGAAAGTCGTATCCATCTCCTTCTTTCGATCCATCATCTTGTCGTGATCAACAGTAGATTTCATAAAAGAGATCATCATCGTCTGAACCTGCTCCAATCTCTTATCATCATCGCCTTGAGCCAGAGATCCAAAGTGTGTGTTGCGCGTATTGATCGACATGATCTCCTCTCCGAGGATAAAATCGCACTTTTCGTCACGATCATGTGACATGCGGTAGACGCTCAGCTCGAAATGATAGTCTTGATCCGTATTCTCGATACGGAGTGTGTGAGGAACCCATTGATGCGACTGAGGTGTCCACTGTATATCCGATCCGATATCAGCCACAATGTCGCTCCACTCATCAGACTCAGCATCATCTTCCATCATGTTCAGAATCTCTTCCAGCGGCTTCTCATCACTCGCGTTACATGTCTTCTTCACGCTCTTGATGAGCTCTCCTGTAGGAGAATACTTCATGAAGAGACGAATCAGATCGAACATACCAATCTTAACACCGACAACACCCTTGATAGTTTCGATAGTCATTTGGTGAAATGAGGTGTTTGGATGCGGTGGATGAAATCTACTACTTGAATGGGGAAATCACTTTTTGGTGGAATTTATAATGATAATCATTATAAATTTTCTTATTCGTTAGATGGAGAGATTGTTTACTCTTCATCGACAAGATTGTCTTCGATATCATACCATGTAACTCCAAGTACACCTCCATACGAATTAACAAATGAGATAGACTTGGCTGACTTTCCTTGAAGTAGTATAATCTTACATCCCATCGTCTTGGCTAGTTCGAAGTTCTCCTTACCGAACTTCTCCTCAACCATCGAGTGGATGTAGATCTTCTCTAATCCACCATCTTTGATATTCTTAAGGAGTAGATCATACCCGTAGACTGTTCTCGACAGGTCTCGTGATGTGTAGAGCTCAATCTCGTCTAAAGATTCCTTCTCCTCCTCTGAATACGATGTGAGATCTCCACATGATTCCATGAGTTTATCCAAACTGATCTCCGACATAGTGATAACCTTTCTGATGTTTGAAGAGACAAGAGAGTTGAGAAACGGAGACATGATGACCTTGTCCTTAATATCTCCTACTCCACCGATAAACAGCCCCTTTACAGATGGACTTCCAACCGTAAAGTCGACATAGTTCTTCTCCAATCGTTCACAGATCTTCTTTACATACTCACCAATCTGATTCTCTCTTATCCGACCAAATCTCTGAGCAGACTGACCACCCATCTTCATACTCTTCTGACGGTGAACGGTGAACTTATCGATCAAGTCGATTTTTGTTCCACAATGAGAATACATCGTAACCTCTTCACCTGCAATAAGAACTAATCCGAACTTATCAAAGTTTTTGTAAAGTGAGAGAACATAATCCGTGTAGAACATCTTATCACATCGATACAATCCCATCTTAATAGGAAGAGGTGGTGTGATCGCTTCACAAATATACGATTCTTTCCCAGTTTCGTCAAACACAATACCCGGCGAAAATAGCGAGTCCGTTATCAGGAATGCTCTTGTACGTCTTGAGCTTTTCAGAACAAGACTTGAGAGCGGTAGTCACATGCTTACGATTTGCGCGATCCTTGATGTTGGATGCTGCACTGTTCTCCTTGATAAGGAGTTTAGAAGTGGATGATGGATCCGAGTTTGATCCGATCAGAAGACTGATACAGCTGGTTGCGTCTCCCCGATACTGGGAAAGACGGAGTAGAGATTCGTGTGATGGAGGAGCAGACATCTGGGGGTAACCGATAGGTTTGTGTTATCTCTAGCATCGATAATATTTAAATCACTTTTAAAAGATCTTGTTTTTGAATATTATATTCAAAAACATGTATACTTACTCATTTTCAGATGCGTCCAGATCAAAATATGAATTATCAGAATAACCCTCCGATTGAACTCTGAAGATCGACCATCCGGGATATAGACGGTCTATGTGATTCGCGATAAGATACATATTGTATCGGTATCCATCAAGTTCAGCTTGAACCGCATCACTACGGTCGTAGTATTTAATGTAGACTGGAATATCCCTTGTTGTCTGATTTCTCTTAATAGTTACAGAGAGATGTGACACGACCGACTCTTCGACGTCAGAGTATACAAACTCATCTGTTTCCATCGAGGAATAATCATCTTCATCTTCGTAATCAGACATTTGGTAATTGTAATGTGGTAAAACAGAAGTGATCTATAACCACTTTATATTCTTAAAATTCACTTTTCAATCAATATCCTCAACTCGAGGACCATCTTGTGACTGATCTTCTGAAGAGCTTCCGGATACTGTACTTGAGAGTTCGTTAAACTTATCAGTGTACTCCTGAGCACTTCTCTCACTCTTCATCCACTCGATACACTCGTCAAGATTCGATTTATATCCCTTTGTCTCTGCATCTGGTTCCAGAGATGATATATATGTTTGTAGACGATTACGAGCTGTACTTGTCTCAACAGACTTCTTATCCTCATCTCTGAATATCTCAGCATCCTTAATCATTTGATCGATCTGAGCTTTTGTGAGACGTCCTGAATCGTTCGTAATTTTGATCTTGTTCGTCTTTCCTCCAGTTTCCTCCGTTGCTGAAACCTCGAGAATTCCGTTGGCGTCAATATCAAACACGACTTCAATCTTCGGAACACCTGGTTGAGCCGGTGGAATACCCGATAGCTCAAACTGTCCGATCCTATTATTATCCTTTGTAAGAGGACGTTCTCCCTCAAAGATAACAATCTTAACCATTGATTGGTTATGAGAATGAGTTGTGAACTTCTTAGACTTCTTACATGGAATAGTTGACCCTCGTTCGATAATATTTGTCATATCAGTTCCTGCGGTTTCGATTCCGAGAGAAAGAGGTGTCACGTCAATAACAAGTCCAGCCTGTTGATGTTTATCTCCGTTAAGAATAGATGCCTGAATAGCTGCTCCATAAGCAACTGCTTCATCAGGATTGATCTTGGTAGAGAGTTCCTTTCCGTTGAAGAACTTTGAGAGAAGTTCTCTAACCTTGGGAATACGAGTTGAACCACCAACCAGAACAATTTCATGAATATCACCTTTTGACATCTTAGCATCAGCCAACACACTCTCCACTGGTTTCATTGTGGAATTGAAATAATCAGCACAGAGATCTTCGAAACGAGCTCGAGAAATTGTTGAGACGAAATCAATACCCTCGTACAATGCATCAATCTCTACCTCAGCTGTGAGTTGAGCTGAGAGAGTTCTCTTCGCTCTTTCGCAAGCTGTGCGTAGACGACGTAGAGCTCGATCAGACGACGAGATATCCTTCTTATGTTTCTTCTTAAACTCGTCGATAAAGAACTTAACCATTCGATTATCGAAATCCTCTCCACCGAGATGGACATCTCCTCCTGTGGCTTTTACTTCAAAGACCCCTTCTTCGATAGTCAACAGGGAAACGTCAAAAGTTCCTCCTCCGAGATCGAAAACGAGAATATTCTTCTCTCCGTCACCACTTGAAATATGGTCGAAACCGTACGCCATAGCAGCGGCTGTCGGCTCGTTGATAATACGATCCACGACTAGACCTGCAATAGTTCCCGCATCCTTTGTAGCATTTCTTTGAGCATCGTTAAAATATGCGGGAACCGTGATAACCGCGTTGTTGACCGGTTCACCGATAAACGCCTCGGCCGTCTCTCTCATTTTTGTGATGACCATCGACGAAATCTCCTCGGGACGGAATCTCTTCTTCTCTCCCTTATACTGAACCTCGATCACAGGCTTTCCTCCGATATCGATAACATTAAAAGGCCAGAGCTTCATATCCTCTTGAACTGTACGATCTCCAAAATTTCTTCCGATCAAACGCTTAGCATCGAATACTGTGTTCGCGGGGTTCATTGCAGCCTGATTCTTTGCGGATTCCCCGATCAGTCGTTCGTCATCCGCAAATGCCACATACGAAGGGGTGGTACGATTCCCCTGATCATTACTGATCACCTCAACTTTTCCGTTACGCATAATAGCTACGCAAGAATAAGTTGTTCCGATGTCCATCCCGACAATATGTTTTTTACTCGTAGACATGATGTGTGATAGTATGTTACGATAGTAATTATCTTATTCTCAAATTTCAGTTTTATTTATCAAAATAGATTCTAATTTTAGAATCTATTTTATGGGTTATTTATTCTTCAACTCTATACATCTTTCGCCATTTAACAAACTCCGGAAACGACTCATCAAACTGTTTCACATCCCCTCCGATAGAGAGATATAGTGAACGTCGCGTGAGAAAATGTTTGAATAGAGTATGCATCTTATCCAGAAAATCAAAAACAATAGGTACTACATCTTCTCGACGAAACACGCGTCCCACATACTGTTCAATACCCTCTTCAACATCACTCGCGACAATAAGGGCGTCTAGTCTTGGATGATCAAATCCGACACCGGTTTTAGAGTAAGTAGAGAGAAGGATTCGACTTTCATAATTGAATGTTCTTTTTGTCCCAACAAAGACATCCGCATCCTCCCCCGCAGCTTTTAGTTTCTTGAGAAGAATATTTGTCTGATCAATACGTTTGCAGAGAATGAGAAATGTTCTCGTTTTAAAGTATCGAATGGTATCGACGATCTCACAGTTGCGTTTCTCTTCGAGAGCTTGACTTTCGAGTACAGAATTCCAATCTAATCTTCCCTGAGCATTCTGTTGCGATTTGGGTTTAAATCCTGTGTTATATACATACGCGTTGAACGGACGTCGAAGTTTACGTACAATTCTCTCTGTTCCAAAGTACAGATCTAAAATCTTTCCCATTCCATCAGTTCTATCTGGTGTAGCTGTAAGACCGATAAGATACTTAGGTTTGAAATAGAATAGTGCTCTAGACATATTCTCTGTACAGATAGTATGTGCTTCATCGACAATTAGAATTCCTACGTGATTGAAATCGTCGATACCTCTCTTACTGACATTGGAGACGTTCATAATATAAAAATCAGCTTCAGGATCTATTGGTGTATTTCCCTGAAGAACTTGTACTAACGCTTCAGGACAGACTTTATGAATTGAATATTCCCATTGATCGATGATATTGATTCTGTGACACAAGACGCATGCCTTATACTGAAGTATAGAACATAAAAAGATGGAGAATATAGTTTTACCCATTCCGCATGCAAGAGAGATTAAAATACTTCTCGTTCTATTCAGAATCTCGTAAGCCTCCGGTTTAACTTCGGTCTGAATAGAATTCAACGACCCATCGAATGTGTATCCCGAAGCTCGCGGATATACTATGTCTCCGTTTGGAAACAGAATATTTAACTCCTTTTTCATATTCTGATATACATACGCAAATGGAAGACTCACGTAGTTTTTTTCATCGTCAGTCCCTTCATCGGTAATAAATGTATCAAAACAGAGAACAGACTCTTTTTTCCCGTATCTAGTCTCTTTAGGTGATACCTCCAAATCAGAAGAGATTTTCTTTCTACTCTCCTCTGATAAGAGTTCGAGATCAGCGATACACGACATGTTAGAGGCTTATAACTATATTCTTGAGTGTTTAAGTTCACTTTATATCAGTCTTTAATATAAAGTGATCGTTATATCTTTCATGGTAGTTCGATATCGATAAACGATTGGTCTGATTGATGGGGTTTCGATTTCAGAGATTTTAATTTAGTTACAAACCAATTGTACAGAGGAATAAGAAAATATTTGACACAACAACAATGTACTGGATCCTCTTGTTCATCTGGAGGCGGTTCAACTATCGGTATCGGTGTTGTACTGTGAACAATAACCTCCACGATCTCTTCATCCTCATTGATTGCTGGAAGAGAACTTGTCATAAATTCATGATCGTCTATTTTTGTTTTAACATCTTGCACACCCCATCCCTTTATCAGAACCCGTTTAGGATAGGTCTCACGTGTTGAAAACCAACTTCCTATCGGTACTCTTTCGATTGTACTCTCAGATAATTTATGAAAAATGGTATCCGTGCTAGATATATAGATTTTATCTTTTTGAGATTCGGTTGAATGTCTCTCATTTTCAGGAATAAGATCGACTTTCTTAAACGAAGGACATTCATTCAATGAATTGATATACGAGTAATACATTGTTGAGATGTTAGTTAATGGATTGTTAAGGTGGATGGATCCACCTTTATGCCCAGCAATTAATACAGTTCCCATTAAGTGATGAGTTCCTTTAACAATAATATTTTCTGATTGGCTCGGTGTCAATTCCTCTCCGAACGCTATACAGAGATATCTATTAGTTGTCGATTCAATATATGATATCTCATAATCATTACCCGCCTCATATTTCTCCTTGTCAAAAATACAAGTGACAAATGGCTCTATTGTCACTTTGGTAACACAATATATTATTTCATGGTCAAAGATATCATCAGACAACTCTTCAGAATCTGCTTGTGGGGTGATCATCATCGTTTGATATATAAGCTAAATACTTTATTGAGTGTTAATTCTTGAATGTCATGTATCATTATCAATTTTGATGGAGTGATAAGACAATCACGAATGGATTATACGATCAAAGAATAATCTTGTGTACAGCTAAATTAAATTTTATTGTTTGTTACAATAAAATTTGGTTGTAAGAGTCTTTAATTGTAAAGAGTGTACTGACCCGTAGATCCATTTACTCCTCCAGCCACTTGTAGCCACTCCATATACACTGGAGTGATCTTTCCCTTGGGAACAACAGCTCCGGTGTAAGAAGGTCCCGTCGCGTTTATGATACCTCCATTGTAAGCGACGATAGCCGTACCATCGCCTCCGGTCGGGTTACACGCGATATAAGCAGGAAGAGTTCCGCGATTCACGACGTTGAATACAATCATATTTCCGACAGCAGTCTTCGGGACTCCAGTATCAATCGAACGACCAAACTCATACAGAAGAGATGCCGCCGTAGGAAGAGTGTAGACTTGTCCCGCAGTGGTAGGAGACACTACGATAGTATGTCCAAGTACAGCTGATGCTGGAACAGCTGTACTGGTTGCACCCAGATCATCCTTTACAGCAACACCAGAGTGCATAGGGGGAGAACGATTGGGTACATAAGGAGGAATAGGAGTGCGGACACTGAAATTCGACTGAGACAGCGTTGCGTTTGAGGTGATTAGCGACATAGGTTAATACTTTACAAGATAATTTATTTAAATTTTTTGTCACTTAAATCGATCTTTGTTACATATATTTGCGATGAGTCTAAAATTGGAAGAATTTCTTTCCGAATTGACTAATAGAGTCAGAAACGATAATCTGTCAGATGAGATGACAAAATCGTTGGCCGATCTCTTTTTATTGAACGAATTGGAAAAAACGGGGAGAACGTCTAAATCTCTACTGGAAGAGAAAGATATGAAATACTATATTACAGGTTGGTTTGTTCACAATTTGTTGTCATGTGATGAGAGTAAACAACTTTTAAAGAAGTAGAATAATGTATAGATTGACCAATGAATTTGAATACCACCATAGCTGATAATTTGACAGTTGTGACAAATTCTACTGTATTACATAATAGTAAATGGGATAAGATAATGAAATCTATATCTTACACCCCACCCATCTATTTCCCGGGAAATAGAACACTTATCGATGACAAGACAGGATCTGTGTATCAATTAGATATTCTTATCAGTAAAGCTGTTTTGATTCCAAAAAAATCAACAGAATCAAATTTCTCAAGTCATTATAACGAGGTGATCTCTATTTTGTCTCAGTCTATTACAGGGTTAAACTGCGAACCAGAAGTTTCCAACGGTATGCAATTTCGTATGTACACGTACGTTCCTGTGTTTTTTACGGGAGTTGTAAGATATTCAACAAAAAATTCTTCTGTAACTAAAACGGTATTTGGTCATTCACTCTCCGAAAAGAGTGACGAATACATCTTCGATTTCAGATACAATTCTAAATATGAATTGATCGAACCTATAATTCCAGTTCAGTCTACATCTTCTTTGTGGTGGGGATCGTTACCACCTACTCATCCACCTTATTTTTCGGGTAAAAGTTCATATCATGCATGAGTATAATACCTCTAAAAAGAGTATCATATTTTATAACTTCAGGAAGTTATAAAAATGGAAAAGAATCACATTATACAACCGACTATATCAATACCACTTGCGTTCTGGTTTAACAATCCCATACATCCAGATATGTTGGAGTCTATGCTTCCTTTATTCGCGTCATATCTTCCTGTTCGAATAGAGTTTAAATTTCGGACGATAGACGAGTTATTAGATTGTAAAAGGAAATAGTATTTTATGTTCACAGAACATAAAATATATGGTTGAATAATCAATTTACTCTTCATCCGTGGCAGCCTTCTTTCCCTTACGGCCCTTGCGAGAACGAGACTTGCGAGACTTACGGCTCTTACGAGACTTGCGGCTCTTACGAGACTTGCGGCTCTTACGAGACTTGCGGCTCTTACGAGACTTGCGGCTCTTACGAGACTTGCGAGAACGGCTCTTGCGGCTCTTACGAGACTTGCGGCTCTTACGAGACTTGCGAGAACGGCTCTTGCGGCTCTTACGCGACTTGCGGCTCTTACGCGACTTGCGGCTCTTACGCGACTTGCGTCCCTTGCGAGAACGGCTCTTACGAGACTTGCGGCTCTTGCGAGAACGGCTCTTGCGAGACTTGCGGGATTTCTTGGAGAACTTTCCAGCGACAGTAAAACCGGATTTCTCCAGATACTGCTTGCACGAATTGACTTTCTTTGGCGGCATTGATTACTATATGAAATGAAAAAAGTTTATTTGATAAAACTTCTAATTGTCTAAAGCAAAGTTTATCAAATACTTACTGTATTTGAAAGTTCTCATAATTATTTTATCTTCCACCACTTTAATAATCGGAAGTTTATCCAATAGTTAAACACGATCAGTTACAACTTATATTCTTTGCATTTCTCCTGGATTGATGTTTATTCCGCAATAATTAGTTACGAGAGATTTGTTCGGATCATAGATTCCTAGTTTATACGCTTTTGTTAGAAGATGTTCAAACATTCCTCTGAATTCGGGAGTTACATGTTCAACATCTATTACATCGGTTAATGCATGACTGCATTCGTGAATTGCTACATATATCAACATATTGTAATCATAGTAATGTCCTGTTTCATCCTTCAAACAGAGAAAAATCTTATCTTTGTCTTCGGTGTAACTTTCATCTGAAGAGAAAAACTCGATTCTGGATAATTTCGGGTCTAATTGTGATACATCATACTTAATTTTTCGTACTAAAGGATCCTGGTATGTTTTACGTTTATAGTTTAGATTGTAGAAACAGACCACAAAAACTATGAGAAGTGCCAGAAGGAGAACCAAATCCATTTGGTCTATTAAACTGTCAAAATAAAAATTACAATCGTATCAAATATCTACAAAGGGATGTTAATCTTAGAGAATTAAAAGTTGTAATAACTAATCTTTGAATCTCCCGCTTATAAACTAATGCATAGAGTAACTTTTCAAAATTTCTCTAAATTATATTTTTCTTTCATAATCAGTAAAGGATGCTCAATTCTAGAACAATTCTAATTGGTTTGCTTGTAATTCTTGTTCTGGCTCTCATCTACTGTAGCTGTAACAAGAAGAAAGAACACTACGCTGATCTCTACTACAACAAGGGATTGGATCCCTCGATTATGACCCGTCCATCTTTTAATTCTAACCTAGATCCCAACAACATGAATCTGCGTTTTGACTCTAACGTGTATGGTGGTTTTATCAACGGAAATTCTCCGGATGTAAACAATCTCGCATCGTACAACAGAGTAGCATCGGACTCTCTCGATACTCAGGCTTTCTATAATCAAAATGCTAAACAGGGATCCCGTGAAGGATTTGCTCCTCCTCAGAGAATGCGCGCGGTTGTACAACCAAATGGTGATGTAACTGGACAATATGATCCGTCGGTCGGGCAAAATATCGGTACAGTTGATGCGGCGTCCTTTGTGACGTATGCTGATACTGATTATGAAGGTCTCGCTGCTGATAATCCCCAGGGAAATTCTCCGACAAAAAATAGTAGCGGATATGGTACCGTTGCTAACGACTTCGCATCACTTGGAAATGATGGTACGTTCCAGGCTTCTAAGATGAACTCGGCTGCAGCAACTTACAAGGCCTCTCTTAACAATAACTACAACCCTAACACTCTTAAGTACACTGTTCCTAAGGATCTCCTTCCGGCTCCGGATATGCGTCAACCACTTGCTCGCGATCCCTCTGATCCCTCTAACTTTATGTACGATCGTACAGTGTTTGCTCCGCTAAAGAAGCGTAATCACAACGAGGCCGATCGAATCCGTGGAGATCTCGATATTGAACCTGTGAAGACCGGTTGGTTTGATATCGCGACTGTTCCTACTGTCGATCTCGTCAAGGGCTACTTTGGTTATTTTTCGGATATTCAGGAGTACCAGGATCTTCAGGATATTGCATATTCTCGATCTCGCGAGCAGTCTACTGGACAAAGTACTGCAAATACTACTACGGCACTTTCAAATCTTACTGGTATGATCAACAAGGATATGTTGAAACCGAAGCTTGCTTATGGAACTCAACCCAACCTCGAAGGACCGGTGAATCCTTGGGGTCAAAAGCGAGCGTTTGCTCTCTAAACATTTTAAAAATGATAGTCGTTACTTATTTATACATTATTCATATGTATAAATATGCCTCCTAAGAAGACTAGACAGAATTATTTAAATTTAGCTGAAGAGAAAGGATTGGAATTTCTCTTTGAAGGTGTACCAGAGAATTCAAAAGTAAAGTATGACTGGAAATGCGCAAATGGACACGTATTCCAAATGCGATACAACAATGTGTACTTGGGTCAAAACTGTCATATTTGTTATGATGATAGAAGAGGACAGACATTAGTTTACGGAGTAGAAAAATATCATGAACTTGCAGAGAAGAGAGGAATTAAATTTATTGATAAACGAATTCCGCATCACACACATGTACCTTTTGAATGGGAATGTAAAGAAGGTCATAAATGGGAAGTCTCATATCATAATATAGATGCTAGGGAAAGTGGATGTCCTGGGTGTTACGGTAACCAGAGAAAAACTGAAGAAGATTATCACAATCTAGCAGAGGAAAGAGGGTTTGAATTTATAGATGAAGAGATTCCTCCTAATAATTGTACATCTGGTAATTGGAGATGTAAAATAGGCCATGAATGGCGTACTTGTTATAACAATATAAATTCTAAAGAAAGCGGGTGCCCTTACTGTTCGCAATTCTCATCCGAGAGAATGTGTAGAGAGATTTTCGAAGAGATAACTGGTCATAAATTCAATAAATGTAGAGATAAATTTCTCTTTGGTCTTGAATTAGACGGATATAATAAAGATCTCAAACTTGCATTTGAATATAACGGAAAACAACATTACGAATATATTCCTCATTTCCATCGTAATGGTGAAAAGGATCTCAAAAAACAGAGAGAACGCGATGAGATGAAGGCTATGATTTGTGATGATAGCGATATAAATCTGATAGTTATCCCTTATAAATATACATTCAAGACTCCGGACAGATTAAGGGAATTTATTGTTTCCGAATTGTCGAACCATCTACTCATCGTTTAAGATTCTTTATTATAGTCTTTTCTATAATAAAGTATGTGTCATCGTTATATTCTCATAGGTATAGTCTTTTTTGCATTGATCTGGTTATGGAGTTCTCAATCACATCCGGAAAAATCTATTGTATACGAGGGGTTTGATAAAGAACAGGAGTTTAATGATAACGATCCCTGGTACAACAGATATACAGGTGAGCAACAAAGAGGATTCTCTATAGAGACACCGTTTTAATCGTACTTCCAATTTTTACAGTCAATCTCAGCTTCCCGTTTCAAAACTACGGATTTACGACCATGCATAAATGGTTCTCCGTATCGAGTATCATATTTACGAAGATGGGTACGGATATGAGATGTTTTTTTCGACGGAACCATCCGAATACTGACACGTACTATTTTGGATGTTGTACGATATTTATTCTCGCGTCTAAAAATATCACACGAATGAAGAGGCATTCTTGATGGCTTATAAGCCATCAAGAATATAATTAATCACTTTTTACTGAATTAGAGAATGGTACAACATTGTTGAGTGGGCTGAATCGGAAGAGTTGATTTCTTGTTTACTGGGTCGGGTATACTCACATAGATGTTACGACGACTCTCATCCATGTTATCAAACTCAGAATCGATAGCTCCAACCAGAGACTTGACAACATAATCTCCAAACGTAAAAGAGATACTCGGATTTACTCGAAGAATCTCTGCTTTCTCCGATAGATAGTCATCGACAACATCAACGCGAGGAATGGTTTTGTCCCAGTCGTTAAGATATGCGACGACAGAGAGATCGCTAGTACAAGCAACAAACGTAACATACATGTTCGGATGTCTCTCATTCTCCAGAATTCTCTTCAAATCTCCAGCTCCACCGTCAGGTTCTCCGTCGGTAACAATGTAGATGATAACCTTCTTCTCCTTTGCGACAGACATCTTACTCGTGATAACAGATCGTAACATAGAACATAACGGTGTACTTCCATAAGGTCCGCCAGAGAAGATGGATCCGAGCTGCGACGAATGAGAGATTCCACTGAGAGTTCCACGATTGAGAAAGTTGACTTCCAATCCATCTTTATCCATGACACTTGCGATATCTACTACGATGCCGGTAATGTTCTTCTCCTCGTCCCATCGAGTAGTCGCCTTACCGAATGCGGGAATAGGATAGATTGGATTACACATCGAAGAGGAATCGTCGAGAATGATGCTGATGTCGCATCCCTCGAGTTGTCTCATTTTCGCAGCGAATTTATCAGAGATCTCATATTGAGAAGCGAGATCTCTGAATCTCTGAAGAAGAACATCCTCGTACTGAGGTACTGGTATCGGTTGCGCGTAAGAAGAGTATTGAGGAGCAGACATATTGAAATTTACGATCGTTGGTCGAAGAGATGAATTAGATTCAACAGGGCGTCGAGATTTCATTTTTATAAGTTTTCTTTTCTTTCTTTCAATAAAGAACCAAGATGAAAATGCCTCCTCTCTGGATCTGTCTTCTTGTTATTGTTATTCTGTTGGCGTTGATTGTCTACGTTTCAACCCATAGAAAAGGTGTGAAGGAAAGTGTGTCTCAATTCGTGAATAACGAACCGAAATCTCTATTTGTACGTCTGGTAGCTGAGTTCGGTTCTCCTCAGATAATAATCAATCAGAAAGGGGGATTTGCGATGTGGTTCCCTTCCAAAGTATATGAGGATTCTCCGTATGAATCTGTGATTCTTAAAGATGAAGCTGTAACCAGAATGGAGGATGGAACTATGAAGAAGAATTTCCTCTACACAACTATTATTATCGATATTCCTGATTATAAACTACAGGATATTCTAACGATCAGCAAGAACGTATACTATGATCGTACAAGCAAGGAATTCACTGTGAGAAGTGACAGTATCACAACCAATAAGCATATTCTTATTGCTATTCTTAAGTATCTCACAGATCCTAGTGTAACTGTTCAATCTGCAAAAGATCTTCTCGAGCACACATGGATAGAGAACATCCTCGACAACACCCCATTTTCGAGTACAACTTTCAGCGATGATGCGGACGAAGATATTACGATGATGATAAATCTCAATCTTCCGATAGGATCAGATAGCCCGCGTGTTAATAGAGAATTGATGATGATGCAGTAAGTATTTTATAACTCCGATTTTAGAGTTATAAAATTTGTAAAAGGGTAAACTCTAACTTTAAAGAATCTCTTCTGTATAACAAGATGACTGAAGAACAAAAAGAAACCATGGAATCAGTAACTCGTCCAGTATTCACGTTGGATCAATGCGAGAAGAAACCGGATAATCCTCTTTTTGCTGAAGAGAAGAGAAAACAACAAGATTATATTGATGGACTTCAACAACAGGTGGATTATCTTCGAATGAAGGATCCTGCAAAGTATCAGAAATATCAAGCGATCGGTGAGTCACTGATGGACTGTACTTATGAACCGATTTCAGGAGTTGACGCCGAGGGCGACAACATGACAGCTCAAAGATTACTCTATGTTGTACGCGACTATGGTGAAGAAGAACTTTCTAAAGAAGAGTTGACTTTCCTGATCAGAGTATACGGACGAGATTGGAGACGAGAACGACTTGAAGAGCTTTAAAAGTTGGAACAAGTCTGATATCAGACCGATGTTTTAAACTCGAACCAGCTTTTTGAGATTCTCTATCTCATTCTCTTTCTCGGTAACTAAGTCTTTGAGAGCTTTCTCTTTTAGGGCTATGTATTCCAATAGCTTATCGTTTGTTGATAAAGGAGTCTTTTTCATCTCATGGACCTTGTCGACACGAGTCTTTTTCATCTCATGGACCTTGTCGACACATTTTTTGATATTCTTTTCCAGGTTATCACGATTTTCCTGACACGCACTTACACTGAATCGGCTACACTCCAAAGTTAGACATTCTCGGATCTCTTTATCGATTGGTTCAATTGGACCAATTTCGAACCACGTTATTAAAAATGTCAGATTTCAGGGAAGAGTTTCTCAATCTCGATATCGTCGTCGATCGCCTTTTCAATATCTTCATCGAATCCTCCGAAATTCTGTCCATATTCCTGAATCGCGATTAAGAGTTTATCGAGACGATAAGTTCTATTTGGATCAATAGATGCGAGAAGACATCTCCCGATTACACAGTTCAGATCAGTTTGCATTTGGGACGACATGACGAGGAATGATAATACATATTAATGATAAGTAATAAACAATTTTATTACTTCTTTCGATAAATTAGTTCGATGATTAGATCATCAATATTCTTCCGGTTCCAATCGCCATGGGAGTTTAATCAAGCGCGATTCCAACTTTCTTTCGATAAATTAGTTCGATGATTAGATCATCAATATCCACTATAAGTTCCATTCACTTTTGTACCATAGTCAGCCAAGATGAACTTGGAAATTTTCTCCATCGAGAACACCCCGTTGTACTTATCCCAATAATTCCACATAACCTGACGAATGAAATACTTTTCCGTCTCGCGAGTTTCTTTCCAAGAATTGAACTTAGCAAGTGAAGATGACATGTTTGATGAACGATTGTGTGGTGAGAGTGGGTGAAATATGTTATTCATATTTCTAAAATAATCAATTTTTATACGAAAGATATATCAGTCTCTTTACATACAGGACATGTATTCTTGTCGGTTCTCGTATTCCAATCATCCATACACTTCTTATGACACCAATGTCCACAAGACATTGGTAGCTTTTGAATATTCAGATCACCTAAACAGATTGGACATTCTTCTGGCTTTTCGTAAACTATTTTCGGTTTAGTATATCCTATACTCGATATCTCGGTGAGAATCTCGATCAAAAGATCTACAGCGTTAAGTTGTAACTCACATTTCTTTCTGTAATTGATCATATATCCACCATCAAAACTTGCTATATGATCGTGTAGACGAAATCTAAGACCCCTACAGTATTCCAGATTGGATTTGAGTTCCTTTGCGCTAATAGAGTCGGTGAGAGACTTTCGTATCTCTTTTAGTCTAGCAGTCTCCCATCCCCCGTTATGGAAGATCTTCTTGTTTGATAAAGCCCTATCAAACCGAGCGAGTTTATCGTCGGTATCCTCCTCAAAAATAATCTCAACAAGTTTAGACATTTGAATACTGGTGAGAGAAGTACACTCCTCATTCTGTATTCAAATATATTCAGTTTTCATCTGTTTAGAAGTCCTCGTACTCCATCGCTGGAAGAGACACGACATCTCTCTTGGTCTCTTTCTCGGTTACCTTACCTGTACCTCCATTCTTGAACACCGCATTCGAAGATGGAAATCTCGAATCCTCCGGGATATTCTTAACCTCCTCCATAATCATTGGAAGAGGCTTGGGGATAGTCATATTCTTCAGTTTCTTTCGATTCGTAAAGAGACCAAAGTATCCTGTTCCAAGACGAACATGTTTCGCTGTGATGATTCCCGCGCTGACAGTCGAGAGATCATCAGTCACACCCTTTGCTGGAGCGTCCAACATGTTCTGATGTGATTGTTCGAACGACGCCGGAGTCAGAACCCCGACCACACTCTTACTGATTCCATATCTATTCACTGACGTGATAGTTCCTGTACTCGTCATCGAGTCAGCGAGAAGCGCGGGATGAACAGGATCGATGAATGTTCCTCCGAATGAGATGGTCGCAGTGATCTCTGACACCAGGAATCTACGGGCGGCTTCGATACCGAGAATTCCAAAGATCTCCCACATGTTATTCGAAACAACATGTCGGAAATCAACTTCCGGATGATTCATAACCTCTCGCATATTAGTTCCGGACGTCTCAATCTTCCATTCCTTTGATTTGTTATCCAGCTGATAATACACTTTAGTGATTCCCTCGACACCACCCAATTTGATATCCAGAATATAATCCAATGCCACACGAGAAACGAAGTAGTAGTCTTTGTTCTCATCATTGATGAGACTTCTCGGTTCTCTCTGTTCATCTTCGTCGTCATCCTCTTCACCCTTTTTCTTCTTTTTCTTCTTTTTCTCGTCGTCATCCTTCTTTCCTCTCTTACCGGACTTCTTCTTAGTTGCGAGGATAACACTTGGTGTATCAACATTAGTTGTGTCGATATACACATCAATGATTCCATTCTCATCGGGAGAGAACACACATCGGCAATCTTTGTACTCCTCCTCAATGAGTTTAGCGATTTTTTCAGTTGTGAGCTTGTACTGATACATAATAAGTTTGTTGAGAGTGAGACGAATACACCAGTCACAATCTCGATAATGAGTTGTGTAGAACATGTCGAAGAGATCGTACCATATCTGATCTTCTTTCGACAGAGAATCGTACTTCTTATTCAGAACCTCGTGTTTCGTAATACACTGATCCACATATCTCTCTTCGAAGAGTACTCGACACTTATCTCTCACCTTCTGCAGACTTGTGAGATCGGTTGATGTGGGAAGTAGAGAAATCTGGAGTACATTCGTCTTCTGGTTCTTGGACGCATTTAGAATCTCATTCGTACGAGGAACTCCAAGAGTTACGTTTGCCGAGGAAACTCCTGCAAGATGAAAGGTGTCGGCCAAAGCAAGCCCGTCCCGACCCGAGAAATTGCGTGTATCAGCAACGGTTAAATCATACACGAAAGGAGTAGTAGATTCTACTTCATCAATAGAAATAATCTCGTCGAATAGAACTTCGGTGTCCACCGCATCATACAACACATCAATATCCTCAACATCAACTCCCTTATCAAGAATTTTAATTAGTAGATCTCTATGGATATCACCATTGATTTGTTTACTCTTAATACCGGGAATACAATCGTTGTGATAATAGGTAGATTTATATTTCTTATTCTTATTCAAGTTTAGTCTTTCCTGTTTATAATCGAGTGTGAATGTGAAATTTTGATAATATCGTCGTACATTTCCCGCTCTAATTGCTATATTAAATCCGGGAAGGATATTTAGGCTCCCAATATTATTTTTTTTAATATGTGTTCGTCCTTTGTAACTGAAAATATCATACACCCCCAAAAGCATCATAAGTTCATCAATCAAAAGTTCAGATGTGGAACTACAAGTAATGTCACCTTTTAATGTTACACATCCATCACCACTGAAATACCCATCAATCATCCCTTTGATGAATTCATCATTCGCGAATAGACTGAAATCGGGAAGATGTTTGTTTTGTGAATAGTTACCACACATGTTGGTAAACCATTCAACCATTAGCGTTGAGTGAATTCGGAGATCTGTACTGGTTGCTCCCTTAAAATTCTTATCGTGTTGTACCTGAACATGATATCCGAGTTTATGTTTATCACACCACGTCTCAATTCTCTTTCGAAACTTTTCATCATTGTTACTGATGATACATTGTGTTCCGGTATTTGCACAATGTCCCTCAGCAATGTAAGCACCAACAACAAATCCGAAATCGTTATCCAGTTCAAACTCTTCTGGGATTTCATTCACTTCTCCAACAGATCGTCTTGTTGTGTACACCATTCCTTTCTTGATAATCTCATTTCCGATATACTCCTTCTTCTTTCCTTCGAGCGCATCCATTGCTGCATCACATCTATGATACGGGAGAGTGAAATCGATTCCGAAATTATCAGACCACCATCTGGTATTTCTTCCTCCATATGTATATTCCTCTCTAATTTCGTCTTTCCATTCTTTTCTTCCACCTTTATTGTATCTCTCCTTAATCTCTCTTGCTTTCCAGAGATCAGTTCCAAATACGAATTTCTCTTTACTGAGATATCTACTTAGATTGATGGTTTTCAATCGGTCATTTTCAAGAGGTCTCGGAAACTTAACAGTGACCGGAAGTCTATCTCCAACTGTCAATTCGGATCCATTTACCCCGACCACTTTGTTATCTCTTCGCAGCAAAAAAGATTTAGCTTTTGTTGCAGTTGTTCGACGTCCCGTTTGAGTTTTCACCTCCAAAAGTTTATTACCTCCCGGAGGTGGATGTCTGGTGACAGCTTCTATTTTTTTCCAATGCATTTTTCCATTTTCATCGACACATGGTGTCTCCAGGTTCATGAAATTGATGTCTACGTATTCGGTAACCTCATCATAAACCTTGACATCTTTCTTATTATCAATGACTATTTTATCCACAAAGTCGCCAATCTTTGGGCATGTTACAGATGTACCGTTTTTGACCACGATATGCTCTTTGTAATCGATTGAATTCAAGGTGTTGTGTACTAAGATACCCGATTGAGTAGCGAAAGTTTCATTGATTGCTACTGAGAAATCATACACCTTCTCGTCAGGGTCAGCCTTGATAATCTCAACCTCAACAACTCTATCCCAGATCACATCAGCGTCGATCGCCTGTTGAAGCAGAGAGATATCATCTTCGAACCCTGCATCTTTCTCTTCATTCTTTTCGGTGAAAAGCTTCACATACTCGATCAGAGTATTCTTACCGATACAAGATCCTTCAGACTCCTTTTTCACCCATCGACCATAGTTTCTTGATGCGCCGGGAAGTTTCAGTCCTCTACCAATCTTACTAACAAGTTCAGCGCAGTTGGGAACCTGATCAATGAAATTTCTTCCATCCTTATCATTGATGTATGAATCAAGCTCTCTTTTATTCTTCTCGTTGTTAGTTCCGATCTGTTCGGAGAAAATCTTTCCGAACTTGGGTCCGAAGATCAACAGAACCCACAACGCTCTGTGTTCATCACAAGCCTCCTTCTCGATCTGATATGTTGAGAAGATACCGAAATACGAGAGAAGGAATGCAACTTGTTGGATGAGTTCACTCGATGTTGTGTGATACTTGATACTTTTTCTCGATCCATGAAAGTTACCATCACCATCAAACATTCCACGAAGAACACCCGCGATGAACTCTCTCTTACATCCATAGATAAATCCAGGAATCTCCTTGTTGTGAGAGTAGGTACCGATATTCGTTCGAAGCCATTGTGACAGAAGCTTGTGAGAGATTATGTGATCCGTGCTTTTATATTCCTTTTTACTTCCCTGAATTTTATGAAGAGGTTTTTCTCTTGTTTTAGCGTTTTTTCCCATTTCTGAAAAGAATTCGTATGATACATTTTTATAGTATTCCTGATTAGTGGTAACGACAACAGAATTACTACTCTTACAAGTACTTCCCTCCGCGATGTAGATTCCGATAAACTCACCGAACGATGATGTGAGATCAACCGTAGTATCTTTCCACAACTCGATCTCTGAGATAGGATTATCTACTTCGGGTGTTCGAAAGAACACCGGTACTCGATGACCAACTTGAATATCACTTCCAAGAATAGGAACCACACCATTAAGGTTTCGAGTGAGAAGTGAATGTGAGAGAGTACAAACGGTCTCTCGCCCGCTATCAGTCTTGATTCTCACAAGATCTCCATTCACAGGGTGTCGAGAGAGTTCGGTAATCTTATTCCAACTTACCTTTTCGTCTTTAGAAACAGTCATGATCTCTGTCACTTTGAATACGCCGTCTGGAACAATCTCTGATCCATTGTCCTCTGATACGATCATCCACGCCTTCTCAATCTCCGAGTCGATGAACTCCCCCATCGTTGTATTGATTGTTTTGTTACCCTGTCGCAAGACGACCTTAGTCGTCTTTGGCTGCGACATTTGTGTCGTCGGCTCACCAATCGCGAGAGAACTATCACACCCGATTGCGGTACCCGGTTCAATCTTTGATGTTTCATAATCGTTTTTGATTCCCATCTTCAGTTTAGGAATCTGACTCGGATAGATCTCGATATTCTTCAACTGCTCAAAGAGATCGTTTCGATTCTCATCCATAACTGCCATCGATGTTTCCCAGTCTTTATCAGGATCAACTTGAAGAAAGTCCGTAATCTCGTACATCTCCTCCTCCGTAAGTTTCCTCTTCTTTTCTCCGGAGATTTTCAGGGATTTCATTTCCGGAATCCGTTCCGATTCCTTAGTCTCCTCCTGATCCTCATCGAAGATCTCTTCTCCCTCCTCCAGAATTTCCACATCCGAATTCTCATCCGGTGTCTGGATCTCCTCTTCCGAATCGTACTCGATAATGATAGCTTTAGACATTCTTGGCGAGAAGACAAGAACAGGTGTGATATTTTGCTTCTTCTTATAGAGGAAATCAGTTTTCCTGGTCATCTATAAGAATAATTTCCCGATTACGCGAGTTTTGCTGCATGAGATACGTATTTATCCCAGTAGTAGTACAAATAGTTATTTTCATCCGAATCGTCATTCTCTTTCGGGACATCATTGTCTACGTACTCATTGATAAACCGACTCTCCCCGTCATACTCTATTCCATCTATACTCTGTATCCTCTTTGATGAGAAATTCACATCCTTTGATGTTTGTGTTTTAGTCAGAAGTCCGACCTGAATAATACTATAGAGTTCTCTTGCAGCATCCCACGTGAGTTTATGTTTAGATTTCATTCGGATAACGAATTTGATGATGAAAATCTCCTTCAGATTTTTCTTACGAATCTCAGTCCATGTAGTTTCATCCGTAATCTCATCTTTGTTGACTTTTGTTCTGATCGTCTCTCTCTTTGCTTTGGTGTCTGCAACAGAACATAGAGATGTATTCTTCATCAAGAGATCTTTTAATTCGGAGAATACTTCACCAGCAGGCTTTTCAGACGGTATAATAAAAGAGAACGATTTCTTTTTATTCGACGAGTATATCGTATTATTTGATATATAGATGCAACTGGGACACTTTCCGTAGCTCATAAACTCAAACATATTCTTCCAGAACTCATCTGTTGTGTATTTACTACATTCTAAAAATATAGGGTATAAAACAAGATTTTTTCCGTTCTTAAATATCTGAACATCAGCTTTACTAGCCACTGATCTCTTTTTCATCGCTGTAGACATTGTGATGGTTGGTGATTCTCTCTCTTATATATTGTAAATCAACTTTATCTGTCATTTTTCATATCATTGGATATCAGATATAAATATATGAGTGTTATCTCAAGATGAGTTCTGCAACAGCGGAAAATAAGCCTGTGAAACATGCAAGTCTTGCTCTGGTCATGATGGTGAAAAACGAAAATAAACGTATTGTTGTCAGTCTCGATTCGGTAAAAGGAATTGTTGATAAATTCGTTATTATGGATACTGGGAGTGAGGATAACACGGTTGAGATTATAAAAACCTATTGTGATAAGAATAAAATAGAACTTCATCTTCTCGAGAAGTCTTTCCCCCCACCATTTCACTATTCTAATGCGCGAAATGTTGTTCTTGATTTCGCTGACGATAAGGCTGAATTTCTCCTACTTCTTGATTGTAATGACGAATTGAAAGACGGACCCAATATTCGTCGATTCGTCGATTCGTATGAAGGACGATCGACAGCCTTTCATATATGCCAAGAATGGTGGAATGGGATATCTCTTGATAAGTATTATAATATCAGATTACTCAAGGCGAAAAATGGATGGAGATATAAAGGAGCGATTCACGAATATATCTCCAACCCTATATGTGACAATGACGTGAATAAAATTAAAACAGATGAGATGGTTAGTCGGGTGTTTGGTTTTACTCTCTATCAAGATCGTACGATGGATGATGATAAATCATTCAAAAGATTTGCTCGAGATGAAGAGGTATTAGAAGCTGAATATCAAGATAATATTAAACTCGTAAAAGACGGTAAAATTCTAAAACAGGATTCGAGAACAGTTTTCTATTATGGGCAGACATGTATGTGTTTAGGTAAAAACGAAAAGGCATATCGTCTATACAGAGAGAGATCTGAATTGGAGGGATTTACGGAAGAGAGATATCACGCGTACTATCGATGTGGAGAGATATCAAGGGTTCTTAAACATAATTGGGAAGAATCTTTTATGTGGTATCATAAAGCGTACGAATATTCCGCAAAAATGTTTGATGTACCCCGCGCTGAACCTCTTTATAGAATTTCTGAATATTATCGAGAAAAATGCATTGAGATCAGTTATATGAATCTTAAACGATGTTGTGAACTTAAATATCCCGAAAGTGCAATTCTCTTTGTAGATCGTCGTATCTATGACTATCTACGATGGAATCTTATGAGTCTTGTTGGATTTGATGCAAAAGAGATGAATATCGGAAAGTACTCATGCTGTAAAGCAATTACAGCAGAAAAGAAGAGTGAAGATATCAAGATTCTGGAGAAATATATTCCTGATAAGAAAGAACGGGATGTGTTGGTCGATTCGTTAAAAAATGGTGTCGATCCTTCAAACACAATAGTGTCACCTTCTCCTCAACCACAGACTCGTCCAGAAAATAATAAACAGAAACTTCAGAAAAAGATGGAGAATATGAAAAAGATTCGGCAGGGAAAGTAATTGATTGTATTATTTGAAAAACTTCGGGTTGGTGAATCCAACCTTGTTCCAACTTTTCAAATAAATATGGAGATTGTAGATTGTGGTTGATCTTAGATCAACTTTTAATATTTGTTCTTTATAATGGCATTCGTTGTATTTGCCGTAATATCCGCTGTTCTCGCGATCTACACGATCTCTGCGATCGTGTATGTTAAGAAGATAAATGAAGAAGGGAAACCGATACCTAGATGGGCATCTCTCTTTTTTACCCCGTATCTAAAAATGGCGTCTGGTAGTGATACATTTCCCGTTATTAAGTCTATTGTCTCACCTATCGGTGATGAACCCATATCTCCTTCGGGGTCGGATGGCTCGCATATACCTTCAAGTTATAAAGGGTCAATAAATAATTTTTCATGCAGTCTTATTGCAACAGTGTATAATAATTTAGCATCAAGTATAGATAATATGAGTATTCCTAGTATCAATTCGTCACAGGGAAATACCAATGTCCTAAATAATTTCTGTAATCTCGGTCAGAAATTTAGAGATGGTGGGTGTGTGAACGATGTATTCGATCCTACAAAAGATAAAACATATCTTTCGTTCTGTTGTAATGGAGATCCAACTACTTGTGGAACAAAAGGATCGCAATGTATATTGGATAAATCCCGTTTTAGTGATATGAAGAATTCTTTTGAGAATTTTAACGATTCTTCACTGACAGCGAATGAAGCAGCTGTGATGACATTCTGTAGTGTTGGAAATTCTATTCTCTCTAATGGATGTGTAGATGATGAGTATTCACCCATGAAGTCTCCGGCCTTTAGAAAATACTGTTGTAATAACTCCAGCGATCCTCAAAAATGTAGTCAGAGTTCTATCGAATGCGCTATAGATTCCAGTGACTATTCCAATAAACTCTATAACTTTCAAAATCTCTCTCTTCAGTCTGTTGGTAGTAATTCTGAGGCTGTTAAGGTATTCTGTGAATCCGGACAGTCTATTATGGATAGAGGATGTACTATGAAGTCTCCTGTATCTGATGATAAATTCCTGGAGTTATGTTGTAATAACAGTTCTACGGGATGCGGCCCTAATTCTCTTCAGTGTACATTTGATACGTCATCATTTCTCATCGAAGATTATAATATGAAGGATATGGCGATCTCATCATGGGTTTCTAACAAAGATAAAATTTTTCAGTATTGTAGTCTCGGATATAAACTTCAAGAGAATAGTTGTAAAGTATATGATCCTACGAATTCTGAAACATTTGTATCTCTGTGTTGTAATAACTCTAAAACAGGTTGTTCTAGTGACAAGATTGAATGTGCGATCGATAGTAGTGCATTCAGTACAAACGATTATGGTATGCAGAATATGGAGATTATAGCTGTGAAAGCAAACAAACCAGCTATTACGTCTTATTGTGATATGGGAAATTCTCTTCATGAAAAAGGGTGCTCTCAGATTACACCTACTGATTCTTCTAAATTCAAACAACTGTGTTGTAACAATTCCTCAAATCCTGAAGATTGTACTAAGGGTACAGATTGTATATTTAATTCTAGCGATTTCTCTGATATGGACTGGGGTCTACAGAATATGCAATTCTCGTCTGTAGGTTCTAATGTAGACTATATTTCTAAATATTGTCAAATGGGTGAAACACTATTGACATCTGGTTGTACACAGTTATCGCCAATTGAGTCTGAGAAATTCAGACAATTTTGTTGTAATAATTCGAGTACCCCCTCAGAATGTAATTCTGATTCCTTTGCGTGCACTCTCAAAGGAAGTGTATTTGTGAATGACGACTACAATATGAATTCTATGACAGTTTCTTCAGCATTATCAAACTCGGGAACTATCTCTAATTACTGTACGAACGGAATAGAGATTATAGTTGATGGATGCGAGACAGTTAAACCGATCAATTCCCCAAATTTTCGATCACTTTGTTGTAACGGACGTACAGATACTTCAAAATGTAACGATGATTCAATTGGATGTCTACTAGACTCAAGTAAATTTGATAATATTGTTTACGGAATGAGTGGTATGTCTCTTCAATCCATATCATCGAATGTGACAGCAGTTAAAAATATGTGTGATATTGGAATCTCTCTCATGACAAAAGGATGTAATCAGACACATCCGATAAATTCGGATGTGTTTAGAAACTTCTGTTGTAATGGAAGTACAGATCCCGCTCTGTGCAACTCTGATTCGATAGATTGTGTTATAAACTCAAGTTCATTTTCATCTATGGATTATGGTATGACTGGTATGAGTATATCATCAATCGATGGAACCGCAAATATTAAGACTGTAACCGATTATTGTACATTAGGTCATCAAATTATAGATAAAAAATGTGCACAAACATTTCCTATAAATTCCAATCAATATCGAACAATGTGTTGTAACACTGATACTAATACGACTAGCTGTACCGATACCGCTCTTCAGTGTACTCTTGACACGTCTTCGTTCCTCAATACCGATTACAATATGTCTAACATGACAATAGCCGCTGTATCTTCCAACACAGGAACAGTCTCTAACTATTGCCATTCAGGGCAATCTCTAATATCCAACGGATGTAAATTAAGTTATCCAACAAATTCTTCACAGTTTCGCTCTTTATGTTGTAACACTGATACAAGTCCGAGTAGCTGTACAGATACAGCTCTTCAGTGTACACTAGATACAAGTAGATTTGCGAATCAGGATTACAACATGACTAATATGACAATCGATTCTATTTCCTCTAATACCGGTACAATCGCTGATTACTGTCATGCAGGACAGAGATTGATAACCAATGGATGTAAAATGTCTAGACCAACCAACTCCTCTCAGTTTAATAAATTCTGTTGTAACAACACAAGTGATCCTACAAAATGTACAGAGAGTGCTCTTACTTGCACATTAAATTCATCTCTATTTATGAATCAGGATTATAACATGACCAATATGACTACTTCAGCTGTTGTATCTAATCAAGCAGTTGTTACTAATTATTGTAACCTCGGATATGATTTAATATCTAATGGGTGCAATTCTATCTCTCCTTATACTGCGAATTTCACAAGATTATGTTGTAACGGAAATACTGCAACATGCAATCCGTCATCGTTGAGATGTATCATAAACGGTTCTAATTTCTCATCGGCAGATTATAACATGACGAATATGACTATCAATGCTGTAAAATCTAATGTCAATACTGTAACAAATTATTGTACTACGGGACAACAGTTGATAACGGATAAATGCTCAACCAATCCGATTAACTCAAGCAAATATCGTCAATTCTGTTGTAACAATACTACTGATCCTACAAAATGTACATCTGATTCTCTGAAATGTACAACAGATACATCGGTATTCTATAATCAGGATTATATTATGAATTCTATTACATCATCAAATATAAAATATAACCAATCGATGATTATTCCTTATTGTACCGTGGGTTTCGGAATGATGGCGAATGGATGTAACGTTGCAACACCCTATACTTCCAATTTCACACGCTTATGTTGTGCAGGAAATACTGCAACATGCGATACAGACCACATTTCTAGGACTTAATCTTTTGAATATATTTCTCAACTGAGAAATATATTCGTCTTTCTTTGTATCAAGGAGTTTATACTATAAGAGTACATTCTGACTGGTAATTAATGTATCTATATTCGTTTCTTACTTACTCTCGTCGATCAGTTTATCAATGAGCTTCTGTTTGTCGAGTTTAATCTTCGACTTGTTGTTCTCCTTCATAACTCTCCATGTAAAGTTTAATCTCTCCTTATTCTTGGTGAGCTGTTTCGGAACTCCGTGGGTGTACAGACTCTGAGATCCCTCTCCCATAAGCAAAAGGGATCCACTCTCCAACTCCAGTCTCAACACCTTCTTTCCTGTCTCCTTGTCATGAAAATCAAAGAATCTCTCCTGATTAAGAGACAACGAAGCGATCATTGTGTTCGCAACCATATCATCCTCTGAGTCGGAATGCTGAGCAATATAATCATTTCCATTTCTATATCGATTTCCAAGAGTCGAGGTGTATTTGAGGTGACCCGGTTTCACAATATCCACCACATGTTGTACTATACCAGTGAGCATAGTGATTGTCTCACCCATCGGCTCAGGAATTCGAACTATTCCCGAATAACTATAGGGTTTATCAACCTGTCCGAGAAAACAGGACAGACGCGGTTGATTATGATACTTACCGTACGCAAAAATCTCTTCTTGTTTCCACGGAACCTCTTCCACCAACTTCTCGTAGATCTCTTTAGGGTTGTCTACTACATTACGGATATAGTAGACCTCTGCTCCCGGAAGATCAATCTCCTCAACAATGAGAACTTTAGCGAGGGAACTCATCGAGATGTGGTAGTATCTATCTACTTTCGTTCTATTAACTCATTTTTTGTTAATCACTCTAGTCATCCACTTCTTCGTCACTCTCATCAAGAGATAAGGCTCTCATCCATTTTGCCTTTATTGCTGTGGTCGTATCGATGATCTTTGCCTTAATCACCTTTCGGGTACTGTACACACCGCAATATCCACTTCCATGATACTCTCTATACTCTAGAGAGATGAGACAATCCAGATTGTTGAGAGTACCATCTTCGTCTACTGTCTCTGGAGAAAGATCGTTAGGAATGTCTACGATCTCATCCGAATACTCAGTTGTATAAGTTGGATTTTCTGCATCCGAACAGTATCCATCGTGACTACCATCAATGTCCTTGAACCAGACACGAAGTCGAAAGTTGGACATTCTCAGTGTTTGAACCCGAATACTTATTGTTCGATTATCGTTCAAAGACTCATTTTTACTTCGTTAACAAGGTAAAAATAATCGGGCTTTACATGAAGCTCACCTTACTCTTCTTTCTCATAGCAAGACCAATGAACTTGTTATCCTTTGGTGGTTGTTGATGAACAGGAGCCGGTGGTGCAGTAGAAGGATCCCGAGGAACCATCTGACGTTCCTCTACAATCTCTCCAGTCTCTTCGTCCACAAGAAACACAGTCTCTTCGACAAGATCATCCTGAGGTTGTTCAGCGCCAACGGTCTGAACAGAATTAAAGATACGTTCGTGAGTCGGTCTGATTTTTAACGACATAGTTTTATTAAACGATTACGTTTTAGATATTAATAAAGATAAAAATATCTTTATTAAACGATACGGTCTAAATTCCACGGTACATCACCTACATCTTAGTCTCCTTAATCTGAAGCGATTCTAAGATGTACTCCTCTCCCTTCATAGAATCCAATATGGTTGATAGAGCCTGTTTTGCATCGAGAATACCCATCTCCTCAAGAACAGCAACCGCCTTCTCCTCCTTCTCCTTCTTCTTCAGACGCTTACGACGCACACTCTCTTTAGAGAGCACAACAATATCACCGTATTTCACACCCGGTTGATTTTCCTCTCTAAGGTATTCGGTAATACGATCCTCAATCTCTTTCTTCTTCAGACGAAGAACTTTAGCCTCCGCGTTGAGACGCTTGATCTCAGCAGTAATGCTTTTCAATTCTTTCAAATCTGCAACTGTTTTTGAAGCCATCGACCCTTAATATCCAGTACTAACTTTAAGATCCTTATATAATAAACTCTTAAACATAAGTTTTTCTAAATATATTATCATACTCTATAAATTTTTCATCCACTTATATACAAGGTAATTTGTATTTTTGTAGGTTTTCACAAATTTTCAGAATGCAATCTATCCATTACAAAATACTCTAACTTCTATCATAAGTTTTTTCAACTAATCTCTTATCAAATTCGTTACCCATGGATTTGTTCTCATTGTATAGATTACTATACTGTTCTAACAATTCACTCTCATCGTCACTGATTTCTGCTAATTCAGCACATTTGATCTTCTTGAACTCCTTCAATTTAGTATTCATAATAGGAAGTATGGCTTCTTTTAGTTTCTTAGCCTGTATGTCAGCAACTATATTTCCTTTATTGTCGTGGTAAATGAAATTCTTTCTATTCTTATCTGTACATTTGTAGATTAGGTTTCCCGATTCATCTCTGAGTACATTATCAACTACCCAGTCAGCTTGTCCAATTCCACCTCTTTCGTAATGTTTTATAGTGTAGGTGTCCTTTATAGATTCGAGTCTCTCTTGGGAGAGATTAAGAGAGTTCATAGTTATATTTTTCGCTTTGATTGTCGTATTTGTAATTGATTGTCGTTCAGCAAATTTTGAATTCTGAGAGAGAATAAATTCATGATCCTTATTAAATAATCCGGAGTATATATTGATTTTTTCGTCTTTAAGATCTGAAATTTGCTTATCTTTATCAGAAATAATTAAAAGAGCATCGTCGTAACGTTTTCTCTGAATCTCTAATTCACATTCTTTATCAGAAATAATTAAAAGAGCATCGTCGTAACGTTTTCTCTGAATCTCTAATTCACCTTCGTAACGTTTTCTCTGAATCTCTAATTCACCTTCGTAACGTCCGAACATTTCCTTTTTGTCTTTTTCTATACAAGTTAATTGATGAGAATCTCTCCTATGTTTATGACTAAAATTTTTATTACAATACTGACATATTAGTACTACACTATTTATAGGTGCATCAATATTAAATTGTTTTTGTCGCTCTAAACAGTATTTTGTTTTCGATTGATGCGTTTTAAGAATCGATTTTGATGTTAACTCTTTATCACAAAATTCACACTTAAACATAGCGATGTAATGTGATCCATGATCTATAATAATGCATGTTTAACTTTCTTTACATTTGTTTGTTAGAGAATGTTAGAGAATGTTAGAGAATGTTAGAGAATGTTAAAGTTTGTTAGAGAATGTTACACAAATTTCAGAGTTCGGACTTTCGGAGAAAGGACAAAAATCTCCGAAAGTCATAATTTAGAATTAAAGTTGAAAGGAGACCGTTTTCACACTTTGACTTTCGGAGATCAAAGGGATTCCCGTTTCTAAAACTATTTGAAATTGAAAAAAGTATATCAAACTCTCTCAATATTTGTGAGAGAGGCGACCTCTCCGCCGAAAAACTTCTCAAGTTCGGAAACAGTTGTGATCTCCGAAGTATTTCGGAAAATCTTTCCTGTTTATTATATTTACTGGTTATAATACTGACCAGTAAATACTCTCATGAGTCAAATAATAGTCCCATGTGGGATACCTAAGATAATTCATCAGACTGTTGATCATAATACAGATACACTTGTCAATTCTTTTGATGGAATTGTAGATATTTTCCAGTATAGCATCTTTTAAATAATTTTCTAATATCCCACTCTTTAGTCGGTGTTATAATATATCAGGATTAAATCTTATATCACCATCGGTCTTGATCCTAAATCTTCAAATATCTCCATCGTCCTTTTATTATCGCATGAATAGTTGCGATGTTGATTTTCATCACATTCTATAACTCAGTGTGGGTAAATAGATCAATGAACCAATCGTCTTGAACAACCTATAACTCGCATCAAATTCAGAAGAACAATTGAGCATACATCTACACACGTCACGTATTTGGACATTTTATTCGTACTAACAGTTATTTAATATTTATTCATTTTAAATGTCCAACATTTCTTTGCCATGCGGGATACCTAAGATAATTCATCAGACATGGCGGGAGGAAAAAGTTCCTCCCCACTGGCAAGCTTCACAAGACTCTTGGAAAAAATATCATCCTGAATGGGAATATAAACTCTGGACAGATGAAGATAATAGAGCTTTTGTTGAGTCTAAATTCCCTTGGTTCTTAAAAACATTTGATAATCTTCCGTATGGAATTCAAAGGGCAGATGCGATAAGATACTGTATACTAAATATATATGGAGGTGTGTATTGTGATCTCGATCTTGAACCTTTAGGCAATCTTGAAAATCTTTTTCCAAATCAGGGAGTGTATCTGATGGCGAGTAGTAACAGCACTAATTACTATACAAACAGCTTTATGGCTTCTTCTCCTGATAATCCTTTCTGGATTGAAGTTCTTCTGGAGATTATGAAACCGAAACAATGGTGGGCCATTGGAAAGCATTTAGAGGTTATGTCAACTACCGGTCCTCAAATGATAGATCGTGTTGCAAAAAAAGCTACTTTCACAATAAATGTTCTTCCGTACAGAGTTATACTTCCTTGTTCTATATGCGATCCACAACCATGTAGTGATAAATTCTCAAGAGTGCGTATTCTTCCAGGTGCATCATGGATTGCGTACGATACAAAGGTTTTCAACTTCTTTTTATGCAATCCAAAAAAAATTATGATTGGAATAGTTTTGTTGATCATCATCTACTATCTCTACATTAAATTCTATAAGTATCACAAGGGATAGACTTATTCAGAATGAAGCTTTTAATAATTTCTATTATTAAAAGTTGATGAGTATCTGGAAAAATTTCGATCAAATAGTCTGTATCTGCCTTGCAACTAGAGACGACAGATATAGCGAACAGAAGACGATATTTGATAGTGTAGATATTCCCGTGACTTTCTATCGACCAGAAAAACATAAAAATGGAATGCAGGGGTGTTTCGAATCTCATATTAATGTTATTACTGATTGTTATAATAAAGGTATGGAGAATGTTCTCATTTTCGAAGACGATGCGACACCCACATCATATTTTACACCGGATAATATGAAGGAATGTGTATCTTTTATGTATACAAATTTTGATTGGGAAATTTTATTTTTAGGATCAAATATTCTTATAGGACAGGGTACGGAAAGTACTACATATCCCCATATTTATAGGTCTAGATTTCTTAATGCTCATGCCTACGTAATAAATAGAAAAGCTATGGAAAAATATGCAAATATGAAATTCATTTCGGAGATAGATGTTGTGTATTCTATCAATCATCACACATACGGATTTCTTCCTTCAATATTTAATCAACGACTCAGTAAGAGTGATATTGCTAGTAATAAAGATTATATGGGATTGAAAAATTCATTTACACACCACGCTTTTCAATCTATAAATAATTACTACGGAAGATATATTGGATACTATGGTAAATCTATTCTGGAGGTAATATTAGTTTTATTAATAATTTTTATATACTACAACCCGTATTATAAAGGGAAACTAGTGATATTATTTCTATCATTATTTATAGTGTATAAAATAGTGGAAAGAGTGTGTTATCTGCAGAGATATTAATTGTTCTGAAATACGATAAATAACATTTTAGGGTTTAGAACAATAGTCTCTAATTTTTTGTTAAATGTCACGTGTTCACATTCAGCGGTTCCATCTTCTAACAGAGATAACGCGTATCTCTTAGATCTAAAAGTTTTAAAGTTATACATTGAAAATCCTGAAAAAGCAGATATTACTGTCTGGACGGGAGAATCGTAATAATAAAATCTTGTTAACATTGAATACTGGTCGTGAATTTTTTTATTCGTTGATATATTACCGTTCAAATCGAGATGCGCGTACGGATCATGGTATATAAATATATGAAATGGTCCGTATGTTTTACATCCAATTCCGTTCGAAACAACCGCGTCTAGAGTTGGATTATTATAAAATAGCTCTTCAGTACTTAATATTCCATCGTTATATAATTTTGAAACTAGATCCATATCCATAACTATACAGAATTTATAATCATTAAATTCTGGGCGTTGAAGATAATCCATATAAATATTTCTCAAATTCACCATCTTCTCAATTCTCGATGAGGAACCATCATGAATTATTGTTTCACTTATGTCTAGTTTACAAGAATCATTATTTACACCACATCCGAGTATTTTTATACGATTATTATCTCGTGCCCATTCTAATAATATAGATCTAGAATTATCCGTACTATCATTTTCAACAATCAATACAGTATAGTCTTTAAAATATAGAGATAATTGCTCTACTTTCTGTTTTAGGTACGGAATAACATCCTGACTATTTCTTATCAATCCGCATATTACAATTTTGGAATTGAGAAATAGACCTTTTTCATTACACAACTTTATATTTGAACATCCTAAAATTTCTGGGGTGTTATATGTATCGAAATTTATACGAAAATAAATTCGTCTAAAGAAAAGATAAAATAGTATTATCAGTATTAAAAAGACTGATAAGTATAATTTTTTCTTCATTTAACTTTACAAAGAGTTTAAATGAAGAAAAAATTTTAATCGGAAATCTCATCTTCGGAAATCTCAATCTTCGGAAATCTCATCGTCGGAAATCTCAATCTCGATGTTAGATTTCTCAACACACTTTTCATCATAAACAAATCTATACTTTTTACATATATCGACATCCTTTTTTGTGAGTTTGAGAAGATCACCATGATCATCTTGAACACCAATAACAATTTTTTCTTGTGCAGACTTAAATACTAGTCCAGTACCCGATTGTACATATCTTCCGTAATCAGGATCTAGTCTAATTTTGATATTAACAGTATCATCTTTGGTATCTTTTGTAATTTTCTCGGCCTTCACTTTCTTTGTAGGCTTAACCTTATTCTCTTGATTCAGATGTACTGAACAATAAATTCCGGTTTGAGATTTTGCGGAAATCTTTTTACCGCATTCTCCACCTTCGTTAGGTCCTCTAGTCAGAATATGTGTACATCCATCAGGTTTATCTTCGTCTTCATCGTCTGATGATTTTTCTGTTTTACGAACGGGCTTTTTAATTGTCTTTTCATTCAACGTGATAGATGGAATAGTATCGAGATCGATATGTAGATCTTTCCAAATATCCATGGCATCGTCAATTGACACATCAAAACGTTTTGCCACTCTTTTTGATGCCTCATCGAGGACACCTTTAACAAAAAATTTGATTGCGCTACTGAGAACATCCATTTGTATTGTACAATGTTTAGATGTAATATTATCTCCAATTGAGTTATAATTCATTTTTAACTATAGATCTTGATTCTAATATTTTGATTTAACTCACTTCCAACTTTTTATATTTTTAATACTTAATTGATGTCAACATTCCAAGGTGGAACATCGTCCGGTTATGAAGGTATTGCATCGTATAGATCGTATCTCGATCTCTCAATGAACGACATTGAATTCTCAACAGGAATTCCAAACCCATTATATTTTAGTGAGGAATCTTCTCATACGAGTTCACATGACCATAAGACAATGGAAGTTCCCGCTTATGGGGCATATGTACAAGGTAGAGGTAATTATGGATTGATCAAAAATAATATTACAACCTCTCGATTTAGAGAATTTATCGATGCTTATAAACTACAACCGTATATTGATTCACACAGAGCATCGACTATTTTTGTTCCTGTAGATAGTCAAATGAGGGATCTTTTTGCAATTGTTCAATCCACGGCTCTTACCCCTAAAGATATAGTCAACTTTCATATGTTAGATTATATTCTTTCACCCGTAGAACTTTACAACCGAAATCTCAGAATACAACCTCTTCTTTCTGGACAGACATTTTTGACAAAGGGAACGAGCATTATCAATGAGCATGATGACCGAACACCAAACAACATTCTTCAGAGTATCAAAACAGATAGTGGTTATATGTACTTAATTGAAAAACCACTTATCCCTTATATATTTTAATTCATTAATTTATACTTGCTCAAGTATAAATTAATCCATTACAGATAGTTTCCTAAGGGTTGATCAGACGGAGAAAATAAGTAACTATGTGAAGAGTCAGAAGCTCCCGAATTCTTTTTATAGACGAAATACCAGTAGAGTCCGCCACCTACAAGAAGTAATAGAAGAATTATAAACATAAGATATCTTTTGATATTTATTCTTCCACTTTCTTTTGGGGGTGGAACGGGAGTTGGTTGAACGGGAACGGGAGTTGGTTGAACGGGAACGGGAGTTGGTTGAACGGGAACGGGAGTTGGTTGAACGGGAACGGGAGTTGGTTGAACAACTGGAGGCGACGGTCCGTTTACTGAAGAAGGAAGTACGGGAGAAGAAACAACAGGATTATTTTTCCAATACTGTGCGGCACTCGCTTTCAAGGCCTGAACATTTTGCATAACTACGGGATTAGAAGAGCATGGATTTCCTGGACATCCACATACTGTTCTATCGGGAACTCCAGCTATAGGATCGATCGAACAGCACATAGCGCTATAATTAGGATCCGATAAAAGCGATGGGTCAATCACGTCACAATATTGTTGAATAGTTTGACACACTTGAGTCTGAAGATTTATACTGGGTGGCGCGACAGAAGGACACGCGTGATTTGTGCATCCAAGCGCACAAATTTCAGAAAAACAATCATCTGCGCTGAGATTTGTACACATGTAGTCTACATCGCTCCCAGTTAAACCCAGCTGAGTAATACAGGTATTCATAGCTGTGGGATCCTCGCTAAGCGTAGAAAATTTACGTTGTGCTGAAAAACTGGTACTACCCCCACATCCGAGAGCAGTGACAAGATCCTTAACATTCGCAGATGTGAGACAGCATGATCCAGTATTTCCACACACACCACCATTTCGATAACATTGATCTATAGCGCAGTATGATGCGCCGGGACAAGTACTACCAACAATATCTTCTATAGGTCCAGAGAATCTATTCACTCTCGGCATTTATAATCACAAAATATTAACTTTTTTTACACAAATGACGCTCCAAATTTAGAATGTCTCGACAAAGTTAGGGTTATATCTATCATAGTGGAAGTCCCAATAATCTTTACACCCGAACTTCCAATCCTTAGGAATCTTATCAGGATCCGCTCTGTAGTATTGAATACAATCCTCTATATTGTTAGTAGTAGCCTTGTTATTAACAAACATACAACAGTAATCGTCGGTGAGACCATCCATAAGATCATTCCAATCGTGAATATTGTCGACTCCACTTCCAAAATTTTCAAATAATCTTAGTCTATTCTTAGAGTTACCTTCTCGACAAATAAATGTACCATCGATCAATCCTCTCGTATCGGTAGGAATATCAAGACAGAACTGTAACGAGAGAAGATGCATCTTAGCCTTGTGTCGTCCATTTTTATAAGTATCCTTAAGAACGGTTTTCTTTAAGAACTTAGGATCAGCAGTACAATCATCTAATACCTCAACACACCATGGATTATCTCCTCTGGGTTCTAAATATTTTCTTGCGATCTTCTGTCGTTTATTGAGATCTTCTAACGGTTTAAGTGATGCTGCACTCGACGCATCAATCATTCCATCTCTAATAAATGTAGTTGGTGTAAACGATTTGAAAAACCCATTACTATCCTCTGTTCCAGACCAAAATGCTCCTACTGAAAAGATATGCTTTTTAGCGTATAGAATAGATTTTATAATAGTTGATTTACCGGTGTTGTGTGTAACTGTAAAATCCTCCATAAGATATCTGTTATTACCGTCTAGTTCAAATCCATAATAATCATCAATTCCTACAGAAACCATTTTCAATCCTGTAACCAAAACATCTTTTATTTGTGTACGAGGGGATGCTTTTTTTCGTTCTACTCTACATGGAATTTGGTCTATGTCTCCACTTATTACACATCTAAAATAATTACCCTCTCGTTTCTCTCCTTTATACATACATGATTTTTTACATGGTTGTTTGTAACAAGCAAATCCTAGTGATCTGGCTAAAAATAAAACATCGTCAAATAATTTCTCTGATTTTTGTATAAAATCGTAACATTTACTTTTCACGTTATACGATCCATCCGAATCTAACAATCCAGCAAGAAGTTCCAACCTATTCTGTCGACTATTACATTTATACTGATGAGTGATATGTTTGTTATTAACAAGATTATTATCTCGCAAACAGTTCATAAACTGGTTTTTACCCTTTCTATTTTTTTGATGAATAAGAGTAATTCCATATCTGTACGGAGAACATCCACTCTTACTTAATTTTAGTCCATATTCATATAATAACGAATCGAAATTCGTAACAATTTCGTGATCTGCAGTCGTGATTTCAGCGTTATTTGATGTTCCATCTCCCAACCAATATCCCATGAGATAAGGATGAATATCTAATTTTTTCTCTTCGAATTCAATCGATACTTTAAATCCTTTGAATCTTGTTCTCCATATCTGCTGTTTATTAAGAAGTTCATTGACTGAAATATCTATCACTTCACCTTTGGGATGATTTGCAAATCCTGATGATTTTAAAGTTAAAATATGACTTTTATTTACGGTATATTTATCACCTTTTGTAGGGATAATATCGTACATTTCTTCTCTTCCTCTTGCAAGACCTAAAACATGTCTAGGGGTAGAATCATCTCCCATTAACACATCATCCAATTGAATATCTTCGACATTTTTAGTTTCACCATTGAACAAGATAATTTTTGTACCTCTCTTATGGCAACCAGGCTTGCCGATAATACAGTATTTACTTCCATTTTTATAGTCGAGAGGATGCTGTGGATATAGAGTATTTAGATCGAGTTCCTTTATCCCGACCGTACGAGAATCCTTATCGTCCAGATCGTAGTAGTTATCGACTACATCATCATCGTCACGTGAACGGGATGGAGGCATTGAATTGTATAAAAATAAGGCTCTTTAGATTTTTGTTTGATTGAATTTATAAAGTTATTTATCAAACTGACGGTTGATAAATAGCGAATTTTCTTAGTTGGGATTGAGCTTATAGGTCTGTCCGAGACGGGCATACTCACCGCTTGCAGCGAAGTTTCCACCTTCAACCGATTGCATAGTTGCATTTGAAGATGACGCATTTCCATCGGTAAGCCCGATAGGAGTCATAGCCGGAGGAGCGATACGAAAGTTGTCAAGACGAGATTGGAAACTCGGAGCGACACTGAAATACTTGTCGCTACCAGGAGCAACTGAAAGTTTCAGTACAGACTGGAGTGGCGCTGCCTGGGAGTTACCAGTAGCAGTGTAGTTTTGAAGCATCGTATAGTCATCAGCTTTTCCACTACCACTGACAAAAGAAGTAAAATCCTGATAGTTTGATGTAGACATCCGTTTACACTATCAAAATAAAATTAAATAATTTATTAAAAACTGCACAGAACCTTTAAAGGAAGAACGAGTCTAATTCATTAGACCGGAGCTTTAAAGTTGAGAACAAGTCCGACTCATCGGATCGGAGCTTTATTTTTTCGGGTATGACATATAGTCATAACAGTCGTCACTTCCATTAGACACTACAGGAGTTAATTTAGCCTGTGTAGCGTATACTGGATTTTGAATTTCTTGAATAGCTTGAGGTGTAAAAGACTGATTAAAATATTTCACTGTTCCCGGAGCAATAACCATTCTGAGTTGTGAGGTCTGCTGAGCAGTATGAAAAGAATTATGATAATCTGACATTGTTACATAATCGTCTGTGCTATAATACTTAGACTTCTCCGAATCGGTGTAAATTACCGGGATAGACATGAAGTTGAATAATAGAAAGATTTTATACTTATTAGTATAAAATCTGAAAGTAAAGAATTTATTCTCTAATCTTAAAAGAGGTAATAGGCTTATTTCCGGAGAGTGCTTGAAGTTGTCGATTCTGGTATAGGACAATGTTTGGTTTCGGCATAGATGCTGCTGGAGTTGTGTCAGTTACAATACGCTGTGATTGTGGACGTTCTGTGGGAAGAGTACGAGATATCTGAGGTTGAGTGGTGAGAAACGTGGTTTGTCTCGCGGGAATAGTCCGTGAAGTTGTTGACTGCGCATTCTGAGTGTATTGTTGGGCACTTACAACAGGACGAATTGTCGAATTACTTACTCCAGCACGTCCTATTGCCCTATTGTGTTGTGTCTGAATATCATTCATCGATATAATACCAGTCGATTCCTGCACAGGTGGTTGACGAATAGGTTGCACAGGTGGTTGACGAATAGGTTGTGGGGGTTTAACAACCGGAGATATTCTCTGAATAGAGGGTCTGATGGGTTTGATATGTTGTGGGATTTCGGATTTCGGGATTGGATTGACATCGTTCAACAACTTCATAGGAAGAAGAATCTCTCCCTCATCCTCTTCAACTTGATTTATATCCAATACATCGTCGGTCTCATTTCTGATTGCCTTATCTCGAATATCCTTAACCTTTTCATGATCATCTTCTGTCGGTGTCGACTCAAAAGATGCAACAACAATATGAAGATCTTTATCCTGTATTTTTCCTATTTTCATAAAGTATGACCTACCACTCTCACTGAAATCCCATTTCATTTTGTTGATATTGATATTCAACTTCTTAAGACTATTAGTGCGCTTGGTAAGAAGCGCGAGATCTGGAGATGATATCAATTCTATCTGAAACTTACAGAGCTTTCCCTTGACATATTTGTAATTGGATCGATCTAATGGAAAGCCGTTAGAATCGAGAGCGTCCTGTACTCTTGATAGAGTAAGAGAGAGTTCTGAATCGGGATTTATGTATAGATTTTTTCTGCTCACAAGTTCGTTCTCCGGTTCCTCTACAAAGTCGATGTTCATAGTTTACAATTTATCTCTAACTGTTTAGCTCGTGTTAGATGTCCTTATCCTTGTTTTTGACGTTTTTTGTTGTGAAGTCCAATTAATAACCAATCTCACACACTTGTCGTACTGTTTAATACTCGTGATACAAGGAGTTTTTCCCTCACAGTGTACCACTAAACTCTGTCTATAGAATTCTAGACATGTTTGTGTGAGAGTCTCACTATTCTTTTCGATAATACACTCGTTCGATGAACTCATAATGTTCTGTAGTGTATTATTAATTTATTCTTGTCATGAATCATTTTTTGGATAAGAACATTTTTAACTTTTTATACTCTTCCGGATACTCTTCTGTTACCTGATAAGCTAACACAGGTATCGCAATAAACCATGCTTTATACCCACCAAAAACCCCAACAAAAGATCCGATCATATTGAACATAGTGGCTTCTGATATTTGAGATTTCTTAAACTTATCGGCGATATAATCTTTTCTGTAACGTTCAGCGATAGGGTATTTTTTACAACACATATCCTTTATTCTGTTTCCGTACTTATAACCAATATAGCCTCCGGAAGCCATACCAAAAAGTTCCAATCCCGAAATAATACTCGTAGCGTAGGACATTTCTTATAATTAACTATTATTTAAAATCAAATATCGATTTTAAATAGACTCTACTACGTTTGGTTCATTAACAAGAAATTTATGTGTATGTTTGATACTTTTATTATACTTGACCTTAGAGATAAGATATGTAATTTTTTCACCGTTCTTATTTAATTTTAATTGCCATCCATTTTTTTCAAATACAATATAAATAGGCATTTTCCATGTCATACCAGCACAATATGCATCCTCGTATTCTATATCAGTAATAATAGAGTTTAATATTTTAGTGACTGTTGATAAATTTATTCGGTCACCAAGAGTTGATTCACTACAACACATAGACCCCGAACAATCGATACTAAAAACAATTCTATTATTTATTGATATAGTTGTATGCTTATCATAATTTTTTGAAATATCCTTAATAATAAAAGATGTGGGCATTTTATAATTTAAAATTAAACTTTAAATTATAAATGGGTCTTCTCCGCTGAAAGGATTCAAGTTTCGGAAACGGTTGACCTTCAAACTCTGAAAATCCTTTTTATCTTTTCTCTGATAAATGAGTGACGCGTGTATAGATAGTGGAAAATTCATTCTATCGATGGCTGGTATTACCTGTATTCTAACAGGAACAGTTTACATGGAACATCATATGGAGAACGTTGGAACCCAGCACATTATCGGAACTACGGTTTTAGTTTTCGGATGGATTGTGTTTATGTATTCTCTATCCCTTCGAAGAGATCCTGTATCAGGTGTTCTAAAGTTTAATCCGGGATCTAATAAAAATGCTCTCATCGCATCATCTCTGATCATGGGATCAATGATTCTCATTAGCCGATCAGCATCAGAAACTATGAACAGTAAAGCCCTCATTATCGGTGGAGGAACTATGTTTATTGTTGGATGGCTCTATTTCATCTATGCTATAAGTAGATCGAGTAATACAGAGAACATAACATTTGTTGATTCCGATAGTTCTAAACTGCGGAAAATGATCTCTCTTATAGGTGTCACATTGATTATCATCAGTACAACAAAAATCAATATTGAACGAGAGAAGGGTATAACTCGTATTTTTAAAGGAAAGTGTGGTGAGAATAGATTGTTCTCGATGGGTCTTCCTCTTCTCACTATGGGATGGATTTTCATTGCTCTCGCGACATCTATGCGTATTTAATACCTTGTTTTATAACTATTCGTTATAAAACACAATTTGACTGAACTTTTACTGAGCCTTTCCAATCTTTACACCCTCTGATCGAAGAACCTTGATAATCTTAGACTCAACAGTCTTAATATCTGTCGGTTTCTCAATCACAAAGTAGCGTTGATACTTAAGATACTTATCGGTGAAACAGAATTCATCAACAGCAGACTCCTTCTCTTCATCAGACTTAAGATCAACCAGAAAAAGAGGGAGATCAGTAAAAATTCGACTCTTTATTCTAACATGGTCTTTTGCATCTTCGAGTGTCTCATGAAAACTATCTCGTCTCAATATCCAACTCTCTGAACGGTCGACTCCGTGTTCATTGTTCTCTCCGGAGAACGTATCGATTCGGTAAACATCAATTGTGGTAGGCTTTTCAGTCGACATTTGTGAATGTTGTGGTGATGATTTAATCTGTTCTGCTCAAACTCATTTTTGATCGAACAATAAATAACTCCCCATAGAATCGGTAACGACAGATGAAGAGAGACCTGATATTCTAACAGACGAAAGATTGTTACACGGGATGGTCATTCTCATTTCATCGTCTTTAATATCAAAGAGACTTAACTTAGTGACATTTTTGGTGTATGAAAGAAAACATAATCTCTCGTCTCGTAAATGATACTTTCCGTTACCAATAACAATATGATCGATATCTATAAGAGTCGCTACGGAAATTCCTTCTAAAATACACAAATCAGTTCTAATATCTATCGTCCCACTCATTATACTACGAAATTTTTTCTTTATTATAGATTATCGAATGAATGTCTCGAAGATACAAACAGTGATATCTGTATTGATAATATCTATTATAGGGTATCTCTATTTTTCACTTTCTAAAAAGATTACTCCATCATTGTATATATCAAACACATATCTCTACGTTTCATTAGCTATAGCTATAGCGTGTATTACAGTTCTACAGTTGGCCAAGTATCAATATACACTTACAAGTACACATCTTCTCTTGATCTTTATTCTAAGTTTAGCATCAATGTTTGGTGTAAAATATTTTAAACATATCGTTCCTAGACATATTATCTGGCTTGTTTTTGTTATCTCAATGGGAGTTATACTGTATCCTATGTATCAAAAAACAGAGGAAAAGGGAACACTGAACGGTACCATTGTTACGACACTTGTGTTGACGATAGGATTATCCATATTCGCGACCTTCTCAACTTGTGATTTTATATCTTGGGGGTCATATCTCTTATTTGGTCTGTTCGCGCTTATCGTACTGGAGGTGTGTGACATGATTTTTCATTCGTCGGTGAGCGGATTAAACACTCGATTTAAAATCTACAGTTGTATAGCCATCGTTCTGTTTTCAGGATTTATTCTCTACGATACTCAACTACTGAAAAAGAAGTCTAATTATGTTACAAACGATAATGTAAACTACCCATTGGAATCTATCGCATTGTTTCTCGATATAGCCAATCTCTTCACTAACATTTCAAATGTCAATTAGTATTTAATTGGATAATAGATAACCTATATATGAGTTCTGAAAAGTCTTGTGATCTTCACGAATCGACCGGTATCATCTCTATGTCTGAGTCTTCAAGTATTATGTTAAAGAAGAATGAATTTGGTAATTACGAACATTTAGAAACGCATCTTGTCTTTTCTAAAGAGAATAAGACCGTTATTGGAAAACAGAATCCCGACGGATCTATTTCACCATTAACAAATTTAGATATAAACATATGTCGTCAATTGAAAGTGTCAATCTCTACATCTGAAATTCTTAGTGATGAGGAACTTAATGACTCCGGGAATATTTTACACAAAGAGATTTATGGTCTTTCTGATGCCGAAATAGAGTATAAGGAGATGCTCATCGAATTGTTTGTTACGAAATGGAGTAAAAAATTTGAAGGGAAAACGGAAATGACTACTTATGGACTTTCAAATTGTAAAATAAAGAATATACATGGGTTGGAATTCTATGGATATGAAATTATTTACAACCCAAAGGTAAAAGAATATATTTTGGAATTCTATATCGGTAAATCTATTGATGGGATTACTTCACCTAATGATGAATTATTCATTCTTCAGACTGGAGGTCCTAGTCTGAAATTATCTTTTTCAACGATACTCGATTATATCAACAAATATATCTTCTGTAAACATTGTGGTGTTATACGTCAATTTGATTCTTATTCGGAAGAACACGATAGATGTGACAACTGCCTTATCAATGAACTTCTCATGTTGAACAGAAAACATAGTGAATATTGTACAATCTGTATGGAGAATACAAAGAATTATTATACCCTTCGATGTGGACACAAATTCCACAGAGCCTGTTTATCAGATCTCAAAGTGAAAGCATGTCCCAATTGTCGTAAATGGATAAATGAAGAGGATAGTGAAGAGGATAGTAATTAGAAGTTTTATATCTAACAAAGATATAAAACATATGGATATTACAAAATGTAAGAGACCGCGTGAGTTACATAACACTGTGAATTATCGTACACACAGTAGATTCCACAATTCTCATCAGTTGTCTGGGCACGAATAGAGTTGAATTTGGAACCCGGTTTTTTCTTGGCCTGAAATGCGTATCTAGTAGTAGAATCGGAATGATAGACATCTCCTGCATCGTGTTCTGACCCAACAAGACATGCTACAACAAACATCGTTCGTACACCGTTCTTATCAGGGTATCCTGTGAATCCACCATTGTGTGGATAAAAGGGGGAATCTCCCATATAGATTCCCTGTCCAAGAAGTCCTACTGAAGACTCTCTAAAATCGAGACCTTCATTAAAAATACTCTGGAACACCGACGGTTCTTTACATCCATGAAAAAGAAGACGTTCGTTCTTGTTAGATAAGAGTGACTTTGATAGAAGATATTTCTTAGCAACATTAGGGCTTAGAATTCGATCAATTCCTGTAATTCTCGCTCCACGAGAAATCATACTTGGATTTTTATTGTATCCAATATACAGAAATCGGCCTTCGATCTCCATGTACTCATCAGTTCCCTGAGAGATGGGAATAACCGATGGTGGACCTCCAGACATTTTGAAAGCTTTCAAAATGGTTTCATCGTACACGATACCGGGAATCCCCACATTATACGTGGGACTGATCGCGATAACCGGAAGAGTCGGTGTCTCTGTTTTTTCTCTTCTCTCACACTCAATCATTCGCTTCTTGTTTGTCTGCGTGTTTACTTGATATCCTTTGTCATCACAAATAGATATGTCATAGTTAAATTTTCCAACCGTGACAGTAAATTTCTGTACATTCTTGTCATTCACATTATACTTTGCCGTGACGATATCATTCCAGCTTTGCGTTGCTGGTGCCCAACTTCCATCATCATCTTCGTAGTTCCACCTAAGCATGGTAATGGTCTTGGGTGGAGATTGTGCAGGGACGGTCGGTTTCTTAGTGAAAATAGACGGTGCGTAGATCTCTGTACCCGTATCAACAATCACAGAAGATTCAAACACCTTTTTCTCTGAATCATAAATTCTCTTCAGATCCAGATACCTCTGTTTGAAGTCCTCTTCGTTCTCGACATCCATGTCGATCTTTTTGGTTTGTTCTACGTTCGCCATTTACGGTGAGTTAGAATACGAGTGTCTCAAATTGTATTCTAACAGTAAAATTCAGTTTTCAACTGTTGGTGTGATTTAATTCATTGAGTTAAGGAATCCCTGGAGTGACGCCTTATCACGATTTCCAGTAAACGGAACAGGAGTTCCACCCGACTTAGAGAAAACAACCCAAGGAACTCCTCTCACACCTTGACATCTCTCGGGATTTGTAGCACAATTTATCTCGGTAAAGTTAGCTCCTCCCGATGAAACGAAGTCCTTCCACGCGGGCATGAAGTTTCTACAATGAGGACATCCGGGATTAAAATAGTAGGTAACATCAACGTTACCCTTGGAACCTCCCATAGATCCTCCGGGTGAACATTGGAAATACATCAATCCGAGAATAACGACTAAAACAGCAATAGCGATGTAGTACTTCTTCATTCACAATTATTGATTGAACATATATTTTTTTCTGTTAAATTTAAAACTCGGAGAATACAGAACCTTAAAGATTTTGTATTCTATTCTTTTAAGTGTTACACCTCTTGTATAGAGAGAAGTTCTTCTCGGATTCTGGTCAAAATTCTACCACCCCAGTTAAGACCTCTCTTTCCCTTCTTTCCCCAAAATCTATTTCCTCTGAACTCAATCTCTCCAACACGAAAGAGAAGAATCTTCTTCAAGACATCATTTTGTGAAAACTTAGCCTTGTTGATCTCATACATAAGACGAATCTTCTCATTTTCATGATCCTTAATCCATTCATCGGTATGAGTAACGTATTCCACCTGACCGAGAAAATATACCACGGCAACATCAGTCTCTGATCTAATTCTTTCAATATGTTCCTTATCGATAAACTTCATTGCCTGATAAGCATGTTCGGTACTCGTCCATTCGTATCCACCATAAGAAAATCTACATACGTAGAAATTGTCAAATGACTTCTCCTCATCTCCATCGATATAAGCTGGTCCACCCATTTAGAAATTCGTGTATGAATAGACTTTAATATTTGTGTATTATATAATGATCTCTCTTGAAAAATTTCATCTTTTTTATGAAGAGAATAAGGAAAAACTTCCGATAAAACAATCGGGACGACATCCTGTGGATAATGATAATTTCACTACATGGATAAACCGTCAAGGAGATGACGATTCGTCTGAAAGAATTTTTGCCGATCTTCTCAGGAAATACACCAGATATGTTCCGTATTCTGAGTTCTATGATAAGATAGAACGAATATCGGCTGATGTGCGTACTGTGGTGTCAGTATATAAACCTAAGAATTTTGTTATTCTTATTCTCGGTATGACATGGAATGAACCAATTAAAAAATCTCCGGTATGGGTTGGGTTATTGTACTATGGAATTCTCCAAGAGAAAGTTACACACATATTGACCGATATCAGAGATGTGATACAGTTGGCAAAGACTGAAAAAACCCTTTGTATTATAGCAGAGGATGCGTCATACACAGGTAATCAGCTAAAATCTTTTATCGGTGATATCAAGATTGATATTGGAACGAAGAATAATATAGAATTCTTTCTTGGGGCCCCCTATATATCCAAGAAGGCAAAAAGTATTGTAAAGTCTGCTCTAGGTGGTTGTTATATCAGTAGTGTGACTGATATATTTCATACTATAAAAGATAATGTCGCGAACGAACCGTCAGCTATCAAAGAAATCGCTAAAAAATCCAAGGGATATGACGATATCTCTAAAAACTATACAATCTACTTCGACCATAAACTAGCAGATACATACTCTATCATTCAGAGTATCTATGCTTTAGGAAGAGATCTCTCTAGTGAAAATCGATCCGATAAGGTTTTGACACTTATAAAAAACTGTGATTATTCGGGGTATGAACTTGATCCTACACAAGCATACTCTGATATTCAAACGAAGATTGGGGCATCAAAGATGTGTCCGACCCCAATCTATAAATTGATAGACTATACATATGAAGGGAAGAAATTAGATTCGTTCGACCCTATGTATTATATTCAATAAGTCTACACTACATTCCATCCTTCGATCTCGGTATTCTCTTTCTTCTCAACCTCATCTTTGTTCATCTCATCAACAAATTTTCTCATCTCCTGATTGAGTAGTAGTAATGTCTGAGGTGCCGTCTTCAGATCTCTGCCAAATCCCGCTATAGGAAAGATTACGGTGTCATACCCCTTTACTTTGATCATGATTCTCGCTCTCTTGAACGCGGTCACAATTTTCTTCTTATTCTCTTCATATTCATCATCTACGTATCGAGCCGACTTACTCTTTGTTGGAAGTTTTTTTGTTGGTATACCACATGTGTTCGGATGATCTCGTATCACATCCTGTCCCATTTTACCCTCCTTAGTGTCATTGTCTGAATATAACCAAAGTGTCTTTGGTCCGAATAATGGTTCTGCCTCTTTCCATACACCATCGAACACAACAACTTTAACCATTTCCTCGAGTCGGTGATAAGTACTAACACAGTTAGTACTTATCGGTATTTCATTTTTAGTACTTCTCTACAACGAACAGACAGAAAGAGAGAAAAGGAGAGAATTCGGTTATACTGATCTTCTTTGAAAAGTTGGAACCGCTTAGGCAAGTAGGATACGATCCTACCGTAGCTTTTGAAAATGAAACAACTTTTTTCTTCTCAAGAGTTAACACATTATTTTCGAAATTATATACAGAAAACATATCACAATCCTCGTCGAGAATTTTACGATTATCATCCATATCTCTCAATCTATTTTGAATATATCTCCACATACGATAGATACTGTGTGTTTTGTACTTATGAAAGTATTTATAAGTCGGTACAATCATTGTCGTTACATCTCTTTTAACAACAATCACAGCGCATTCAGCTAACTCTCTACTGATATGATATACGGTTGATCTTTCGGAACAACGTTCCATTTCTATTTTTCCATAGAGTATACCTCCTTCAAGAAATATAGACCATCCACCCCATCGCTTCTTTTTCGAGGACATGACATCGAATCCATTAACAATTTTTTTATGGACATCTTTGATATGTGTAGATAAAAGGTGTGACTCAACGTCCATCTTCTGCTCATAATCAGATCCTAAAAGAGATAATCTATATCCATCGTCTTCTATCTCTCTAATAACTCCCTTTACTTTTCCGTATCGTAAAGGAATATTTTTAACCAATAGATCTGTATTCAGAGATTGAAAATATGACATAATCATAGATTGACAATCGTTTGGATAATCAAGGTGAAAATGGGGGCATTCATCATCAATCTCGAATACTTCTCTATCTCGAATACATTTACATCCTATAAGATCAAGTATATATCTATATTGTCCCTGAGATTGATTAATCTTCGGTAGTAAATCGCTGTTTTTGAGGAACTGCTGAAATTTATGATTCATCTCTGGACTGAGTTATAATGTCTGGAACATTCCAGACATTATAATCGTTTTTATTCTTGGAGTCAAAGTTTGAACGAGTTTGACGTTATCAAACCGGAGCTTTAACCGATGAAATTGTTAATACTTTTCTTTGTTTCATCGTCGACTGATAGGTTACATGATGACAGAAGTTTCTCGTACTCATCACGAAGTATCATCATATCGATCTTATTCTTCAGATTGTTATCCTTTCGAAGTTGGCGTCTAATCATACCGATGTATACGTCACACTCGGATACCTCTTCCCGGTCAGCAATAAGAGAGACTTTCAATCGAAGACGATGTGTTGTGTTGTGAACGATCGATGAGTATATCAGATTCACTCTCTTGAGATTTTTGAGCGGAACAACATCACCATGGATATCGAAAGTGAACTTCTTGGACGAAGACAACACAACCGTGGGGGAGATAACCTCATCATAGATAATTTCAGTTTCATTTGTGGATGAAACATCATCAAATTGTGCTCCATTGGTATCGACAGGTGTACATACGATTGAGGTTTTGGATGATGATATCTTGAGTGGAATGATCCGTCTCATCTTGTTTAGGGTATCGATCACATCGATAACCTTGTCTTCCGAAATATTCGGAAATCTCTTCTCCAAAAATCTGCGCGTTCCATCGGAAACATCCGAGTCCGGAATTCCGGACAGAAGACAGTCAAGTCCGGGAGCAAGGTCGATTTCCTGATCACTCGAAACACAGAGGAAATGACACAACCATCTGGCAAAAGAAATCGACGAAGCCATCTTATAGGAAGTTCGTGGTAGAGTAAATTATGCTATATCGTATTTAAAATAATCAGTTTTACAGATACTGTATCTGAATATGGAAAAATTAATCTAAATGATTAGTTACGTAATTAACCAATGACAACTGTAATAAAAGAGGATGTCACAAACACGTGTCAATATTGTCACAAAACCTACTCAAGCAAAAGCAATCTCAAAGCTCATCAACAGAGGACTAAAAAATGTATTGATACAAGGACCAATGCTATTATGAGAGAATTAATTATTTCAAAAGAGAAATCAGATAAACTAGAGAGTTCTCTATATGAAGAGATACCAATGCAAGAGAATATCCCACCTAACAACCAGCTTTCAGGGTGTAAAGATTGTGGGCGTGTAAATTCACAACTGAGTTCAATTTTAGCTTTGAATAATAAGATGTTTATTCAAATGCTTGATATGTGTAAACACATAAACAATCTCTCCATTGTTGTTGAGAATTCCACGAACAAAGTATTGAGACAGATTACACAAAAAACACAATGCTGATACGAGGATCCTTGTAGGATTTAAGTTTGGGAATTGAATGTTTGTGCTTTGAGTTAAACTGTGAGTTGAAATAAAATAGATCCCCGTCATCGAGTTTATGTTTAGTTACAACACCAGTCTTGTCATCTTTTGTGTAGAACATACGGGTTCCTCCGATAGACACAGTAAATACTCCTTTTCCATCTCCGTATGAATCCTTGTGGTACGGTGCATAGTCGTTTCCTTCTTTTTCGTAATGATTCCCAAACACCCCCTTCACTTTCATCCCATATTCATTTTCAATTCTATCTCTCATGGAACCGATGAGTGGATGTCTCCACTTTTCACTCAATCCCTCGGGAAGATCTATTCTCAGCACTGATCGTTTGAAATACTCCACGTACTGGAATTGTTCTTGTGTGATGAGAACATCGTACATCGTAAATCCGTGGAGAGTAAATTTTCCCTTTTCATGAAACCACATACTTCCATCATCCTTCTCTTTTTCCTTGGGAGATTTCTCCTCTTCGAGTTCAACTTCCTGGCTGTCGGAAGAAATTTCTTCCAGAATCACCTCCTGCTCATCATCTGAATCCTCGAAAATAATGGGAACCTCTTTGCGTTCTGTTTTATCGGAAGACATCTGGTTTTGCGATTACTTCCAAATTTGTAGTGCAATACCGTATCTTTTAAAATAATTCATTTTTATTCAATAAATGCTTGTGATAGTTTTGATATTAAAATATCGATCGAGATATGGTTTATCGGATTTTTCATGTGATGAATATACAACGATCCCTGTCTCTATATGATCAATCTGTACGTTACACAATGATTGAATCATCATGAGAAATGTATCGATAGTTTGACAACTTCCGAGAGGCTGTGCAAAAGAGATTGATTGGAGATTAATGAGATACTTCGAATGCTTCTCGATAAAGCTCCATACATCATTTTCTTCTTCCGAATGTAAATACTCAAAATCGAGACGCATGATATTCTTGATATCTCCTGTCCAAAAATCGATCTCATCAGACATGTAGTCTTCATACACTTCAGTAGTTAGAATTTTGGTCTCTCCGTCCATCATCGTACCGGTAACACTAAGTTTGTCGATATAAAATACCATTGTAGTGGATATTCTGATTTATAATCATTCACTCCGGAATATCATTTTTCGGTGCGATCTCTCTTTCTTCGGCGCTATGACACGTCATAATCTCGTGACTGAGATTTGATCCTCCATCAATCTCCGCTCTCTTAATTTTATCAAGAGAGAATATCGACTTGTTTGAATTGGTTGGAAGAGATTGACCTGTTTTCCACAAAATCCACAATAATTTCTGCTCGGCGATATCATCACACATCTGAACATACTTTGATATGATATATTCAGGTAGTTTATACTCCATTGGAGAGACCAATATCGAAATTTTTCTCCCTTTCTTAATATCATCAACTCGATTCTTATCGAGACAGATATACTCTTTCCAGTACTCACTCGCACCGAATATATCATCAGAACTCTCTCCTTCTTCTTGAAAGAGAAAATTCGCATCATCGATCTGTCTATCTTCACCCCATACTCTTACTTTACACAATTTTGGATCAGTAATATAAGGAACTGAAAACGAACACACAATTTCACTATAATATTTTTGAGCGTGAGACGCTTGGATTTTGGTTAGTGTTCCACCAGAACAAAAGATAACCATATCCTTTTCGGTTGATGGAGTGTAAATCTCCTTATTCGCTATCATACTGTAGATATCAGAACTACAATGAATAATTTTGCTATCGAACTTGATACTGTCGATTTCACCTGTTGTGATAATAACAATATTTAGAAATGCAAATTGTGCTGGAGAGGAACACCAGAAGTTAAAATTTAGTGATGCTTCACCTGTACTGTTTGCTGTAGTTTGGGTCATCACATTATATCCTGTCGATTCTGTTCCTGTTAATATACCGATTGCCTTCAAATTTACAGCGGAAATAGATGAATCACTGAAAAGTGACCAGAAGATATCACTCGCCATCTTCACCTTTTTCTGATCGATCGTATTGGACTTTTTGATATCAGAGATAAGTTTTTTGTAAATCTCCTTATGAAGACAGTTGTAATTTAGAATATAACGGTATCCCTCTTCGATCTTTTCAGGGTGTGAAAGATTGATTCTGCATTCTGCTTGGTAACTCTTGTGTGATCTTCTCTTAATCAACTTATCCAGATTAATAGGTGTAAGAAAATAACGTTTGGAATTGACGATCTTCATCTTTTTATCAAGTGTGATTGATAAAAAGGTAATCCGTATTAATTCATTTTTGTACGGTTTCAGTTTTTAATCTTTCGAAACACATTCTGAAGAGATCCTGCATCATTCTTCATTGTGAATCCCGACGCGTTAGGATGCCCACCTCCACCAAACTCTCGACACAGAACCGATAAATTTACCTTATCCTTTCCTCGACAAGAGATCCACCATTCATCTGTATCATAATCATATCTTCCAATTGCAGCGAAACTACAGTCGTCCATTGAAGACAATCTGTTACCGACCTCTGAAGCCAATGTATGTTTACAAATTACAAAACGCACTTTATAGTCTGTTCCTGATGGAGAGGTAAAGTCACATAGAAATGATGATCGTACTGCTTCCTGAACATCTCGTTCTTCGATCTCAAGAAGAAGTTCACCATCAGTTTTCATTTTCTGAAGTTCTGGTAATTGTACTGTCATAAGATAGTCGAGTTTGTTTGAGTCCAGACAAGAATCCCACCAGTATTTATGGAAGAAGAGATAAGCTCCCAACGCCTTCGATGACGGGTACATCCATTTCCAGATATCTCTATCTGCTACAACATCGATAAACCATGGTCGATTGTCTGTGTCAAAAAAGTCTAGTGTAATATAAGAGTCTTTACTCTCAAATTTGTCTGAGAACGATACAGAAATAGATAGCAGTTCTTTGAACTGATGGTCTTCGGTCACTCGTTTAATAATTCGTGTATGATTGCGTGGGTAGAAGTAGTCCCACGCAATCTGCGAGCCACATCTCTTCATATCGAAAATCACGTGGAGATTCTTATGTTTGTAGTCCGATGAAAACTCTGAATCTCTCAATTTGACATCCTTTGTATCGGTCTCTCCAGACTCGTGATGATCGAGAATATATAACACACTGCATTTGGTCAGAATCTCCTCAATCTCCTCTTTTTTCGGACAGACATCGATCATGAGAACCCTCTTCTTATCGATTTTTGTCTCTTTCGGATACTTTCCTGCGATCATCGGAATGAATGTAACTTTATCAGTTGGAATACCGAGATCCTTCATCTTTCGTTTATAAATCCATGCGCCACATTGTCCATCCGGACATCCCTTGTGATAAAAGACAATATCAAAATGATATTGTGGGTTTGATCTGTTTCTGAAAATAGACCCCATTTCAGTCTCAACTCTGTCGAGTTCTTCAATCAATCCCTTAAATGAGATGTTATCGGGATTCAGTTCCTCTCCCGCATGAACAACAATTTGTCTTTCATTCCATACAATCTCATTCTTAATTTCGTCTACTCTCTTACAGATCTTATTGTATCGTTTCATGTCGTCATCATCGAACGGAACCTTAACATCTGCGTCTAATTCCGACATATCACAAAACAGATCATAGATCTCTTGTTTCTCCTCGACATAGAACATATGGGCTTCGTCGATACCATAGAACTCGACATCCTCCTTAGGGATCGATTGAGATGCTTCTTGTGACATAATGGATGATGAGAAGTACTTATAAAAATGGAACATTCATTTTTATAAATCGAAACGCTGTTGTTGATCATCTACATTTAGGTCCGGGATACACAGGCTTTTTTACCGGTGTAATCGGTTTGACAATCTTAACTGTAACAGGAACTGAAGTCGACGGCATCTTTCTTATCTATATAATATTTATCTTACAATCATTTTTAAAGTTGATTGATACAGCTTTTAAAGTTGGAATATATCAATCAATGATATCAAAAAATGATTGATGATCTTTATTCAATAAAGATCATCACATATCAAAATGACTGTTGTTCCAGAGTATGGAATTCTTCTGATCGGGTATGCTGCGACATTGCTATCGATGATCTATCGATTCCCTCAGATCTACCAACTGTACAAGACTAAGAAAGGGGATGATATCTCGATTGCTATGATTGTTATACAACAGCTTTCATATATTCTCGCAATTCTCTATGGAGCATTGAGAATTGATTACGTCTATATCACCGGTAGTTCTATCTCCTTTCTTCAGAATGTTCTTATTCTCTACATGAGAAGAAAATATTCATATGCGAGAGTGAGTGAGTCTTCAATAGGTGATTGTAGAGTATAAACTTAAATTATAGTTGAATAACTATAATTTAAAACTTTCATAAGTGATATTTCCCATCTTTACGTCTGTGTTTAGCGAGAACATACAATGTCATCTTACGATTGTAATCGTTTAGTGACTGATCATTATAGAGTGTCACTGCCGGTCCTACCGAATAATCTCCTGTTTTATCGTACCATGCACCCCAAAAAAGGCTTTCACTCTTGATTACACGTTTGGGTTCATTCTTGATTACACTTTTACTTTCCGTCGCTCCCATTTAGTTAATCTATACTTGAAGACTTTATACTGACTTTACTGAATTTTACACATCTCATCAAGGATTGCGTCATCTTTCTGTTCCATATCCTCTTGACGTCTCTGTTCTGTCTCCTCCTCCAGAAGATCCTCTTCAGTCAACACCGGAGTCTTTGTTTGATATTCAGCTATTCTTCTACTCTCGTAATGAAGATAACCCCAATATCCGCTAGATTTCCGATAACGAACGTCGATTACACCGGAGACTAGATCATCAACTAATCCTCCGACCTCCGCCTTAATCCATTCATCATCTTCATCTTCGTCGTAGAAATCGAATTCACCCTCATCTTCTACAACCTTCATTCTCCATGCATCCTCTCTCATCATCTCTTCGGTCGACCGGAATTCTCTCTCATCTTTTGCAAGTCTGTAGGAATCTCTACATGTGACAGTACATGTCTTATCATCGTCGAACTGGATCTCGACTAGATCGTAAGGCATCTGATCAACGATCCGACACTTTCGATAGGTTGATGTCTGAAAGTCGTAAAGAGAAATCTCCTTGACATCATCCACATCATCTGATATGAAAGCGACGCCATGGAATTTATAGTGTTCTGGTGATCCGATCTGGAACGGCATGTGTTAATTTAATGATGAGAGGTTTAAGTTAATTTATGATACAGATAGATTCGTTCTAAATTCTTCTTTGTCTTTGTTGATTTTTTATATACTATATCCTCTTTTCTAATTAACTCTTTTCGATCATCTAAATATCTACACATATCATCTGCTATATTGTATTTTTTGATATTTTGAATATTTATCGCGAGATACCCCCCTATTTCCAAAACATGTATAGATTTATCTATTACAACCTTTAAAAATTTATCTAACCATATACTATACGTTTTATATCGCGAAACACTTTGAGATTCATCAGATGAATATACCTCCAGATCGTAATAAGGAGGCGATGTGAATACAAAGTTAAATTTACCCAAGGTTGAAAAATCCACATCTTCAGCAGGTTTTCTAATTATAGAGACCTTTTTATTTTGTGGATCATTTTCTCCCACCCATTTGAGTATACTATTATAATCGATATTTTTATTAGGATCTATTCCAACATATTCTTTCGCGTTGGATTTCCAAAATCCGATCAATCTTCCTCCAAAGCCAGAACTAAAATCTAGTACTCTCTCTCCTCCATATTTATTGTATAAATGACATGCTATATTTACAGGAAAATTGTACGCCCTAGATTCCCTATAAGAATATTTCGATTCAATGGACATAGGTGTAAACACTTTCAAATCTTTGTTCTTAAAAGTGTCTTCTACTAATTTACGACGAGTTTGATGATCATCCCATGTATCGTGAATGTTACGTTTTCTAGACCCTGTTTTTACTTTTAATATCTCGTCCATGACAAAATAGTTTAGAAATCCTACAAATTTTGTATTACTTATCAACACATCATTCTCATCAACAGTGACACTTTTCATAATACCTGTATCGTATCGTTTGAATAATTCTTCATCGGTAATCCATTTTCTACATGATATGAATGATGGATATTTCTCTAAATGTTTCATGATTACATCGACTATTTTATCGAATCGACGACCATCTTTCATTACTGACATCATAATATCGGTTGTTATCTCTCTAGGTATGTGAAAAGTCTTAGCTTCAAAATAAGAAGAAAGATCTGGCACGATTATTTCATCATCTGTATTATATTTTCCAACAGATTCAAATGATATATCGTCGTCTGATTCACTCTCCATAATGATCTCAACCAATTCGGATACTTTCTCTTCCTTTTCTTCTTCGACATCACTTTCGATAACAATCTCAATCAATTTAGTCTTTGTTTTAGATTCCAACTTTTTACAGCGATCATTAAGAGTATGAATGTTTTCGTGTGGTTTAAAGATGTCATTAACCACACTTCTAATTCTTTTATATTCTATCCATTCTGAAATAACCAATACTTTCAATCCTTTTTTATTGATATAGTATTTGTTGTCTAAATATCCCTTACACACATCGACCATAAAAAGATATTCATCTTCGTTGTTATTCAATATAATTTTATAGTATAAATTCATACCTGAAGGTGTGTGAGACAAGAATAAAATATATGTGTATTTTTTAGATACTATCCACAATTCGACATTGTATCCTGTATAAAACGAATACAACATCTTCATTATATTTTTATCTGAATTATCGTAATATGTTCTCAAGCTCTTAACTTCAATTAGAAGATTATATTCCGGTATGTAAAAGTCAGGGAAATACTTTCTTTCACCATCAAAATATTTGTATGATATTACTGGGATACATCTTGAATCGGTTATGATATTCTCTTCTGATATATAATTTACAAGATGTTTTAGAACATTTGATTCATATCCATCAACATTAAATATTCGACCATTAGGGGCTATAAATTCCTTCATTTTCATATTCGACTTTTTACTCTTTTCGAAACTTTCATCAGTAATATTACATTCTCTTCTTTTTTTCTTGTAAACAGAGTTCCCAAATATGATATCTTTTTGAAAGAATTCTCTCCATTTATCAACCGGAATAAGATCAACTCCCCACCGATCTAGTTTCGATCTTTCTTCTTTACAATAGAAAGGTTTCACACATTTAAGATTCTCTCGTTCTTCAATTATCGGATTATAAAATATACCGTACTTATCCAATGTTTTATCGTTGATATCCAATGTAAATCTGTATCGGCATGATGTACATAAAATAATAGATCTTAATTTAATATCACGCAATGTAGATCCGATAATCTCCATACATCCAGGACAATTGTGTAAAACAGGAATGTCTTTATTTTCATATTTGGATATTACATAAACACCTTTTTTACTAAATATAGATTCTATCTCTTGTTGAGTATATTTGTTTCCGCTAACTGTATTTGAACATTGCACACACGACTTCCATCTTTTTTGGACAAGATAATTTCTACCCACATTTATCTTTTTCTTACAATGAGGACATAAAATAAGCGCGACACCCTTTACTGAATCATAAGAAAAGTATTCAGACTTCAATTCGTGTACATATTCTTTAATTCGTTCTATCGTTTTAGAGACCTGACTTGTCAAATATGAATTGTTACTTCTTGTATTTTGTTCACATTCACCACAAGGTAGTTTATTCTCATCTATACGTCGGATAAGATGGACTTTAGTTATAGTATAATTGTGATGGTAATCTCTACATACAATTGTCATAGGATCTTTGTTTGACACATAATTACATATTAGATACCCCTTGTTTGCGTATTCATCTATCATATCAAAGAAGTCAGATTTATGAGTAGTCGGTATTTTATTTCTACATATATTTACAATCACGTTTCTAATGTCAGAGATTAAATCAGTACCATTTTTCTCGTTCCTCTTTCTAGTTCTAGAATCGAGAGCGTAGTATCGCATACATTTTTTAGAACAACCGATTAGTTCTCTAATGCAAAATTCAAACTGTTCTTTACTGAAAATTACGGTAGTCATTTGGAGAGTTTATATCACTAATATTAGTGATATAAATTTCAGTTTTAAATCGTAACAATGTATCGTACGAAAATGTACTGAACCATAATTTTGTTCGATTACAAGACAGGGAAACCCAACGCTCCTCCAGCGACTCTGATGATATTATGGTTAACTGCTACCAACACAAATTCGAAGATCTGAGCAAGACCAGCTCCAGATCCAACGAGAGGGCCGGGATTAGTGAGAGTACCAGTCGACGCACCAGAAGTCTGAGCAGCCACGGAGGGAGTCAGCTGGAGAGACACGTTGGTGAGCTTACCGAAGTTGGTAGATCCCATAGGGTTCACGCTCATCAGATCAAGAGTGTATGCGTACATGTGGTATCCAGTCTCAAGAGGAATGCTCACAGCGTTGTACCACGGGTTGACAAGAGCGAAGTAATCAGCTCCCATGTTGGAGAGACGCTGAGTGTTCTCATAGAGAAGAGAAGCGGTGTTGATCGGATCAGCAGCCAGATCAGGAGAGAACACCACACCGTTAGTCGGGAGAGGAACCGGAGATGCAGCAGTGTAGTTAGACCACTCAGCGGAGTTGGTCTTATTGCGCACAGCGAAGAACAGAGCCTTCACAGCATGCGACAGACGGATATCAGTGTTCGACAGAGCCGACGACGGGTTGAACGCGATGGTCGGCACAGTCTGGACCTGCTCGATGAGGATATCACGAGGAGCCTGACCCATCTGCTTACGCTCGTTGTTCGAGACAATAGCATACTCAGCCCAGACGTCCACCTGCTGGAGCTGAGGAGCCGAACCCTGGATATCAGTGAGCTGAGCGTTCGTCGACACACCGCTGGCAGTGTTATCGAGAATCAGAAGCTGAGTCCAGTCGTTGAAGTTGAAGTTGATTCTCATCTCGTTATACGGGAGGGCCGCAGTCGGGAGAGCAACACCGGTATCACGAGCATGACACAGAGGGAGAGGAAGATTGAGAGTGATCTGGGGGAGAGAGATCACAGGGTAAGCTCCACCAGTAGCACCAGGGTTAGTGAGCTCATCGATGTTACCAATCATATTGTTGTAACCATTACGCTTACCGGCCGGAATGGAGAACTGCGACCAGAAGTCGAGGTAGTAGTTATCGAAACGCATCTCCACCAGATCGTTGAAGGTGATCGAGCACTCCTTGATCAGCGAATGCATCAGATTACGGGTCCAACGAAGGGAACCAGCGTTGACACCACCCGGACCAGCCGTCGCGAAACGATTGGAAGCCGTGTTAAGCTGAACCGCCGGGAAGGTGATACGGAGGAAAGAACGGAGGAGATAGTCACCTGCGCGGGAAATGTTAGCCGACCACTGTTGGTTGAACTGAGCGATACCGGAGCTCTTCGAGAGAACGACCGGAACGACAGTAAACCAGGTGGCCTTACGCACCTTGCGGACGAAGTAGGAGACGGCCTGCTCACCACCGTACATATATTTCTCAAGCTCATCAAAAGTGGCGAGATCAATGAATCCGGAAGTTAAGTTGGAACTGGAAGTCGTCGACGACATGGTTTTTGTTGTAGGTTAACTATACACAAGATAATAAAAATTAGTGAAAAATTTTTTATTTACAATGGAGCCCAAAACGAACTATCTCATTTAAGTTCACATACAACGAAAAAATAAAATGATATCGCGTTACAATCATTATCTTCTAATATCTTACCAAATGTCATCCGAGCTTATTTTCCCGTGTTGTTGCGAAAATTGTGACGAAGAGATAGAGAATCCCTTGCTTAAAAATTTATGTGAAAGTTGTATCCCTTTCATACCATCTAGTCAAGCCGATCGTGAAACCGGTAAGATGTATAGATACAAATACGAGATTCGTATCTGGGATGGTAAGATTATGAAGTGTATTCACAATAAACGACCCAACTATTGTAAACAATGTGAAGGTAAAGGCGCGAGTTTTTGTCCTCATGGTAAGTATAAAGGAAAATGTAAAATTGATGGGTGTTTTTGTAGTCAGCTCTGTATCCATAAGGCTCCAAAATATTATTGTATACCTTGTGGAGGAAAGGGTATATGTGAACATAAGATGCAACGACCCAAGTGTCCAGTCTGTAGTCCTGAAAATCGATGTGAACATGGAAATGAGAAGGAGACTTGTGGTAAGGGGGACTGTCACGGTAATCAGAGATGTAAAGAACATAACATAAGAAAATCTCAGTGTGTTCCTTGTGGAGGAGTAAGTACTTGTAAACATAAAAGACAGAAATCTACTTGTATTGAAGATGAATGTTATGGTAGTCAAATGTGTCTTCATGAAAAACGAAGAACTACATGCAAAGAATGTGAAGGTGGAAGCATATGCGATCATAGAAAGTATAGATCCGATTGTGTAGATTGTGGTGGAAGTGAGACATGTGTTCACAAAAAGAAGAAGAGATCTTGTAGCATCTGTTTTATTAAACCCGAGAATTTCTGTTCATTGTGTAAACAGATTTATGTCAAGGGATGTCCTTACTATCCCACATGTCATAGATGTTATTACCAACTTCATCCAGATGAAGATATGCCTACACGTTTTAAATCTAAACAACACTTTATACACGAGTTTCTGTTGGATAATATTGAAGAGAAGATCTACTACGATAAGACGATCGAAGGTGGATGTTCTAAGAAGAGACCTGATTGGTTTATCGATATGTTAACTCATAGTATCATAATCGAATGTGACGAGAACCAACATGTTAACTATTCGTGTGATAACAAGAGGACAATGGGGTTGTTCACAGATTTGGGAAATAGACCGTTGGTTATGATAAGATTTAATCCTGATAGATATAAGATGTCGGATAGTAGTTACAGCGACCAATGTTTCGAGTTTAATGAGAAGAACATTATTTCGTCTACAGATGAATGGGTGAAGAGACAGGAGAAACTCTTACAAACGATAGAGTATCATATACAGAATATACCCGAGAAGGAGATAACCAACGAAAGTATGTTTTTCGACCTTATGTAATTTTAAAGTGTTTATAACTTTAAAATTTATTTAACATTTACATACATCGCTTTGGAGATACCCTTTTCACTTATGATACGAGCTATACAGTGTTCGTTACACGATCCAGGACAACATTCTTCAAGTTGTATGGTATTGTTTCTCATCTGACCTTTGTATAGATCTTTGGACATTTCTGTTCCAAGCGTTCTCAAATATTCATCCCGAATACGTTTGCTTGCAAAGGTAAACTTTGTCACTCCATCCGCGAAATTTCCAAGAATGATATAGGTAATCTTATGTGACGGCATGTTAAGTTGATAACACTATTATCAAAATTCATTTACATTTCATTTTTAAAATGATTTTTAATGTTAACTAAATATATAATACCATTATACACAATGGCTACCAAGAGTAAACATCCCAAAAAGAATCGAGTGGTTGATACTCCACGTCAGGAAACTGAAATATCTACACCACAGGCCGTCTCGACTGTTGCATACACAACTCCATTGCTTCTTGTTAGTCAACAAGAGTATAACGATCTCAAGCTAGAAAATACAACTCTTCGAAATCAGGTTTCAATTCTAACTGGTAATGCCGATAAATTACGACAGGATAATGATGACCATGTTAGAACCATAGAAATTCTCAAAGAGGAAAATCAAAAATTACGAGATGAGATTGCACAATTAAAAATAACGATACAATCTCAGGACACTAAAATTTCCACTTTAGAAACTAACATGAACTCTATGATGTCTATGATAAGGTCACTCAACGATGATAAAACTTTGCATAAATTAGAATTAATTATACAGGATATTAATTCTCGACATAAACTTGAAAACGATACACAATTTGGTATGTCTCTCAAAGATATTAGATCCGAAAGAAACGGAGTTTGAAACTTCATACAATGGAATAGGATTGATAAACTTTATTAAAAATAAATTACCAATAACTGCGGATATTACCAATATATCTCCAAAACAAATTCAATATGCCAATAATAGGCTTAAATTTTAAAGCATAACAATGCTTTAAAATTTACTTCATCTTTTAGAAATTCCCTATACTCTTCTTAACGGTAGCTCAAATCCCGCTCGACACAACGGACAGGTTCTCGATTGTAACCCCATCACACACTTGTTGTGGAAACTATGTTTACATGGTAGAGTACAATACACTTCGGCTTTCTCTAAACAGATAGCGCAATCCTTCACTTCACATTGTTTGAAGACTTTGATCACCAGACAATTATTACATGTATCAGAGATATCCATATGAATCTCGTTACATAGAGAACACATCTTGATCTTCGTATTAAAGATATCAAAAGCGCGTTTCAAAAGTACTGTGACATCTTTATCTGATGTATGAAATCTACCTTTACTGAAAGGGAATCTCTTCGCAGTTGCATCTTCGAAATCCTCTTCGTTTTCATTGTCGTCCTCCTCTTCATTGAAAGAATGGTATGGTGACGCGTTGTAACATGATAATGTGGTGTGATACATTTCGTTATAGAGAGATTTCTCAACCTCTAAAGACTTTAAGACCACATCACTGGGATTGGTTATACACTCGTCATATCTTTTTGAAAATCCCACAGCAAAGCGTGAATCGTTGATAATTGTTTTTTTGACTGCTTCCGCTAACGCGTCTAGATTTATCACCTCTGTACTCTTTTTTACGACCTTTTTCTTTTTGGGACGAATCTGTTTCTCTTCTTTGGGTTGAGAATGCTCAATAAGAATTTCACTACTCATTGTGGAGGATAAGATACGATTTATAATCTAGAAGTATTATAAATCATTTTTGTATTTTATTTACATTTATCAAATGGGTCTCCCGGTTATAATACTTCCTGTTATTTTGGCTATTGGAATCGCATTACTTATCACAGGGTCAGTGTTTGTATCTAAAAATGGATATTCTATAGATACTTGTGTAAAGGAACCGTGTCCTTATAATTCTAAAAAGTTGACAAGTGGATCTATCATGTTGATAACCGGATCACTATTTCTTGTGTGTGCAGTGATAGGAATTGGATTTGAATACAGAACAACAGGAAAGGTCTCTGAACTGTTCTCGATGAGAGATATGTAAATTACATCACTCGATAACTGTACTCCAAGATCATATCTGAGATATTCTGATATGTTACAGATTCAACCAGTTCTTTAATGTCCATAGATTTTTCAGGACAAACATCGGAAAAAGAATAGAGTTTATACTCAAATCCTTTTTCACTCCTTTCCCCGGTTCTCCATACTATAAGTGCGCGATGTTCATCGAGAAGGCTCATAAACTCATCGAACTCGTAATTCTTCAGAATGGATGAGAACAGAGTATAGACGCTTCCCTTTGAACAGTCTCTGGTGATAATCCATATATCTGTTCTCTTTCGTATATCAAGAGGGATAGTCTCAATGTACGATGCAGCAAATACCTTGATACACTTGACATCATCTCTTCTATCTGTCAAAATCTCAATCGCTGGTTCATCCCATATACGAGTATTAACCTGTTTCAAAAATATAAGTGAGGGTTTCTCCGGAACAAATGTGAAATTTCCATTTTCATCCTCGCGAAGAGGACTTTCATGTGCTCCAGCGAAGAAAGATGTAGCTGTGTCTACAATGTCTGATACCAGATTGCTCTCGCATATAGTAGTTGAAACTAGTTTCTTACTTCCCTCGAACTGATCAGTGAGATATGATGTAAGATTTTTCGTAGCATTTCCTCTTCCACCTAGGAAACAGATAATTCCTCCGTTACGGAGAAGACTCAAGAGATTGTCAACTGAAATTCCCAAAAGCATTTCGAATGTGTTATGTGAAAGTACATTTTAATTATTGGTTTGTGAATTAATCATTTTCTCATCCTTGTATATTTCAAAAGCTTCGGTGGGATCGTATCCCACTTGTTCAACTTTTCAAAAGCTTTGGTGGGATACGATCCCACTTGTTCCAACTTTTCAAAAGCTTTGGTGGGATACGATCCCACTTGTTCCAACTTTTCAAAAGCTTTGGTGGGATACGATCCACTTGTTCCAACTTTTCAAAAGCTTCGGGTTGGTGAATCCAACCTTTCCTAAGCGGTTCCAACTTTTCAACTCTTACTGGCTTAAACATTGACAACTCTAAATATCCAATATAAATGTCCACGTATCGTAATACTCCTCTGACTGAGAACAATGTCGATTCGATTGTTCTAAATACTCTTAAGAACAATAAGTTCTCTTCAGTCGCATTTATCGCGCATATCACTCGTCTCCCTGTCGGAATGGTCGACGAGTCTGTTAATCGTCTTGTACATCGAAGGAAAATCTACCTGTCGACAGGTGGAGTTCCAAAGAGATATTCTCATTCTGATGAGCTTATGGGATGGACTGATACTGAAGAGGAATATCAGGAATCTAAGAGATTTTCTATCTCCGTTCAAGAAGGAACTATTATCCATTAAATCAACCTAATTTTATCACCTTACTTCTGAAAAGTCGGATTAATCCGACCGGAGTCTTTGGAATTAAAGATATATTGAGAATCTATTATTAATGATGCATGGACTGATATTGTTCTGCTATTAAGAGTGATTTGATTATGTAAATTTTAAAACTATTGCGCTCATTGATGATAAAATACATAACACCACAATCACAATGAATATAATTTTATATTTTGATATAAAATTTTTTATTGCGTCTATAAATCCAGTCAATCCTGATGCATTCGCAATTGGAGCCAATACAGCTGCTGCCGCAGAATTCGCAACTCCTACTATATCTTTTGTTGTATCTGCTGCTCCTTGAACTAGATCGTTATATGCATTACTTGGAGATTTTCCCTTTGCTGCTTCAATTCCAAAATATAAAGCAGCACCAACCCCTGTTAGTCCTATTAAAGTTATAGCTCCGGCGTGTGATGTTATAAAATCCTTTATAACACTATCAGGAGCGGTTGCTAATTCTTTTGCAGAGACACTTGCTATATCATTAGCTAATGTTTTTCCAGCTGTAGTTTTTGCAGCAGCAGTTGCTGCTGATTCTGCTGCTGATTCTACTGCTTGTGCAGCGGCAACTTTTGCCGCTGCAGCTGCAACTTCTGCAGCTGCAGTTTCTGCTACGGTAGCTGCTGCATTTTTTGCAGCAACTTTTGCCGCTGTTTCTGCAGCTGTGGCAGAAACATTTGCTAATGCATCAGCTGCTTCTTTCGCTGCCAATTCTGCAGCTGCTTGTGCTGCTTCTTTCGCTGCCAATTCTGATAATGCTTCCGCAACTGATGATGACATATTAGATATTATATATTATCATTATAAAAACCAACATTGTTAATAAACTGCATAAAACAATTGTTATAATAAGATATGTATAATTATATGTTGTTGTAACAATCGTGATTGGAATTGGTAAAGATTTAACAATATTATTAGGAGTTGTTACGATGTTATTTGTTTTATAAGATGATATGTTGTCGTTATAATATTTATTATAATATTGAGAATATCCTGAAGGACAAGAAGATTTAGGAGGACCACTTCGAGATATAGATTTAGGATAGTTGTAATTTCCATAACAAGATTCTATACTTGACATATCAGGTCCTGATGGTTTCCATACTTGCATTAAAGATTTACATGTATCATCAGCGATTGACTTGTTAATAGATGGAACTGCATTTTGAATTAAATTGCTACATGATGGTATATTACTAATCATTGCATTATTCATTGCGTTATAAATAATTGATGAAATATTATCAATTCCATCTCGTGTAAGAACATGATTATACCCTTCTGGATCTATATGGTCAACAGCCATACCGACAGCCTGGACAACATCTAATGCTTGTCCAACAATAGGTACAAAATTTAATGCTAAAAGTCCGACTTGCGCTGAATACATAATTCCTTGATTTTCAGACCCATGAGTTGTTAATGTTTCGGATGACATTTATTAATTATTGTTAATTAATAAATGGAAATACTTGGTATTAATATTTTAAACATATTTTTTGCAATGATAATAATAAGCATCGTAATAAGCATTGTTATTTCTGGTTTGTTTTTTATTAATTCCAAAACTAGTACATCAACAGTTAAATCAATTTCTAACGAGTCTACCGTGATAATTTCTCCTCCAAGTACTGATTATCTTTCACAATTAGATAAAGATTCTCATATACATGCATTATCAAATTATTGTTTAGATTTAGGATATAATTATGATGTTGTAAATAATTTATGCACTTATAACCAAAAAACATGTGTATCAACGAAAGGTAATACATCAATTCCGGTTGATTCTCAAAAATATTTAGAATGGCATGATCCATATTGTCTTGAATCGTTTGATATTTGGAAAAATACATGCGATTCGTATGGATTACCATATTATCAAGGAACTATAGAATGTGATCCCAATACTCAAATTTGTGATGTCAAAAATGGGGATTATCCATCTTGTATTATTCCAAAAACATATTGCGATTCTAAAGGTATTAGTTTTAATAGTTCTGGTTTAGGAGATTGTTATACAAATGATCCACAAGAAATATCAAAATTAATAGTTGGAACAACTATTACATCACAATTTAATAAAGATATAACAAATATAACAAATGCATGTAAAGCAAATATGTCAGCTTCAAATTGTTTATCAAATATTGGAATGATGAAGGCTTCACCATTTATTTTAGGATATGATACATCAAAAAAATTAGTTACAGATCTTTTTATGGATGCGGTAAATACATGTGAAAATGTGAATGATCCTGAAAGTGCGACACGATGTTTACTTGCAGCACTTAAAAATGTTGGATTTTATACAAATCCAGTTGGATATGTTGTTGTTACAACTCTTGTCCCATTAGTTGATGGATTATTGTCAATGTGTGGTCTTCCTCCAGGAATATCAGATAAGGGGGTTGATGCGACAATTAAATATGGTAGTGTCGCAATGATGCAGACATTTACGTATGGGAAAGTAGCTGCCGATCAAATCGCTGATTATGGACAAGATGGTATTAACGCAATCGCATTGGGTGGACAAAAAGCAATTGATGCTATATCTTTAGGAGGACAAGTTGCTATAAATGCTATAAAATCGGGAGGTATTTCAGCAATTAATTATATTTCTTCAGGAGGTCAAACTGCTATTAATACAATTGTTTCAGGAGGAAATAGTTTTGTTGGATTATTTAAATATTCACCCGATAGTATTTATAATCCAAATAATCCAAATTTTAAAACTCAAAGACTTTATAGAGAGACAGATCTCCGAAAGTCATAAACATACAACATTCAATAGACTATGTATTATCTACCAAGTCTAATTTACGGGCTCTAGAAATCCAAACGTTATTTGTGTAAATTGTAATTGTAAATACTGTGACCGACAATTTATTCATGTTCATCTCTTATATGAACATGAATTTGCATGCGATAAAAAAATAGATGTACGAGCTGAATCAAAAAGATATAGTGATTAATTAATTAAATAAAGTTCAAAAATAATTAAGTGTTCAAATAAAGATTATCTTTCAACTTCTTTAAAATTGTCATTATATAAAATGTCAGACTATCAAACATTGAAAAAACGGGATTTTAAAAGTCAATCTTCCAAATTTAGTATGACACCTATAACTGATATTTATACAAATTCAGGCAGTTTACCACCCAATACTATATCGTTTTTTTCGAATTGTAATAATGCTGTATCTTCACAGGCTGGTGATAATTTTGCAATAGATAATGTTCCTCCAAATACAGATCCTACATATGGAAATTATCAACAATATTCTATAATAACCAAATTAAAATTTTACGTATCAACTACGTCTGAGAAGTCGTTTCAAGTTTTAAATACTGTAACATTTTGTAATTACGATAAATTATCTACTCAAGGTACAAGTTCTACAACATTAACTGTAAATTACGGAAATACCAATAGATGTAGTGGTCCACCATGCAATCATAATAATGGAGATAATCCATGGATTGCTCCAGATACGGTACAACTTTTACCAGGATTTGGAATTACAGGAATTGATGTTTATCAAACAGATATGAATATAAGAGGAATGGTGTTTAGATACAGCCATTTATATTCAACAGGAATATCAGCAAGACAAGCAGATGTATTTATAACACTTGGTGATACTTCTGTTTCTTTATGTAAAAGAAGTTACTATCCTCCATCAAATAAATATTTTTTAAATCAAATTTCATTTTCAACATCATCATCTGATAATAGCAGTGAAGTTTATGATGGATTATTAAGGGTAACAAATACAAAATGGTTAAATCTTACTCCAGTAATAGATAATTATTACGACCCAATATTTATTGCAAAATGTTGTAATAATCCATTTTTAGCAAATACCATTGAAGATACAATTTGTGGATTATTACCTTCCGATACTAATGGTACTAGTTGTGCGATTGCGAAAGCTAACGCAGCTATTGCTTTACAAAAATCGACTGGAGGAGCTACTTATATTGGATGTTTTAAAGATAGTGCAAATCCAAGACCAATACCGAATTTAAAAGGTGAAGGTTTTACAATCTCTGCATGCAATGATTTAGCAAATGCTGCTGGATCTCCATATTTTGGAATACAATGGTGGGAAGGTCAGGGATCATCTATCGGAACATTGGGCGAATGTTTGATCGGGGATTCAAGTCTTACATTGTCTCAAGCTCAATCGCAAGGTCCTGTAACCACATGCGACAAAGGTACTGATGGTAATATGTATGGTGAAGCTAGTACTAATGCTATTTATTCATCGTCATCGGGAGGAACATCGGGAGGAACACCATCGGGAGGAACACCATCGGGAGGAACACCATCGGGAGGAACACCATCGGGAGGAACACCATCGGGAGGAACACCATCGGGAGGAACACCATCGGGAGGAACACCATCGGGAGGAACACCATCGGG
>JAQTUL010000019.1 GCA_028710275.1 Candidatus Colwelliibacteriota bacterium | reverse complement strand
ACTACCACGACTGCGGCAGCAAGGACTGCCAGGATGGCGATGACGATGAGGAGCTCGACAAGGGTGAAGGAGGAGAGTCTACTTCGTGGCATCGTAGATGGATTTTATTTCGGCGGCAGTGAGCGCTCTGTTGTATATCCTTATCTCATCAATGTAACCCTGAAATGCATTATTCTCGGAGGCTACCCCACCAAAACGATATCCCTCATTCGCGTAACCATTCTGAGATGTCCACGTCCAGCTTGTCTGTTCGACAAAATCGCCGTTCATGTACCCCTTAATAATCGTTCCTATTAATCCCGTCGGATGAGCATGAGTAACAGAGCCTAAATACCAACCATCAGCCGCAACCGTTCCCATAGAGACGGTCGAGTTAGCTTTTCCATAGGCCGAAGTATTAGAAGTGTACATCTGAAATTCCGGACTAGTATCACCGAAGACGCTGTGAATACCAGTGACATTAAGAGGATAGAACCAAGCCATGACGGTGGCGGGACCATGAACAGAAGAGAAGAGAGCAGTCTTGGCTGAGACGACGGCATAATCATCAACTCCGTCGAATGATAAGCAATATCCACGCTTACATGAAGACGACCAAGAAACACCTCCATTCAGAGTCGCATTACCCCATTTGCCCGTCGAGTCTGACGATACCGCTCCCTCCCCTTCATCAAACTTCCAATATCCTATAAGACCAATGTCTCTTGATATGGGAGTAAGGTCTATATGATTTCCAACCTGATAGAGACTAGGGAATATTCCTCCGTCACTTATGGACGCATCGTGTTTTTCAGCTTCCATCAAGGCAGTAAGCTCATAAGATCCTCCAGAGGTATAAGTATAGAAACGCCCGGATGAGGTATCGTTGGTTGGGTCTATTGGTAAGAATGAAATAGGTGACCCACCGAAGATACTATTGAAGTTTAAAGGCATCCATCCCGAACCATCAATCTTTTTAAGATCAGCAGTGAGGCTGCAGTGGTAAGTCCATCCCACAGGCAGAGATGGAAGGCCGCTAATGTTCGCGCAAGTGGAACTTGTGTCGGGAATTGAAATGTAGACTGTCTGCGAAGATCCCATAGGGGATGATGGATTATCGGTCACCCATATGTTTATAGAATCAGAAAGACTCCTAAGGTCAGTAACCCTTTGAGAATCCCTGGCCTGAGCCAGGAGCTCTGCGGGGTTAAGTACAATAACTACAGCGGCGGCCAAAACCGCTAAAATAGCTATAACAATAAGAAGTTCGACTAAAGTGAAGCTTTTTATACCATCATGATGACGCCAAACCATACCCTGTTAATTATAGGATAAATATGGGTATTTTCTAAAAAATAAGTAGCGAATATAGTAAAAAGTCATTAAAAAATCCCCGCGAATATCGGGGATTTTTATCTATCTGCTAGCCTGACTACTGTTTAAGATAGCAATATCAGCTTCGAATCCGGCCGCTCTATCGATGACCGGCTCACCATAGGCAAACCGATAAGTGTACCATCGGCTCCCCGCATAGTATTTGGCGGCTGCGCAGCGCTCTTTTAGCATTTGCTCGTTGGCAATAGCCTTATTTTTAGCCCCATAGTTAACACAGTCGGACGAATTATAGGCATCCTTAAGATAAAGGGCGGTTGCCACGAAGGCATCCTGATTATTCCAAGGGTTGGCCACCTTCGCTCCGGTTATCTCAGAAATGCGACTCATATAAATCTTCCAGGTAGAAGGGATAAACTGAGAGGGACCCATAGCTCCTCCGTAAGCGCCGTCTGAAGCTATCGGGCAGGACACTTTTATCTTTCCAGCAGCCAAGTCACCCTGAAGACCGAGCGTATCTATTATCTCGAGAAATGCGGGGATATCCCTCTTGGGGTGCATAGCCGTTTTATAGTCACAGCGACCGACGTTCTTTCCCAGGGCCGACTCTTGATCAAGAACAGCAAGAAGAAGGGCGGATCTGATACCAGTAGCACGTTCCGCAAAGGAAGCATATTTATATGCTTGATCAAAGGTCATTTCCCCTCCTCCTAGAAGATGGAAGAGTCTGCTTCTTATCTCCGCAGCAGTAGCCTTGGTTTTTGTGAGGAGCTTCTGATACTCACTCTCCTTTCCTTTAGTAACAGTAAGAACATTATTCTTGCTCTTCTTTAACTCCTCTATCATCTGTCTCTGCCTCTCTTGATACGCCTTAAGATTTTCGGCATCAGTCCTCTCAAGGCCTAATTGCTCCTTTTCATCGAGGTATTTTACGCGAAGTTCTTCTAAAGATTTAAGATTTTCCTGAAGGCCACTTTGGATGATAAGAATATTGTTGACGTTGCCAAAAAAGTCGGATAATGAAGGATTTGCCACAAGGATCTCGAGAAGATTCTGATTCTCATTCTTATCGATGTCCCGGATGGCGCTTGCGATGAGCTGTTTTTTACTTTCCATATCCGATTCCGTAGCGGATATCTTATTGGTGGTAGACCTAATATCCCCACTCAGTTTATCGAGATTTATCGAGATGGCCTTTACCTGAAGGTTCATCTTGCTGATGTTAGCCGTTAAACGACTTATCTCTCCTTTGAGAGTTGACCCTTGCTTCTGATATTCGGAAACCGTTCTCTCATATTCCGCTATCTGAGTTTCTAGTTTCTGCAGCTCACTCTCGAGAGCTTGTCTTTCGGATGAGTTATCGATAGTCTCCGCGCTGATATTCGTCGTTGGGGCGACGACCGAGCTAAAACCAAGAATACCTACTATGCCGCAAACTACGAATAAGGCTCTAAGAGAGCTAACTCTAAACCTTTTCTTATCCGGCTTGAAACCGAGATTAAGCCTTTTTTCCATATCGGAAAAAGGGGTTCTACTCCCTTTTGAGACTATATCTACAAGCACTTTCGGCCTAAGTCGCATATTCTTTGATTATAGATGAAAAGGCTCCCCTTGTCAGTGATTTAAAACACAATCCAATAAAAGAAAACCCCCGCAAGTTTGCGGGGGTTTTACAGAAAAATATTACTCCTCTTCTTCCTTCTTGGTCTTCTCAGCCCTCTTCTCCTCACCTTCGGTCACGATGGCGTCAACGCTTACGGGAGAGACCTCAGCCTCCTCTTCGATAGCAGAGACAGTTGCAATAACGCTGTCGGGATCGGTTATCATTTCACATCCAGCAGGTATCTTTAGATCGCGGACATAGAGGCTTCCATCTATCTCAGTGATAGAGGAAACATCGACTTCTATCTCGTGAGGAATATTTCCAGGTAAGGATTCAACCTCAACCTCTTCCATGGATTTGATAAGCACTCCACCTTCCTTAATCGCCGGTGATTCACCGATGAAAGAAAGCGGGATTGGGGCGGTTATCTTCTCATCCATTCTAACCCTGTAGAAATCGATAGTAAGAGCCTTTCTAGATAACGGATCTATATTGATATCATTAATAAGAACTGGGTAAGTCTCTCCGTCAACCATAATGTTCACAATCGTATTCTCACCGGCCTCCTCGTAGACTTTCTCAAACTCACGAGCCTGGACAGCGAGATGGATGTTCTCAAAACCCCTTCCGTAGAGCTCCGCAGGGACCATCTTCCTCGAACGAAGCTCATCAAGCTTCACTCCCATATCCCTCTTTTCAGCGTTAAGATTTGGCATATTCTTCTTTTTGTTTTATTTTTCGCCTCCGAGGAGTAACCCCCGAAAAACCGAGTCCGCTCGGAAAAACCGAGCAGTGTAAGCGGATTATACCAATTTATTGAACAATTTCAACCTCTCGAGCACTACAGACCCAATAGCCATCTCTGCCATAGGTAGGAGCTTATAAGGAGCCACTTCACCTGGCTCTTTAGTAAAACTGGCTTCCAAGCCCTTTCTCCAGGCAATTCTCAGTTCAGTATTTATATGTATTACCGATATTCCGGCCCTTATAGCCAATATAAACTCCTCATCCCTTATTCCTGACCCCCCATGGAGGACAAGCGGAGCGGATGAAGCCCTGTGAATCATCGCTATACGATCGATGTCGAGATGGGGATTGGAGGCATTTTTCAACATTCCATGAATATTGCCGACAGCAGGAGTAACAAGGTCGACACCTGTCTCAGCGACGAATCGAGAAGCTTCTTCTGGCGTCGATAGGACGGAAGGATCAATCCTGGCATCAGCCGGAATCTCATCAAGAACCTTAGAGGCTCCTCCAATATGGCCTATCTCGCCTTCGATGATAAAAGCCGGGTTAATAGACTTTGCAAGACGGACCGCGTCTCTCGTCATCTTTATGTTCTCCTCGAACGGGAGCTCTGATGCATCGAAAACGGCCGAATCATATCCATAACGAACAGCGGCTTCGAGTCGGTCTAAGCTATGAAAGTGATCAGCGTTCAGAAAGACGGCTAATCCTTCTCTGCGGAGGTTTCCAACTAATGAAGCGGCATTAGCCATGCCGACATAATCAGCCTCTCCTTCAGATGTCCCTATCACAACCGGGATGACAAGATGATATGTTTCGTATATCTTATGCATCGCCGAGGCGATAGCCTTTAAGGCCGTAATCTCGGAGATATTAAAATGACCGACGGCTACCCGCTTATCTTCAGCCTCTTTTATAAACCGATAGAGCAGTGACATCATGTGTCTTATATCGAAAACCAGCCTTCTATCAGGTGGTCTTTCATAGCTTTTTCCATCTCGGCCTCCCCCAGATAACCAGAGTATATCCTGTTCCAAAGGCTCTCTTGGTGATGATACAGATATTTGACCATCTCTTTTTCTTTAACAAGGGACATTACGGTATCGACAAGATTAAAACTGACAAGGACATCAATGCCGGCATCGCTCTTAAAATCATCTCCTACCCAATTCAAACCCGACCAAAAGGAAAGATCTGCCGGTAGAGTATTTAATCCTCTTTCCGCCTTCTCCCAATGCATCGCCTCGGGGTTTATGCGAGGCTCGAAGAGACGCCAATCATTCTCATCATCTTTCGCAAAATAGCGGGGGATAACAAGCCAGTTCGCCTTTTCAGAAACTGGAACACGATGATCAATCGCGTCTCCACGTAGAAGAGAGATGAGATTCCGAGAAAAGACTTCTGGCTCCTTCTCTGCGTACTTAGCAAAGAGATAAGAGTAAAAGACTATCTCATTGTAATAATGAAGCATGAGGCTAAACCCCCTAAGCAACTCCCCAGGAATACCGAGAGTGACCGGAAGGGCGAAAATAAGCCCCAGCTCTTTAAGATGGCTAAGATTGTGATATTTTTTCTTCACAAAACCCTCAGACATTTTAACCCACCTCTCTCCGAGAGCGCGGGACTGGATTTCGCGAAATTCAAAGTCTGAAGGCTCGAGAGCCTCATACTGTTTGAAAAAGACACCATTAAGCCAGTCGGCTCCCTCAATAAAACGAAGAGAGGCATAAACCTCGAAAATATCCTCATGCGAGAGCATTGCTTCAACCGAAGAATAACCAAGAGCGGCCATCACATTCTTAGGAGGTTCTTTCTTTAAAAACTCCTCTGCCTTCCCCAGCTTCATGAAAAAACCAAATGGAGGATTAGCGACGGTCTTCGCTTTTTCTAAGACCTCCGCGCAGCATTTAGCGTCGCTAGATGACGGATGACCAAGTATTTCCGATAATTTCTGGTCATCTGCTTCTATCTTCGAGATAAGACCATCATAGACCTGCTTAGCCCCAACTCCCCTCGTAAATCCCATAACACCTAAGCGGTCATCTATTAACCTGTCGTTGTCGGCGACTATCTCGTCGAGAACCCCCTTCTTGCCTGTCGCGGCCGCCATCCTCTCATCAAGGATCCGGACTGTGTCCTTATCGGCTCTTAATATCCGCGCCAGTCTTTCGTATGGCTGCATATTATCTATATTTCTATTTTTACCACCTTTAGGCGTGACCAGCGCTTGTTGGTATCGAACTCTTTTTTTGTAAGAGCACCCTCCGACCCGCCGAATCTTTCAACCACCGATGCGGCGTTCGCCGTTCCGAGTCTTATCGCATATATGATATTTTCTGGGTTGATACGCCCCTTCTCACACTCCTCGTTTTTTCTTATGAGTCCAGCAACGAAGCCGGAACCGAAGGCATCGCCTGCGCCGGTTCTATCTATAAGCTTCTTCTCCTTGAAGATACCCGCCTTATAAATATAGGAACCGTCAGAAACAATTACTCCGCGGCTTCCATCGGTCACGGCCACTATTCCCGGCACAAGAGCATCGAGCGCTTTGAATACTTTTTTTTCTTCCGAAAACGGGATACCGACAAGTTCTGCCGCTTCGCCGGCGTTCAGTACAAGAAAATCAACATCCTTAAGGTGTCTTAATAAAGTTTTTTTAGAATGCGCTATGTGCCACCCGCTCGGATTCAAAGCCACCCTAATGCCTTCTTGTCTCGCATATCTCAGGAAAGCAGGCAACATCGAAACAGCTTTACCAGGAAGAGAAATATACCACCATCGGGATTTCAGTTTTCTTATGTCGATATCAGAAATGGATAATTCTCCTCCGGCGCCTCTATAGTTCATAATTGTCCTCTCGCCCTTATTAGACAGGAGTACCGAGGTCGATGTGGAAAGTTTGCGATCGACCGAGACAAGAGAACTTTCAATACCCTCATCCTTCAGGCGATGGATGACAGAAAGACCCGGAACATCATCCCCTATCTTTATCCTGGCGGCCGTCCGAAGGCCTTGGCGACGAAAGGTAACAGCCGCGTTCATCGCATTGCCTCCCGCAGTAGAGAAGACGTCATCGATAGACATCTTCTCTCCAAGCGGAATCATTATTCCTTTTCCAAGCGGAGTAGCACGATTGGTAACCATATTGAAATCACCTTCCATAAAGATATCGAAGGTGGCGGAACCGATCGTCGTTATATCTCTCATATTAATCTCAATTATAACAGACCAATGGAGCCTGACCCTAGTCTTATTTTCCAGAAAGATATATAGACTTAACCTCACTCGCCGAAAGCGGGCGATAATATATCCGGAAATCATCGACTAACCCACTGAAATTATATTCCGTCTGAAGGGCAGACCCTATGCGCGTTGAACCCATATCCGAATACATCGCCGACCCGCAAGATGTGTCACCTACCGAAACGCCATCGACATAAGGAGTAAACTTGGCAGATGCGCCATTATAAACAAAGACAAAGTTATGCCAAGTTTCGGCACTCAACGGACCAAGATGGATATCATGGGTAAGGCCGTCATTATCACGAAGTCTTACATAGTCTCCGAATATAGAAAGACGCCAAGAGGTTCCGGCAGTCTCAAAGGAGAACAACCCCTCTATGCTATCCAATTCATCAGACTTCGCCCAGACAGAAACCGTAAATCTTTGAACACCATTCAAAAGAGTCGCCGGCACGGTTACAAAATCATCACCAGTAAAGACCCCGGCCATTCCGAAATTTCCGCTAGCATAATGAACTCCCCCTCCGGACCAGATACCGTTCCGACCGTTTCCACTAATGTCAGAAACAGTCGTCCCACTACCTTCGTCGAACGTCCACGAAGCAGCAAGCTGGGAAGCGGTACCCCAAAGACGAAGATCGTTACCCACTTCAAAACGAGCGGGATCCATTCCTCCATCCGCGGCGGCTGCTGAACCTAAACTCTTTTCCGATTCAAGGAAAGCGGTTATCACATACGACCCGCCGGAGATATAGGCATAATACCTGCCAAGGAGGGCGTCGTTCGAAGGATCGATAGGAAGGAAGGGAATAGGAGAACCGCCTTTGACGGTAGAAAGATCAAGAGGTACCCAGCCGCTGCCGCCTATAGTCCTAAGACTTGCCGCAGTGACGCAATGATATGACCACCCAGCAGGAAGAAGCGGGAGACCAGTGATGTTCGCGCAGACAGAAGAGGTGTCGGGGATAGATATATAGACGGTCTGCGCCGTTCCCTGAGAAGCAGTCGGGTTATCAACGACAAAAAGGTCTATAGCATCCTTCATGGTCTTCATATCAGTAACCCTTTGAGAATCCCTGGCCTGGGCCAGGAGCTCTGCGGGGTTAAGTACAATAACTACAGCGGCGGCCAAAACCGCTAAAATAGCTATAACAATAAGAAGTTCGACTAAAGTGAAGCTTCGAATAAATCTCTCTTTGGTCGAGTAATCATCAGTCTCGCGCATACTTGTGACGCATTGAAAGCGCAGTAATGGGCCGCGATTTTTATCAGAAATAACTTTATCCGCGCTTCTTCCATGATTCATCTTTGTAGATGAAATTATAACATCTAAGGGGCCAGAAAAACCCCGTAAGGGGCTTTCTTTATATCAGTTCCCAGCCAGGTAAATAGAATTAACCTCAGTAGGAGACAGGGGGACTGAATACATAAGTACGTCATCCATTAATCCATTAAACTCATACCCCGGATCGAGAGAGGCTCCGATGCGGACGGAACCAATATCAGCCTTCATCGCGGTGCCGACAGAGGTGACACCAAGGGAGACACCATTCACATAGGGAATAAACTCACTTATTGAACCATCATAGACATAAGTCATGTTGTACCACGTACTCGGCTGAAGGTCCCCAACAGGAAACATGTCTATATCATGGGTTAAGTTGTCGTTATCACGGATGCGAATGGAATCACTGAATGTACACAGGCGCCAGCTCGTATCGGCGACTTCCGCGCAGAACGCGGTATCCATATCCGCTATGAAATCAGCGTTCAACCAATATGAAAGAGTGAATGCGGTTCGACTATTAAATAATCCTATAGGGATATCGATGTAGTTGGTCCCCGTGAAGTCCGCGGCATCACCTATCTTTCCGGCGACGGAATGAGACCCAGCATCGGACCATGTTCCATCGTAGCCGTTACCACTAGTGTCAGCGGCCACTAACCCAGACGCCTCATCGAGAGTCCAATGAGCTAAGAGCCCAGAGGCATCGGTCGTCTCACAAATGCTCGCATATGTCCCAGAATATCTATCCGTTGGAGAATCATAACCCCAGGCCGAATAACAATATTCCGTATCAGGAGAAAGACCGCTATCCGTGAAAGACGACCCTGTTCCTGAGTATACTAGTGTACCCCCGCCCGTGTTCCCTGGTGCCACCCCGATAGCCCTCCTCACCCTAGTATTCGTCGAACCGCTCCCTTTAGTGAACGAAATATCCATCGATATTCGCCCAATATCAGAAGAAGCAAGAGCAGAAGGAGCAAGTACCGGAGCAAAAGAGCTACCGCCTTTTCCCGGAATAAAAAGAGTTAGACACTTACTAACATAAGAAGATGAATATCTTCCCGACACCTGATCATATCCCCAAGCCGAATAACAGATTGTCCCCTCAGAAGGGAAAGATCTGTCATCGAATATCTCCTCCATCCCTTTGTATATTTCAACCCCTTCAGAAAGGGATGTCGGAGCATTTTTTATTCCCCTCCTTATTACCGTCATAGCCGCTCCCTTTTTCCAAATAATGGATATTGTGCCGACCTGAGGAGTAGTCAGTCCAATGGAATCAGGATGAGAAACCATAGAAAGCTCCGGGACTACCGGGACCGATGGCTCATCGACAATAGGCGGCTTAGCCTTTAATTCAGCAGTAGAGGGAATTACTTCTGAAGATAGAAGGCTTATGATTCTAGCTTTTGTGATAGGACCAAAATAACCAACAGAGGGTCTTATATCGCTTTTGGCCTGAAATGCAGCGAGGGCGCTTCTCGTAAGAGAACCGAAATAACTTGTTTCCTGACCCGGGGATCCAATACCCGATGTAGCGACAATAAAACCATTATTATTTAAAAATACCTGAAGAGCCCGCACGTCATCACCGATAGATCCTAAAGAAAGGGACCTATTAAAAACCGCCTGTGACGGAGGAATATCCATGGGAGCGTCCGCCGCAATACATATAGCAGACACGAAAAGTGCCATCACAATGACAGCAAGAGAGATCGTAAAAGGGTTTATAAGAAACAACCGTCTCATTATCGCTATTTTAACATATAGATATAGATAGCGCTAGCAGCATAATATCGCGTCTTTTTTCAGATTATCTACCTTTCAAAACCGAATGGGCGGCCGAAATAATAGCCTTCTCTCCTAGATTGTATTTTTCAATAAGATCTGCCGGCTTTCCCGACTCACCGAACTCATCTTTCATTCCGACAAAAGACATAGGGGTTGGATATTCAGCCGAAAGAACTTCTGCAATAGCCCCACCGAGACCGCCTAATATATTGTGCTCCTCCACAGTGATGACCGCTCCGCATCTTTTAGCGGCCGCGACGACCGTTTTTCTATCAAGAGGCTTTATCGTATGGCAATTGATAACCATTGATCCTATCCCCTCTTTTTCTAGGCTTTTAGCCGCTTTTAACGCCTCGTAGATTATCGGTCCACACGAGAAGATGACCACCTGAGGTTTTTTCCCGCGCTTCGTCCCAAAGGAGGTATCCCAAAATATTTCAGCTCTGCCTGGAGTGAAGGGTGTCTTATCGGTCGTCATAACGACCGTTTTTTCCCTCGAAAGACGCAGATAGGCCGGACCCCATATCTTAGCAATGGCCATCGTCGCCTTTTTGGCCTCTATGGCATCACATGGAACGATAACCTTCATATTAGGCATAACGCGCATCGTAGCTATATCTTCTATCGCCTGATGAGTGGCACCATCCGGTCCGGTTGATATACCGGCGTGATGCCCGGCTATCTTAACGTTCGAATCGTTATAGGCGATTGTTGTTCTTATCTGTTCCCAATTACGACCGGGAGAAAAAACAGCGTATGAAGAAATAAACGGTATCTTCCCAGAGATGCCTAGACCGGCGGCTACAGTCGCCATGTTCTGCTCAGCGACACCGACGTCGAAAAATCTCTCAGGAAACCTTCTTCCAAACTCATCAACCCTGGTGGATTCAGCAAGATCGGCGGTAAGTACAACCACATTCTTATCCGCCTCTCCTGCAGCGACTACGCCTTCTCCATATCCACTGCGAACCGCCGCCATCTTCGGAGATTTTCCTAAGATATCGGGATCAAGATTATTGTCGGTATTTATCATTTTAGTGGATTAAATTATTTATCTTTTCCAGATATCCATTCATTCCAGAGAACGACTCAGGAAGAAAGCATGCTCCGTCGCTTATATAACAAACCGAAGATCTGCATGGAGCTTCACAAAATCTATCAGTCAAGATGAAAGAAGCCGGAACGCATATGATTAAAAGAACGATGATAATCCGTATAATCTTCATACTATCTATGTTTTTTAGCCCCTAAACGAAGTTCCTCAAGGGCTATCTTTGCCTCAGCCTCCGTTGGCGGCTTACCATGCCAGAGATAATTATTTTCCATAAAGCCAACCCCTCTTCCGGGAACAGTGTGAGCTATTACGACGGTCGGCTTCTCATATATGGCCTTAGCCTCGTTAATGGCCGCTATTATCTCATAGATATTGTGCCCATCTATCTCAAGGACATGCCAACCAAAGGAGGTATATTTTTCATGTAGGGGCTCGATAGGCATTATATCCTCAGTAAAGCCGTCTATTTGGATATTGTTCCTATCTATAATCGCGGTGAGATTTCTTAATCTCATCTTCCCGGCAAACATCACCGACTCCCAAGTATTCCCTTCATTATGCTCGCCATCGGACATAAAACAGTAGGTATGCCATTTCTTTCCATCAAGACGGGCTGAAAGGGCGATTCCGGAAGCCTGACCCAAACCGGATCCAAGAGGACCGGAGGTTGTTTCAACCCCGGGAAGAGATTTTCTATGAGGATGGCCCTGAAGACGGGAGTCTATCTTTCGGAGCGTGGCAAGCTCCTTCACGGGGAAATATCCAGCAAGAGCCATGGCTGCATAACGGACAGGGACTATGTGACCGTTCGAAAGTATAAGTCGGTCCCTTTCTTCCCAGTAAGGATCTTTGGGATCATGGTTCAATATATGAAAATAGAAAGCTGAGAAAATATCAGCCATACCTAACGGTCCCGCAGAGTGACCGGAGCCGGCCTCGACAAGCATCTTTATTACCTCGCTCCTTATTTCAAAGGCCTTTTCCTCAAGAAAGGCGACTTTCTCGTCGGTTATAGCGTGGATATTCATTGAGATTTAATTATTCAGCCACAGAGGCAAGTCTGGAATATGCGGCGACCGGATCAGGATCAGAAAAAATATATGTTCCGGAGACCGCGACATCAGCACCGGCGCGCTTTAACATTCCTACCGTCTCCAGGTCTACGCCTCCATCTACCTCTATTGTAGCACTCGGGACAGCAGCCTTTAATCTGATTATTCTGGGGATAACCGCCATGTCCATCATTTGTCCGGCCGGACCTGGGTCGACCGCCAGAAGAAGGAACCCGGGAAAGAAGTCTTTATATTCCAAAGCCACCTCGATAGGGGTTTTAGTGGAAACGGATAGAAAAGGTTCTATGTCATGCTCACCGCAGATGCTCGATATGTATGCGTGATCGGTTATTGTTTCAACAGGCAATATTAATTTCTTTATACCAATGGAAAGCCAAGGCATCATATCTATTTCAGGCTTAGAGGACATAAGGTGGATACCGAGCTCGACGCCGATAGTCTGAGATTTTATTACTTCCGCGATTGCCACAGGATCACCCCAGTTCCTTTCTGGAGTATATATACCGTCTCCTATATCAATATGAACAGGATGTCTCCCGCCTATCGGAAAGAGCGCGATGGCATCCATCCTGCTCCTGACACATTCTTCATCTCGGCAATTTATGACCGGTATTATCTGCATCTTTATCGAGGTAATTTTATCATGAAATTAAAATATCTCCCCTTTCAAGGAGAGATATCATTTATCACCAAAGCTTTTTTGCCATGTCCTCCGCATCTCTTATCTTAGCTATCCTCCGGCTATGCCGGACATCCTCCGAATAAGGAGTCTGCAGCCAGGCCGCAAGAGTAGTCTTCGCCTGAGTCTCATCTATAAGCTCTGACCCGAGACAGATGATGTTCGTATCATCATCATTACGGCTAAGGTAGGCATGGTCCGGAGAGAGAACCAAAGCCGAGCGAACTCTGGGGAACTTATTTGCGACGATATCGACACCGACACCCGAGCCACAAATTAGTATCCCTTTCGATCCCTGCGGATCAGCACTTACTTTCTCCGCCACTTTCATAGCAAAATCTGGATAATCATCATCCTGTACGAACGATTCGTTCCCAAGATCGATTACCTCGTATCCGTTCTCTTTAAGATATTTTTTCAGGACATCTTTCAGAGCGAATCCCCTATGATCGGCTCCGATATATATGATCATTATTGGTTCAGAGAGTTGATATCTATGGCGGGCATATCATCAGTCGCAGCGCTATCCACCTCACTTAATATCTCAGTCATTATCTTAGAACCGAAGATTGAAAATATAACGATAGCGGCCGCAATGAGCGCAAGACCAATGCCGAACATAACCTTCATCCACTTGGTCTTTTCAGCAATAGGAGCTTCGGCTAGTTCCGGCTTCTTAGACTTAAGGTCCTTATAAAGCCTCCAAGCAAAGCAAATACTTAAAGGGGTCACAATAAATATATTTACGGCCGACTGAAAGAGATTACCAACAGTCTCACTTATCAGTGAGAGAACCCCCATCAAGAGAGAGGTCACGATAAGTGTGCCGATTATCACAAGAACATAAAGGCAGAACTTTCCGACAACGGGCCAGAAATATCCTTTGACATATTCCTTACTGCGGGCCAAAGAAGAAAATCCTTTCTTTCCTTCATCCATAAAGACAAAGGTAGCAAATCCCAAAGTGACGGAAAGAATTAATCCGGGAATAACAAGCGCCATAACTCCAGTCAGAATAACCACGCCCATCACGGCTACCACTAAGAGATATGAACGGAAATTCTTCCAAATATATCCAAGTGATTCTTTGACGCCTGAACCATCCTTCATCGAGTAAGTCAGGGCGCCGCTAACCAGGTAGGCGGCTAACATCGCAATGATGCCGAAAATGGCGCCTACGGCTATGCCTAAGGCCGCTGAGTTCATAGAAAGAAGAGCGGCGGCACCTACAATTACCCCGAGAGCGAAATTGACGAGAATCGACAACCCCCCGAAAGCGAGCGCTAACTTCCACCTAGCCTTAAAATCGTTCACGGCCCCTTTCATAAGAGAACCGAAAGAACTTAATTTTGCTGTGTTTTCCATATTGCCTATTTATTTTACACTTTCCGCTGATTTCAGAACATGGGCAATAAGGGTCGACACATACCCCGCCTCGTTGTCATACCAAGCGAGCACCTTAACCAGATCCCCTCCAATAACCTTAGTAAATTGGAGATCAACTATCGAGGCGACGGAGGCTCCGATTATGTCCGAAGAAACCAACTGTTCATCAGTCGCGGCCAAGAGACCGCTCCAACGAGGAGAAGAAGCCCCTTTCTTCAATATTTCATTAACCTCTTCCGGGGTTGTGTCTCGCTTAGCGACGAAAGTGATATCAGCAAGGGAACCAGTAATAGAAGGCGTGCGGACAGCTATGCCGTCAAACTTTCCTGCCATAGATGGTATAGCCCTGGTGACGGATATCGCCGCGCCGGTCGAAGAAGGAGAGATATTTTGAGCAGCAGCCCTACCCCTTCTGAAGTCTTTGCCTTTAACCGGTGAATCGACAATGGATTGGGTAGCAGTATAGGCATGGGTCGTGTTCAGAAAAGCCTTCTCTATACCAAGACCCTCATCAAGGACAGCAATGACCGGAGAACAGGCGTTCGTTGTACAACTTCCATTTGAGGTCACCTTAACTGAACCCATCTCTCCATCATTCACTCCCATAAGAATAGTTTTCCCCATCGGACCATCGGCATCTTTCGCCGGAGCGGAGATGACGACGCGCTTCGCCCCTCCCACAAGATGAGTGGCGGCCTTCTCGAACGATTCAAAGGCACCAGTCGATTCTATAACGACATCAATTCCCATCTCCCCCCAGGGGATGGTCGCGGGGTCTTTTATCTGTAAAAAACGAATAACTTTTCCATCGACGACGAGATTTCCGTCTTTCACCTCAACGCTCTTTCCGTAAGCCCTATAGACCGTGTCGTATTTAAGAAGATAGGCGAGATTTTCGACATCTCCCAGATCGTTTACGGCGACGACTTCCATGTCCGGACGACCGAAGGCTGAACGGAAGAAAAGGCGACCAATGCGCCCAAAGCCATTAATAGCGATTTTAGCCATATGTTGATTATAGATGAAAAAGACCAGGCGATTAAGCGCTCCCTCGTAAATCACTCATATGCCCAATTATTTGATATACCAACGCATAGTGAATTGTCCATTATCAGGAGATGCACAATGCGTGTTGTAAAAAAGACCACCACTGTATCCAGAACGCTTTAAAGAAATAATCAGAATAAAAGCAATTCAGCAGTACTCCTTTATTCCGATTTTAGTTCCGGAAGCAGGTTCTTCTTAGAACGAAAACCCATGACCATAAAGAAAATTAATCCGACAACGGAAAACCCGGCTCCGTAGATAAAGGCATAAGCTGAGCCGAAATTCGTCCACAGAAGGCCGCCGATGAGACCGGCGAGAAGGGAAGAAATTCCAACTGCCGCGTGAAGGAATCCCTGACCGGTCGCTAAAGACTCTGGACGAACGAGCTTTGAGGTTAGCGCACGTTCGATACCGTCTGTCGCCGCCGAATAGACACCGAAAAACATGAAGGCAAGAACGGCTGCCTCAATCGATCCGGCAAAGGCCAATAATACATATGAAGCGATGGCAGCAATAAATCCGAACGGTATAACGATTCTTTCCCCAACCTTATCCGAAAGCCTACCGAAGGGAATGGCGCTTAAAACGAAGGTTAAACTGTAAGCCAGATACATGAGAGGGATATTAGCCAGCTTGGCACCTAACTCTATCGGACGGAGAAGCATAAGGGTTATAGGAAGAGTCCCCATACCGAATATGAAAATAGAAGTAAGAAAATACCCAAACTCTTTATGTTCCCTAAATATCCCGATATTAAAGCTGAGACTAGATTTCTTTTTAGGAGTACCAACATCTTTAACAAAAACAAAACTAAGAAGAACAAAGAGTCCGACAATAAAAGCTATAAGAAAGAGAGAGCGATAACTCCCTCCAAGCATCGGAAGCATAATGACGGCAGCGAGCGGGCCAGCTATACCCCCAATCGCATCCATGGCCCTATGATAGCCGAACGATCGGCCAAGTTCTTCCGGTCCGGATGATTCCGATAGAAGCGCATCCCTCGGAGAATCGCGTAACCCCTTCCCTATCCTATCTACCATCCGCAGTTTAACTATTTGACTAAAGCTGGTAGCAAAGGCATATATAGGCCTCATGGAAATAGAGAGCGCATATCCCAAGACAGCGATACTCTTCCTCTTACCCGTCCTATCTGAGAGCCAACCGGAGAATATCTTAAGGAAACTCGCGACAGCATCGGCCGCGCCCTCTATTATGCCGACGAAAACCGGGGATACACCCAAGGTAACCGAAAGAAAAACCGGCATGACCGACTGGATCATCTCATTAGAGAAATCGTTAAACAGGCTCACTAAACCAAGGAAAAAAACATTTTTCCTCAACCCGAAAATCCTCTTCCCTCTTTCTTCGGCCATATCTATCTTATTTCCTTGCCTCCGATAGTGACTCCGTCACCGATTGATATCCCATGGCGACCAACTGAACCTGCTGGAGCCTCAAGAACCATATCGACAGGCGTCGGAGGAGAATATCTCTTAATGTCCTTCTCCGAGATGCCGGGTTCAGGGTAGATATCAGTCACATATCCCACGACCCTGCCGCTCCTTATCCAAATTATATCGAGGGGAAATTTCATATCCTTCATCCAAAAAACCGGGACAGAAGGATTATTAAACCGAAAAAGCATAGCTCTATCATCGGCCATAGAGGACCGGCCAGAAAGACCCTTGTCTCTTTCGGATTCCGTATCAGCTATATCAGCCGAGAAGACAGCTGTTCCTATACCGACCGAAGCCTTATCATATCCCGCCAATAAGACGAGCTTTGTGACGCTTAAGGCCGCAAAAACAACACTTATTATAAAGATAACCGATATGACAATAAGGCCGATAACCTTTTTATCCATTTGATGCGATTCCCTATCGGGATATCATCTCAATTCTATCATAAGGTACAATACCTAACCTCTCGACCGAGCCGGCCGAAAGCTCAAGAACGGCATCGACCCGAGATCCAGGAGAAAAGAAGCGCAGGCCGCTTTTCGCATCCTGAACATTTCTTTCCATTCCGGTAACCACTCCATTTCTTATCCAAACGACGTCGATCGCGTATTTCATGCCAAAATTCCAAAAGGTCGGCCGGGCCGGAACAACGAACTTAAAAAGCATGCCCTTATTCGACGGCAAAGGCGCGCTGCCCGAAAGGCCGCGCGCCTTACTAAATACCGAACGAACAACGACGACATCCAATAATTTTCCACTGACCGACAGTAATCTCTTCTCAGAAAAAGGGATGATAAGAGAAATGATAATAATGGCGGCTGAAGAAAGTATTAGCAGAAACCAATCCATCTAGGCAAAATCAAGAAACACTTTTTCATATCCTTCGACCATTTTTTCGGTCGAAAAATTCTCCTCGACCCTTCGGCGGCAGTCAGCTCTCGAGATCAAACCTAACTTTCCTATAGCTTCCGCCATCTGATTAACATCCTTAACGATGAAACCAGTCTTTTTGTCAGCAACTACCTCAGGAACTGATCCCCTTCTAAAACCGATAACCGGCGTTCCGCAGGCCATAGCTTCCGTCATAACGAGGCCAAATGCTTCTTCCCATTGGATTGGGAAGAGTAACGCTTTCGCTCTTCTGTAATATTTGAACAAAGAGCGGCGAGGGACATATCCAAGATGGATAATATCCTTGCCGAGATAAGGTTTTATCCTATCGTTCCAATATTCGTTTTCCGGAGCTGGCCCGATGATTATCATCTTCTCTTTAGCTTTTACGGCTGCCTCGACAGCTTCCGCAACGCCCTTCTCAGGAGTTATGCGACCGACGAACAATAAATAATTATCATGTGAGTCCGAAAACTTGAATTCATCCATCTTTATGCCGTTGTACACGGTATCCAGATAATTCAGGTCGGGAGCGGGTTTTCTCTGTGAATTACTTATCGAAACCAGTCCTTGATTAGCGCTTTCAAACATCTTAAATATATCCGCACGCCACGGATATATCGGATCATGGAGGGTATAAACGGTTTTTACATCCTGGCAGGCAAGGGCGATTGGAAGCGCCCGGTCGATTGGATGAACATGTAATAAATCGTATCCTTCCTTCCTCGCCTTCATAAACATCTCAGCGATGAGATATTGGTCCCAAAGACCGAATATCTTATCCCTTTCTATATTCCGCGCTCCAGGAACGCCGAGTATCTTTCTGCCCTTTCCTTGAAGCGCCTCCAATCCACAATCAATAACCTTGGCTCCCATAACCTTAGTTCCCTTTGGCCCATAGAAATCCACCCTGTGACCGCGCGATGCGAGCCCTTCAATCACCTCGGTAGCTATATCCATCGGAGCATAGATGGTCCCCTTCGGCGGAGGCGTCGTAAAGTGCCCCGTAACCATCGTCGCTATCTTAAGCTTTTTCTTAGGCATTTTCCCCAATTACGTCCATATAGAACTTTTCATATTCTTCGACCATCTTCTCCTTACTAAAATTTCTCTCAACGTGGCCTCTGACATAATTCCTATCCATTCCGGAAACAAGCTTCATCTTCTCAACAAGAAGATCAATATCACCATCGATGACAAAACCAGTCTTTCCATCCTCAATGAGCTCAGGCATCGAACCGCGCCTATAGGCAATAACAGGGGTTCCGCAGGCCATGGCTTCCGCGACAACTAGCCCGAAAGGCTCTTCCCACTCAATCGGGTAAAGAAGAGCAGTGGCTGATCCGTAAAATTCCGGCAGCTGGTCTTGCGAGAGTTCGCCGATAAAGGTGATCTTATCGTTAAGACGAGGTTTTATGACATTATCGAAATAATCCTGCTGGGTCGAGTCGATGCGCCCGGCAAGGGTTAATCTCACGCCGAGCTTTTCGGCCGCCAATATAGCGTTCTCTATTCCCTTATGTTTATTAACCCTCGCGATCCAGATGAAATGATCACCTCCGGAACCGAATTTGAAATCATCAAGGTCTATTCCGTTATAGACGACCCTCGAATTAGGAAAACCAACCATCGCCTGAGACTTTGCCGATTCACTGATAAACGCCATATTCGTGCGATGAGCCTCTTCAGTGAAGAGCCTTAACCTGTCATCTTTATTCGCATCGGCATTAGTACGGTAGAGCGGGTTATGCATTGTGTGGACTACCGGACATTTCGAGAGATTGTGGAAAAAGACGCTCCATATATCAAGGTGAGTGTGGATGACATCGAAATCTCCGGCGTTCGCCATCTCAGTCGCAATCGAGAGATTTCTCAGATTCCAAATTGGATTATTCCAGGAGACACCTCCTTCTATAAGAGGCTTATCGAATACGGTTACAAGCTTAGCCTTCGTTTTAGACCCGGGAGAGGCGAATAGAGTGACGTCATGCCCCTTATCAACCAGTCCATCAGTCAAAAGAGCGACGACTCGCTCTATCCCGCCGTACTTCAGCGGAGGAATAGGAAACCAGAGAGGCGCTATCTGGGCTATCTTCAATTTTTTCATGATATTAATTTTTTATAGATCTTCTCGTATTCATTAACCATCATTTCGAGGGTGAAATTTTCCTCTACCCGTTTTCGACAATCAGCGCGCTTAAGGAGGCTTATCTTCCCCATCGCTTCGACCATCTCATCTAATCCTTCGATTATGAAGCCTGTTTTCCCATCATCAACTACCTCCGGAACTGAACCGCGCCTATAGGCGATGACCGGCGTTCCGCAGGCCATGCCCTCGACCATAACAAGACCGAAAGGTTCATCTCTGTCGATTGGGAAAAGCATGCCTTTCGCGTTCTTCATAAGCCTTACTTTTTCTCCGAAGTCGACCTCTCCGACGAACTTGATATTCTCCTGATTCAAGAGAGGCTGCACATCGTTGAAAAAGTACTGCCACTCGGCTCCGGCAATGATATTACCGGCGACAATAAGTTTGACACCTGCTTTCTGGGCTGCCTTAACGGCATCTACAACGCCCTTCTCCTCATTCAACCGGCCAATGTAGAGGAAATAATCTTCCGGTTTCTCACCCATCTCGTATTTTTTGGTATCGATGCCGTTATACACGACACCGACAGTCTTAACCCCTTTGGCCTCCATTCTAGCCCTATGATCGTCCGATATGGCGCAGAAGTTCATCTCCGGATAAGCCAAAGCTGCTTTTGCTGCCTCATCGTCCATCGGGCGATGCATGGTTGTAAGGATGGGAACTGAGGAACCCCCTAAAAGAAGGGGGTACATAAAGAACTCCGCATGATTATGTATAAGATCAAACTCTTCCCGGCGGTCATAGACCGCCTTAAGCATCCTCATTATGACGGCATGAGGACTGCGAACATTTCTTCTTAACCAAAGACCTTTCTCGCTCATTATCTCGAGATGAGCCTTCGTAACGGAATCACCAGAAGCAAAAAGAGAAACCTCATACTCTCTTCTTACGAGCTCCTCAACAAGAACAGAGAGCATCAGCTCTATACCCCCGTAAGTCCTCGGTGGAACCGGTATCCATAAAGGGGCAAGCTGGGCGATATTATATTTCAATCTGCTGATTTTTATTTATCTGCCATCCTCCAAGCGTAGGCGACTACGCCGAAAGCGACGGACACGTTCAACGATTCCTTACCGCCAAACATGGGTATCTCAATTATATCATCTGCGATATCCAAAACCTTCTTAGGAAGGCCATCCACCTCGTTTCCGAGGATTAAAACCGTTTTTTCGTGACTGCTATAATCGAATCTATTAAACCGCACTGAATCGCCTCTTTGCTCGATGGCGATGATGTGCCATCCATCCTTTTTTAATTTATTGATTGTCCGAACGACAGAATCCGCTTTTTCCCAAGAAATATTCTTTTCAGCGCCTAAGGCGCATTTTGCTATATCCGATACGGAGCGGCCGAACTTATCCAAAGGAGTAGGAGTAACACCGCAAAGCCATAT
>JAQTUL010000034.1 GCA_028710275.1 Candidatus Colwelliibacteriota bacterium | reverse complement strand
GCTGTCGGGCATGGATTCGAACCATGATTCACGGCTTCAAAGGCCGCTGTCCTACCATTAGACGACCCGACATCACGTGGCAATTCTAAGCTTTTACGAGGCTTTTTTCAAACGATTGACCAAAGCTCCCGGCGGGGGATAATATCCTGTCAGTTCATTGAAAGGGGGTCTGTATATGGATGATATGGAGTTGCTTCTTAAGGAGGCGGAAAAGACCATTGAAATAGCTGCCCGTAAGTTTTACAGCATAGATGGATATGATTATGAAGATCTGCTTCAGATAGGCAGGATAAAGGTCTGGGAGATAATTTCAGAGAAGAAGGTTACAAAAGATGATTTCGGCTCGTTTAGATCATATATAACCACTTCTCTCTATAATCTCTTTGGAGTGGTGCTTAGAAAATCAAAAGCCGCAAAGAGGATAAACCTTCGCGAATCGGCGTCTCTGGATGCCGAAGTGGGAGAAGGGGATGATCGTACGGCCTATGATTTCATTCCCGATAAAGGCGGAGAGGTTAGCATTGAGACGCTTGAAACGATAAAGATAGCCGCGCTAAAGACAAAGGAAAGAAAGGCTATCCAGGGTGTCATTTGGTGTCTGGTGGAACTTCTGAATCTGAAGATTGAAAATGTCCCGAAGAAGATTAATTATCGCACCTTCGTTAAATTTGGTCTTGCGAGATATCTTTGGATATTCTTCAATAATTCTCCGTTCCTTGCCATTCGGTTTGCCTACTCCAAGTTCGAACCGAAGGATATGAAAAAAAGACCGAACGGTTATTGGAAAGGAAAGCGGGGGAAGAATAAGGCCATCGCGGAATTAAGGGAGATATTAGAGAAGTCCGGATATAAACCAGAGGATTATCCTCTTATCGCGACGCATGATTTCATTTCAGATCATGGCCTGCGCACTCCCTTAGATCAGATGTTCAGCGGAAGTCCCTTTAATTTTCTGGATGCGGTTTTCCCGGGAAAATATATGCCATGGACGATGTCGACGACGCCTATGACCTGTTTTTCCGATGTGAAAAATGTCATTTTCGCGACGCGCTGGCTTATGGAGGATATTCTTGGATTCGATATCCCTAACCTTGATGTGTATGAAATATGGAGGTTAGGAATCGGACGGAGCGTCGGGAAAAAGGATTTTGAGGATAAGGGCCTTAGGGGTTTACTGAACAGATTTGGTAATTCTCCCGAGAAGATAATTCGTTTTGTCTATCCTGGAAAATTTCAGGACTGGGATCTTGGTGACAATAAAAAGTGGAGCAGCCCCAAATCGTTAGAGCTTGCTGCTAAGGCGACAAAATGGGTTATAGAGGAATATGCCGGTCTAACGCCTGATTCTCCTGAGATAGGATATCGTTTTTTCGTCGAGAACGGTCTCCGTGGGATGATTACTTCTAAAAAACTCGGATTAAATTCATCGCCGAAAGCGGCGATTAGAAATGCTTATCCCGAGAGATATGTTTCTTAGACCCCTTTTTCAAGGGGTCTTTTATTACGTATGTTCTATAATATCTATATATGGAACATCGTAGTGATGCTCTTGAAAAAGAAGGTGAAATACCGGAGAAGGAATACTCGTCGATGCCCGTCGGGGCCATATTTAGTCATCTTAGAACTTCTAAGGATGGCCTCTCTACAAAAGAAGCGTCGGCAAGAATAACTGTCTATGGCCGAAACGATATAAGGAAGAGGCCTAGACCCGCAATCATTGATCTCGCGAAGAGAGCTACTAGCCCTCTGATCATCCTTCTTTTTATTATCGCTGTCTTTTCTCTTTTCTTCGGAGATAAAGTAAGCGCCCTTGTCATCGTATCGATGATGGTTATGAGCGTCACTATTTCTTTTGTACAGGAAAGGCGGGCTCGTTTAGCGGCGAGAAGACTAATTGAAAAGGTTAGGGCGACATGCGTCGTCGTTCGTGATGGCAAAGAAAAGGAGATATCAGTCACAGGAGTCGTTCCTGGAGATATAATTTCGCTTTCCGCCGGAGATATGGTTCCGGGAGATATAAGGCTGATAGCGGCGACAGATCTTTTTCTCGATCAGTCGTCTCTTACTGGAGAATCATTTCCGGTAGAGAAGGTTGCCGAGATTGGCGGCGAGAATGCGCCCCTTAAAGCTCAAAATATAGCCCTGATGGGCTCTTCTGTCGTGAATGGTACCGGTCGTGGTGTTGTGGTAGAAACAGGCTTTAGGACCGTTTTTGGACATCTCTCGGAGAAGTTATCGGCTGATGAGGGTAAGACTCTGTTTGATACCCAAACCGAGCAGTTTACTTGGGCAATGGTGCGGGTTATAGGCGTGGTTATCGTCGCCATCATGGCTATATATGCCTTTCAGGGTAGGAGTATCTTGGGATCTATCCTTTTTGCATTGGCTGTCGCCGTTCAGATAACTCCGGAAACACTGCCAATGGTTATTACTCTGAATCTTTCGAGAGGCGCTCTCGATATGGCAAAGAAGAAAGTCATCGTTAAAAAACTGAACGCCATCCAGAATCTCGGCGCGATGGACGTTATTTGTTCCGATAAAACGGGCACCCTTACCCTGAATAAGGTTGTCCTCGAGCGTCATATTGATATCCATGGCCATGAGGACGAAAACGTTTTCAGATATGGATATATGAATAGCTTCTATCAGACAGGTATAAGAAATCTCCTGAATAAGGCCATCCTTAGTCATAAAAAGGAAAACCTTCATGGATACGTAAAGATGGGTGAGATACCTTTCGATTTCAAACGAAGGATAAACTCAGTCATCGTGGATGACGGTAAGGACAAGGTAATGGTGTCTATAGGGGCGCCGGAGGAGATAGTGAAGCGATGCATCGGATATGAAGAAGGAGCTATGAGTCGGTCTATGTCGGTGTCTGACTATCCCGTCGTATTAAAACAATATAAGGAGCTTAGTAGTGAGGGATATCGGGTCCTTGCTGTGGCATATAAAGAGACGCACAGGGATGGTGATTACTCATCTTTGGATGAACAAAGTCTTATCCTTAAAGGCTTTCTGGCTTTTCTTGATCCTCCAAAGCCTACAGCTAAAGCAGCTATAGATAGACTTCGGAATATTGGGGTCTCGTTCAAGATAGTAACTGGGGATAACGAACTTGTGACAAAAAAGATCTGTTTCGATCTTGGAATACAAGTCGACGGCATTATCTTAGGAGACGCGCTCGATGGCATGTCGGACATGGATATCGCTGAGGCCGCAGAAACGACGACTGTTTTTGCCAGGGTTTCTCCTGAGCAGAAAGAGCGGGTGATAAAAGCTCTTCATCTCGGAGATCATACGGTCGGATATATAGGGGATGGCGTCAATGATACGCTCTCTCTTCGTGCGGCCGACATCGGTATTTCCGTCGATAATGCGGTGGATATCGCAAAGGAAACGGCTGGCATCGTTCTTCTAGATAAAGACCTTCATGTTCTTGTTGATGGCGTTCTCGAAGGCAGAAAGGTCTTCGGTAATTTTATGAAATACATCCAGATGACTGGAACGGTTAATGTCGGCTATATGCTCTCGACGATAGGAGCGAGTCTTATCCTTCCGTTCTTCCCAATGGCGCCGGTTCAGATGCTTTTAAATAATTATCTCTATGAGGTCGGTCAAACGGTCATCCCTACGGATAAGATAGGCAATAGGGAGCTTCGCCGTCCCAGAAAATGGCATATCGGTTCTGTTGTTCGCTTTATGACGGTAATGGGTATCATCTGCGCCGTTTTCGACATCGGATCATTCGGTATATTCTGGCTGATATTTGGAGGAGCCTCCGGTGAAGGGATTTTCCAGACAAGCTGGTTTATTCAGACAATGATTTTTCAGCTCCTCCTTATATTTATCTTTAGGTTAGGCAGTGATGGCAGACCGAGCGCTCGCCCCAGTATGCCGCTTATTCTGATGGCCGTATCGCTCATTTCTATTGTCATAGTTCTTCCGTATACGCCGCTCTCCGGTCTGTTCCGCCTCGTTCCTCCGCCTCTCTATTTTTATCCCTTGGTATTATTACTGGTATTTATTCGCCTGCTTGTCATCTGGTTGATAAAAACCAGGGTATTCGGCGGAGAGGATAATTCTGTCGCGAACTCTCCAGTTGGGATATCATAATCATAATGTTTATAAAGGAGATGGTACCGATGGTCCGTACTATATACATCGTTCTTTCAATATTATTAAGTTCATTTTTTGTACTCTTTTCTTTGGACTCGGAAAGCATTCCTGGGTTTCTCATTCAAGCCAGTCCTGGATTCGCGGTAATCATTATTCTTGTTTTATCTTTTCGCCATCCTCGCGTGGCCGCTTTGATATATGGAGCCCTCGCCATATCTTGCCTTTGGTTTTTCTCGCATCCGGTGAAGTGGCTCATATTCTTATGGCTTGCGGCTCTCGCCGTATTTTCGATATTAAAAGAAAGATAGGTTAGCCATAGCCGTCCTATTCGGTTATCTTAAGATATATGCGTATTTTCATCTGCTGCAGTAAACATATCTACGACCGCATCCCGCCCATCTTTGATAAGCTTACATCCGCTGGTCATTTAGTCACCCTTCCGAACAGTTACGATGATCCAGGCATGGAGGAAAAAATGCGCGCCCTCAGTGAAGAGGAACACAGAAAATGGAAGGCAGAGATGATTCGTCTTCAAGAGGAAAAGGTGAGGGGAGTGGATGCTATCCTCGTCCTTAATATGGAAAAGCACGGTATAGATAACTATATCGGTGGCGCCACCTTTCTTGAGATGTTTAAAGCTTTTGAGCTTGGCCGCCCCATATATCTTTGGAATCCCATACCTGAAAACATATTAAGGGATGAGATACAAGGATTTGGCGTAAAAGTCATAAACGGTGACCTATCCCTAATATCATAGTTAGGCTTGATCTTAACTGATACTCATCTTTATCTGCGTTTAGAAAACCACCCCATATATCATATAATTCAAGGATATGGG
>JAQTUL010000018.1 GCA_028710275.1 Candidatus Colwelliibacteriota bacterium | reverse complement strand
GTCATAAAGAGCTTAGACATCCCCTTCATGCTTCCCTTAAACGGGTTTGCGAGCCAAAGATGAGCTGTAGCATTGGAGGCGCTTTTCATCTCCGTCTTATCCCCACTTATCTTTAAGAGCGCGTTCGCTAAACCTTCCGGATAGCGGGTAAGGAGCGCGCCTGAGGCGTCCGCTAAAAATTCCCTCTTCCTAGATATAGCCAACTGGATTAGCGTAGCGGCGATGGGAGCCAGAATGGCGAAAACTATACCCAAAATCATCATAAGACCGTCGCGTCTATCCTCATCCCTATCCCTTGAGGAGATGCCCATCCTAAGAAAGATGTCTGAAAGTATGGAGATAAAGCCAACTAGAACCACTATCACGGTACCTAAAAGCATGTCTCTATTCCCTATATGAGAAAGCTCATGAGCAAGCACCCCCTCAAGCTCAGACCGGTCCAGAACCTCTAAAAGACCGGCTGTAACCGCCACAGCGGAGTGGTCCGGGCTTCTGCCAGTCGCGAAGGCATTAGGCGCCATCTCGGGCACTATGTAGACCTTCGGCATCGGCAGCCCAGCCGTTATGGAAAGATTTTCGACTATCCGATAAAGCTCGGGGTAATTCTGCATCGTCACCTCTTTTCCGCCGGACATCGCTATGACTATCTTATCCGAGAACCAATAACTGACGATACTCATAGCAGTGCTTACTATAACCGCTATGTAGAGGATGTTCGGAGAGTGGTAGACCGAGCTCAGCACCCAACCGAAGCCAATAACGATACACATAAACAGGATGACGAGGGCCCAAGTTTTCCTGATGTTCGTATCCTTTTGGGTATAGAGCGTAGCCATTACATTTGAATATTAACCGGATTCATGGATTTTATACAGTCCTTAGACCATATTAAAAACCCCGCGGATGCGGGGCTTTTAATCTAGAATTGAACCTTTACGTTCTTTCTCTCCTCTTCGTTGTCCACTTCGAAGAATTTCATCTCACCGAAGCCAAAAACTTTGGCAACAATATTCGAGGGGAACATATTGATGACAATGGAAAGCTCGCGGACATTGCCGTTGTAGAAACGGCGGCTGGCCTGGATTTTGTTTTCCGTATCCGCTATCTCACGCTGGAGATCGAGGAAGTTAGCGTTGGCTTTGAGGTCAGGATAATTCTCCGCGACGGCAAAAAGCGTCTTTAAGGTTCCGCTCAGCTGATTCTCGGCATCAGCGCGTTTTATCGGGTCACCGTCGGCTGTCATTATAGCGGACCTGGCTTTAGTGACATTCTCGAAGACCTCCTTCTCGTGGGACATATATCCCCTCACGGTCTCGACTAGATTAGGTATCAGATCAAAACGGCGCTTAAGCTGGACATCTATATCTGAAAGAGCTTCCGTAGAACGAACCTTAAGCGTGGTTAGGCGATTGAATGTGGCGACAAGCCATAGGAGGAAAAGGACGACTATGCCTCCGATAATATATAGGGTCATTGATTCGAAGTTTTTTTGTTGTTGACGAGAGTAATCTTATCATTTCTGGAGCATTTTTGCCACGCTCCCATTTCTGAAAAGACCTCGCTTTACGCGAGGTCTTTTCTTCATTCTAGTAATCCATTCCACCGTGATCATGTCCGGCGGGCTCCTCCTTCTTAGGAATTTCCGTCATTGCGGCACCTATCGTCAGATAGTTGGCGGCGACAGAGATAGCGTTCATAAAAGCGGTCTTTGTAACCTTCAGCGGGTCGATTATCCCAGCTTCCTTAAGATCACATATCTCGTTCGTAAGAGCATTGAAGCCAAACCACTTCTTTCCGGCGGCCTCCTTATCTATTCTCGAGACGACGCCCGAGATTGATTCTCCACTATTCACAATTATGGAATTTAACGGAGATTGAAGAGCTTTAGAAAGAATTCCTTTCGCGGCAGCGGCAGCTGGCTTGTCTCCGGATGCAGCGTTCAAAAGCTTTGAAATGTTCCAGAGGGCCATTCCGCCTCCAGGTACTATTCCTTCTTCCATGGCGGCGCGGGTCGCGGCGACCGCATCCTCCACGCGCTGTTTTAATTCCTTCTGAGCTGATTCCGTCGGCGCGCCAACCTTGATGATGGCGACACCTCCAGAGAGCTTACCCATACGTTCCTTTAATTTGTCCTTATCGTAATCAGAATCAGATTTTTCGAGCTGAACCTTGATGGCCGCAACGCGAGCATCGATATCAGCCTTAGAACCTTTTCCATTAACAATTGTCGTATGGTCCTTGGTGACAATCACTTTGGATGCCTGTCCAAGAACGGTCACGTCAGATGTTTTAAGCTGACGGCCAAGCTCTTCCGAAATAACCTCGGCGCCGGTAACAACCGCAATATCGGCAAGCATTTCCTTCCTTCTATCCCCGAATCCGGGGGCCTTAACAGCTATAACGGTAAAGATGCCGCGGAGCTTGTTTACTATAAGGGTAGTGAGAGCCTCTCCGTCCATGTCCTCAGCGACTATTAATAGCTCCTTCTTTCCTGAAGCCACTATCTTCTCAAGAAGAGGAAGCAAATCCTGAATAGCCGATATCTTAGTATCAGTGACGAGGATATATGGATTCTCGAGAACGGCCTCCATCTTATCGGTATTCGTCACCATATACTGGGAGATATAACCGCGATCAAACTGCATACCTTCCACTATCTCATGGGAATTACCGATAGTGTTCGAATCCTCGATAGTTACTACACCGTCCGAACCGACCTTCTGCATCACTTCGGCGATAAGTTTTCCGACAGCGCTATCCTTAGCAGACAAAGTGGCCACTTCTTCGACCTTCTTATTGTCTCCGGCAATGACCTCTTTCTGTGATTCAAGGTTCTCGACGACGAAAACAGACTGTTCCTTCAAAGCCTCTGAAAGCTGGATGACATTAAATCCTTTCTCTTTAATGGTATTCTCCCCCTCCTCTATAAGGGCGTGCGAGAGTACGACCGAAGTGGTCGTTCCATCCCCGACGTTGTCATTCGTCCTGTCGGCGGCTTGTTTTAAAAATTCGGCGCCTAGATTTTCAAATTTGTCCTCAAGTTCTACTTCCTTTGCAACCGTCACTCCATCGAAGGTCACTTGAGGAGCGCCAAAGCCCTTCTCTATAACCACCGCGCGGCCACGGGGACCGAGCGTGACACGAACGGCGGCGGCGAGCTTATCTATACCGGCCTTCATCGCCCTTCTCGCTTCTTCGTCAAAAATTATCTGTTTAGCCATTTTATATTTATTTTTATCCTATCACAGCGAGGATATCCTCTTCCCTTCCGACCAGATATTTCTTTCCGTCTATCTCGAGTTCATCAGGACCATATTTTCTGAAAAGGACAACGTCTCCGACAGCAACCGACATGGGGACTAATTCTCCTTTATCATTCCTTTTCCCGGGCCCTATAGCGAGGACCTTTCCTTGGGCAGGTTTTTCTTTATCAGCGGTATCGGGGATTACTATTCCCGACTTCGTGACCTTCTCCTCACCAGCAGGCTCGAGGAACACATGATCAGACAGTGGCTTTATATTCATTTAAAAAAGTTTTTTTGCGACTCTTTGTTTCGTCTATATGTTATACAACACCGGACCAAAAGTCATCAATACTCCTAAAAGGCCCCTTAAAAAGAGATTTCGGGCGATATATTACTTCTCTTTCCGGTCTTTTAGAACAAATAAAAGACTTCGCCAGTCATTACTCTTCTTTTAAAAAAAGGCTTTCCTATATCATAGGAAAGCCTGACAGCTCTTCTTTAATTTCGCGATACTATTCTTCTCAATCCGTGAAACATAGGGCACAGATATTCCAAGTATCTTCGAAACCTCCTTTTGAGTGTACGTCCGTTTACCGAAGCCGAACCTCAGATAAAGGACTGTAATATCCCTTTTATTAAGCCCAACCTCCGAGTATCTCTTCAGCACCGATATTAAATCGCTACTGGCGACATTTCGGACTGCATCATCGGCGATATCATAGTCTCCACCGATGATATCGCGAAGATATAATTCCTCGCCATCCTTATCGATACCGATAATGTCATCAAGTGAAGCTGATTCTTTCATAAACTTCTTGCGATGTCTGAAAGCCATCAATATCTCATTTTCTATGCATCTTGCGGCATAGGTGGAAAATCTGGTCCCCTTTTCGAGCTTAAAAGCTCGAGTCGCCTTAATAAGGCCAATCGAACCAATACTCGAGAGATCATCATCGGGAATCATCCCTCCTTTGTATTTTTTGATTATATGGTAGACCAACCTGAGGTTTTTCTCGATAACTGAATTTCTAGCCTCGATATCTCCGTTATCACGAAACCTGGTTAATAACTCCCTTTGTTCTACTTCGCTTAAGATAGTCGGCGCTCGCTTCAAACAAATACACCTCTGTCTTTTAAAAGATCACTGGGCGGTATTGTAATCCAAACAAACCCGAAAAGGCAATTAAGCTAAGATATTTGAGTTACCCGAGATCAACACGAAAATGAGTCTCCACCCGAGAGGGGGAAAGAATAATGCGCATACGATGGTGACCGACGGAAATATCGGCCATATGACGGGATATCCTAGTTGTTTGAAAACGACGGAAAAAACGCTCCATAGCATCGCCAAAACCGCCAGAGAGGACACGCTCAATGAGCTTCGCGGTAGAGTCTTTCATATATCCTAAAAATATATCCCTCCTCGATATAAAACCGTCAGAAACCAGCCCTTTGTTTGCTGAGGCAAAATCCGATATCGCATCCTCTTCCCCGTAAACAGGATAAAGATACGGGTAAAGCTCTCTTTCATAATCATTCTCGGGATCCGACATGCGAAATTCAGACCTGGAGACGAAAAGGCTCATACATAGCATATCCATAGACCACCCTCCCTTATTCCTAACGCCGCGAGCGTCAGCAAAAAGAAGGGAAAAGAAACGGGCGGTCCAAACACGCCCTTCATCCGCTCCGATGATGATATCTATATCCGATTCTTCTCTGGCTGTGCCTTTAGCACACGATCCAGAAAGGACCACAAGCCGAACGAAAGGAACTGAATTAAACAACGTCAGTGATCGTCGAACGGCTTCTTTTTTTAACTCTCCGAGCGGCATCACGAAGAATGATAACCTCATGGTAAAAATAAAAAAAGCGGGGACCCTATAGGTCTCCGCTTTCGCTTTTCCGGACACGCTTATCCTTGTACATACGCCTGTCGGCAGTCTTTACAAGAGATGCAAAATTAGTCGTTCCGGACCTGTTCTCGGCGATGCCATAGCTGAATTTCATGTCACGCATATCGGCCTTTTCACGAACCCTCCGAAGAAATGCCTCGGCACCTTTCGCGGAAGTATTGGGCATAATGACGACAAATTCGTCTCCACCATACCTACCGCAGATATCCGGCGACCTACCATCGCTTCTTAAGCGGCATTCGCCTTTTATAAGGTTTGCCGCCCTCTTCAGAAGCAGATCCCCTTCGTCATGGCCTTTCGCGTCATTAACACGCTTCAAGCCGTCAAGGTCGATCATAGCGACCGCCATCGGCTCTCCTTTGCGGATAGCCTCCTTGAATGCGATAGCCGCCATCCTCAGCGTTTCTTCACGCCGATAAAGACCGGTCAGCCCATCCATAATGACAGCCTCTTCTCCTAACCTCATAACCAGAAAAACAGCTCTGAAGAATCTAAGAATATACACGATCTCGGTACACCTCCTCTTATAAACAAGCGTTTAGGGGCGCTTTTTCCCCATTAAGATCAATTCACATAGCCACAGGTATCCGCCAATAACATTCTTAAAACTTCGACGTTCCCGGGACAGGCAATGATCTTCTCTTCAGTGACGACGATTACCAGATCGGTTTTTTCCAATCTAATGGCTTCAGAGGCCTCACTGAGACCGGTGGTCTCAGTAACTTTGTTGTTTTGTCTCTTAAGCTTAGTAATAATCTCTGCAGCGATGTTTCCGGGACCTCTATGCGTTCCCATATCAAAAACCCCTTTCTTCGCGTCAGCTACGCCATCTATAATATTGTAAAGTTACTAACTTGGGCTGGAGAATACTAGATAAATGATTCATTGTCAAGCAATGTTATAAACCCCCTTTTAAAGGGGGTTTATAAGCTCATAAGCGGCTATTTATTCTTCTAAATCAGGCTTTTCCAAGACCACGGCATCTATTCCGGATGACGCTCCGTTTATACGGAGAATGTCCTTATCTATCTTGCCAAACTCCCTATAGGCCTGATTATACATACTGACCGAAGTTCCAAGGTGCCCACCAAGCCTTTTTAAATAATCCTCATAGCTTCCCATATGTTTCATAAGCTCTTCCACCCTCTTTCTTATTTCTTTGGCCGATTCCTCTATTTGGAGGGCGCGTAGCCCTTGGAGAACCGTCTGAAGATAGGCCAAGAAACTCGTAGGCGAGACGATGATAACGTGTTTATCCTTGAACGCATATTCGATTAAGTCACGAGTCGCAACCTTGACGGCGCCTATCTTGTTAACAAGAAGATCGTAATAGATAGCCTCGGAAGGGATGAACATAAAAGCAAAGTCCATAGTGTTCTCGGATGGCCGGATATATTTAGATGTCTCATCGATACGGTTTTTGAGGTCAATTTTAAACCTCTTTTCGATCTCCTCGCGCGCGACAGGATCATTCTCATTAAGTATCCTCTCGTAGTTCTCGAGAGAAAACTTGGAGTCTATAGGAACTATCTTATCCTTAACAAAAACGACTGCGTCGACGATTAGATCCTTTCCATCATCTGTCTTTCCCAGCTTATATTGCATCTGGTACGAATTAGGAGGGAGAACGTTTTTAAGTGTCTCCTCAAGGAAGTATTCTCCGAGAACACCCCTCTGTTTCGGATTCTTAAGGATATCCTGAAGACTCTTAAGCTGGTCAGCAAGACCTATAACCTGCTTCTGCCCCTCTCCAACCTTTGTGAGCTCTCCCGTTATCTCACGGATAAGGCGCGAACTCTCACCGAACTGTGTCTGCATGAACTTCGGCAATTCTCCTAATTTACTATCGAGAGTTCGAACGACCTCACTCATCTGATTCTGTAAGAGCACTAACGAATCAGGAGTCTTCTCTAAACTCTTTCTTTTAGCTTCCCAAGCCTGCCAGATGGCAAACACCCCTATTCCTCCAAGGATGATTCCTATAACAACCGCTATCGCAATATCCATATGACCTATATTCTAGAACATAAATCGAACCGATAAAAACAGAACTAAAAAGGACGGCAAAGCCATCCTTATATCATCCATATAACCAATCCTATTATTTCGAAGCGTTCGGAACACTGACCTCCTGGATAGTAAACTCAAAGACGTTGATATCTATATCGAAAGACCTCGTTTCCCTATCATTATTACAGATAAGCTGATATTTGGCAGATCTTCTAGGAGTAACCTCAACACCCCCCTTATTAGAGACACCAACCTTACCTACACCATCCAAAGTGCAACTGGTAGCATTAACGCAATCCCAGGAAAAATCGATAGACTGACCGTAGATGATATTCCTGACATTAGATCTGAAATCACACTGAGGCTTAAGGTCGGAAGGATTATATTGGGGGGCTCTGGCAATCTCATTTTCAACGAACGTCGGGGAAAGGGCGGCTTTAGGAGCTGATGTGTCAATAACAACCGATCGAGAAACATCGGCAACACCTTTGTTTCCGGCAGGAACGGCAGAAGAATCGAAATAGAAAAAGTTTATACCGGAAAGGAGGGCTATTATAGTGACGCCGACAATAAGATGGAATACGTTGTCCGAAGATTGCTTGAAGTGATCGGACTTAATGGCTCTCGGCATATTTTTGTAACTGAATTATAACAGAAGAAGGAATCTATGACCCTGTGGACAAGAGATCAGCCAAGAATATTATACCCGTCATTCATCAATCCTCTCTATATCAGCTCCTAATATCTTTATCCGTCCATCGATGTTCTCGTAACCTCGGTCGATATGTTCCACTCCGGTTATCTCCGACACTCCATCCGCAATAAGCGCAGCTATCACATGAGCCATACCAGCGCGAATATCCCTCATCTCAAGACGTTCTCCATGAAGAGGGGTAGGCCCATGGACTATAGCGCTGTGATTATACATCTTCCCTTGAAAACGACATGGAAGGTCTCCAAGACACTTTCCGACCACTTCAATATCAGCTCCCATCCTACAAAGGTCTTCCGCATAACCAAAGCGCTCCTCATAGACAGTTTCATGGATTATCGAATTCCCCTTCGCCTGAGTAAGAAGTACAACAAGGGGCTGCTGCCAGTCTGTAGCAAAGCCCGGATGCGTATCGGTCTCCACATGGACGGCCCTAAGATCACCATCACGAAAGAAACGGATGCCGTCGTCCTTAACTTCGTACTCCCCTCCCAGACGACGGATAACATTCAAAAAAGTTATAAGATGCTCTTGTTCCGCGCCCTCAACGAAGATATCTCCCCCGGTCGCTAAAGCCATAATAGCGAACGAAGCGGCCTCTATGCGGTCAGGAAGCAAGGAGTGTTCAACCCCACGAAGACGGGAAACCCCTTCTATGTATATATGACGATTCGCTCCAAGTTCAATTATCGCTCCCATCTTTTGGAGCATCTTTATAAGGTCAGTTATCTCCGGTTCGGTCGCCGCATTCTCTATGGTCGTCCTACCCTTTGCGAGAACAGATGCGAGGACCGTATTTTCCGTCGCTCCGACAGAAGGATAAGGTAAAACTATATTCGCCCCTTTAAGACCTGATGTCCTGGCCTTTATAAGATCGCCTTCAACTAAAACCTCAGCGCCCAACTTCTCAAGGGACGCTATGTGGAAATCAACCGGACGGGCTCCTATTTTATCACCCCCAACCATCGGTACTTCCGCCTCTCCTGATCTCGCAAGTAAGGGACCTAAGGCTAAAATAGGAATACGATTTCTGCGCGAAAGCTCTGGCACCCTAAAGCTTCTTATCTTTTCAGTACGAACAGAAACTGCGTCTCCTTCCCAGACGATGTGACTTCCGATACTTTCCATTATCTCGATAGCTATCTCTGTTTCCTTATTTCGGGGAACATTCCTTAATACAACCTCTTCATCTGTCAGAAGAGACGCCATCATCATCTTTCCTATGGCATTCTTAGCACCCTTTATTCTGACTTTCCCACGAAGCGGCCGACCTCCCCTTATGACAAGTTTTTCCATGTTCTATTGCCCTATTCTACCTCCTACGGCGAACTCCCGCCAAACCCGTCCGTTTGACAATAAGCGCCAGTTGTAAGTAAATTCCGGTATAGGCACCTTAAAAGAAAGGGGGTGAGGTATATGACCCTTAAGAAGAATCTGGGCAAAATAAAAAACAGAGCTTCCCAAAGTTCCGTGAATAGGATCAGAGGAGAACTAAACGAGAACTATGTCTCTAAGATGCTCGCAGAGCTTGCTAGAGAAAAGAGGATTATATCTTTCAGGCCGGCGACAAAAATAGAACAAGAAGACCGCTGTGACTTTATAGTAGTCCACCCGAAGGGAGTATTCGCCGTTCAGGTTAAAAGTTCCGATTTCGGAGCGGCGGAATTCAGAGATAATGAGAAAAACAAACCGAGAAAAAGAAGAATGATGAAAGTAATGGTCTTCGTTACAAGCATCGCGCGCGAAGAGAAAAAAGAAATAAGAAGACTCGGAAGATCTCTAGATGCCTTCGTTGATAAGATGCATGATATAACCCCAAAAATTTGACCAGAAAAAGCCGCCCCGAAATCCGGGACGGCTTTTCCACGCAATATCTGTCTTTTATTTACAGACCCCCTTATATCTTATAGCGACATCGCCGGCTTCGCAGCTGTTCGAATAGGTTTTTCCATCAGAGCCACAGACTGGGTCATAGACCATAATACAGACATTACCCTTATTGGGAGCTAGACCATCTGACAAAGGAGCATCTTTGACACACTGCCCCTTTGAACCGACGCTGACACCGGCAGACCTTGCGAGGCAAGTATTAGAGTAGGTTTTTCCATCAGAGCCACAGACTGGGTCATAAAGAGTAGGGCAAAATCTGGGACGTATGTCTGCTTCATCCATATCCGATTTCCCAGACGAGACCATCTTCGCAATGGACGCAGACACATCCGATAGGCCAACCCTTATCGATACTAGCGAATCATAACTTAATTCCCCATCGAGCTTGTCTTTGATTGCAGATATTTTTCCCCAAAGAACGGGAGCCTTAACCTCACTAAAACCTTTTTCCTTCGCAAGAGAAACTATCCTGTCATATTCAGATTTAAAACCAGACAATCTGTCTTCCATACCTTGACCACTAAGAGACCTCCTTGAGAAACCCTCTTTCCCAAAGACCTCTGTTTTTACGGCAAAATCGAACGCGTCGACATACTCTTCTTTAGAGAAGGCCGCCTCCGCTTCTTTCATGGAAACCTTCATATATGGAAGGACATCGGATGTGTCAGATGACATAAGCTCGAAGAAAAAAACCATTCTCCTAGCGCGCCCGAGCTCTTTTTCGGCTTTATTAAAATCTATCACAGATCCCTCTGAAGAAAGCTTTAATGTCTCTGACCTCACACTCTCAATCCTATTAAGAGCAGCTGCATCGGAAATCCGAACAATCATCTCCCACGCAACCTCGAGACGGACAGATGGATCGGTTATATTAAACAATATACCGGACAACCCAGACAGGACACTTCCATCCGCGAGAACCTCTCCTTCGATACGCGCAATGAGATCATCAGACACAAAAACAAGGTCTCTATCCACCTCATCCGGAACCGAATCCTTAAGACGCACCAGAAGATCGAGCGCGGATATCTTTTCATGAACACCTTCTATGGACGAGGCAACAGAACTGAAACGGGAGACAAAATCCTTTGACGACGGATATTTCTTAGAAGAAACGCCTATGGCGCCGATAATCGATTCTCTGGCTCTTGAAATATCAGACCGGACATTTTTATCATCGGTCGAAATATCGGCCAGTATCCTATCGTGGAAAACAAATCTCTCGATAAGTCCGTCAATGAGCCTTATAGCGTTCCTGTCATCAGCCCGAACATCTATCTCCGATAATCTTTCTTTTAAGTGATCAACGTTATCCGCGTATCGAGAAAGAGCACTACTGATGGCAACTTCATCGCGAGGGTCCTTAGAATCCAAGGAAGCTACCTCGGATATAAGAGAGCCACTTATCTCAGCTTCAAGTTCAGCCTTAGAGACAGGGTCTATTACGAGAGTCCTTTGAATATTCCTACCTATCTCCTTTATAAAATAAAGAGGATCTCCAGGAAGGAGAAATGACCTACTAACGCCTTGAGCGGCGAGAGAAGAGGAAGAAGATACAACGATAAATATCAGGGCAAATGCGACCGATATCAGCTTTTTATTCATATTTCCTTATATAAAATATTATCTTAACAGACCGCCTGGAGATACAGCGCGCTCAGGCAACATCACAACCGGAAGACCGCTTTCATCTAGGGCCGCCAAAACCATCCCCTGACTCTCAAGGCCCATTATCATTCTAGGTTCAAGATTAGACACGACGACGATATTTTTACCAACCAAGCTCTCAGGGGAATATTGCCTGCCTATTCCGGCCAGTATCTGTCTTTCTTCATCACCCAAAGAAACCCTTAATTTAAGAAGCTTTTCAGAGCCTTCAACCCGAGAAACCTCTAATATACCGGCTATTTTGAGTTCCACCTTCGAAAATGTATCGAAATCTATCATTTTGACGACAATATTCCCTTAAAAACAGTCTTCGGGTCAAGTCCTGCCATTATATCTCCGATAGCAGACATAAATCTAAACCGAGAAATATCTCCCAGTCGTCGATGAATCTCATCGAAGGAAGACATGCCTTCAGAGACCTTTTCTGGATGATGTCCCGACGCAAGGGAAAATCCAGCCTTCCAATTACTTGAAAACGGTCCAGACCCGGTCGCGATGAGGTCGCCTAACCCAGCCGGACCATAAGGCGTTTTTTTATCACCTCCAAGGACAGCGACGACTTCAGCCATTTCAGTAAGAATTTCCGATACTAACCAACCCCTGATGTTCACACCGTATCCTAATCCTTCCGAGGCTCCGAGAAGCATTGCGTAGACATTTTTCAAGACACCGGAAAAGACAACACCCCTCGGATCATCTCCAATCGTCGCATCAAATAAGGGAGAGGAGATGGCCTCCCTTATCTTTTCTGCCGAGATAGGATTATCTGAAGCAACGACTCCCGCGCCTCCCTTACCCGAAGATATCTCTTCAGCTATCATCGGTCCGCCTATGAACACAGAACTATAAAGAGGAGCCACAGCAGAAGTGATCTCTAATGAGCTTAAACCCGTCTTTTTTTCCAGTCCCTTCGACACGAAGACGAGTACCTCATTTCCAAAAAGAAATTCCTTAGCGGAAGCGAGCGCATCCCTAAGACACCACGAAGGAACACAGAAAAAGACCGCTTCCGCATCTTTTAAGACATCTTTCTCCTCTCCGCCCTGACTGATTGATGGATCCTTATCCCAAATGGAGACGGCAATCCCTTTCAGAGCAAGAAGAGAAGCAATGGCTCTGCCTATTTCCCCTCCTCCTATAATGGACGCCTTCTTCATGCTTATTTTTCAGACTTATCTTTCTTCGCAAAAACAAAGAGATATATTATCTCGAGAATACCAAGGGTATTCACAATAAGAAGAGCGATAAACCAACCAGGTTCATTTCGCCGCGCAGCTTTCCAGAGAGCAAGACCTTTCCAAACGACCGACCAAGCGATCAAGACCATAAATACCGGCATAGTTATAAACGGCAAATTCGTCATGCTTTTAATTATAGAACTTTGACCGCCGGTGAGGAAATGTCGGCGATATCCAGACAGTCCTCAGCACGGAAGTCGCCGACGCGGGTGCGGACAAGCTCCGCCATATATCCACCAGTACCCAATCTATCACCGATATCCCTCGCGAGAGAGCGTATATAGACGCCGGATCCGGTAGTAAAACGAATATTGAGATACGGCCAAGAATAATCCAGTATCTCGGCCGATTTAACTTCAACCTTTCTGGATTTCAGGGGCGCCTCCTTCCCTTCCCGCGCAAGTTTATATGATTCTTTTCCTTTAACCTTGATTGCGCTCCAAATAGGCGGAACCTGATCGATAATACCGATGAATGAAACAACAACCTTTTTAATCTCATCCATCGACGGCTCGATTACTCCTTCCGTGATTATCTCCTCACCCTCACAGTCATCTGTCTGGCTGCGAGCTCCTAATTTTATGACTGTCTCGTATTCTTTTTCCTTCGCAACCTCCATAGCTAGCCTTTTCGTCCCCTTACCAATCCCGACGACCAAAATGCCCTCGGCCAATGGATCAAGGGTTCCGGCATGACCGACATGTCTAGTACCTAAAAAATGACGGATACGATTAAGAACACCATTAGAACTAGGTCCTTTGGGTTTCCATACGGCAAATATTTCTGGAACGATTATTCCCACATTTCCAATATTTTACTTCTTGAGCGATGACCTTTCACTAACCTTAATTTCGACGATGAAACACCAAGATAATCAGCTATAAGAGATATAGCTGAATCGTTGGCGCGGCCATCTTCAGCAGGAGCCCTTACTTTAATTGCAAAAGAATCTGCCCCACGGACTTCTACTATGTCCTTCTTGGATCCAGGGAAAACCTTTAATTTTATGAGACGCATTTGATATAGATATCATAACGATGTCTGCCGGCTATGAAATGCCAAGCAGACCAGAGATTCATTTTTTATTTCCAGAAACGGTTATTAGGCTTATCTCACTCCGATCCATAAACCTAACTGGGATGACACTTGTTCCATAGCCACTATCCGTATACACCGTCATGCCATTTTCCAATACAGCCACTCCTTTTATAAGTCTCTTATCTATTCCGATATCAGGGAGAAGGACCGCGCCGAAAAACGGCAGGCGAACCTGACCTCCGTGAGTATGTCCGGAAATTACGAGATCGACGCCGTTCTTTATTCCGAGCGATACAGAAGGAGAGTGAGCCAGAAGGACCGTGTACAAATCAGCATCACCTCCGCCTATAGCCTTTAAGACATCACTCCTTCCGAAATCTACTCCCGCCAGAATAAATCGAGAATCACCATTCTTTAAGACTACATGGGAATTCTTAAGCGTGGTGACACCAATATCAGAGAGTCCCAACGAGAGAGACTTGAATCCAGGATTCGCAATATCGTGGTTACCTGTCACAAAAAATACCGGGGCTATCTCTGATAGTCTGCCGACGTCGGAAAATACCCCTTCAAAAACGTTCGTAGACCTATCAACGAGGTCTCCTGTTATTATCACCACGTCTGGATCAAAGTCCTTAATTTTAATAAAAAGACCTTCATCGATCTTTTTCCCATGAACGTCGCTTATCTGGACCATCCTCACATCTTCCCCGCGTATTTTATCCGACAAGAGATGGACCGATACGACCTTAGGAACCTCCACTTCGAACCAAACATATCCGGCAAGAAGCAGGCAGGCCGCGATAAGGACAGTGAGTGAGACGACAACCGCCTTGATAATCCGCATCATTTAACGGTGGAAACCCTCCTTTTCTTAGGAGGAACATCAGGCGCTTTGGGACTTATGATTGAAAATAGCCACCTTGAAATTAAAACTATCAGAAGAGTGACGAGAATGGCATAGGCGAAACGGGCGAAGACCGTATTTTTACTTATAGGAAAAAGATATTCGATAAGGCTTTTTATGGCATCGTTCCAAGCAAGTCCGGCAACAAAACCGAAGGCAGCCGTTATATAGGTGACCGTTTGCTCGCGGATTCTGGAGTCTATCTCCTTACTACGTTTCTTTATAATGTCTATCTTATCCGATATTTTTTTCATGAAAGACAGTTATTTCACTATGACCTTTCCTTTCATCGACTGATGGAGCTTACAATGATATTCATAATCTCCTTTCTTATCGAAGACCTTCTCAAATGAACCACTCCCATTTATCTCTCGGCTATCAAATAATCCCTTATCGGAGGTGACCGTGTGAACGACCACATCATCATTCACCCATATTACCCTTCCTCCTTGAGCTATCCTTATATCGGATGGTTCGAACGATCCGTTTCTTATAAATACAGTAACCTCAGAATCCCCATCCGTGGAAGCGACCTTATTTACCTCGTTCATTGTTGAACTGAACTTTAGGCCGCCAGACCTAAAGAACACCAATCCACCGAGAGTAAGCGCCACACCCATAACAATCAAGCCGATAATAATCGTTTTCGACATATCCATATATCAGATAGAATTATCCTAGGAAACAGCTTCCAAATCAACCAGTCCTCGAGGCTTTAATTCCATTATCGTTAAACCATTCCTTTCGATCTCGTCGCGGTTACCGAAGGTATCAAGACCGAATTTCCACACAGAACCGATAATACGGGATATCTCCCTGCCTGTCGGCCCGTTTTTTGGATCGTATTCAACCAAAACCAGCGTATCTCCCTCCTTTATATCGATATCTCCGGCTCTCATATCAAAATTTTTCCTACCACCAAGGATGGCTTCAAAATATTCCGGCCAAGTCTTCTTTCTGATAATAGCCATTACTCTAGAGCCGCGTGTATCTTCTTTGATACCTCGCTTATCGGCCAGTCGGTCTTCATAAGATAGAACGAAGGCTCATCGATTACGACCCCGGCTGTTATTCTGTCATCAGCCACCAGATTAGTAAGTATTACTATGGGGATATCCTTCCCCCAATCCGTCTTCCGCGCCTTATCCATCATCTCGATGCCATCCATCCTCGGCATAAGGATATCTAATAATATCAGGTCAGGCCTCTCTCGCTCTCCCACTTCCATCCCTTCAATTCCATCCTTTGCCTCAACAACAGTGAAGCCGTCATTCGTCAGCTTATCGATAATAACTCTCCTCATCGAAGGTTCATCTTCAACGATCAATATTTTTTTATTTTTTTCCATGTTTTTTTAACTTAAGCCTTTCACGCCTTCTTTTTCTTTCATTCCCGATAGGGGTAACCTGACAAAGAAGGTTGTCCCCTTCCCTTCTTTAGATTCAAACCATATGTCTCCCTTGGCCATATCGACGATGGCTTTAGCTATATAAAGACCAAGGCCCGTTCCATCCTGATCTATTTCCCTAGCGTTGTCGGCTCTGAAAAGCTTGCTGAATATCTTCGATTTTTGTCTTTCCGGTATTCCGCAGCCGGTATCGGAAACGGATATCAAGACATTGTTTCCGTCGCGCGATATCCCAACCGAGACCCTTCCTTCGGAAGGCGTATACTTCACCGCGTTTCCGATGATATTCTGAAAAATTATTCTTATAAGACTAGGATCTGCATCGATATTGGGAATATCGCCATAATCCTTGACCATCTTTATCTTCTTTTTTTCTATCTGCGGAAATAACTCGGCAATCGAAACATCGGCTATCTCCCTGAAATCTATCATCTTCGGAGAAACCATGAACGTTCCCATATCTATTCTGGAAGTATTAAGGAGAGCGTTCACAAGCTCTATCATCCTATGATTACTTCTGTTGACCTCAAGAATATATTCCCTTTGATCGACCGTAAGAGCCCCCTTATCGCCGCTAAGAAGAATCTCTGAATACCAATTCACTATCGAAAGAGGGGTACGAAGCTGATGAGACGCCAAGGAGACGAATTCAGTCTTCGCTCTATCAACCTCTTTCATTCTCGTTATATCGTGCTCTATTCCGACGAAAAATTTTATATTATCCTCGCTGTCCAATATCGGAGATACTTTCACCTCGGCGATGTAGATCTCTCCATTCTTTCTCTTATTAGTCAATTCCCCCGTAAAGTCTCTTTTAAGGTCTTTTATTTCATGCCACATATTCTTATAGAAATCCGATGGCATCTGTTTCCCCCATAAGGAAGGCTTATTACCCATTATCTCCTTTATCTCATATCCCGTAATCTTAGAAGCGGCGGAATTAGCGAATAAAATCGTTCCATCAGGATCGGTTATGATTATGTGATCGGAGGCGTTCTCCACAGCAAGCTTAAACTTCTGGAGATTTTCCTCATAGTGCTGCCTATCGGTCACATCGCTCGAAACTCCAGAATATCCGGAAAATACTCCCTCATCATCAAAAACCGGAATGCCGTTGACCTCTAAAAATACCTTTTCACCTTTCGACGTTATCATAACAACGATCATCTTCCTGAACTCCTCTTTATCTTTCAATAATGACGCCCATACTTTTCTGAACTTAGGCTCCATTAGAGGATCCATCAGTTCAAAACCGCTCTTCCCTACCATTTTATCTGGACTGATTCCTAGTATGGAAAGACTAGCAGAGCTGGAATAGGTGAACACGCCCTTACTATCGACAGACCATATCCATTCTCCTGCCAGCTTAGATATCAATTCAAAACGATTAAGTGTCTTTCTAAGCTCTAATTCAACCGCCTTTTCTCTGGTGATATCATGAACAACTATTAGAATACCAGAAACCTTTCCGGCCGATATTATAGGTATTCTCTTAGTCTTCGAATACAATATTTCTCCGCCAGAAGCGTAGATAACCTCACGTTCTATCATTTTTCCCGTCTTTATTATCTCTAAATAATCCCTCTTAACTTCTTTGTTATTGAAGATAGGTAAATCAAGAACACTCTTCCCTATGTAGTCCTTTATATCGATATTTCCTCTTTTAAGAAGAATTTTCGAAACAGCATTAGCCGTCTTTATCTTAAAATCCAGGCCGATTGTCATAACTGGATCAGTTAACGAATCCATAATCAATACATACTCATCCTTCAATCTGATAGCCTCGTCCTCTTTTTTCTTATCAGAGGTCCTATCCTGATATAGAGCGACTATACGGCTATCATCCAGCTTATATACAAAATTTTCCCGCCAGCCAGATATATTATTGTCTTTATAAAAAACCGTCGGATGATGCTCTTCTTTGCCAGTCTTCCAGACGCGTCTGAAAACATCGAGAAGACCTATATCATCGACAGAAGGAAATATGTCCACCACATTTCTGCCTATAACATCTTTTTTCCTAACCCCATCTATTTTTTCGGCAGCCTTATTGATATCGATTATTAAAAAATCATCACCGTCATTGGTCTCATATACCACTATACCGCTCGGTGAGACATCAAAAAGCCGCCTGCAGTTCATCAGAGAGATTCCCTCTCTGGACGGCAAGGCGGCCGATGATGCCTCTTTGATAAAGGCCTTCTTCATAATATAAGAGACGGATTATATCCCTTTAGCGGTCTGTTCTTTGACCTTTTCTATTATCTCGTTTATCGGATGCTGGGTCTTAACAAAGTAATCGGCGGCTCCCAACTGTATGGCCCTCTTTATATTCTCATCTTCGCCTAAGTTCGACAGAACAACGACCGGGATGGCTTTCAACTCAGCATCAGCCTTAAGTTCCCCAAGAATCGTAAAACCGTCTTTCTTAGGTAATAACAGGTCCAATACTACTACATCAGGCTTAAACTTGGCTGTGGTCTCAACGGCATCGGCGCCATTTCCGACTATCATCGACTCAAAGCCTTCGGTCTCGAACTTTTCCTTCAAAACCCTCGAAAGCGCTTCTTCATCTTCAACGATCAATATTTTCATGGATTCTTTTTTTATCTGCGTTTTCTTAATTTTGCCTTTTTTAGAGCGAGAGGGCAAGATACGGCTCATTTCTTATTATCTATGTCTTCTATCCCTTCAATCAGATACTTTTCGACCCTGCCTATGTCCGAACTGACCTTTTTGAGATGAAATAAGGCTTCTTCCGACTTCCCTTTTTCTTCCGATGTGATGGCGCTTCCAATCCCTTTTTTAGCAGCATTGAAGACGTTAACGATATCTCTTTTCGCAATGGTTATCTTTCTTCCTCTTTGCATACCGGCCAAGCGATTAGAATACCAGCCAAAGATAAAGCTGCCTATGAGAAGGATTATAATGACGATGAAAAAGGTCGCAGGCGTAATTCCGATATTTCCGACCGTAAGCAGCGGCTTAGTCTTTGCCTTTATAATATCCGATATCACCGCTTCGCTCTGAGCGCCGCGTTCATCTCTTGCGATAACCTCTACCCGATAATCTCCAGTTTTAAGAGGGTTATCAAGCTTCACAAACCAGTTTCCGCTTACGTCCGTCGGGACGGATATCGAGGCGACAGTTGAATCGCTCTTATCTTTTACGGAGACCGAAACGGTGTAACCAGGAACAGCGATACCCTTCACCTCAAGTCCCCCTTCGCCAACATAGACGAAGTTGCTTACTGACAATATCGCAGGAGACTCTATTGGGACGATATTAAGGTCAGCTGATGCTTCCGTGGTGTTACCCGCCTTATCTCTCGCTATAACTCTAACGAGACGGCTTCCCGGAGACTGAAGAGGAAGGATAAATGACCCCTCCGAAGCCGGAATAGGTTCTTCGTTGCCTATCTGGACGAAATAACTCTCAATGCCGGAAGGCTGGTCCGCCGTGGAGAAGACCATCGTAGGATTCGGATTAGTGCTTGATGATCCGCTTGTAAACTCGATTCCGAATGGAACCGGAGGCGCCGTATCGATAGCAATTCTATAATGGGCGACCTGCCCCCAGCCAATATTATTTCTGAACTGAACGTGCAGATACCATATCCCATCCGCAAGCGGAGAAAATGTTTTATTATCGAAAAGCCCTTCGGATGTCGCGGGCTCAGATGTTGCATTCCTATCAACCGATGTCGCTACCTTAGTTATGTCGGATGGCAGATCCCACTGGACAAGAAACGGGGCCGAGATATTATACCAAATCTCGCTGTCTGGATATAAACCAACATTCAGAGAAGGTTTTACGGGAAGCACTATTGATGAGGTAGCTGGTCTCGTTATCGGCGTGATAGGCGGGATGGTCGGGGTTATCTGAGTGTTTGATTGACTCCCTGCTCCTCCGACAACGATATCTATTCCTTTTCCTCCAACAAGCACATTACTGCCGCTGCCGTCCGAGGCTGTAATCGCCCCGTCAGCAACTACTATCGGCGCTGTCCCTACCCCCTTCACGCGGAATACCATCTTGAATACTTCTAATGATTGTCCTGAAAAACCACTAGTCGATCCTCCGGTGAATTGAACACTTCCCTTAGTCGCCGTAGATGGCTCCTGAAGCCAAAAATTAAACACCGATTTAGACCTATCTATACTCCGGAGCTCAAGGATATCGGACGGATATTGTACCGTTCCCTGAGCGGCGTTCACAGCTACCCCCTGCGAATCTATTTTGAGGTCGATTGTGAAGTCGTCGTTGATACTAAAATCTTGTTTATCAGCCGAAAGGTTCAAAGTGGCAGCCGAAGCGGCTCCCATCATAAAAAGAAGAGTAACGGCTGACAGAATGAACGAGATCGTTTTTTTCATCATTAGTTATTTTTGGACAGCTCTTAACATTATACTGAAATCTGCGATATTTATCAGCCCATCACCATTCAAATCCAGATCTTTATCCGGTCCGCCAGGCGTATTCCACCTTGATAGGAATATGCTCCAATCCTGAATATTAACTTTCCCGTCACCGTTTAAATCCGCCTTAGGAGTAAATAATTGGGAGATGACTATGGTCCTGCGCACCGAATAGTCGCTAACCGATCCGTCATCGAGAGTCTCATTAACCATCACCTCATGTGTACCAAAACTGAGGTCCGCGGTATTAAGAAGCATTCTGTAAGCACCTGAAGCGTCGGTTGTTGCCGTAGCCCCCTTCTGTTTACCGTCGATATAAAGACGGACCGAGCTGTTTGAAAACCCGTAGCCACTTACTATCATATTATCACCCTTAGTAACGACTCCACGAAGAAGCTTTATAGTCGGCGGAACGACTATATTTAGCGCCGTGTTTATGCCTCCAATATCCAGATTCAGACTAAATATCTTTGCCTGACTCTTTTCCCCGGTCGTATCGGACGCGACTATCCCGTAAGACGTCGTTCCCGTACTCTTCAATGGTATGTTGAAGTAACCTGTGTCGGCCGAAACCGTCCGTATGGTCTCAAGAACAGCGCTGCCACTAAAGGTAGAGATTGTTATATCAGCCTTAGGGAAGGCCCGTCCTCTGAGTGTCGGTGTCGGAGCAATGGTTCTTGGAGCGGGAGTCGATGATGGCGGAGTAGCCGAGCTCCAAGTGACATTTTTAGTAGAAGAAATATCTAGCCCAGTCCCTGCAGAATCGGAAAGTGAGAGAGTAACGGTTTCAGCGATAGTATCGTTTAGAACAATTGTGCCGACGCCATTAACTATCGTAACAATTCCTTCTCCGGTCGCCGATCCGGAAGCCGTAAGCGTCACGGTATTGTTATATGTAGCCGCGAGATTTCCTAAACCGTCTTCGGCCCGGATGGTAACAGTCACAGCCACCCCGATCGCCGCACC
>JAQTUL010000017.1 GCA_028710275.1 Candidatus Colwelliibacteriota bacterium | reverse complement strand
AAGTCGAGAAAGAGTCGCAAGTCGAGAAGGAGTCGTAAGAGTCGTAAGTCGAAAAAGAGTCGTAAGTCGAGAAAGAGTCGTAAGAGTCGTAAGTCGAAAAAGAGTCGTAAGAGTCGCAAGTCGAGAAAGAGTCGTAAGAGTCGTAAGTCGAGAAAGTAGAGCTGTAAAATTCTAATCGATTAAAATAACCTGTGGGTTATTTTATTCTATACTATACTCACCAACTGTTCTCAATATCAGTATCTTTTATTACCAGATATCCCCATATCCGTAGTCACTATCGTACCCATCGTATCCAACGGGGCTCCAGACATCTCCATATCCGTAGTCACTGTTGTACCCTCCGTTGTAGTAGTCCATGTACGGATCAAGATCATCCTCTCCGTACGCGTCATTCTGGATGTCGGGGTGAACAGTTCTCACATCGACTCGAGTTCTCACCGTCGACTTCTTCATTTCCTTGGCGTCCTTGGAGAGACCCTTCTGTCGATCGTCGCGAACCTTCTGTCTCCGAAACTCCTTCTCCTTCTTACGGTCCTCCTTTGCCTTGACAGCATCAGGTCCCATCCTACGATCAGCCTTCTTCTTGAGAAGTTGAGACTTCCTCGTATCCTTCTCCTTCTTCTTCAGTTGGTGAGTTCGACGCTCGGACACATATCCGATCACAGCAGACTTGGACGACACCCGGAGATCCGACACCTTCTCGACTGTGAGGTTCGGATATGCGATCTTGGTGATCTTACCCTTCACTTCTTCCTCCTCGTCATCCGGGGTCTCGTACGCAATCTCCATAGGAATCTCAGCGAAGACGATCTTATCATAGATCGGAACAATGGTTCCGATCGACCGCGTGGACGACGGATAGTCGTAGTCATCACTGGAGTATCCTCCGTACCCAAGACTACGAATGTGATCGTAGTCTTCCGGAGCACTGTTGTACCCGTATTCGATGTCATGCTCGCAATCGCCATCACTGTCATAAGAATCCATCCGGATGAACCTGTTAGCAGGAATCTCACGAACCTTCTTCGGGGCATCCGGAACCTGAGGCTTCTTCGTCTTCACCGGTGTAGTGAACAGGGTGGAGGAAGCCGAGTCATCATCCGAGAGAACAGAGAACATGTTGGTAGAGAGAGAGATCTTTCCCATTGTTTGAAAAGAGAGTGAAGAATACGTTATTGATGTTGTGTCGGAGAGGAGGTGAAATTGCCTCTGTTATACGACAAAAAATCATTTTTTCCATATTATCCTTCAGGAGAAATGTCCAGAATCTCATCCTCTTGTTCTTTCTCACTCTCAGTTCTCTGTAATCCGGGAACATACCAGAACGTCTGTCCTTTCTTAATAGACAGAACCCTATTACCGTACGGATCCGTTGTTCCTCGTCCTCCTTTTCCATCTTTTCGATACACTTTTAGAAAGGGTTCGAATCCTCCCTTATCACCGTTGATATCGACATAGTTCTCGATACTCAGTCCTCCTTTTTGATATGAGAGAGTGATTATGGATTTGCATGATTCGTAGAGTTTTCTGATTCTCCGCTCAGAGAGTTCACTACACTTTAGGAGATGAGAGAGCCCGGAATCGTACATTATCTCTGAGATCAGATAGTTCCCGATCCCTGAACAGATATTCTTCTGATCTCTGAGTTTAGAGATCAGATTTGCTTTCTTTCCCTTTCTGATGTTCTCGTGAAATAAGTCGAAGTCGATAAGATAATCTCCGATAAATCCGGGTGCAATCTCTGACAATTTTGAATTCAGAGAGTCTTCGTCGTTGATGAACTCGAACTTCCCGAGATCTCTCACATCTGTGAAATCTATTGATGTAATATCGAGTCCTCCGTACGACTCTGTCGGGTCAAACTCAATTCTACACCGGATATAATCCTTATCCGATTTCTTACATTTCAACTGCCACGATCCTGTCATCACTAGATGATTAAGAATCCACCACTTATCAGTCTTGTCATCTGGATTAGATAACTGTATCACTATCTGCTTTCCCTTACAGAAAACTTTCTCTACTTTTAGAGGAAGACTCTCTACAAATGAATCGTACCCTTCCGGATTGTCTTCGTGATGTTTACCTGATACGAAATCCATCCCGGATACAATCTTGTTCGACATATAGAAATTCATCATATCAACCGTGGTAAGAACTTCAGGTCCCTCTGGCATTTTAGATTACTAAATCTAACTTTAGATTATAAACAATCACAGACAGTTAGTGATCATTGTTATCATCATCGATCGATCATTCAATTTTACAATGATGATAACACTAGCATTCATTCATTATCATTTAATTTTATGAATGTATTAAATGATAATGAATGAATGCTAGTGTTATCATCATCGATTCATCTATCGTTAATAGAACGTTTGAGATTAAGAGGTTGGATTATAATAGATTAATCTAATCTATTATATTCTGGGTTCACTTGGTATGTATTCTTTATTGTTCTGCGCTCTTGGATGACGATGATGAACTGTTCTTGCTGTAGTAGATCATGTAGGCGATGTATACCTGGTGATTGTCATATACTGTGTAGATTGTTGTGAGGTTTCCATCCACGTTTGAGCACACTGAATCGTATCCGGTAGGCGCCTTGAGCAATCCATCTCGATGATCATCGGGAAAAACTTTCGTAGTTCCCAGAAGAACCTTAGTATAGAGGAGTACACATTGATCTTTAAATTGCCCGTTGATTCCGACAGATGTTCCGAAGTTGGTGTGTGAGTAGTGAGGAGAAGCCGCAGTATAGATTCCTCGACCGAAATAACTTCCATCATTTCCTACTCGTAGATCAAGACCACCATCATTGATGATTTGATTGACACTAGCTCCACGAGTTCCGTGGAAGAGCATCGCCTCGTCCTGAGTCTTCATACTCGATTTCTTGATCTCGTAGAGTCTCGCGTTGATCGGATCGATAGTCTTTACGATCTTATCAATCTTGTAATTGGAATCTCGCATCGTAGGATTGGTTCCTGAAGTGGTATCGAGAAACTCATTCTCGATGGTCTTGAACTCTTTACTCTTCGAATCCACAATGACAGATGAACGAGAAGTCTTGAACTGATCTTCATATGTTCTCACTTGATGAATCTCGTTCAATCCACGAACCCATTTAGGATTCTTGCTCTTCACAGTATCGATCGTTCTCTCAATCAGACGACTAGTCTTTGTTGCCATATTCGTCTGAATCATAGTGGTGTAGTTGAATTCGTAGGGATCCTTCATGTTGGGGATATTGTATTTGAGAATGTTATTCTTCTTAACACGAGAATAGTGAACAAATCCATCCTCAAGACTCTTTGCGGTTACAGAGTCGAAATCTCGAGGGGAGCACATACTACTAACCATACAAGTTCCACAAGAATTCCACATCCATCGAACGGTGTTCTTGGTGATGATGAACTCGGGAACGGATGGGTCGAACTTCACGATCTTCGGTACAGGAAATAGATCATCCATATTCTCGAGAGTCTGCTTATGAAGAGCAGAGACTTTGGCGAGATCCGACTTAACTGTATCAGTCTCCTCACGCATCTTTTTCAGTTGGTCCTTCAGCTTATCCACCTCAGAGAGAAGATCCTCCTTTGTCACCTCCATAGGAACGAAGACAGGAGCGAGAGGATTCAGAGAAGGAACGAAGACAGGAGCGAGAGGATTCAGAGAAGGAACGAAGACAGGAGCGAGAGGATTCAGAGAAACTCCCACATTCTTCTTAGAGTTGTACTCCATCATAGTTGGTGACACGTATCTTGCGTTAGCGGGTGGACTGTGTCCTTGATTGCGCATCTCAAGAGGATCGTCCTCTCCGTCATGAAAGAAGTTGCATCGACGACCCTTCGGACATGATCCAGTAGAACCAAACACAGAACAGAAAGTAGACTTGTAGGTCTTCGATGTACGCTTTCTCTTTCGGGAATCAGTCGGAGCGAGAGGGAGAGACATAGGAGAGAGAGAAGACATTCTGAATTGGATCGAGTACGGAATGGATGTGAGAGAAGTATTTTCATACTATATACAAGTATGAAAATCATTTTTTACCATACCGTATTCTATCTGGAGATTTATCTTCAAATTGTATTGATATAGTTACTTTTTATCGGGAATGATTGAGAACGCACTTTGGGAGACAGTCAATCCGTGTGCAGGACGAGACTGCCCTCCAATTCTGTAGTTGATCATGTAAGAGATGTAACACTGACTGTTGTCGTAGACTGCACGAATAGTTGTGAGAGCATCATCAATATCCGAGCGCACAGAATCATACACAACTCCATTATGTGTCGGAGGACGAACCAGATTCGTTTGTTCATAATCGAGATAGGTTTTTGATTTACCAACAAGAAACTTAGCGTAGAACATAGTACCCTCTCCGCTATACCCCGTGGTAGTGAAATTATTATGGGAATAATAAGAGCTATGACTTCCATAGAGAGCGCGTCCGAAATATCCACCATTAGAAACTCTGATATCGAGACCCTCTTTTGCGATAGCAGTGAGATCTTGAACTCCTCGGCATCCGTGAAAGACCATAACCTCTGTCTTATCGGTCATGAGCTCTTTCTTAAGTTCGTAAAACTTCGCGGAGACAGGGTTTACGACCCTAGTGATCTTGATGATAGATGCACCGATAGAACGCATTGTCGGATTGGTTCCCGATACAGAATCGAGAAACTGATCTTCAATAACCTTGAACTCATCCGAGTTTCCTCTGAGATCTTCGAATCTCACCTTCTCCTCAAACTGGTCCATAAAAGACTGTTTCTGGAATCCCACAGCGACTGTAGTCTCTCGGAACGCAGGATTCTTCTCACGAATAGTCTGTATAGTTCTCTCAATTCCTCGTACGATACCTGTCGACTTGTTGGTTTGAGTCATGTTGAAAACATCGATTTCATAGTCAACTGGTGAATTAAAACTGGGAGGATGAATACGAATATTGAACTTAGGAGTTTCGGTATTATTTCTCGTGCGTTTGTAGAGTGAGTAGGAGTTCTCGATAGTATCTGCAGTCTTGGAGTCATATGCCTGAGGAACACACATTCCCGTTGTACAACGGGAATTACAGCTGTTGAAATTCCAAACGATCTTTGTCTTACCCGGAAGGAATTCCTGCTCGTTAGATGGAGTAGGTTGGATGATAGTCGGAACTCGACTAGGAGTAGGATCAAGTGACGAGGCCATCTCAAGTTCCATAGTAGCAAGTGATGCCTTCAACTGAATCATCTCCTCCTTCATTTTATCATACTGTGTCTTCTTCTCTTGGAGAGAGGTCTCGATACGAGAGATGTCTGATGTAGCCATCTGTTTCTCGTACATTACCTGTGAAAGTTTGTTCTGAGCTTTAGAGACAGCACCCCACGATGACGTAGGCACATTGACAGAACGAGATCCTGTTGATGAACTGGAAGTGATCGGTAACGCGATATCATCAAACTGAAGTGTCATCAAGTCGAGAACTGATTGTCTCAAATTTCCGTGATTGTATCCCTTCTTTATGAAAGTCCATTTCTTCGGAGCAGCCTTCGGAGACACTGGAGCAGCCTTCGGAGACACTGGAACCTTTCCGGTTCCCTTTGTCATTGAGACAACTGTTCTTGCAGACGATACCAGAGGTCGAACCAATCCATTCACCTTGTGTTTTCTGGGAAGTCTACTTCCGATGAGTGTTCCCCGTGAAGAAATCTCTTCGGGTGTCTCATGACTGAGATTACACTTGGTTCCCTTCGGACACTCACCGTACTTAGCGAACGCCCAGCATACTTTCGGTCTAAGAACCATGTTCGCTTTCTTAGGTGATGAAGACACTTTGGAAATGGAAACAATCTTTCCACTAGATCCGTTCTTCAGAGGCTTCTCTTGTGAGAGTACCATGTACGATTGCATGACGGACGGATAGAGACTTTCAAAATCGATCTGAAGTGGGATGTAGGACATCAGCAGTCTGTTGACGGGTAGTAATCTTCAACCCTAAAAGATGAGGAGATTCACTTTTTCATGTACGGAATATTTTGGTTTTTTAACCAGAGTATTCTTTCTTTCACTTTACCAGGTTGAACTAGTGTTTCGTCCAAAATCTGAAGGACGAGTTGTATAATGCACCATGTACTCTATGTAACAACGCGCATTATCGTATACTGTACGAATTCCCTCCTCTCCGACAGTAGTACTTCTCACTGAATCGAACCCTTGAGGGTTCTTTGTCAGATTCTGCTCGTAATAAGGGGTCTCCTTCACCTTCCCGACAAGAAACTTTGCGTAGAAGAGCATACCCTCTCGATCGGTACCAGAGAGAGAATATCCGTATCCGTTGTAGGAATAGAATGCTGAGTCACTTCCGTAGATCGCTCGACCATAATATCCTCCCGCTCCGACACGAGTGTCGAGACCCTCCTTCGCAACTGTCTCTATGTTTGTGCTACGAGTTCCATGATAGACCATGACCTCGGTCTTGTCGTCAACAACCTCCTTCATAAGCTCATAGAATCTTGCAGATACAGGATTCACCACCTTGATCACATCGAGAACACGAACACCAGCAGACTTTGTAGTCTGATATCCACCACAAGTATCAGTAAGAAAGTTGTTCTCAACCATCTTGTACTCTGCTGAAGAGGGGTTGAGAGACGTTCTCTTGAATCCGGGTTCGAATTGATCATCGTACGAACGCATCTGAAACATCTCATGAATCGGACGAGGACCCTTGTACTTCGGATTCGGAGTTTGAATACCCTTACCAGGTTGCTTGGCAATACAATTCGGATACCCACCTGCGACAGTATATGTCATAGATATGAAGTTGATGACGTGTGAAGTCTTCTTCGTTCCACCATTGTATGGATCGTAGACGTTGGTATAGATTGTGGGTGATGAAGGTCCGCCAGCAGAGTACTTTGAGTATGCAGCATCCAACTCAAGTTGAGCCGAAGGGTCGTAGTTGTGAGGGGCGTGCATAGACATGGATCCACAACCACAGGTATTGTACACCCAAACACTACCGGGAATCGTCTCGATGTACTTTGGCTCATCGTAGTTGATGGTCGGATCGTTCTTCACAATCCATGGACCCGATTTCTTAACATTCTTATTGATCTTCCGTCTCATCAAAGCAATCTCCTCCTGAAGACGGAGTACTTCCTGTTCATGGTCGTTCAAGGTCGTACCGAGCATACTCTTCTTCTTGAGAATGATAGATGTCTCCTCCTCCTCTTTCTTCAGACGGATCATGAGTTCCTTCTCCTCTTCCTTTCTCTTCTCCTCTGCGATCCTTGCATCTTCCTTTCTCTTCTCCTCGGAAATCTTCATCGCCTCGTCTCGTTTACGGATTCTCTCCTTGAGATCAGCAGCACCCCACTTCTCCACGCTCCCCTCAGAGATCTGAGAGATCTCTCGAACGTTATTGTTCATAAACTCGAGGGCTACATCATCGAGTCTGTAGCTCTTTCTCCTGATATCCTTCTTCTTCAGTACGATAGTTTTGCTGAGTGTGAGTTCAGGGAAATGTTCATCCTTGTCCGAGGAATCCTCTGTCTTCTTCTGACTCGGGATTATATCGAACGATGGAGAGAAGTTACGAATTTTGATCCTGGTGGAGATCTGTTGGACTTTTTTGACCGACTTGTACACCAGATTGAAATTTTCGTCGTATGTAATGACATCTCCTCCGGAGTACTTCTTGATGTTGATGGTTGAAATGCCGATAGACATCTTTCTAGAGTATTGGGAAAGAGTTACGGAGAAGATGAAGTGAAAACTACTCTAAAAAGGAGGAGAAGTTCATTTTTTCGGGAAGGTCGAGAATAGAAAATTATTCTACAGTTTTCGGACTGTAGAATAATGTAGAAATTAGAATATTTTAACTCTAGAGGGAGTCAGGAAATCGGAGAGAATCTGAATATTCAGATTCTCCAGAAGAGGAACAACAGACCCTTCAGTATAATCCTTTAGTTCCGTAAAAAGAGCACACAATCTCTCCTCAGTATCAATCTGAGAGACTATAATCTTGTACTGTTCATCAACCGGTTCATAGTCGTCACTACCTGTTTCTTGTGGATGATTACTCATATCGCAATACTTTTATAAATCTGTCTTTATACTTCTTACAAATAGTCTACTATCTCACCTGAAGAATTAGAATATACAAACTTACAGAACATCTCAAAGGTAACGATCTTCTTCTCCTTTCTGGTAAGATATTGTAGAAATATACTCTCATACATATGTACGAGATAATCTTTGTATGAAACTACCCAATCTCTGTATTCGCTCATTACTTAACTGTTTCCCTTTTCTTTTTGACTAGTTTCTTTCCCTTGCTCGGAATAAACTCAAGAGGAGTTTCTTGACGCGATGTATTATTCTCATCATCCTTTATACTATTTTCATCACCGTCAATAGGTGAACCGTCTGATAGATCTCGGAGTTCATCTTCTAATTCGTCGTCAAGCTCCTCATCCGGAATCTCTTTCTTTTCCTCATCGATCAGTTCAAGTTTAGTTTGGCCATTAGTGTTTTCGGGAGTCAATGACAGACTAGAAAGAGGAGTTTGATCTGACGGAGATACTTGAGAATGCACGAACGAAACTTTCTTTCTCATATCTCTCATACGAGACTCTCTTATTTGAGCCTCTTTCATCTGTTGCTGAGCCTCTTTCATTTTATTTTGTGAAGGTTGAGTAGGAGCAGATTCAAGAGGTGGAGCTCCACCATTGATAGTATTTGCGATCTGTCGGATAGCAGAATAAATATTGTTTATATGCTGGGTCGTCTGTTGTTGATATTGATTGAACTGATCACCAGTTATTCCACCTTCAGAAGCGCCAGTACATCCTTCACATTTCTCAAGTTTTTTCTCAAGCTCAGCAACCTTTGTATTTAATTCAGCAATTCTCTTATGAAAGAAGAAAGAAATACCTCCGATAACTATAACCTCGGTTGCGATATGAGCCATCATAATTTTTGACGCATCCATTCTGTACGGAATATTACTCTTGACAGATATCTCTTTTAATTGGAAATAAGAGATTTGGAAAATTATCGTGTCTTTTCCAAATCCCATTGATGGTTATTGATGTAGATGTAGTTGAAGAAGGTTAAATATCCAATGTTCTATATAAAGATGTCTTTTCAATCTCATGCAGAATATCTGACTATAGTACATGGCAATGTACTAACTTTTACGAAAGAGAGAAATGAATCTCACTCACAATTTTCACTTAGAGTAGAAACATACATTAAGGCTTTGGAGAAAGGTTATAAACCCGACAAAGCCTTAATGTTAGCAAGCATTGCTTGTAATAAAGTAAAATATGGAGTAACATACAGAAATATTACCGACCTTTCTCAATCTGTTGGCGTTTGTAATGATGATAGAGAACCCAAATAATCGCAAGAATCACAAATACAATAAGAAGATAATCCATCTTCTTACTACACATATTCATATCGAACAGAGTTTTTGCTGACGAATGATGAAGAGAAGGAGCGTAGCTTCTATGAAGGATGTCCATTTTATTAATTGAAATACAATTAATAAAACTTTTAAAGCTCAGAACAACTTTAGATTAAAAATCATTTACGGGAGAAGACCCAAACACCGAGCGATCTCTTTTTGAGGCTTAGCAAGTTCCTTTGCAAGACTTAGAAGACTCTCCTTTGATGGAAGATCCTCAAGAACCTCCTCATCATCACGTTTAGCGAGCTCATCTTTAATCTTTCTACGAGATTCATCCGCTAAACGACGTTCTTCATCTTTATCACGTCCGAGAGGTTTCAACTTTGATTCCATCTCCTTTTTCTTGGCATCCTCTTCAGCCTTTCGTTCGGATTCTTCTTCTTCTTTTCTCTCAGCTGCTCTCTCTTTTTCCAGACGGGACTCTTTCTCAACCTCTCTTTTTTTCAGAACAGCGGCGTACGCGTCAGTCGCTTCTTTTTCGGCGATAGCATCTCTCTCTTCGGCCTCTCGTCGCTTACGTTCTTTCTTCTCTTTCTTTCTTCTCTTATGTTCAATACGCTCTTCATCTTCTTCGTCGGATTCCTCTTCATCTTTTTTCTTCTTTTTGAAAAGTTTACCTTCACGATCCACGCTACCGAATAAATCCTTCAATTTATCAAGGGCCACACCACCAGAAGGGAGAGCAGCATCACTCTCCTCTTCAATGATCTCATCACCCTCATCTAGTTCATCAATTACATCTTCAGGTGATACTGGTTTTACTGGTTTACTGGACGGTTTAGGTTTAACTCTCGGTGAAGCTGGAGGAAGAGGTCCATCTGCGTAACCACTCTCACGCTCTTTCTTAGCAGCAGATTCAGCTCTCTCACGTTCCTTCTTGGCTTCATCTCGTTCACGCTCTTTAGCTCTCTCTTTCTTGGCTGCGCGCTCCTTCTCCTCTGCGTGTTCAGCAGCAATTCGATCGGCCTCTTCTTTCTTTCGTCGATCCTTATCTGTCTTCTTTCGAGATTTTTCAGCCTCCTCTTCAGCCTCTTTTTCCTTTTTCTTACGTTCCTTTTCGGCGTTCTTGCGCATTTTCTCCTCCATCTTTTCAGCTTCAATACGTTCCTCTTCAGCTTCTTCTTTAGTCTTAATCTTCAACTTTTTACGAAGAGCTTTGATCGACGAGATACTTCCGATTATTCTCTTTCCATCAATTTCAATTCCATCGGCTCGTAATGCGAGATCATCCTCCTTCACACATTGTCCGAGATCGATATCACATACTTCACCATTCTCGGCACAATGTTTATAGTTGTCGTCTCTACACTCATCTACACCAAAGAAATGTATAAGAGGTTTAGTACTCTTGATATACTCCTCTGCGATAGAAAGCTTCTTCTTATCAGAGAGAACCTTAAACTTAGCAAGAAGTTTTCCTCCAAGGAGATGTCCGAATTCGTCAATAATCTCTTTAGGGGAATTCTTCTTCTTTCCTATACGAACCATGTAGGTGGAAAAGAATCTTCTATAAGGACGTTCAGCAATGAAATACTCAAGAAGAGTATGAAACGATCCCTTGAGACCAGAAAACATATTAAGGAATAGAATTTTATCCTTTTCAAGTTTCTTAAAATTCGCAAAGTCCTCTCGATCGATAAGTTCAGGATGATCTCTTAGAATATTCTCACCATTCTTGACATCGTCAAAGATCTCCTGTTTTAGATTCTTTTCGGTATATCTCTTCTTAGGTTTCTCCTCTTCCTCAAGAACATCCTCTACAATCTCTGGAACCTCCTCTCCTCTCTCGGATAGATGGTCCTTGATACGAACGCAGATATCTTTAGCAGTTCCTGAAGTATTAAGATTGTACTTTTCCGCGAAAGAGATAATCTTTGCTTTCAGATATCTCGGTTTATCACCACATTTCTTCTCATCGAATTCATCATCTTCACCCTTCTTAGCCGGTTTCTTCGGGGCAGGCTTTCTCTTCGGTCTTTCCTCCTCCTCATCAGTAGTTGTCTCAATTTCAATTTCAACCTTCTTAACCGGTTTCTTCGCTGCAGGCTTTCTCTTGGGCGGAGTCTTCGGTCTTTCCTCCTCCTCATCAGTAGTTGTCTCAATTTCAATTTCAACCTTCTTAACCGGTTTCTTCGCTGCAGGCTTTCTCTTGGGTGGAGTCTTCGGTCTTTCCTCCTCCTCATCAGTAGTATCATCCTTGATAATCTTTTTCTTAGTTGCGCGCTTACGAGGTTTTTCTTCTTCTTCACTATCAGTTTCAATCTCGATGATAGGTTTCTTTTTCTTAAGAGCCTTACCCACTTCAACAACCTCAAGTTCTTTACAACTTGCTTTAGAAGTTAATTTGTCACAGATATCACGTTTTGTATCACTCTTCTTCACAGTCACCTTATTCTTGTCTGCAAATTTCTCAAGTTCATACTTGGAATAAGATGGTTTATCTCCATCACATTTTTTGGGATCGAAAGATGGGTCATCTTTCTTTTTCTTAGGAAGATCACACGAAAACTTATCTCTCAGTCGGTCACATAGTTCACCTTTTGTTCCGGAAACACGAAGTCCATATTTCTTACAGTATTCTTTCAACTGGACAGCAGTATACGACGAACATGACATCACATCAAAGTCATCCTTTTTTTCAGATTTCTTTTTAGTTGATGTTTTCTTTTTAGTACTGGAGCTTTCGCTTCCAAGATGATCATTGATTCTTTCACATATCTTATCCTTTGTCCCTGAATAAGGTAGCTTAAGCTTCTTCGCGAACTCGACGAGATCATCTTTAGAATAGCTGCTACAATCTTTAGAGTCGAACTTAGATTTAGTGATCGGCATGTTCTGTAAGATGTATCGTTACTTGTATCAAATATTTTGTTATTAAATATTTTAAACGCTTCAGTTTGAAAAGTTACAATCTAAACCTAACTTCATGTGAAAGTTACATATCGAGATTTATTTATTATCGATAGAATTCAAAAGTCTAATACCGAGAAAAGAACTTTCATAACTTTAAGGTGTAGGTTTATGATTAACAAAATGTCTTCGACTATAAAACTTAAGACTAGGCGATTCAGTGTAAAAAAAGATGAGGGGTATGGTGTTCCATCCAAGGGATTGATTAAATCGTGGACAGTCATCGATAAAACTTTAAAGTTTATTCCGATTCTTATAATTGATGATTATCGTGTTAGGGGAGTTCCTCGTAAAGATAAACTCACAATCTCTATAGAGGAGATTAGATCTTATATTCGAAATCCTGATAGGGATCCTGACGAATATAATCTCGACAACTTCGAATCGATAGCGTATATTAACCAATTATACGCGTTGGAGTTCTACAAAACACTAACAGATTCTGAACTGTTTGGATCGATTTTTACGAGAGATTACAAGACAGTTCAGATATCTTTCGGGTTGAATGGTCCGGATGAAGTTGAGATTGAAGAGGAGTTCTGGGATAGAAATAATTCTACAGAGATTGAGATGACTGAAGAGGATAGAGAGTTCCAACAGGAAATCTCTTCTCAAAAGATTAAACCTGTTGGTCGATCGGCAACTGATATGGTTTAAACAGTCTGTTACAACTTTTCGAATAGAATACTATTCGAAAAGATCAATTACTCTTGTGAGTCTATGCTTGGTTCTCTGATGAGAACCAAGCCCATTTTTCTCTGACATCAACCTCCTCATCGTCACTATCCTCCTCCATGATAATCTCAACTTTGGGGCTCGATTTTTCTACAATATCGTACTCTTCATCGTCACTATCAAGAATAATCTCTGCAATCTTTCGAGCACGTTTCTTCTTCGGCTTATCATGATCTGTTTTCTTGACAGGAGACTTCTTAATAACAGATTTCTTCAAACCTGCTTTCTTAACGGGAACAATCTCCTCTTCCTCTCCTTCAATCGTGATCTCCGGCATTGCTAGTTCCTTGATACGTTCCATGATTCGCCATTTATTCATTCGGAGTTCATACTGATTCTTAACGAAGTTCTTGATACCCAATCCCACTTCAAGCAATTCGTCAAGAGGTTTGATAAGCTGTTTCTCCAGATAATACAGATAATCTACACGAAGATATCTGCGCCATTGAGCAAAGTAATCTAAATCTTCCACCTTATCACCCTGCGCAAACTTCTTCTCTCCCATACATCTAGTTGTGAAGAGATACTCGATGCGTGCACCGACAGGAACTTCAATTCCTCGTGATCGCATTTTGTAAGCAAGTTGCACATGTGCAGGAAGAGTTTTCATTTTATAGACCGCGCGACCCATAGACTTAGTGATAACGAAACTCTTGAATCCATACTTTCTTTCAAAGAGACTATTTATTCCATCAATAACATCGTTTAGAATAGTATATTCATCTACATCATCCAATAACGATTCTGACGCTTTCAAGTACATTTTACGAGCAAATTCACAGTTGTCTCTACGAGAGAGCATAACTCCTTTCTTGATAAACTCAATAATTTCTCCCTTCTTATTTGCTACACGAGCCATATATCTCTTCTTGGTCAGAATAATATACTTCTCATAAATCTTCTCAAACTCTAGTTTCATAGGTAACGGAAAGAATACCTGAATCTCTTTCACAATTTTTTCGGCAAGATCAACAGCATCCTGATTATTCTTAATGTGAGGAAAGTATATATGACTGGAATCTGTGTCGCCATAAACAGTTACACCGTTATACTTTTCAGGAATGTGAGTAGAGATGAATTCTATAGAACATCGACCTTTATAAGTAACACTACTAGCTCCAGGTAAAAGCGGAAGATAACCTTTCTTCACACCCATTGCACCATACATAGAATTAGCACATACTTTATAAGACGCCTGTCTCTTATCGAGAATTCTATTTGTCATATCGAGAAACTCTATTCTCTCAATACACTGTTTCACGTCAATGTTCTCCTCTTTCTCTTTTTCGACATCGTTATCTATATCACAGAAGAAATCTTTCTCTCTCTCCTCATATTCTTTAAGAAACTTTTTTGCAGAGTTTCCTCCATTCTTAATAAGACTTATCAACTTATCCTTAATCTCTTTGGAATTTGTCTTGATTTCCGCGCGCGTCTGTTTACGACGTGAGATAAGACTCGCGAGAATAGTAGGGACAACTCCTTTTCCTCCATATTCCTCTTTAATAAAACGATAATATCTCTGCCCACAGATTACTTTCATGGCTTTGGATTTACTAAATTCTCCATTCTTCAGTCTCTTTCTATTCATATCATGGATACAATTATGTGTAACTAAACCATTAGCGATAAATGAGTGGTTGTCTTTTACTTCTATATCGTATACTTTTTTCATACCTATCGATTTTGAAAATACAACCTTCAAATTGTACGTTGGTAATACATCTTCTTCAAAGTCTACTCCGTAAGTCACACCCTCTTTATCAGATGTGAAAAATTTCAAAGCATCAATAGACGCCAGATATTCATAAGTCGATGGAAAATATTTGTGAGCAAACGTAATCTTGGCATTTTTAGTTTTCGCAATAGTGGTTGGTTTGAGTCTATCAGCGATGACAGATTTGGAAGGCAATGAATAATATTCATTGTATATAGGATATTCTTCCCTCATTTTCTTATGAATAATTTCAACCGCTTTTGAAAGTTTCACTCCACTATCTCGTAATATTTTCACCTTATTTGTAACTTCTTCTCTCTGGTTCCATACATTATTTCGTAATTTAAAATACGATACAGCTGCTGATAATCGTTGATTTTTATGTACGCAGTAATAGAATCCAATATTATCATGGTATTTAATAATATCTTCTGTTATGACTTGAAATTTTATACAATAATTTCCCGTATCTTTTGTGAGAATTGGTTTATTAATAATAACTGATATGTCAAATCGTCCCAAAAGAGTTTTTATACATTCCATCATATATATTCCACTTTCAACATATTTCTCCTCTTTTGATTGTGCAAAAGCTAGTGATGTTAATTGCTTATTACTGTTATTATAACAAGGTGTATGACCATCTCCTGAAAATAATCCGCTTAAAAATTCTTTAATAATTGGGAGAGGACAATTTTCATCTTTAAGAAAATGAGGAATATCTCCCGGACACGTAGTTCTCTTTCCGATAACTACCCCAGACATAACCAACATATATTGAGAAATGATTAGAGGTATTCCTATGGTCCATGACGAATGTCCTCTATTAGCAGCAGGTCTAATACCTGTTAAAAATTCTATATCATTCAATACATTATCAACATCGATTGAATGTCCAAGAAAAACAGTGACTCTGTTACTTGCTACACTTCCATCGGTAAGAACTAATCCTAGAAGTCTAGTGAATTTTAACAATCGCTGATATTCGTGTAATGTATCGGTTTTAAATTTATAACTTCCGATCTGTAGATACCATCCATAACAGTCTTTCATTTCTTGTTCATAATCTCTGACTGGAGGATTAACCCCAATTTTTATTCTATCAACTCCGATATTAAAATTCTTAGCTTCAACCCATTTATTTTCAGATGTAAGAAATCTATGATCTGGAGTACACTTCATAGAGGTTCCGTCTTCCATAAAGAATTCGATACATTCTTTCACACCTTGATCATAAAATCTAGTTTGATCTGAATATTCTAATCCATTTTTCTGTTCATTCCATGACATAACTTTCTCTTTATTATCTACTAATTTTTCGATTGGAACACTATGACTTCCTAAAGACACAGGAGTACCCTCTACTATACAATTGTGATGATCAGCCCAGCAGAAGACGTGACAATGTTCGTCAGGAATCTCACTCTTATCAGCAAATATTCCCACAAGTTTTCCAGGATACTTCTCTTTCATAGCCTCTACCTTTGTTTGTAGTTCGCTCCTATTTCTAACAGTACCCCATTCCTCTATATTCTTTGACGGGGTAAACATATCAATAGAACTCATCTTAACGAAACAAGGGAATTGTCTCCACTCTGTTAGATATATTTCTGTGTCGTACGTATCTACCATATAGAGTTCTCCTTCTGGTATGAGTGTTGCATAATCTATATTATGAGCCATAATAATACTTGGATACAGACTTGCAAAATCAAATGAAATCACCTTCTTATATTTACCAGGTACAGGAGTAAGAACAATAGCACCCATATACTCATCTCCATCTTTCATTACATACCCGTTAGAGATGATAACGTAGTTGTTGTACATACAATATTCCATAACCTGTGAGAACATCTGAATCTGAGTACCCTTGGAAAAGAGATAGAAAATAGGAACGTGTGCAGTCTTTGCCATCTCACACATACCAAACCATGTTTGCATCTTTTCATAAAGTAAAAGTGTCGCATACGCATCCTGAATACAATACTTTCCTACTTCCCCTAAACTCTCAGGTGTAAATTCTCTGTAACATCTGAAGATATCTCGAGCTGTTAAAGGATCTTTTGATGGCAATTTAAAATGTTCAAGAACAGTTCCTAGTCTATAGTTTGTAAGTTTTTCACCTCCACGCTTAATGATAGGAAGAAGATCGAGAAATAATCTCCCCTCTGCATCTAGATACACTAATTTCTGCGCATTGAAAGCCTTACTCTCAAATTGAGGAGCCACTTCCGCTGCATGCTTTCCCATCAGAGTACCCATCATATCAAACTCGCTAAAACATTTTGTATACTTTGCACGACTGATCATATATTGAAAATCCCATCCTAAAATATTGTATCCGATGATGATAGTGAACTTTCCTTCATGAATATAATCTGTTAGGGAAACTAACAGATCAGCTTCTGTTTTAAATGTTCTTAGCTCAACATCCAGACCTACCTTCTTTGGATCTGGATTTCCTAGAGAGAATAGAAGTTTCTTTCGAACTTTATTTATCAATGTTGCAAATCCAATCTGAAACACTTTATCATTCGGTCTACTTGCATCAGGCATAGCGGATGTGATAGTTGAGTTAGCTTCTATATCAAACGATAAGACTTTCGGTTCTATAATCTCTGATGTGTCGATAGGAAATAGATTGTCATATGAGCAGGAGATCTCATAATCACACGTACTCTCTTTATCTGCATCGGGAATGTGAATACCCTTCACACGAATCATACCTGCTGCTGGAAGTTTCTTCAAAGCTTGAAGTTTGAGAACAGGACTGATTCCCGCTTCATGTTCGTGAAGATTAAATTTGATACGTCCCAATCCCGGAATATCCACATCCTTCTTCATTGAGTAAGTAAAGTTTCTTAGAGCAGAGGATGATCTGAATGCAAGAAAGAGAAAAGGGAATAGCTTATCCTTATAAGGCATACTCACACTTCCTTTTCCTTCTTCAGGTTTCCCATCAATGCCAATCTTCTTCTTTTTCTCCTTCCTCTTCTCTTTCCAGGCGTAATAGAGTTTACGACGCATCACAAACTCCTTTCTGATCGGTTGGTAGATTTTTCTGTTAAGATTGGAGAGCTTATTAGAAACGAGTTCTATTCGTGATTCAGTCCAATCGATATTTGTTGGTAGTTCTACATAACAGTATGGTGTGAAGTTATCAATTCGAACATACACATTCTTATTCTCTTTAGTAACTCCATAACATCTTATCATAGTCGATTCATTGTCCTCCTCGACACTCCACTGATAAGCGAAAAAATCAAGCTCTCCTTTGGATGGCTTTCCTGTAACGGACATTTTATTTAGGTATTTCTCTTTATCTACCTGTTGGATATAATTACGATTCCTCTCTGTAATTCATTTTAATTTATCACACACCGATCGTTTCACGACATTGATAATAATTGACTTTCGTGGAAACAATTTCGGAGTTCAGAGCGATTCTTTTCCGACTTTGTAAAGTTTTTCGGCGGAGAGGTCGCCTCTCTCACAAATATTGAGAGAGTTTGATATACTTTTTTCAAATCCAATTAGTTTTAGAAAAGGGGATCGTCTCTGAACTCCGAAAGTCATAATTTAGTTTTGTACCAGATAAGAGGATGCTAGAAATTTATTCGGAGCGGAGTTTTTACTCTTTTCTCCGAACTCCGCTCCGAACTTTTTTCATGATTTTTCATGTTAATTCATTATCATCACTGTTAACGATAGTTAAAAAATTAACAGTGATGATAATGAATTGTTAACAATATGTTTCAATGCGAATTCTGTGGTAAGGAATTGTCCACAAAAAACAATTTGAAAACTCATCAGGAAAAGGCAAAATACTGTTTGGAAAAACAAAATAAAGAACTTGTGGTTGAATTCTCGTGTATATATTGTTTGAAAAAATTTAATCATTTTCACCGAAAAGATGCTCATGAAAAAATATGTGTGGTTAAATCTTTCAAGATAGACTTTGAATCTCAGATTAATATCCTTCGGGAATCCTATAATAGCAATATCCAACAACTAAAGGATGAAAACACCCTATTGAAAATAGAACTATCTATAATAAAAGAAAAAGTTAATAGTGGGCAAGAGAAAACAGAAATATATGAAAGACTATTCAATAAAGATCAAGAATTTATTATGTCCCAAAGCACTAAACTCGTTGATAAATCTGGAGGAAGTGTAACAAATACTACTATCAAAGCAAAAAATATAACTATGAACTCTCTTAATCTCTCCCAAGAGAGACTTGAGTCTATCAAAGATACATACACTATTAAACATTACGAAAGAGGTGGAATTGGTCAAGCTGACTGGGTAGTTGACAATGTACTCAGAGATAATTCAGGAAATCTTATCTATAAATGTACAGATAAGAATAGAAAGAATTTCATTTATCACGATGAAAATGGAAATATCGTAACAGATATACAAGCTAAGAAACTAAAAGAGGCTATACTTCCTATTATGAGTACCAAACTAAAGGAGTTCAAGAAGATCAAATGTTCGGAACTCGCTGAACAAAGTGATGATGAGAGTGAATTATTGGAAAAGTATAGTGATCTATACAAAGAGAACAAAGAGATGGGAAATGAGTTTGATAAGCGATTAGTCGAAAAAACTTATGTATAATAAATTTAAATGTTGTGTTTAATAAAACAAGATGGACACCATACAATCGTACTACAATCAATACATGCCTCAATCGTCTGTTGCTCAGCTAACGACAAATGATTTCAGTAGTTGTGGATCTCTTGGGGCGCGTTTCAGTAAGGGAACAACTGTCGTCTTCTTCTATGTTCCCGAATCACGATTCTGTCAGGAGTTTGCACCTGAATTCTCGAATTTCGCGGATAACTACGCTTCATCTCTGGGGTCGAGAGCAGTGGCTGTAAATATGACATCTGGAAACAATAATAGTCTTATCGGTATGTCCTCCAATTTCTCATACACTCTCGGAAAAGTGTGGCCGACTATCATTGTATTCTACAACGGAAATCCCTGTTCTGCTTATTCCGGACCACGAACAGCAAAAGCTCTCGCATCTTTTATCTCTAATACGACATCAACTCAAACATGCAACTTCAAGTTCGTTCCGTGTGAATAAGACAGATAATATTATGATACTTGTATCATAATATCGTTCGATAAGTTAAATTTTATTGGTATCGAGATGATGGCCCATATAGTACATATAACCGAGTACCGAAACGTAGAAAAGAGTTACAACCATAAATTGTGAGACGAGGGGTTTAAATTTTTTGTACACTCCGAATACAAGCCATATTAAAGATGTCAGTAGAGAAATTACAAGTATTTCCATAATAAGCCTTTTATTATATAGATATGTACAGTAGTATAGTCTACAAAGTATAAAAACAATTGTAACTAATATAGACATATACCCTGAAAACTCTATGATCGGAATCATCTTTGTTTATTGAAAAGGTAATAAAGCCGGTTTCGTTCTTTTTTCTCTGCCGATAGATCTTTAACGCGTTTGACTTAGCGGAAAGAATATTTACTTAAATAGACGAAGAATTTTATAATCATGAGTTATCTTCTCAAAATCAAAACGAAAGACGGTTATACGTTCAAGGTTCTGGTAGAACTTATTCAAAAGTACCTTAAAGATGCATGCTTTGTTATCGATAAGAAGGGTATTTCTCTCACAGGTGTTGATACAAAAACTAAGAAGGGAACTAAACTCATATGTGTCGATCTTCCGCGTACCAACTTCACTAAGTATAAATGCGAGGATGAACCATTCTATGCCGGTCTTAACATGGTTCATTTCTATAGAATTTTGAAGTCGATTAAGAAGAAGGATACTCTTGTACTCTATGTTAAGAAGGATGACCCTCTGAAACTCTTTATTCAGAAACTACAGGTGGGTGAAGATGAGGATAAAGCTATGGTACATAGTATTAATATTACTCAAGTTCGTCCTCATCGACGTGACCCTCCGAGTAATTATGGAGATCCTATTATTGCGACATCTAAGGAGTTTCAGAAACTTAAGAGTCTTAATCGTATATCAAAGAATATGACCGTCACATGTAAAAAGGGTCGTATCGAATTCTTTTGTGATAAGGAAGAGGTTTATTCAGGGTGTGTTCCTTTTGGTGATATAGATTCCGACGACGAGAGTGATGAAAAGAAGAAGATAGAGGACGAGGACGAGGATGAAGAGGAGTACAAACAGAATTTCGATTCAGAAAACATTATCGATTTGGTTAAGCTTGGTGGAACATCAAATAATATTCAGATCTACCCGTCGGTAGATCTTCCTCTGCGTTTTAAAATGAATGCAGGCCCGCTTGGAAATGTTGATGTTTATGTGAAGTCCCGTGAGGCGATCGATGAAGAACAAGATGAGGAGGTGAATACTGCTAATATCACAATCGGTGATATTATTCTAGAGTAAGTATTATAATCCGATAATTCGGATTATAATAGGATTTTTACTTACGAGACTTTTTCTTTTTTGATACCCATGAATCAAACTTGGACTTCTCACCGCTTTTCTTCCATCCCTTATCAATATCTTTCACAGTTTTTCTTTTATAAGGGATATCGTTATCACTATCACTATCACTAGAATCCGGAGACTTACGAGACTTACGAGACTTACGAGACTTACGAGACTTACGAGACTTACGAGACTTACGAGACTTACGAGACTTACGAGACTTACGAGACTTACGAGACTTACGAGACTTACGAG
>JAQTUL010000003.1:49259-89406 GCA_028710275.1 Candidatus Colwelliibacteriota bacterium | reverse complement strand
AAGGCATAAGCCGTATGAGACAATTATATCATTGATATCAATAGGGGCAATGCGAATAACTTAGACACGGATTTATACGGAGTAACCATTCTGCCACCTCGGTACTCCAATGTGTGTAAACACCGGCAGAAGTGACAGAAAAGAGATATAGAAGACTGGATACCGTCCTTCGACGGTATGACAGAGAAAGAACAAAGGGGTAGCAGAACAACAGACTAGCCCCCGGCCTCCGCCGGGGTGACAGAAGGCTAGATAAAACAAAAGCTCCCCTTTCGGGGAGCTTTTGACCGTTATGCGATACGGTGAAACGACTAGCTTTGCAGCTATTACGGCAAGGTTACGACATTCGCAACAGCCGGGATAGACCACATGCCAGCAGCGTATCCGACGAATCCACCAGTGACAGTAGCGTCACCAACAGCTTCAACGGACCACTGGACCTGGGTGTTCGAAGCGAACTTCGAAGTGCTAGTGGTATCAACAACGAGCTTGAGCTGCTTAGGAGCTCCCGAAGAGACGGTGAGCATAGCAGCCTTCGCGAAGGTAACGGTTCCGGCAGTCTTGTCGAGAACGACCTGAGTGCCATCGCCCAAACCTCCAGCGAGCTTATTGCCTTCTCCATCGTACAAAACGAAGAGGTTATCATCAGTGTTATCGGTGTTATCCAAAACAGAGGGTAAACCAGTCTTCGAAGTGAACTTGATGGAAGTGAATATCGCATCGGCATTCGTCGAATCGTAGTTGTTCACGTCCCAGATTCCGGTGACGGACTGAGTTCCGCGAGCAATAGATCCGGACGGAGAAGTCGAGGCCTTAGTCAGACCAACAATCTTAGTGCTGCCGGAGAATTCTCCACCAGCATAAGGAGAGGTGATCTTGAAGGTCACGCCAGCAACAGCCGCGGCATCATAAGCAGTTCCAGAATCCTGTCCATCGAAGGACAAGAATCCAGCAGCGTTAGGAATAGTGGCAGTGACAGCGGTGGCTCCGTCGATACCGGTCGCAACGTTGGCCTTAACGAGAACAGTCTTGTAGACGCCCTTAGTGACAACGATGTCATTAATGAAGTCAGAAGTAGTGAACGCGAAAACGTCAGCAGTTACGGCTCCATCCTGAGCGATCTGAGCGGCCGTTTGACTGGCAGCAGGAACGAAAGCTACAGGGTTGGTTAAAGCGGTGACGCCATCATCAGCATAAAGGGTGATGCTAGAGATATCATTTTCATCGTTAAGGGCAGTGCCGTTAGTCTTGATAGTGATATCAGTGAGCTTCATATCTTCGCGCTGAGCGTACATCTTAAGGGCAGCGATAGTAACGCCGTTCGAAGGGGCCAAGATACCCTGACTGTAGGGAGTCTTAGTGGTGTCGGCAGTGTTAGTAGTCGTTCCCGAAGCGTAGATGGTGATAGCGGTAGAAGAAACATCAGCAGCGCTGGTGACGGCTTCGCCGGAGGCGAGTCCATAGCCAGTATAGCCGCTCCAAGTGCTGGTGAAAGCGTCTCCAGCAGCAGTGACAGTGTTGGTTATACCCTTAACGGTAAGAGTCTTAGTGGTGTTCGCGGGAATCGTGTAGTTAAGAGAGAAGGTTTGATTATTCTCATCATCAACAGTCACGAGATCGGAAACCAAGGAGTCTCCATCGTAAAGACCAGCAGAAGAAACGTAGTTAGAGCCAGTAAGGGCATCCGTGGCATCAACGAACTGGACGAGTATCGTATTAAGGATAACGTCGCCTCCATTGGCGCGGACATCGAACTTAGCAAGATCCTTCTTGTTGGTAGTCTTGATTATGTAGCTATCGGCGCCCTGAGGGTGCGAAGCAGACATAGAGACGGTAAGAGTCTCGTTACCGATAGTGATGTTGTTAGCAGTGGTTGCTCCGGTCGAAGTAATATTCGTTCCGGAATTAGCTCCACGGCCGACAGCTCCACCAGCAGCAATCACAGCAGCGATCGGAGAAGCGGTTCCATCAACGATATCAGCGACAACCTCGAGGTTCACAGAGGAGCCCTTAACGAGATTGACGGTGGTCGTGAGGTTGAAGGTAGCCTTCTTATTAGAGAAGGAAACCGGTCCGGCGAGAACAGCAGTCTCACCAACCTTTCTCAAACGGACATTGGAAACAGCAGAATCACCGGCGTTACCAGACTTAGTAACAGTGATCTGATTCAAGGCGACATCCTCGTTAGATCCAGCAGAAACGTTGAATCTCTCGAGAACGACATCCTTTTCACCAACCTTGACGGAAGTCTTCGGAAGAGATCCGAACTGTCCGACAGAGATGGTTCCGAGCTGTCCGGCAGGAACAATAGTGAAGCTATTACCAATCAAAGGATAGGTTCCAGCGAAGGTAGCGCCTCCAGTTATTCCAGCGGCAGACTCGATGCCATAACGGACGATGGCCATAGTATTGCCAGCAGATCCGATATCAGCAGTGAGAGTGACGGTTCTAGAGCCACCGGCCGGTATGGTCAGGGCAGGAACGATCACGAAGTTCAACTGATTGCCAGCAGGAGTCCTGTCGTTTCCGATCTGGAGACCATTCTCGTCGTAAAGCTTAACCTTAGAGACATCGACAACGCCGGTGCTCTCGGTAGTGCCATAGGACTTAACAGTCAAGCCAGTGATAGAAGTCGCTACATCAGCGGCTCCAGTCAAGGTGAACTTCAAAACAGCATTGTTGGCAGATCCCTTCTGAACGTTAGCGCTAGCAGCGTTGTCGCTGGCGAGCTTAACGGAAAGAGGAGAAGTGGTGACAACAGGAGTCGTCGGAGTAGTGGTGGTTCCGCCCATAGTGGCTATGTAAGCCCTGGTCTTAGCACCAAAGTATCCGGCAGACGGGGTGATAGCCTTAGCGGCCTGGAACTTGATCAAAGCGGCTTTAGTAGCATTACCGAAGTAAGTGCTCTCGCTGCCGACTGATCCGGCTCCGGAGGTCGAAACGGTATAACCGTTAGCGTTGAGGAACATCTGAAGCTCCTTCACATCCTGTCCGGTCGAACCCACAGTGAGGTCGCGGGTGAACGTATAGGAAGATCCGGTAGCGGTCGAAGTTCCAGTTTGTGCCTGAAGAGCAGCGATCTGCGCCATCAAAGCAGCGATCTGAGCCTGAAGGTCCACAGTCTGTGCACCAGCGACACCAGTCGCGCTGACAATAACGGCAGCGGCGATCGCAAAAGCTCCAAGCTTGCTTGCGAATTTAGTCATTAAATTTGGAATTCAGAAAAAAGAATTGAATTGTTTATCTTATTTTTTCGGATAACCGTTTCTTATGTTGCAATCGACCCGCCGCCTAACTTGTGAGGAGAGTGGACAAGCTTGCTCGATAAGAAGGTCCTGGAAGCAATGGTAAGAGTGAGAATCTCCGTATGATGTCTGGCTGTAAGACCATAAGGTCTCTCGGAAATACCTTGAGACGACATAATACAGAAAAACCTCACTTTTTGTGAGGCATAACAGCAATAAACAAAGCGCACGGATATAGCTCGAAAGCCCTATCCATACAGTATTTATGCGGCTTCGCCTCACTTCAAAGCCTTCTTTTATGCAGGTAAAACCTATATAAAAGCGTCGTTATTATAGCGACCTATGTAATATAACGCAATAAGAGAGCAAGGGTTACAAATAGGGTAAAACGAGCTCAAAGGGACCGACGAAAAACACCTCCTAGAAGGAGGTGTTTTTCTCTATAAGGCAATAACTGAAGGCGGGGTCTCAGGGCGGGAATTGGCCGAGTTGAACCCGGACATAGGAATAGGCGGGATAACTATCTTAGGACGATAGTAACTGGTTGGGCCAGGATTGCCTACACGCTCTATCTTCCCCTCTCGAATCAAGGTGTCCGTCATACGCCGGACCGTCCGACCGCTAACTTCCCTAAAGGCCGACTCCAGCTCTTTAAGACGAGCTTGGCCATGTTCCTGTATGTATGTATTTATCCTGTCCGCGCTTATTGAACCATGTTTCTTGGCCAAATTAGTATTCCTGAGCTTCGGGGCCTGGGCGACATCATCTAATCCGGCCGACTTAGCCTGTCTGACATGACTTACAAGAATTGATGGCTTAGCCATAGGAATGGATGACCCTACAGAGGGAGCCGACACAGAGAAGGCATCACTCAGGTCTATCTCGGCCACTTCTGGGGCTATTTTCAAAAGAGAGCGCAAATCGGCTAAAGCTTTCAAGAGAACCTCAGCGTTCACGTCTTTTATATCCCCCGTTTCCCGGCCAAGAACGATGAGGTTTTCCGACCGACGAATGGATTCAATTGATTCTTCAGCCGCAAGTCTTACGGCCAAATTCTCCAGAGACGACTTAAGCCCCTCGTGCTTTATTATCGAGGCCACCCGGAACATCGCGCTAGCGATCTCACTCAAAAGGGTTCGGGTCTCTGGCTTCACAATTACTGTATAAACCAATTTGTCCCTTGCCTGCAAGAGACAAAATGTGATGGCCAGGATGACAGAAAAAAAGACTAAAAAAGATGTCTGGGAACCGAACAATAGGGTCTCTCGCCGAAGCTCGAGACGATAAGGAAAAAGGAGCTTGAGATGGCGTTCTTCCTTATAGCAGCAGCGGCGAGGAATCCCGTAAGCTACAAGCTATCGTACAAATCAAAAGAATAAATTTTAGACGACAAGGGAAGCAGTTCGAGGCGACGTTAAAAGAGGGTAATTACTAAAGAGCTCCCTTTCGGGAGCTCTTTCAGATGTCATACGTAATTATCAGAACGCTGCCATTATAAGACCAGCTATACCAAGGACAGCGATGGCTGATCCGCGAAAGATAGAGTTCTTGGCCGATATATCCCCGGAAAGGTGATCGTGAACCACCGTAAGCATCGAGAGGCCGAACAAGGAAACAACCACCGTCGATAATATATGCGAAGCCCCAAGCCATCCCACTCCCCAGGCAATCTCCGAAAGAACGAGCGAGATGACGGCGGCGGCAGCGGCGGCTCTTTGGGAAAGGACAGTAAAGGACGCGAACCTATCCCTTAGCAACAGAAAAACAGAAATGGAAAGAACGGGCAAGGCAACCGTTCCAACAAAGAAGCCATAGGCCATGGTTAAGAAGATAGAAGCCGAAAAGGCAGTATGGAGGATGCCTCTATGGGGCAAAAACACCCCTTTTATGCCAAGCAGGACAAAGAAGAAAATACCGGCGATAGCCGCAAGGAAAACCGCAGGTATAGCCCCTTCAGCGACCGCAACAGCCATACCAAGGGCGATCAGAGACCCTAAGAATTCAAACATAAAGGTTGAAGGCATCGCATAGAAGACAAACGCCAAAACCCCTATCGCCCAAAGGGGCAGAAAAGAAAAAGAAACAGCCAGGACTAAAGATTTAACCCCTGACCTTAATTTCGGACCCTTCAAAAGAGACCTTAATTTTAGAGCCATTTTTTATCTCCCCACGGATCATCCTGTCCGCGAGCTTATCAAGCACGACCTTTTGAATAAGACGCTTTATGGGACGGGCGCCGAACTCGGGATCAAAACCGTTTTCGGCTATGTACTTCTTAGCGGCGGCATCAAAGACAACCTTTATCCCCTTCTCCTCGAGCCTCTTCCTTACCAGCTCGAGCTGGATATCAACCACCGAGACAATGTTGTCCTTGGATAACGAGTGGAATATGACTATATCGTCCAAGCGGTTTAAGAATTCGGGACGGAAATGATCCTTTAGGGATTCCATTATGCGGCCACGATAATCCTCCTCAGCCTCCTCATGCTCATCTTCGTTCTCTGAGGCGAAACCAAGGCGGTTTATCTCACGGCTTAGCTCGGAACCGGCGTTAGAAGTAAGGATTATTATGGAATTCTTGAAATTCACCACTTTTCCTTTGCTATCCGTAAGACGCCCGTTATCCAAAACCTGAAGCAGTATATTAAACACTTCCGGGTGAGCCTTTTCTATCTCATCGAAAAGAATGAGACTGTAAGGCCTATGACGAATCATTTCGGTAAGCTGACCCCCTTCCTCATGACCAACATAGCCCGGAGGAGAACCGATAAGGCGGGATATGGAGTGGCGCTCCATATATTCGGACATATCGACACGGATTAAAGAATCCTCCTTATTGAACATAAACTTAGCAAGAGCCTTCGCGAGCTCCGTCTTTCCGACACCTGTCGGACCAAGGAACATAAATGAACCCAAAGGACGGTTAGGATCAGAGAGTCCAGCCCTAGCCCTTCTTAAAGCATTTGAGATAGAGGAAATAGCCTCTTCCTGGCCGACAACGCGACCTGCAAGCTCATCCTCTATACGGGAAAGCTTCTCAACCTCGGATTCAAGAAGGTTTGAGACAGGAATACCGGTCCATTTTGCGATGACCTCGGCAACATCCTCTTCATTCACCTCATCCCGAACGAAGCGTCCAGCCTTCTTTTTGGCGCCAAAGTACTTCTTTTCGTAGGAAGAAAATTCTTTTTCCGCCTGAGGAAGATCCCCATAACGAAGCTTGGCAACCTTCTCAAGATCCCCTTCACGCTCTGCCATCTCGGAATCCCTCTTTAGGTCTTCCACTCGGCGGCGAAGATTCCTTACATTTTCCCCAACTAAACGCTCAGCTGACCACTCGGAACTAACCTCGTCGTATTTCAAATGAAGAGACTTAAGTTCCGCCGTAACTTCCTTTAGGCGAGCCACCTTATTCTTACCCGTCTCGTTTTGAAGGGCTTTTTCCTCTATTTCAAGGCTGGTTATCGCCTTTTTCAGGCCGTCTATATCATGGGGTACGGAATCAGTCTCAAGCTTTCTTGCGGCCGCAGCCTCGTCCATGACATCAACTGCCTTATCAGGAAGGAACCTATCTGTTATGTAACGACTAGAAAGAGTGACGGCGGCGATGAGGGCATCGTCCGAAATCCGAAGGCCATGATGGGTTTCATAGCGCTCTTTAAGCCCTCTTAAGATGTTTATCGTATCGTCGAGAGCCGGCTCCTCTACCATTATCGGCTGGAAGCGACGCTCTAAAGCGGCATCTTTCTCTATGTATTTCTGATATTCGCGGATGGTTGTCGCCCCTATGGCATGAAGTTCTCCGCGAGCAAGGGCTGGTTTTAAGAGGTTGGAAGCATCAATAGCGCCTTCAGCCTGACCGGCGCCGACTATCGTATGTATCTCATCGATGAAAAGGATGTAGTGACCGTTAGCGTTCTTTATCTCCTTAATAAAGGCTTTGAGACGGTCTTCAAATTCGCCGCGAAACTTAGTTCCGGCTATCAGGGAGCCAAGATCCAAAGAAACAACCTCTTTGTCCTTAAGACTTTCCGGGACATCCCCGGCGATTATCCGACGGGCGAGACCTTCGACTATAGCTGTTTTACCCACTCCCGGCTCACCTATAAGACAAGGATTATTTTTCGTCCTTCTCGAAAGGACCTGTATTATCCTCTTTAATTCCTCATCCCGACCGATAAGCGGATCTAATTTACCAGCCCTGGCCTTTTCGGTGAGGTTTTCACCATATTTCTCAAGAACTTGGAATTTAGATTCAGGAGTTTCATCTGTAACCCGAACATTGCCTCTTAGCTCGGCTAAAATACGAAGGACAACATCACGTTTTATGCCAAACTTTTCCAAAAGGACCTTGGCGACCGAATTGACCTCAACAAGCCCCATAAAGAGGTGCTCACAGGAGATAAACTCATCCTTGCTCGTCCGAGCGAATTTACCGGCAACGTCTATTATATGGATGGTTTCCTGAGAAAGATAAAGCTGGGAAACCGGGCTAGAAGCATAGGTTTTAGGATATTTCCGCATTTCGCGGTTTATCTCGATATCAAGATCATCGAGGTTAACCTCGGCCTTAGTGAGAATCGGCTGGACTAAAGCGTCTGGATCATGAAGGAGGGCGGACAGAAGATGTAACGCCCTAAACTCGCCATGACCTTCAGAAGAAGCCAGGTCCTGGGCGTTCTGGATGGCTTCTTGAGCCTTAATAGTGAAACGATTGAAAGCGTTATTATTCATTTACCTTCTTAATTATGGCAAATCGTAATTTTATTGTCATTGCCTCCCCAGTGATCCTAAAAAATAAATAAAGCAGCTAACCGTTTTATAGGAACAATGGCTCGGGAATAGATAGAAAAGTACTGAAAATAGAAGAATATGTCAATCTGACTACATAAGGACTGGATATAAAAAGAGGGCGCTTCGCCCTCTTTTTAAAAATGGACTAAACGGGTTAAAGCGCGGATGTTTCCAGTATGACCTCTATATCAATGGTCTGACCACTGCGTTGGACGCGCATATTGACGATATCGCCAACCTGCTTATATCGGACGGTCTCTCCCATATCGGATATTCCCTGAACATCGACGCCATCTATCTGATAGATTATATCTCCTTCTCTAAGCCCCGCTTTGGCAGCAGGAGATCCAGGAATAACAGACAAGGCGCCCCTGCCCGTCACCTTAAATCCTTCAGGAACCTTATTATAAAAGAGGCCGATATAAGGAGCATTCCAATCGCCGGTATTTATAACAGACTTAACTATGGTCTCAACTCTTTCACCAGTAGCAAACAGGGCTCCACTCGACGGAGAGTAACCGATATTCACCCCAATGACATCTCCTTTTTCATTAAGAAGCGGGGCGCTGAAAACTGCCATATCGAACGGCATATCTGTCTCGACAAGACTCTTGAAATCAACATAACCGCTCTTAAGAGGAATAGAAAAATCACGACCGACGGACTTTATCGTCCCCATAGATGAAACAACCTTCCTCTGTCCAGGAACGATACCAATCGCGACTGCCTTATTATTAAGGGCTATGTCCGAGACTTTTCCGAATTTCAACCAGGGTCGGTCTGAAGCCTCGGTCTTCAATATAGAGATACCTTCATTCTTATCCACAAAAGATACCGTCGCCTTAAAGGTGTGGTTATCGACTATGATAACGAACGGGGTGTTCTGGTCCGGAACAGCTACAGAACTAGTGACCACCCATCCGTCAGTAGAGACAAAGAAGCCTGTTCCACCCCTAATTAACTTCAATGAAGTGCTTGCCCCAGGCTTAACGCAAGAGACTTCCATATGACCGGCATAATCGGGACTTTTACCAATTACCGAACCGACGCCGCAATCCTTGATGGCCTCATAGTCAGCCGCCGCGATGACAGATATAACGCCAGGAGAGTTTTTCTCAACAACCTTCGCGAAAATACTATCGGTACAAACAGCCGCCGCGTCGGAAGAAGATTCGACAGGCGAATTACCAGGAGATAAAAGGGAGGGAAACCGACTGACCAACAGAGCAATACCTCCTCCGATCGCGAGAGCTATGACGACGAATATTATAATCTTTTTAATATTGAACTCCATTTTTAAATAATTGATGGCCGTGTCTTTAATTAAAGATTAAACTACCGCCACGCAAATACAAGAATGTATTATACACAACGTAAAATTCACATCTGCGGCCGATGGTCATCCAGAATAACAACAACATCTCTAACCATCCAAACGCCGTTCCGAGCTTGATTTTATTGTCTCTAGTCTTAGATTAGTTTCTGTTTCCAAGAGAAACCTTAATCACCAGAACTTCATTACCCCTCCTTACTTTAATATCGATTGTATCGCCAGGAGAACGCTCACCTATAACAGATGCCAGAGACCTCGATGTTCCAAGCTTTTTGCCGTCAGCCTCAAATATAATATCGCCATCCTTCAACCCGGCTTTTTCCGCAGGAGAACCTGAAACGACCGCCTGTTCACCGGTATCAGAGGCAGAGATAGCCGCCCCATCGCCCGTCATGCGATATCTAACCCCGAGATATGATCCCTCTATCTTACCAGTAGATCTATAAGTATCGAGCGCGCGGCGAACCTTATTAGATGGAACTGAAAAGCCGATATTCTCGGCGCCGGAAGCAACTGCCGTATTAATGCCTATAACCTCACCCTTAAGGTTTAAGAGAGGGCCGCCAGAATTACCGGGATTAATGGCAGCATCCGTCTGGAACACTCCGTCGACGGTCTCGTATCCAGAAGGTCCGGATGCAGTGACTGTTCTTCCCTTACCGGAGATAACTCCGACAGAGACAGTATTCTTATATTCACCCAAAGCATTACCGATAGCTATCGCCGTCTGCCCCAGGCGGACAGAATCGGAATTACCTAGCGTAAGCGGCTTCAATCCGGAAGCCTCTATCTTTAATATAGCTATATCATCGACCTCATCCAAAGACATGACCTTAGCCGTATATTTTTCGTTTCCCTCAGCAAGGAAAACCGTATAGGAAGCGTTCTTATCACTGACCACATGTTTATTGGTTAAGATGAGACCATCCGCCGAGGCCACAAAACCGGTTCCCCCGCCTATCTTCTTAGTCTCAGTCTTGCCTGATTGGGAGGGACAAGGCACATAGAATTCCGTTCCGCCTAATAATCCGCCAAAAGGACTAACTGGGCAGTTCTCTATTATAGGGACATCTTTCGAAACCACTATAGAAACGACACTTGGTGACGCGGCTTCGACCGCTTCTATCACAGCTTCTTCATAATCAAGCTTAGCCTCATATGGAACCACTGGCTTATCGACGGGAACCGAAGGCAATCCGGAATTAACGATCTCCTCAGCGGCAGGCAACGCATTTTCTTTTAATAAGCTGAAAAAAGAAGAGGCGCCGTCTAACATATTTCCTCCATATGATCTTCCGGGGAATTCCCCAGAAAGAACGACCGCGGCGATGATGCCGACAAGAACTATAACGCACAGTCTTAGATAATCCTTCTTTTCCATGATGTTGATATATTTCCTTACCGATAAAAATATAATCACATAGGGGCAGTGGTCAAGATTCAGAAATATTCCCCGAAAACATAGGCCCCAGATGATATAATAAACGCACAAGGAACCAGTTTAAAAAAATGAAGATTAAAACAATATCTATCGCAGTAATATCGTTGATTGCGATTGGCGCGATAGCTGCAGCAATCATATTCCTAAACCGTTCGAGGCCAGTCGAAGTTACTTTTGAAAATCCCGAAGGAATCAACAGGGCTGCCATGACGGGGAAAAAGATTCTTATGATCCACAGCTATCATAAAGAATGGGGGTGGGACATAGATATGGAAAAAGGAATCACCGACGGATTGGCTTCTAAGGGATACATAAAAGACAAAGACTACGAGTTTAAGAGCTTTTTTATGGACACGAAGATAACATACACTCTTCCAGGACAAGTACAAGTAAGAGGCGACCAGGCAATAAAATACATAGAAGACTATAAGCCGGACCTGGTTTTCATAAATGATGACAACGCTCTCACATATGTCGCCGTCCCTTATAGCATCAAGCATCCCCAAGAAAATCTTCCTTTTGTATTTGCCGGGATAAACGGCGACCCAACGAACTTTAAGTCGGTTATAGATTCTCTTGAAAAACCAGGACACAACATGACGGGAGCCCTGGAAAGATTCCCTTATTTCGAAGGGTTCTCATTGGTGAAAAGGATGTTTCCAAGAGTAAAAACAGTGGCACTATTCGCCGACTCAAGTGAAAGCTCTAATTCTGTCATAGCTCAATTAAAAAAAGACGGCATAGATAAGGACTCCAAGATGCCGATAAAGATAACTGCCATTGTACAGGTCGACACTTTCACTGACTGGCAGAAGAAGATTGAGGAATATCAGACCAAGGCGGACGTGATTGGAGTAATCACCTACCATCAATTAAAAGGCACCGACGGAAAGATTGTCGACGCCTCAGAAGTGGTTCTCTGGACGATAAACCACAATAAACTTCCGGAAATAGGTTTTCTGCTCTTTCACGCCGAAGACGGATTCTGGTCGGCAGTCGGAGCTTCCGCATATAAGAACGGCCAATATATCGGGAAGATAGGCGCAGACGTTATGGGCGGGAAAAATCCCGGCGAAATACCGATAACCGATCCGAAACTCGTCGATATCGCGTTCAATCTGGAAAGATCGACGATGCTTGGGATAAAAATACCTCTGGATATCCTGAATCTAGCCACTCAAACCTATACCGAAATAAAGAAAACAAGATTTTAATTTGAAACTGACGATAAGATACAAGATAGCCGCGTTCGCATTGGGTTCGGTTACCGTATCCATAGCGGCCATGATTATAGCCGGCTCAAGCTTTTTTAAAACAAGCTACACCGAGACAGTCGAAAAGGAAGCCTCCGCCATCGGAAAAACGGTCGTAAATTCGATAGAAAGTTCTCTATCTCTCGGATTTAAGCTCGACGAGATCCCTGGGGTTAATGAAAGACTGGGGTATGTAGAGTCTAGCTATAAAGAAATATCCGGATTATACGTGACGGACTTATCCGATAAAATCCTCTTCAGCAGTGATCCAATGAGAACCGGAGCCGTTATAAGATATTCATCTGGAGAAAAAGGGAGGGTTCTCCCTGACGAAAGCACATCAAGGGAAATAACGGATAAAGGAGAGATTGTGCACGAAATATCGGTACCGATAGATAACAACGGAATTGTCGGATATTTAAAAGTGACCGTTCCGGACAGAGTGATATCAACGGCTCTAATACCGTTGATCACGATATTCGCCATAATTAGCATTATCATCTTCATCGGATCGATGATAATCGCCTTCTTTGTGAGCGCGAGGATATCGAAGCCGATAAAAAAACTCGGTGAAACAGCGAGATTAATGGCTACAGGAGACTTCTCTATTAGAGCAACGCAAGAAACAGATGATGAAGTCGGAGATCTCGCGGGTAATTTTAACTACATGGCAAGCGAGATAGAAAAGAACCAGGAGAAGCTTCAAAAAAATATCACTGAGCTGCAGGAGCTACTCGAACTTAAAACCGAGTTCATGCACATTATAAACCACCAGCTTCGAACACCTCTCTCCGTGATGAGAGGATATCTGGAATTCTGGAGGACCGGCCAATATCAAAAATTCACCCCAGAAAAACAGGAGGATATAAAACACAAGATCATAACAGCCACTGATCAACTAGCCTCGATAATCCACTCGATGATAGATGCCCTAGAGGTGGAAGGAGGAAGATTAATAGTACACGATACGACCTTCAATGTCGGAGACCTAATAAAGGAGATATACGACGTTGATTTTGCCAGTAAATACGATAATAAAGGATTATCCCTTAAGGCAGACCTGGATGCCGCGCCGACTATAACGTCGGACGTTAAATACGTCACCGCGATAATATCCAATCTGTTTGATAACGCGATGAAATACACGCCCTCCGGAGAGATATCAGTGACTGCCAAAAGCGAAGGAGAATATGCGATAATAAAGATGTCCGACACCGGCATAGGACTCTCGGAAGACGATATGCAACACCTCTTCCAGAAGTTCACTCGAGGAGCGATGGCTCCAAAGGTTTCTCCGACCGGTTCGGGAATAGGATTGTATATAGTGAAACAGATGACCGATGCTATAAGCGGAACGGTACAGGCTGAAAGCAAAGGTCGGAATCAAGGAACGACGTTCACGATAAGAATACCTATAAACAAATAATAAAATGAAAAAAATAAAGATAACGTTCGTCGAAGATGAAGCCCTTCTGAGAACTCTCTTCGAAGATTCCATAGAGGCATTCAAAGACGAGAGAACAGACACCGAATTCTCGATGAACACGGTTCCCGACTTCTCTTCAGCCATGAAGCTTTTAGAAGAAGGACAGGTTCCGGATATCGTAATACTCGATCTTCGTCTCCCTTCCGGAAAAGGAGAGCCAAACGAAACCCCAGAAAAAGAATACGGCTTCGAGATACTAAAGAAGATAAAAGCGGATCCCAGGTTCGATAAGATGCCAGTAATAGTGTTCACTAATTTGGCTGACCACGAAACCGAGCACAAAGCATACGCCCTTGGAGCAGACGCCTTCATGGTCAAATCAAAAGTCGTCCCAAACGAACTCTTCGACGCAGTCCTTAAGACAATAAAAGAAGTGACTGAAAAGACAATATGCTAATAAAAAAGACCGCCCATCAAGGCGGTCTTTTTTATTATTTAACTATCTTTATGAACTTATGCTTTCCAGCCTGCAACACGATGCCATTCCTTATATCTATTGGAGAATCAACGTCGTCTATCTTCACGCCGTCTATCTTCATGCCCCCTTGTTCAATAAGTCTTCTCCCTTCACCCCTTGAGGAAAGAGCACCGGACGCCATAAGAAGTTCCAAGGCAATCATCGTGTCCATCCCTACTGAGACTTCCTCTATATCGCTCGGTATTTCCTTATCCCGGAATACCCTATCAAATTCTAAGGCTACCCGTTCAGCCTCAGCCTCCCCATGGTAGAGAAATACTATCTCCTTCCCGAGTCTGACCTTTAGATCCCTAGGATTGGTTCCGGAAGCGATTTCCGATTCCATCTTTTCAATCTCTTGCATCGAGACATCAGTGCAAAGAATAAAATATTTAATGATAAGCTCGTCACGTATCGACATCACCTTACCGAACATATCGTCAGCGGCATCATTCAAAGCGATAATATTGCCCCAGCTGGATGACATCTTTCTTCCATCCGTCCCATCAAGCATGGAAAAGGTCATTAGGTCTTGCTCCTTCTGCCCATAATGCTTTTGGATGACGCGGCCTGCCTTTAAGTTGAAAAGCTGATCGAAGCCACCAAGCTCAACATCAGCTTCGACGGCCACTGAATCATATCCCTGCATGAGCGGGTACATGAACTCGCGCAAACTTATCTCCTCGTGAGCCTCGAAGCGGTCGCGGAAATTTCGCCTCTCAAGCATCTGCTGCACAGAGAACTGCTCGGCCAGTTCGGCTATCTCCTGGAAGCCGAGCTTGTCGAGCCATTCGGAGTTATACCGGAACTCCGCCTCTGAAAGATCGATAACCTTCCCGAGCTGATCCTTATAGGTTTTTAGATATTCGTTGATAGCTTCACGCTTCAACATCGGACGCTTTGCGAGCTTATCGGAGGCATCACCTACTTGAGCTGTGAAATCGCCTACGATGATGACTATCTTATGGCCAAGCTCTTGAAAGTCACGAAGCTTGCGAAGCGGTATTGCTCTGCCAAGATGGAGATTAGGACTCGTTGGATCAATACCGAGTTTAACCCTTAGTACCTTTCCCGAACGAAGTTCGCTTTCGAGATGTTCTTTATCGATAACATCCTCTACTCCACGAGTGAGAAGGTCCGATAATATTTCCTCTTTACTTCGATTTTTTGATGACCTCATCGATTATTCCATATTCCTTAGCCTCTTCTGCCGACAACCAGAAGTCCCTGTCGGAATCCCTCTCTATCTTAGAAAGAGTCTGACCAGTCATCTTCGCAAGAAGCTGATTGACCTTAGCCTTAGTCTTTAATATCTGCTTCGCAGCAATCTCTATATCACTAGCCTGTCCATCAGCCCCTCCCATCACCTGATGGATGAGCACTTCGGAATTAGGCAGAGCTATACGCTTCCCCTTTTCTCCGGCGGCAAGTAAGAATGACCCCATGGAAGCGGCGATACCGACGCAAACGGTTTCGACCGGCGGCTTTACGAACTGCATAGTATCGTAGATAGCCATACCGGCGGTAACTGATCCACCCGGAGAATTTATGTAGAGCTTTATCGGCTTCTTTTGATCCTCGTTCGCCAAGAAAAGTATCTGAGCGATAACGGTGTTCGCGACATTATCATCAATGACACCGGCCAGGAAGATTATCCTGTCCTTTAGGAGACGGGAATAAATATCAAAAGCCCTCTCCCCATAGGTCGTCTTCTCGATGACCGTAGGGATAAGATAATCCATGCGTGTTTCCTTGTTCATTTCGATTTTTATATTCTAGTGGAAGGGTTATTCCTCTTCAGTCTTTGGGATAAGAACCCCTTCTTCCGGAGAATCAACGACCTCATTCTCAAGATTGTTGTTAGTAAGGGATTCTGAATCAGATATCCCTCCTTCCTGAACCTCCTCAGGATTTACCTCAGAACGAACATCTATCTTCCAGCCGGTAAGCTTAGCGGCGAGACGAACATTCTGTCCTCCCTTCCCGATAGCAAGGCTTAACTGATCTTCGGGAACGATAACTTTAGCCTCGTGCTTTGGGAGAGCCTCAACTTCCTTTACCTTCGCGGGAGAAAGAGAGGCGGAGATGAACTTTTCCGGTTCTTCTGACCACTCGACGATATCTATCTTTTCAGTACCAAGCTCATTTGTCACCGCCATGACGCGTGTTCCGCGCTGACCAACACATGATCCGATGGGATCGACACCGGGAACAGAAGAGCTGACAGCTATCTTAGTGCGACTTCCGGCTTCACGGGCGATTGCCTTTATCTCAACGGTACCGTCTGCTATCTCAGGAACCTCCATCTCGAACAGCTTTGCTATGAACTTAGGATGAGAACGGGAAAGGACTATCTCCGGCTGACCGCGCCTATCTTCCTGAACCGTTATCACATAGAAACGCATGCGGCTATTAGCGCTGTAATGTTCTCCGGGGATTGTCTCATTCGCGAAGAGAACTCCTGAGATGCGACCTAAATCAACATAGACGTTTCCCCTGTCAAAGCGATGAATAATGCCAGAAACTATCTTGCCTTCCTTATGATGAAACTCGCCAAAAACAGCATCCTTCTCCGCTTCGCGGAATTTTTGCAGGATGACCTGTTTGGCGGACTGAGCTGCGATACGACCGAAATCAACTTTAGTCTCTAAAGGAAATTCCAGCTTATCACCCAGAACAACGTCCGCTTTAACCTTAAGAGCCTCATCAAGAAACATGTGACGCTCCGGGTTATAACGAGGGAGTTTCGGTTCTTCCGAAAGATCTTCCTCTTTAACCTCGACAACCTCATCTTCAACGCCTTCGGGAACTATACGGACAAGAGTCTCATCTACAACCTCCTTTTCCTGCCAAAACTTAGCCTCGCCGGTATCAGGATTTATCTTAGCCTTGATTACCTCTCCTCTCTCTCCATATTCTTTACGATAGGCAGTGGCTACCGAGTCCTCGATTGCTTCCAGGACCTTAGATGAATCTATATTTCTCTCTTTGGCTATCTGATTGATTATCGTTACTATCTGTTTGAAATCCATTTTCTTTGTTTCTCTTTTTTTGGAAGGCCCCGCTCGAAGCGGGGCCTTATCGGTTCACATTAACCCATGTTGAGCGATGGGTCAAATCAAAACTAGAAACCGGCCCGCTTTACCGCCTCCTTCATTCCTTCATAGGAGGAAGAGATAACCAGGTAATTGGAGCCATCAGCAGCCTTAAACCATCCATAATCAAAAGCATAACCAGCCTTAGCAAAGGCCGCATATTTTACTGGTTTGCCGTTTATCGAACCATCTTTGAAAGCGCCTAATTTACCGGGATCGACAGGATAGAGATTTCCAAGAACAGTCGAAGATTCCAGAGCGCTACTAAAAGCAGTAAGCGATTCCGGACTAGCCGCAGAATCAACCTTAGCTATAAAACCAGGAAGATCAGTCGCATTGCTATGATAGACGAATACCGTGTAATCACTGACAAAAGCGGACCGAGCGGAATCGACGGGAATACCAGGGAACAACGCAGAGATGAAATCAGAAAAAACTATCGGACCAGCAGCAGTCTTTAAGACAACCTCTCGGATAGATCCATCAACAGGAACATCCAAAGGGGAAGAAATAAAAGCAGTCTTGATATCGGGAGCGGTGAGAGTAGTGAGTAACTTCTCCTCCGTCTTATCAGCAGCAAGAGTAAAGAATGAGGTATGAGCCGCGACGACGGGCACTTCTGGAATAACCTCGCTTTCAGGCGCAGCCGGGGGAGGAGTAATAGGAGCTCCTGTCTCAACAGTAGGATTCTCAGTAACGGCCGGAGTAGTAGTAAGAAGAGGCTTTACGAGCATATAACCCAAGATACCGGCCCCAATGACACCGACAGTGACAGCGGACCAAATGATAACCTTCTCAGCTCCCTTTCCTCCCTTCTTGACCGTAGCAGCGGCCTTCGGATCGAATGCGTTACCGCCGACATCGAGAGACGAAGGGGCAAAACTCTGAGGAACAGGTTCGCCTCCACCAGTCACCTTAAGAGACTCCATATCTGACTTCATAGTGCGAGCCTCGAATTGAGCTCCCGTTGGAGGAGGAGCAACGACTCCAGACCCACCGACGGACGGCGGGGTCACGGGAGCAGCGGGCGCCGGGGTCGGCGCGGGCGCAGGCACAGGCGTCGGCTGCGGGGCGACAGGCGCAGGCGAAGCTGCGAGATTTACAGGGGTCGGCGCGACAGGCGCGACAGGCGCGGCGGGAGCGATCGGTCCAGGCGTAGGAACCGCTGAAGGAGTCCAGGCAGATTGAGAGGGAGCCTGAGAGCCGAAGCCCATACCTTGAGGGTTGAATGACGCCGGAGCAGGTCCTCCTTGAGGCTGGCCGAAATCAGGCCTTACAGGATTCTGTTCTGGTTGTTGTCCGTTCATAGATTAATAATAGCAAAAAAGAGCAGAGGATAAGATGTGGATAAGGAAAGATTGAATCAAAGTACTCCGGTCATTTTTTCCAATATACAAAAAACCGCCTGTTAAGACGGTTTTTTGGTGATTATGGAGAAGTTATTCCTTGCTGAGTTGTTTTATGGAGAGACCTATCTTTCCATCTTCAGCCTTTATTATCTTAGCCCTCACAAAATCTCCGAGACTAACGACGTCAGTGACGTTCTTCACAAAACCTTCTTTAAGTTCCGAGACGTGGATCATGCCGTCCTTACCGCCGCCAAGATCGACGATGGCACCGAAATCCAAAATACGGATAATATTTCCTTCAACAACTTCCCCCACCTTGAATTCGCGCACGATAGACCTTATCTCGGCGATACCGGCAGCGAGAGCGTTCTTATCCCGCGCAGAGATATATATCTCGCCGGTATCTTCGATATTTATATCGACGCCGGTACGGGCAATTATGCCGTTTATAATCTTGCCTCCAGGACCGATTACCTCTCCTATACGGGAAGGATCAATCATAAGAGTCTCAACCCTAGGCGCAAGATCTGATAGTCCCGGTCTAGGAGCAGGAAGGATTGAGGCTATAACATCTAATATCTGAAGCCTAGCCTTCTTCGCTTGATGAAGCCCCTCAAGAAGAACGGAAGGAGCGATTCCCTCTATCTTAACGTCCATCTGGATGGCATTTACGCCATCTCTCGTTCCAGCCACTTTAAAATCCATATCTCCATGGTGGTCTTCTGGTCCTTGAATATCAGTGAGGACCTTATATCTACCATCAGAAGAAGACATGAGACCCATAGCGATACCCGCGACCGGCTTTTTCATCGGAACACCGGCGTCCATAAGAGCCAGAGAAGCGGCGCATACCGTTGCCATAGAAGAAGAACCATTGGAAGAAAGTATCTCCGAGACGACGCGGACGACATAAGGAAAATCTTTTTCGTCCGGCATCATAGCCTTAACCGTCTTTTCCGCTAAAGCGCCATGACCAATATCGCGACGACCGGGACCCCTATACGTCTTTGCTTCACCGACGGAATATCCAGGGAAGTTGTAATGAAGCATAAAGCGCTGCTTGCCCATATGCTCGATTGTCTCAATAACCTTCTCTTGGCCGGGAGCGGCGAGGGTAACAGTAGCAAGGGCCTGAGTGTTTCCGCGGATGAAGACTGAAGAACCATGAGTCCTCGGAAGAAGACCGACTTCTCCTCCAAGCTCACGTATCTCATCTAATTTGCGCCCATCAGGACGATGATCGTTCTCGATTATTTCCTTATGAACTAACTCATCAAGTTCATTGTTAAGAAGTCCCTCAACCAATGAAAGCTCCTTTTCAGAAAAACCCTTTTCCGAGATGTGAGCAATAAGAGCCTTTTCAATATCATAAAGATTAGAATCCCTATCTTTTCTATCCGCCACATAGACGGCGGATGAAAGCTTATCGGAGAGAAAATCTTTAACGGCCGACACAAGTTCCGGAGCAGGAGTGCGAAGAGCAACGTCCATCTTTTTCTTCCCTATCTCCAAGATCATCTTTTTCTCCGTCTCAACAAGGCGGTCTATCTCCTTTAAAGCCTTTTCATAGGCATCGATTACTTCGGCCTCATCAGCCTCCATTCCTTCAAGCTCTATCATATTCAACTTACCGCCAACACCGGAGAGAAAGCTTGAAAACTTCTTATCGGCAGCGCGGTCAGTTAAATCCTTGACGGTGGGATTTAAGACGATGTCCGAACCGAATTTAGCGACTGATATTCCAGCAACTGGACCTCCCCAGGGGATATCGGAAATACCAAGAGCGGCAGAAACAGCCATGAGAGCGACAAAAGCAGGAGAATTTTCCTCATCATAAGAAAGGATGGTGGCGGTTACTTGGATATCCCTCCTTAAGCGCTGATCGAACAAAGGACGAATCGCTCTATCTATCAAGCGACCGGCAAGAACAGCATCTTGGGACGGTCTGCCTTCACGGCGGATATATTGTCCTCCCAGTATCTTTCCGATGGCATAGAACTTCTCTTCGTAATCGACGACGAGGGGCATGAAATCAATGTCCCTATCCTCTTTGTTCATGACGACCGTCGCGAGAACAGCCGTACCGCCATAAGTCGCGAGAACGGCACCGTTTGCCTGCTCAGCAAGACGAGACGACTCAAGCTTTAATACTTTTCCTGCTACTTCAACCTCATACTGTTTTCTTTCGAGATTCATATTTTTTCGGTGTTGTTTGTTTTTCTTTGACTGGTGATTTTTTTCTGCTCTTCTCCGTTCTGAATATAACTTTCGGTATCCCGTCTATATCTATAAATTCGTCAGCTTGCTCCTTAAGTTTACCAGAGGCGGTACGAGCAAAGGCCGCGACCTCGACAATCTTTCCGAGACCAGTCTGCAGGTATTCGACGAGAGGTATAAAATCTCCGTCACCCGTGACAATAATAATAACATCGAACCCATGGGCCATACGTATGATATCAACCGCCATACCAACATCCCAATCCGCCTTCTTTGCCCCGGAGGAAAAAGTCTGCAGCTCCTTATTGCGAAGTTCGATACCTGATTTTTCGAGAGCATCAAAAAAAGCGTCCTCACCCGTCTGAGGATCGCTTGTCACTACATACGCTAGGGTCCGAATGAGACGCCTTCCGGCCGTCAAATGATTTAACAGCTCCCTGTAATTCACTCTGCTTCCATGCAAATGCTTGGCGGAGTGATAGAGGTTCTGTATATCTATGAAGATACCTATTCGGTGCTCGGGATTAGCGATGACGCCCATGATTACTTAGCCTTCTTACCGTTTGACGAGATATATTTCTCAAGCTTACGGCGCTTACTCACCATCTGAAGCAATCCCCTCCTCGAATGGATATCTTTGGGATTTTTCTTGAGGTGGCCCGCCAGTTCGTCGATACGGCGGCTCAAGAGTCCTATCTGGACATTGGCCGAGCCGGTATCCTTCTCGTTTATGCGAGCGTCCTTTATGATATTGGCTTTTACCTTAGAAGTCAGCATTTATCTAAAAGTACATTAAAAAACCATAAAAATCAAGAGGAGGAGGCGTTCTTTAGCCCGGCCAAAACGACATATACTCCATAAACTATCAAGCCAACGCCAATGACGATAAGGGGGGCCGTTCTGAGCTGAAAGGCAAAAAGGCAGATAAACCCGCCTGTTCCCACTAAAAAAGCCCCAAAAATCACATTAAGGACAGTATGCATATCGTCACTCTCCCTTATCTCGGCCATACAAAATTTATTTTACGTCGGACACGCATAAGATGGAAGTCTAGAGGGGTACCGCGGCCTAATTATCAAATATTATGCGACAGGATATAATGATACAGATGACCGAAATCGAGAAATATCTTAAAGAATATCTGGAATATCTACAGATAGAAAAGAACCGCTCACCAAAGACAAAAAGCGTGTATAAGAGGTGCCTTGAGAAATATATCGCCTTTGCCCATATTCAAAAACCCGAGGATATAACGAATGAATCCGTTCGAACCTTCAGAGTACATCTTGCTGAGGATACAGAACTAAAGAGAAATACCCAGGCCTATTACATCATATCTATCAGAAACTTCCTTAAATACCTTATAAAAAGGGATCAAAAGGTGATGTCTCCGGAAAAGATAGAGCTTCCCCAGATGCCTAAGCGGCAGATAGAAATCATCGAATATACAGATTTAGAGAGACTTTTAGCCGCCCCTAAAGGCTCGGATATAAAGATCTTGCGTGATCGAGCAATATTAGAAACCCTCTTTTCGACAGGGCTCCGTGTCTCGGAGCTTTGCGCCCTTAATCGTCAAATAAACCTGGATCGAGGAGAACTGACTGTTAGGGGGAAGGGCGGTAAACTCCGTATAGTCTTCTTTTCAGAAGGAACGAAGAAGGCCATAAAGGAGTACTTAAGCGCCAGAGGAGACATAGATGAAGCGCTTTTTGTGAGCTTTTCTAAGAGTAAGCCACCAAAAATGATTGGCAGGATAACGCCGAGGTCAATTCAACGACTTATAGCCTTCTATGCTAAAGCGGCCGGAATACCAAGGAAAGTGTCCCCTCATACCCTACGCCACCTTTTCGCCACTGATTTGCTTATAAACGGTGCCGACCTCCGATCAGTCCAGGAAATGCTAGGGCATTCGAACATTCAGACGACCCAGATATACACACATTTGACGAATCAGGAGCTAAAAGACGTACATAAGGCGTTCCATGGAAGGAGGAGGGATGAGGAATAGATGAATCACTGATGATACCTATAAATTGATTCCCATTTCTGACGGCCGTCAGAAATGGGAATCAATTTATCCACAGGTTATTCAATAAGTTATCTAATAGGTCATCTAATAAGATGCTCAACAAGATTTATCAGAGCGGGATATGACCAAAAAGCGGTAAGCACCCCAGTAAAAGCCCAATAAATTGGGTTTTTTAGTTATTTGTGGATAGAGAGGGTCTCGCCCGCGGCTCTCACTTCGGCCTGGGCACCGCCTCACTTGATTTTTCTGCTGAAAAATCAAGCTCCGGCGTTCGAGCCCTCCTTAATATCTGACATATTCAATACCCCGGCAGAGAGCCGGGGTATCAGATATGTGGGTAGGGAGGGACTCGAACCCTCAACCTTTCGGATACGGTCCTAAGCCGTACGCGTATGCCAATTCCGCCACCTACCCCTTATAAAAACTATATTAAAGCCTATAAGGAAGATAGAAAAGCCCAACTATATATAATATCGTAGCTCTGTTGACAAAATAGTCTTTTTATGTTATCATTAAGCTGTTAAAAGATGATATCTTTTAACGCGCGACAGAACATTTCAAATCGAATAAGGAGGTAAAGTTTGTGGATAATAACAGGAAAAACAATAACCAGCCTAAAAAGCGCGTGGTGCTAGAGCTTACGGAACCTATGGCCGATGGAAGCGTTTCAACTTTCATAGCAACAGCTACCGCTTCCGAAGGATCGGAGCCTATGGATACCGGCATCATCTTCATGGTGAACGGCAAACCGATAGGAGAAACCGAGACTACGGATGATAACGGCGTCGCTACAAAAAGCATCTCGCTCGAAAAAGGCTCTTACAATATCAGCGCGATGATTGAAGGCACAAGCTACTCAAGAAGCAAGAACCTAATCATTAAGGGACCGGAAAAGAAAGTTCCGGCTGACCTCAGAGTGCTGGTATCAGGTAAGGAAGGCGACTTCATCATCTCCATCCAAGTATTAGATTCCGGAAAGAACGGAATCGATAAGGCGGCCATCCAAATAATCGACGGAAGCGAAAAACCCGAAAATCGGGTAATAGAAGCGGAAGCCGACAGTAAAGGATCGTACACCTATCTCAAGAAGTTCCAAGATAAGAACAGAGTTTTGACTATTGTAGCCAAAGGAACCCCCTTAAAGTGGCAAAGAACACTATGGGGTAAGCCAATATTGAAAGGAGCGGATAGTAATGGAACAGAGAGTTAATTGGAATCCCTTCGAGATAATAAGAGAAATCTTAGCAGGAGCCATGGGAGCAGGGATCGTAGAGGGAGTAAAGACAGCAGCGAGCGAAAAGATAAAATCGGCCGTGACTAAGAAGTTCTCGGAATTCAGGACCGAAATGTGGACATTCGTGACCACGGACCTTTCGCTGATAAACCCAACGGCAGCAGCTAATCTCATAAGGAGACAGACTGACCGCCAATCAACGAGCCCTAGAACCTACGGAGCCCACGAGGCCTACAAGCCCATGGACGAGAATAAGTTCGCGGATATACTAGCCTCCGTCTACAAGACGATGGAGATAAAGTACTCTGACGAACAAAAAAGGGAAGATGAAAGAGTTGAAGCCTTCGAGCGGATGGGTATGATGTCGGATGAAGAATTTGATGGATACATCGAAGGATTCAACGATGATGATCTTTTCCAAATAACCAAGAGGATAATCCTCGAAGTAAGAACTATCATCGAAGGCATCCCCGGCGCAGCAACGAGAGTGAATGAGATAGGGAATACGGCAGCCGAAGGCCTGGCAAAAGGCGTGGACGCCATTACTGATTCGCTGAAAGGCAATCCAGTGACGGTCACCAAAGCAAATGCAGGTTATGTAAAACTCGGAAGTTCCGTAAAGGAGCTCCTAGGTTTCGTCTGGAACAAAGGTAACGATGTAGCCAGAAACGCGCTCCTAATATTCTTTGGTTATCTCATCGGATGGTTCGCGGTTATCTTCGCGATGGCATCGTACAACCTCACGGTAGGAACGATCCTTATGACGATATTGCCGGTAATAATCGCTGCGATACTCATCATCCCCGAGCCGATAATCGGGATAGCGATCCTGACCGCAGAACAGACAAAACCACTGAAGAGAGCGATAAAAACGATTACCTTCGCTCAAATAGCGATAGGTATCTATCTCTCAGTGATACCGATCCGTTCTTCGCCCGCACAGTTCCTGTTATTGATATCACTGGTAGCCGGAATAATATTCATGACGTTCACCTTCTCCAACAAAGGCCACGCAGCCTACCGTTGGGGAATCATAGTGCTCGTCGGAATATCACTCCTGATAACCGGATCATTCCTTCTAGGAGGAAAAGACGCGACAAAGAACGCAGGGAACATCCTGCAACAGATCCCGCAGGCAGTCGCCTCGATCACGGAAGAAAAACCGTTCGCAACTTTTGTCATAGAGAAGGGAGCGACTAACCAGTGGGTGTGCGACATACCAGACGGGAAGAGCTTCTCGATAAAGAGTGACGGTCCCTTCTTCATATTTGAAGGAAGTGGATATCGCTCGGCAGCGAAAGGATTAACCCCAGGGACGGCACATGCGCAGAAAGGTTATGCGAATATGGGACTCTACGTTTCTCTAACAAACGGGAAGACCACTATCGCAGGACCAGTAACCATAAACGTATACCTCAAGTAAAAAGCATTTTTTCAAAAGACCTCACATTGTGAGGTCTTTTTCTTCGTAACACCGGTATAATCGGTACTAGGCGATGAGATTTCCTATGACGACAGTAAGGCTCTTCGCGAGAATGGCGACAGCGATACCGATAGCCGCATAGATGATCTTCGTCTTAGCTCCGTCGATCTTCTTCTGGTCGCCACCTGAGTTCAGATAGTCGAAGGCAGCCATAAGAATATAGATGCCCGCCATGACGAAGAAAAAGGCAAATATCCAGTTCACGATGTTATTAACGATATTATAGATATCGGTAAGGCTCGAGACGCTCCTTGAAGGGATACTTCCCGACGGAGGAGTAGTCTGCGCTTTAGCAATCGCGGGGACCAGATTATTGAGTATGTTCACCTGTTTATTTTTGTTGGGATAATGGGCGACCTTTTATCTCTTATAACGGTAATTGTAACAGTAGGGGCGTTATCAAGGCAAATAGTTATGGAGTGAGGATGTCCTGCACAACGATCACTAGTCCCTTCGAGATAACGAGAACACCTATACCGATAGAAGTCCAAAGGACGGCCTTCTTCGCCTGATCTATCTTCTTTGGATCACCTCCGGCAGTAAGGAACATAAATCCTGCCCAAACATACATAAGAGCGGCTATCGGAGCGGCGATGAGTAAAATAAAATTTATCACCTTATCAAGGATATCCTCAATGGTTCCTCCTCCACCGGTGCAGTTATCGCTTAGAGGATTGCAAATCTGGAAATCGGCGGGGACATAGCTTGGATTCGTAGATCCGGCAGGAGAACCTCCGGTAGGATTTGTAGATCCGGCAGGAGCTTGAGCTAATACTCCGACAGGAACAAGCATAACGAACGAAGCTATCACCAAGACGGAAAGCAAAACCATCCTTATCTTCATTTTTCTAAAATTAAACATTTTCATATATTACGGTCAAATCATCCCCATGGAAGCCTCGAAATATCTATACCTATGGCGATGAAAATGGAACGAAGAATGATATTAACTCCAAGTACTATAGCGAGACCAATGATTGCTGATGTGATGATAGTCTTCCCTTTAGCTACCTGCTTATCCTTGCCTCCGGCGGTAAGAAAAAGAAACCCTCCATACATTATCATCACAGTCGCGACTGGAAGAGCGATATAAAATATCAGACCGATGATGTTGTTCACAAGCTGAACGAAATCACACCAGGTGACGCTAGTCGTAGCACTGAACTGTTGAGCACTCTGAGGGACAATCCCTTGGGTGATATCGAATTTATGGATAGAACAGGCCATATTCTCTATTGTCTCGCCGGAATGAGATTATTTATCTTCCCCTCCGCGGCTCGGAGAGCTTCCATGTATTTCCGGGAGCTTATAGCCGATTTTATCATATCATTAAAGATAGTAACAACTTCACGATCATCCGGCTGAAACCAACTACGGGCAATTAAGGCTTGTTTAGCAAAGACCCCTAGGTCCGCGCTATCGGAATACTTCTGAATCAGATCACGAAGAGCCGGTGGGTGAGTTCCTTTAGCCACTAAGCTTTCAGCAACCGCCTTATCAGTCGTGAGATGAGTGGCTAATTCCCAAGCGAGATCCTGGTGAGAAGACTTCGCGGAAACAGAAAGGCCATAATATCTGGCTGGAACAACGGGAGAGGCCGAATAAAACTGCGGAAGCGAAGCGACGCCGAGATCAAGGAAGGGGGCTTTCGCTTTTATAAGAGCCTTATCTGAATGATAACCAAAAATCATAGCCGTCCTTTCTCCGGCAAATCCGGTCAAGGTCTCTTCTTTAGGAGAGAACTGGGTGTAGAAAGTGAGAGCCTTCACTCCGCCATCAGTCGCCAAACGGACAAATGTCTTATTTTGAAGATTAAGGTCGGTGCCGGCCTGCATCAGCATGGCATCGATGATATCGGCAGACCTCGCGACAAGCGGATAATATCCACCTATAGAAGCAGACGCTTTTTTTATAAGGACAAGACCCTTGAACTCATCCCAAGTCTTAGGAGGAAGAGGAACGGCAAGCTTATCGAAAATACTGCGATTGTAATAAAGAACCAGAGTGTCGATATACAAGGGAAGAGAATATATCTTCCCACTCATGACGAAATCCTGAGCGGCAACCTCGGGAAAAAAATCATTGAACTTACCGACGGTCATCATTTCTTCAGAGATAGGAGTTATCTTATTCGCATGACGAGGAAGCCAGCGAGAACCAAACATAAAGACATCCGGCCCATTACCTGCCGCGAACGAATCAACAAGTTCCTTTTCATAGCCGGATTCGGCTATTTCCCTGTATTTCACCGTGACCCCTGGATATTTCTCTTCGAAAGAGCCGATAGCATCAGCGAAATATTCATCCCTCTCAATGCCCCAAAAGGTGATATCGGCCTTTTGGATGTTTGTCCTCTTACCAAGCCCAAATACAAAAATAAGGATGAAGGACAAAACGATAAATCCACCTATACCAAGGATAATAAGCTGCGATTTCGAGAAATTCATCGAGTGAATTATAGCAGAAACGCATAAAGCGTGAGAAACAACGAAGGACGGCATACTGGAAATCCCGCTTTTGAAAGCGGGATTTCCATCTTATCGACGAAGACGTATTAGAGGCAGATTATGCCAGCAATCTTATCTCCGGACGCAAGATTTATAAGTTTAACTCCCTGGGCGGCACGTGCCGTATTTCTTACGGAAGCTATCTCAGTCCTTAATATCTGACCCTTGACCGAAATGGCGATGAGGCCTTCCTCATCAGTCACAACTTTCGAGCTGGCAAGCTCTCCAGTCTTCGGGGTAATCGAAGCAGTGATAATCCCTTTTCCGCCTCTTGTCTGAACCTTGTATTCCTTAAGCTCTGTCTGTTTAGCAAAGCCGTTAGCCATGACGCTTAAGAAAACACCCGCCTTCACCTTATCGGACCGGACGATATCGAACGATGAAACGACATCTCCTTCACGAAGAGAAATACCGCGGACGCCTGCCGCAGCTCTAGACATAGGACGGATGTCCGTTTCTTTGAAACGGATCGCAAAACCCTTCTTCGTTCCTAACATCACCTCATCCTTTCCGGAAGTAAGTCCGGCACCTATAAGGCTATCGCCGGGCTTAAGATTAACGGCGATGATACCGCTCTTTCTTACGGTCACGAAATCTTTGATAGCAGTCTTTTTAACGACGCCTGAGGCGGTAGCCATAAGAAGATATCCGGGAACAACCTTTTTTGCGACCGGATAAGAGACGATTGCCGATATAACCTCGTCCGATGGAATCTCTAGGAAGTTATGGACAGCTTTACCTCTAGAAGTACGGCTTCCAACTGGAATCTCATAACCTCTCGTCTGAAACACTTTACCGCTGCCGGTGAAGAATAGGATATTGTCATGAGTCCCTGCCGAGACAAAATGGGTAAGTACATCCTCGTCACCAACATCGGAGCCGATTACGCCCTTACCTCCCCTATGCTGACTCTTTATGGATTGAGGGGGCACACGTTTGATGTAGCCTCCAAGCGAGAGCGTCACTAAAGCCTCCTCATCAGGTACCAAGTCTTCCTCGCGGAATTCTTTAAGCCCGGAGCTTATAACCCTCGTCCGGCGCGCATCTCCATATTTCTCTTTAAGTTCAGCGAACTCATCCTTAACAACCTGAAGCATAGCCTTCTCACTGCTCAAGAGAGCTTCAAGGCTCTTGATGAGCTTTCTCTTTTCGGCGAGCTCATCTTCAAGCTTCTCCCGCTCGAGAGCGGCAAGATTATGAAGCTTCATTTCAAGGATAGCTTCGGCCTGTATCTCAGTGAAATCGAATTTCTTAACAAGCTCTACTCTTGCGACATCCTTATTAGCAGACTTCTTTATAGTCTTGATTATCTCGTCTATGACTGAGATAGCCTTAACGAGACCTTCCAATATATGGGCACGCTCTCTAGCCTTAGCAAGATCATATTCCGCACGGCGACGGACAACTTCCCTTCTGTGATCGATGTGAGCCACAAGTATATCCTTAAGAGACATAACCGAAGGCTTTAATCCCTTCGCGAGCGCAAGCATGTTTAGATGAAAATCTTTTTGAAGGTCAGTAAGGCTATAAAGCTGGTTTAATATCTTTTGAGGAACCGCATCGTTTTTAAGGTCTACCACAATGCGAATATCCTTATCAGATTCATCCTTAATGTCTCTTATGCCTTCTATCCTCTTCTCTTGGACAAGAGAGGCCATCTTAATGATGAGCTCCGACTTATTAACCTGATACGGTATCTCAGTAATAACTATCTGCTTATCACTAACCTCGGCCACGCCGCGCATTGTAACCTTACCCTTTCCGGAAGAGTAAGCTTCGATGATGGCGTTCTTGTCATATATGATGCCTCCGGTCGGGAAATCGGGACCCTTAACAAATTCTGTAAGATCAGCCGAAGTAGCATCCGGATTATCTATAAGATGGGATGACGCCTCCAATATCTCAGTAAGATTGTGCGGAGGAATATTCGTTGCCATACCAACAGCGATACCAACGGCTCCATTCAAGAGCAAGTTCGGCATCTTAGACGGAAGAACAGTCGGCTCATTATGCATGCCGTCGAAGTTCGGCATAAAATCTACAGTCTTCTTCTCGATATCAATAAGCATCTCTTCGGCAAACTTAGACATCTTAGCCTCGGTATAACGGTAGGCAGCGGCGCTATCACCGTCGATTGATCCGAAATTTCCCTGACCGATGATCAGTGGATAGCGGACGGAAAAATCCTGAGCCATGCGAACCATAGCCTCGTAGACAGAGGAATCTCCGTGAGGGTGATAACGACCAAGTACTTCACCGACAACGTTCGCAGATTTCCTTGATTTAGCGGTAGATGTCAGACCAGAATCCCACATCGCCCACAATATCCTCCTTTGAACCGGCTTTAAACCATCCCTTACATCCGGCAGAGCGCGGTCAACAATGACAGACATCGCGTAGTCAAGAAACGACTCACGAAGTTCTTCGGTTATTTCCCGAGGATGAACATTACCCAGATTTCCAAGTTTATTATCGTTTTCTTCCATTTTTTATCAGCTTTCCAATATGACGACCTTTAGCCCATCCATAGCCTCGATATCCTTCTTCTTTATCACAAGCTTCTCCTGTGCCTCTGGTTTTTGACCAATATCTCCGGCGACCTTGATTGGATCTCCCCAGCCTGGGACGGCCACCTTGGGCCCGACCTGTTTGATAAACTTCGCTCCCATGGCGTTTGATGGGACAAAGAGAATATCTATCTCTCCGAGCATATCCAAAGCCTTCTCGCTCAGTTCACCGGAAGAATTTCCTATGAATCCAAGGGTGATATCATCGATTAGAACCTTATATATGGTTCGCAACTCCTTAGGCCCGTTCTCCGCGGCCGGAGCCCCCCGAACGACCACGCCGGACATCTCGTATTCTCCGGGGCCTATTATCTCTCCGGAAGCCACATTATCCAACGGGAATGGGACAGCGGTCCTAACTAAAAGATCGGCCTTAAGACGGGACCCACTATCGGACGATTGAGGGTCGACCACCAGATCAAAACCGGCGGCAGCCACCTTGTAACATCCCCCTCCATACCAGTTGATTATCATCACTCACGAATTTATCAGAAAAACCCTTGATTTTCAATAAACTAACGCGTTATGATAAGCCCCGTACAAAAAGTCAAATGGAGAATCTAGCGCAATTAATAAAAAACCGCCCCGATATCCTTCCCATCCTTAAAAAAGGTGAGATAATCGAGGTCAAACTTATCGAAAAGACGCCTAAAAAGGCCTTCTTTGAGATAGCCAGAGTAGGAACCGGTGTCGTATATGGACGAGAGCTCCTTAATGGCCGAGAGGTCATAAAGGGCATGGAAATCGGCGATACCGTCAGCGCCAAAGTGGTCGACCCCGAGAACGAGAAAGGACTCATAGAACTTTCTCTCACTGAAGCCGACAAGCAAAAGGCCTGGGGACTCGCGAAGGACATCCAGGATAAAGATGAACCGGTTAAGGTAAAGGTTTTTGGAGCTAATTCCGGAGGTCTCCTCGTCGAACTTTTCGATCTCAAAGGATTTCTTCCCGTGTCTCAGCTTTCAGTCGAACATTATCCCCGAGTTCCGGAACAGACCAGGGAGAGAATAATAGAGGAACTCAGCAAGCTCGTCGGACAGGAGTTTGAAGTTAAAGTTCTTAGCATTAACCCTAGAACTAACAAACTAATACTCTCCGAGAAGGAGGTAATGAGCCAGAATATCAAGGACATCATCAACCAGTACAAGATTGGGGACATGGTAACCGGCATAATCTCCGGCCTTGCAAACTTCGGAGCCTTTATCCGCTTTGCCGATAACCCAGAGATCGAAGGACTCATTCATATCTCTGAGCTTGGACATAAACTCATCGACAGCCCAAAGGAAGTCGTTTCTGTGGGAGACATGGTTAAAGCGCAGGTAATCGATGTCAAAGATAATAAGATATCTCTTTCACTTAAGGCTCTGCAGCCCGATCCTTGGAAAGATGTACTAAGCCAATACAAGGTAAATGATACAGTCAAAGGAACGGTCTATAAATTCAATCCTTTCGGTGCGTTCATCAAGCTGAACGAGGATATAGTAGGGTTAATTCATATCTCCGAGTTTGGTAGCCCCGAGGAGATGAAGACTAAGCTCACTGTCGGAGAACAGAGAGACTTCCATATTGAAGCGATTAAGCCTGAAGAAAAAAGAATAATACTCAAGCTAGCGAAATAAGATTCCGGTATCACATACGGCGACTAGCAAGAAAACGTCTGTCGCCGGACGATATCCGTGATAAAAAAAGATAATGTTCAAACTTATCCAAAAGTTCGCATGGATCGCCACAGCATTATTGCTTGTGGCGTTCCTTTTTGCCGGACTATCGACCGCCGTAAAAAAACCACAGAAGATAACCCTAAACGACCTTGCTTTAAAGATAGACGCGGAAGAAGTTCAGAAGATGAACCTTTCCGATAATGTCATAACAGCCGAGCTTAAAAACGGAGATAAGGTCACAGCTATAAAGGAGTCGGGGGCCGGAATAATAGAGACTCTGAAAAACTATGGAGTCGATCCTGAAAAGACGAGGCAGGTCGCCTTTGAGATAGAACAAAACTCGGCGAAGTCTGTAATCATAGGGGTAATAATCCCAACCCTAATACCTATTATCGTGATAGTCGCCCTTTCATTATTCCTAATGAAAAAGTTTTCATCCGGGACAAATCAAGCCATGATGTTTGGAAAGGCAAACATTCACCTTTTTGCCAACCTTAAAGAAAAAATCAGTTTTAAGGATGTTGCCGGATTAAAGGAAGCGAAACAAGAATTGATAGAAGTGGTGGATTTCCTTAAAAACCCGAAAAAATATATTGATCTTGGAGCTAAGATACCAAGAGGAGTCCTTCTTATGGGTCCCCCAGGAACAGGAAAGACGCTTCTTGCACGCGCAGTGGCCGGAGAGGCAGGAGTTCCATTCTTCCATATATCCGCCTCTGAATTTGTAGAGATGTTTGTGGGAGTCGGCGCATCAAGGACAAGGGACGCATTCAAGACAGCAAAGCAGGCAGCTCCATCAATACTATTCATCGACGAGATAGACGCCGTCGGACGAGAGAGAGGGTCCGGCCTAGGAGGAGGTCACGACGAAAGAGAACAAACCCTTAATCAGATACTCGTCGAGATGGACGGATTCGACCGCGAAGAAAATGTAATAGTACTTGCGGCAACAAACCGCCCAGACGTACTCGATCCAGCCCTCCTTCGTCCCGGAAGATTCGACAGAAGAGTCGTTCTCGACATGCCCGACATAGCCGAGAGAGAGGAAATATTATCAATCCATTCGAAGAATAAACCACTGGAAGACGATATCTCCCTCAGAAAGGTAGCCGAGAGAACCCCGGGATTTTCTGGAGCTGATCTCGCTAATCTCGCGAACGAGGCAGCTATACTTGCGGCCCAACAGGACAAGAATAAGATAAGCCAGCAAGACATAATGGATTCGATAGAAAAAGTACTGCTTGGTCCTGCCAGAAAAAGCAAAATTATCTCCGATAAAGAAAGAAAGATAACAGCCTATCACGAAGCCGGACACGCGCTTGTCGGAGCAGCGATGCCAGAATCAGATCCAGTACATAAGATATCGATAGTAAGCAGAGGACGGACCGGGGGGTACACGATGAGGCTTCCACTAGAAGACCAGAGCCTAAAGACAAAGAGACAATTCATCGCCGACCTCGCGACCATAATGGGAGGAAGAGCCTCTGAAGCAGAGACATTCGATGATATATCGACCGGAGCGTCCGAAGACCTAAAGAGAGCAACCGAGCTCGCGAGGAACTTAGTTATGAAATACGGCATGAGCGATAAGATGGGCCAGATGACCTTTGGGGATACCGAAGAGGCAATATTCCTCGGAAGAGAGATAACTACCGAGAAAAACTACTCCGAAAAGACAGCCGCCGAGATAGATTCCGAAGTAAGAAGGTTTATCGACGAAGCCTACGAGAAGGCCAGGAGTGTGCTTAAAGAGTATAAGGAAGCCCTTCAGAAAACCGCTGAAGCCTTGATAGAAAAGGAGACTTTAGAGCAGAAAGAGTTCTATGACATCGTCGGACAATACGGATTGAAAGAGAGAAAAAAATAAGGCATAATGGCTCTGTTCTCGGAAACGGGAAGGAGCCAATGCCCTAATGCACGCGTAGCTCAACGGTAGAGCTATCGTCTTATACACGATCGGTTCCAGGTTCGAATCCTGGCGCGTGCACAATACCAAAACCCCGTACTACGGGGTTTTATGTCGTCCACTCACTCTAATCATGGATATTCCCGCCTCATTGAATTTATACCTCTTCCCCTATATCATATTGAAAGTCCGGGTGCTTAGCTCAGTTGGTTAGAGCGTCTCGTTTACACCGAGAAGGCCAGGGGTTCGAATCCCTTAGCACCCACAAAAATAAAAAAAGCCGCCCTTTAGGGACGGCTGGGTCTTCGTGTATGAAGACCTCTTATCTCACATTCGACCACGCGAAGAAGGTTTAGTATTCCTTCGAACGGCGTAGCTTCAGACAGAGTTCCGATGATCAGCGCATCTGTCTAGGTCTTTAAGGTTCTTTACCCAACATAGATGAGTCCCGCCATTACTATGAGCAGAACAGAAGGACGCATCTCCCGCTCTTTCCGCAGGAACATAGAACGGACATTGCTGCACCATTTCCATTAACTTCTCTTCATTCAAGTGGTCTTCTTCAATGAAGAGAGACGAAAGACCTAAATCCCTATGGATGCGCCTGATTGTCTCAGCAATGAGCTCCGCGATAGGCACGACTACAACATTGCCGTCCTCGGAAAAGAATCCAGCGGGACGAGGAATAGAATCCGTAACGATGATCTTATCTATCGGCGCTTTTTTTAATTCCTCTATCGCATTTCCAGAGAACACCCCATGAGCCGCACAAACATATATCTCCTCAGCGCCGGCTTTCTTAGCTATCTTTGATGCTTTGATAAGTGTTCCGCCGGTGTCGATGATGTCGTCTATGAAAACGACCTTTCTATCTTTGACGTCGCCCATCATTATCATGTCGTCCGAGACCTGCCCGGGAGACGGCCTGTTTTTGATAAAAGCCGCATAGTTGTTGATATGCAGACGGCTACCGTATCCCCTCGTCCTCTTCATACCTCCGGAGTCAGGCGAGGCTAATACCGTATCGGTGTCCACGATATTCCTAAGGTAAGGAATCAGCATATACGACATATACAATCTTTCGACGCGGTTGCAGTCAAAAAATTCCATCGTAGGCTCAGAGTGGATATCAAACAGAACCACTCTATCAGCTTTGGAAAGCATTAGAAATTCAGCCATCACCTTGGCCGATATAGCCGTCCTCGGACCATCCTTCTGGTCTCCTCGGTTATATCCAAGATAAGGAATGACGAGCGTGACCGTCTTTGCTGACGGTCTAACGGACCTCCCAAGAAGAACCATCTCCATAGCATTTTCCAGAGGCGCAGGTGTCGGGTTAATGATATAAACATCGTCGCCTCTCACGCTTTCGTTAACCTTAACATTCACTTCTCCGTCATTATGCCTGCCGACGGACATGTTAGACATGTCTATCTTCAGTATTCTGCAAACATCTTTAGCAAGGGACATTCCGGCAGAACCGCCGAGTATCCTGATATTACCATCGCTCATAAAGGACCCTCCCTCCCATATTCGCCTGTTAAACAGCGCGTTCATTTAAGCTCTATTTCAAGCCCCCGTCAACGATCTTAACTAACTCCCACTCATCCTTTGCGACCAGGCATAAAGACCATTATCATTATCATCGAAGACAATAAGCAACATCCATATGGACAACGAAAGAAAGACTAACGACGACAACTCTATGGTTGGGATAAACCTCGGGGATTATTGCAATCAGAACTGCCTTTTCTGTCTGGCTGCCGACGGAAAAGAGACCTTTCCCAGACTTAAAGCTGAAGAGTCCATTGAGATGATAAAGGGATACATAGATAACGGCGGGACAGATCTAATGGTAACCGGAGGAGAGTGCACCATAAACCCCGACATAGTTGAGATAATAGCCGCCACCGTCGCCGATGACCGCGTCCATTCTCTAAACATAATGACAAACGGAGTAAAGCTCTCCGACAAAAAATTCTACGACGATATCTCAGCCATTGATCCTAAAAGAAAAATATCATATTCATTCTCACTACACGGACCAAACAGCGATATATCCGAGAGTATCACCCGGGGACAAAAAGGGGATTTTAAGAGGACGTGTGATGCTATAGAAACCGCTATAAAGGATGGCCGATCGACCGATATCGCCTTTATCATTCTTGAACAAAATTATAAGCATCTGCCGGAGTATGCCGAGTTCATAACGAAAAGTTTTCCCGCCGTCGGAGGAATATCATTCGGATATCCCCTTCTTTGCGGAAACGCGAGAGTAAACAAGGACAGTATATACGCCAAGTTCAGCGAAATAGCTCCCTATCTCGCAAAGGCAATCGAGATATTAGAAAGTGCCGGTATCAAAACCGTACTTGCAGCTGGAGCCCCCGTCCCTCTATGCGTCCTCCCCGGAGTTGAGGATATATCCGTAAGACCTCTCATCGAATGGCACCGCAGATTTCTCGGCACCGCAACCGTCGGACTATTAAACGCCCATAAGGACGAGAGTTCAAAGTCTCCGAAGATGAAAGTCGAGGCCTGTGAAAAGTGTGTTTTGAACGGCGCCTGCGAGGGTGTTGCGACCTCATATCACGAGCTCTTTGGAGCCGACGGAATAGATCCGGTGACTATTAAAACATTTAAGGGACCGGTTATCAGAGCCTATGATAAAGAAATCTCAGAAGATAAATTAGACCAGAAAAGACTGAATATCGTGATTATAGAAGACGACGGCGAAGACGATCAGCTCACTTCTCTCGAGAACGGCTCTATAGCCATAGTAATAAGAGACAGGGAAGGAAATTCGGAACGATTTGCTATAACTAATACCACAGGGATATAGTGACCTAAGAACGGTCTTTGAAAGGAGGGGTCACTTTGACCAAAAGTAATATTTTATCGAAAACATGGTCTTCAATCATCGATGTCATCTTTGTGATAAGGAGTTTCCTCTGGCCAGAATGGATAGAGACTATAGACCAGCTGATAACTAAACTTATTGGAAGTCATAATGCACACATCGATATAACAATGAAGAGGATATGCCAAAGAGAATCGAATAACACGTCCATCGATGTTTCCGCCTTCCAAATATACCAACATTATTTTATAACCAGAGTCTGGTTTGATGATCCACGGCGGAGAGAACTTACGTGGTCCGAATATGTCGGGAAAGGTGCAGCTATATTCCAAAATCAGAACGATAACGGAGTCGGAAAACTCATAGAATCAGAGAAGGAGTCTATAGCAAAGATAAAGGATATGGCGGAGAGAATAGAGAAAGAAACGGGCATCAAGCCGACGGTCATCCCTCTTGCATATCCCTTTTTCGATGAGATGAGCAATTAACCAAAAAGCCCCAAAGGGGCTTTTTACTTTCTTACTATCGACGATATATTCCAGCTCTCTGAACTAAATCTCCATTCTCCTCCTTCGAGAATCATTATCGCCACACCCTCTTCTCCGGTCGCTAAATTCTTTAGTCCTATTTCCACCTTGTCCAACGATTCCTTCTTTCCGGACACCGACACATCTTCTGAATATGACATCTTATCAGCGAGTTCTCCGGCGATGATATCAAGGTCAATAATTTTTCCGGCGCTTTCCATGCTTTCTATATTGCGAAGATTCTCGACCGTCCCGTATCTTTCACCGAAGACCTTAAGGTCTCCGAAGCCAGACATCTTTGAGAGCTCTTTCTTTGCAACGAGATAACTTTCTTCTGGAGATAGACCGATAAGTGATATCTTATCACCTAACAGGCCGGACGGAAGATAATCCTTACCAACATCCGGGATAGCACTTTCAGTCAAAGGCGAAGATTCACCTGAGGTTCCGTCATCACTTAACATGGATATAGAAGGAGGTTTATTTCCGCTTAAAAGGAGTGCGACTATGCCGCAGGCTATAACAAGCAAAACTACCACTCCTGAAGATATGATCCGACCCTTATCCGTTTCAGTTGAGCTTTCTTTTTCCATGATTAAGATATGATAACCTTTCTGCCTCTGAAAATCTCTCTATAGAATATCGGAGCGTAGTCCTAGGCATCGACGCTAAATGCTTTTTCAAGAAACTTTTCAGAGACCCCTTATCCTTTTTGCCGACTTCCCGCAGGACCCAGCCGACCGCCTTATGTATTAAATCATCGCGGTCATAGACAAGCATCTCGGCGATATCCATCGCGCTTGAAATATTTCCATCCCGCACAAGAGGAAGATTAGAAACGATCGCCATCCTTCTCTCCCATATATTAGACGACACAGCGAGAGAGCGAATAATATCAACGGACCTTCCCTCTTTCATCCACCCTCCAATGATATATGGAGCCGATAGATCAACAAGATCCCAATTGTTTATTCGCTCCGTCCGGGATAGATAGAATTCGAATATATCTTCTTTAACTTTCTTGTCCGCCCGCCCAAATTTCATAACCATTATAATGAGAGCTGTCAGACGATCCTCATGGACGCGACTTTTAAGAAGTTCATCGATGTCATCCATCGACGCTCCGTCGAAATACTCTTTTGCAATCACCCGCTGGTCCGGGACTCTCACTCCGATAAATATATCCCCCTCCCCATATTCACCTCTCCCGGTCTTAAAGAATCGCCGAAGACTTATCGCCCTATCGACGTCGGCAACCAACCTTAATCTATTTTTTATCTTCTTAGAGATATTCATCTGACTCCAAAACCCTTTCCGAATAATTGGACATAGACCTCATCCTTGTCTCCGTCATCCAATATTCTTATCCCTCTCTTCTTAAAATTTTCTCTCTCCGCTTCCGCCATCGAAGATGACGAAGCAAACATATTCAATATCTCCCGCTCATCATCATCCGCCGCCATGCGGTTTATAGATACCTCTCCGCACACACGACAACGATGGACGATCATAACTTCACCTTTCTTCGGTCGGCCATATTTGTCAGTCCCCTCATGTTTAAGAGTAAGCCCTACAGGATCCATACATCCACCACAATCAGCGGAACGGTCACCAGAGACCTCTTTGTCTAGATGTCTCGAGCAAAGACAACGCGGACAATGATTCCTATGACGAGTACCTATTGAATCGGAGAAGCCTACCCACTCACCACAACCACAACAAATAAAACCACCTTCACTCTTCTCTATATTCTCGGTATTTGATATGTCCATTTTGTTCGCAAATAAACATTTTAAAACGAATATGAGGTCGCCCTCAGCCCGTTTTCACACTGTTTACACATGTTTACACAATTTTTTCCGACACGATAAATATACCTCTAACCTTCATTAAAATCACAGTCTTCCGCCTGACCGCGCCCAAAAATAGAATAATGAGTTTGACCTATCGATTCCAAGGGAGCTTAATAGGGTCTGCTCATTAAGAAGAAAGGAGGGGTTTATCTTGAATGAAAAATCCATCACCACATGGAAAGGACCAGTCTTAATCAAACTTTCTAAAGAAACGATATCAACGTGTAATCCTCCATCTAGAGGAAGAACTGCTACAAGATTCGTATTCCCAGTCAAGAACGGAAAAAAATTCTTCGTCTATGATCACAGGGAAAGATCTTTAATATCCGCAAGGATATACATCGGGAATAAAGACATTCTTTCGATGGACATCAACCAGAGAGGAGCTATCGAAATAAGAGAACACCCAGACGGAACGCAATATGCGGTCATTCATGATATCAGAGAAGACATCCTTATATCGCACTCTTTAGACGAACAGATAACTATGATGAACCGCGATGTCGAGTGGAAAACCGGAGAAGCGAATGACGGACGGTCCCTCGTTATCTCAAAATTAAAATAAGGCAAAACCGCCCCGTAAAATACGGAGCGGTTTTTACTATCATTGACCTTTATATATAACCAGTATTATATGGAGGCAGTTCTTCGAAATACAGGGGACAAAAAATTATAATTGGAGGGTGTATCAATGGGTAAAAAAAGACATCAGACCCAGAACGGAAAGACATCATCTTCAAACACAAAGACGTTCGAGGCAATTGCATATGTGAGGCTCAACAAGCAGACGCTTGTGAATTCTAGCTTCCATAGCGAGCTGAAACACTTTGTCCGATTCACAAGCTTCCTG
>JAQTUL010000003.1:0-49159 GCA_028710275.1 Candidatus Colwelliibacteriota bacterium | reverse complement strand
AGACTATCAAAAGTTCCGGCATCGAACCATTTTCCATCCATCTTAACACAGCGCATCTTACCCTCATCGAGATACTGATTGTTTACGTCCGTTATTTCATATTCCCCTCTCGCCGACGGATTCAGTTTTTCTATCTTATCGAACAAAGTGTTGTCATATAAATAGAATCCGACTGACACCCAGTCCGATTCCGGCTCCTTAGGCTTCTCGACAATCTTCGTTACTTTATCTCCTTCAAAACTAACAACTCCAAAACGCTCCGGGTCTTTTACCTGAGTAACGGCTATCGTCGCTCCCCCATCCGTAAAATCCCTCACGGCTGTCTCAAAGTTTTCAGTAAAGATATTATCTCCCAACATCACAGCCGTGTTCTCCTCCTTGTCGATAAATGGCCTTGCTTGATAGAGAGCGTTCGCGATACCGAGCTGCTTATTTTGGATGGTATATTGAATCTTTATTCCCATATCCTCACCCTCCCCTAAAACATCAAGAAAAGACTGAATGTTCCTAGGATCTGAAACCAGGATAATATCCGTTATTCCACTCTGCTTAAGCGTCTCAAGCGGATAATAGATAAGAGGCTTATCATACACCGGCAATAATTCCTTCTTTATGAGGCGAGTGAACGGGGCAAGCCTAGTTCCCCTTCCTCCCGCTAATATAACTCCTTTCATTTTATTTTTTTGGTTACGGTCATAATTCTACCCTTTCTATAAAGCAAACTCCACAAATAACCGCCGCCTTTAAAAAAAATAATATCCATAGATAACCAATCGCATATAGATATAGATTTAAAAAGAAAGAGGTCCCCTAAATAAGGAAAAAGTATCCGGCCAAAGGGTCATTTTTAGCAATCAGGAACAATTATGAGAAATACCCAGATACATGAGAACTGTGGATAACTCTGGGGATAACAGGGCCACTCTGTGGACAAGTGTCCTTGTAATGTCCAAATGGACGAGAAAAGAGAAAGAAAAAGGCTTATTATAATATTTTGCGACAATGTTTTCATAGTGTTTTCACACTATGCTGTTTCCACTTTGTTTTAACACAGACCCAAAAAACCCGGGTTTTAGGCAAGGATGTTTATCGATAAACACTTATTGTCTTCTAAAATGTTTGCCGGCAAACATAATAGGCTGGAAATCGCTTCTGTTTGGCGGGTCATATGTTTATCGACAAACATATGACCCAATTACCGTGCTTGTTTTTAGAGATCAATGTTTGTCGGCAAACATTGAGTTTTTAATAAATGTGAAAAATAGACCAAATTGTTTGTCGGCAAACAATTTGGTCTATTTATAATAAAAATTCGGTCAAAAATGTTTGTCGGCAAACATTTTTGACCTTTCTGGGTGTGTAAACAGATGTTTAACAGACTAAAATGTTTCACGGCAAACAAAAAGAGTCATTTATTATAATGAAGATGTGAAAACACTTGTGGAAACAGGGCGATTAGGAGAAGAAAAGGCTCTAGCCCTACTAAAAAGAAAGGGTTATAAAATAGTAGAAAGGAATCACCGTGAAAAATGGGGGGAGTTGGACATAATAGCTAGATTCAGTGACAAAACATTGGTTTTTATAGAGGTTAAGACAATGAGAAAAAAATCATGTCCAAGTTTGAGGCCTGAGGATAATATGACTAAAGCAAAACTGAAACAAGTAAGAAAATTGGCCGCTTACTACGCGAACAGTCATCCGAGATTGATCGATAAACAAAGAGGATGGCGTATAGACCTTATTGCCTTGACAATAGATGATAATTGTTTTGATGCAGCTCACTATGAAAATGTAGGATGAACAACAAGCGACTCGAGTATTAAAAACTCCATTAAATAACGAAGAGGTACAAGGATAAATAAAAATATCCTTTCTAAGAGACCTTACTTATATCTTTGGGGTTTACATAAGCTCAGTTCTTATTTATAATGCCCGTTGTAATAAACATATGCCTAGAATCAAGTCAGCTAAAAAGGCGCTCCGGCAATCTGCACGAAAGAGGGAGAGAAATGTCTCCCAGATGCGCGTTTTAAAGACCACCATCAAACAGTATAGAAAAGCGATTGAAGCCGGGAATGTAGAAGAGGCTAAGAGCGCTCTTCCTAAGGTCTACAAGACCATTGATAAGGCGGCAAAAACAAACCTTATAAAGGAAAATAAGGCTAACAGAACTAAGTCCAGGCTGACTCACCTAGTAGCCAAGGCTACTAAAGCTTCTGTATAGTCCATCTTGCCGGATTTAACAGCAATATCGAGATCAGCCATCGTTCTTGACCATGTTTCCGAGGGAATATCCCGAGGAGCGGAATAAGCGAGGCCGTTGAAGACCCTAGCCGGGTCTTCTTTTAGTTTAGTAAGAAGAAGCTCTAAAGCGGCAAGTCTAGCAAGAGGATTATTGCCGAACTTAAAAGAATTAAGAGCGGCAAAATAATTAAGTCCGGCGTATCGGTCAGAGCTGACTAGTCCTCCAGAAAGAGCTAGTCTATCAAGCTCATTTCCAATACCCCAAAGATCGCCAGAAAGGGCAGAAATAACCGAATTAACATCAGATACAGAGAGTTTTAAGCCTTTCAGAGTCGCCTCTTTCAATACTAAGGCAGAGAGCTCAGCTCCTTTCAGGGGTTCAAAGTTCCAAGAGTTGAAAATATCCTCTTTTTCTAAGAAAAAGACGGATGAAGGGTCTTCTTCCATAGAGATAAGAACAGTCATTTCCCTATCAGAAGAAGCCTTCTTAAGAGCAATCCCTAGAGAAGCTATATCTTCTTTATCCATATCGCCGACGTTCAAGCCATCGACAGCAGCCATAGAGAGGGGATCAAACATAGACCTACCCCGGATAAAACCAATTAGGTCAGATGTTTCTTCGGACGACATATCAAAAAAACGGAGACCAGACCCTCCATGTTTCTCTTTAAACCTGAGAGCGATGTCTTTAAATTGCTTCTTTCTCCTCCATGAATCGCCGCCAGTAATGAGAACTATCATTACCTAAAATATAGATGATAGGAAACACATTAAAAAGCCCCTCGATTACGAGGGGTTTTTAGTAGAAAAAAATCATATTATTTGACAAGAAGGACAGAATCTAGCCGTTCTTCCGCCAACCTTCAGTTTAGTTATCGGCGTACCACATCTCTTACAAGGTTCGCCGTCACGCCTATAGACTAAACGTTTTGGTCCATAACCTCCTTTTTCTCCTCTTACATCCCGATAATCGGATATTGATGTTCCTCTAAGCTTAATAGCTATATTCAATATCTCCCTCATCGCTTTATAAATAGCCTTTATCTCAGTACTAGTAAGGGATATAGAGGGGCGCAGAGGATGAATCCTGGCCTTCCAAAGAATATCGTCCGAATAAATATTACCTATTCCGGCAATTTTTTCCTGATCTAAGAGTACTTGTTTAATGCTCCTTTTAGAGCTTTTCAGGGCTTTCTCAAAATCCAAAAGGGGAATATCGGTAGCTTCCGGGCCTATCTGATCCAGCTTCTCTTTATAAAATAATTCCTCGGTCTTTCCTAGGGAGACCTTCGCGAATTTACGAAGATCTGAAAGAGCGAGCATGTTCCCATCATCAAGGACAAATATTACATGAACATAATTATTAACCTTATCGGACATCGCGCCGGAAGAATCAGTTTTAGCTATCTCGCGTCCCTTATCTTTTAAAAAAGACCATCGACCGACCATTAAGTGGCCGGTCATTTTAAGGTGGATAAGAAGTGTATATCCACCATCAAGACCAATCAGAATATTCTTTGCCCTCCTTGATATCGAGACTACTTTACGACCCCTGATATTATCTTTAAAGTCGGCAAATGTCCCACTCCTTATAAGTTTAGGAGCATCACTCCAAACGGAGACAATCTTCCGTCCGACGATAAGGGGGGATAGGCCCCTTACGGTACTTTCAACCTCCGGTAGTTCTGGCATACGATAATTCTATATCCTCATACGACATATAAAAATCCCGCCAACGGGGCGGGATCAATATTCCTCGACAGATACCTCTTTCGGAGGGATTAACGTCGCATCCGTAGGTAAAACTATATAAAAGGTGGTACCTCTACCCATGACTGAATCAGCTGAGATACTGCCTCCATGTCGAAGAATAATATTCTTCGTTATATAAAGACCAAGACCGGTTCCTTCTGTCTGTTCCTTTACCACATTTTCACCCCTATAAAACTTAGTAAACAGCTTTTTAAGACCCTCGGGAGGAATACCAACACCAGTGTCTTTCACTGTCAGTTGGATATATGGTTTATTTGGATAGAGCTCTAGCTTAACGACGACCTGACCGTTTTTAACATTATATTTTATGGCGTTATCGACGATATTAGATAAAGCCATACCCAGTTTTTGCGGGTCAGCATGTACCATAATCGGGTTTTTAGGCTTATCAAAGTAAAGAGTGACATTAAACTCTCTTGCTAGAACATTGGCATTCTGAAGAAGATCATCAATAAAGCTAGCCATATCGAGATCAATGAAGTTATAACCGAACTTACCCGCCTCTATTTTCGATACATCAAGCATATCGTTAACTATTTTAAGAAGCTTAAGAGAAGCGACTAGCCCATTATCGACAAGTTCCTTATCGGGAACAGCAACGGAATCATTTTTAGAAAGAGTCTCAAATATCCAGTGAACAGCAGTGAGCGGAGTGCGAAGCTGGTGAGCCGCAACCGTCACAAATTCAGATTTAGACCGAAGTAGTCCCACCTCCCGGGTTCTATTATGTATTATCTTTAAAAAACCGAGCGGCTTTCCGGAATCATCCACTATCCTATCCATGGAGACGGATAACTCGAGGTCAGTATCAATAAAGGCGATCTCCATAAGCTGAGGATAGACGCCGGGAGCGCTCTTTTTAACGACCGAGGGAGCTAAAGAGGGGAATATAGTCTGGACAAGCAGTTTAAATGATTGATCTGAGATCCTTTCCGGAGAGATTATCTGACCTACTACATCCTCTTTCCTGAGTTTAAAGAGCTTCTCAGCCGCAGCATTCCAGATGACTATTCTAAAATCAGAATCGTAACTTAAAACTGCGTCGTCAAGATTAGTTACCATCCGCTCCAGTCTTTCTTTTTCAAAAGAAAGCTCTAAATTCTTATCTCCTATAACAAGCGCGTAGTAGAGCGCTATAACACACCCCCCGGCAAAACAGGCGGCAACTACCACAAACCAAACAAGGGGAAGAAATTTAAAAGATATAAAACCAGCCCCAGCTCCTAATATGATAAATGACCAGAAACCGTACATTTCCGGCGGGAAAGCCTTTTTAAGAAAGCCTTTTTTCACTTAACTGATTTTACAATCCTTCTTTATTTAAATGAAGGGCTTATAACCCTCCGGAAATAACCCTATCGGCCAGATTTTTAAAGCCCTTAGATGATAAAAAATCCGCTATCTTATTTTTATCAGCCCTAAGGCGGATGTCATCAAGAGAAAGATCTCCAATAGGAGCTTCTCGGGATATAGTAGCTAGTCTCTTTGACATCATGGCAGAGTCTTTCCCTGCAAGAACCTTGCGGATAGCCTCCGTCTTAGGAGCAGGAGATAACTCATAAAGGTCTTCCAGTGGTCCATATTCCTTTATAAGACCTAGCGCCGTCTTTGGGCCTACTCCTTGGACGCCAGGAATATTATCTGATTTGTCTCCCACTAGTCCCTTGTAGTCAGTTAACAACGAAGGGGGAACACCAAAACGACCGATAACTCCTTCTTCGTCATATTCCGTAAAATCACTTATTCCTTTATGAGGAAACCAAGCAACAACCCTATCACCTTCAACAAGCTGAAGAATATCCAAATCCCCCGAGAGTAAAACAAGCCGCTCGATATCAGGGAATCCCTTGAAAAGATGAGCTACAGTCCCAATGATATCGTCCGCCTCAAAACCAGGACACTCAATAGTCTTCATACCAAACTCTTTTAACAGCTCCTTTGATGAAATTATTTGCTCGATAAGATCATCCGCTGCAGCTGCCCTAGTAGCCTTATATTCCGAGAATTCCTTCTTTCTGAACGTTGGTTCTGGTCTATCATAGGCAGCTATAACAAACTCAGGCTTAACTTCTCTTATAAGCTTTATGAGTATACTCGAAAGACCATAAAGAGCTCCGGCCGGCCGATTAGCTGAGTCAGTAAGAGGAGGAAGGGCGTGATAAGCTCTATGTATAAGCGAGTTAGCGTCGAGGACCAGGAGGGTTCTCATATAACGCCAATTATATCAGAAACGCGGACATCAAACCCGCACTATATCTATCTTCCTTCTGTTTTCCTCTAAAAGATGAGTAATAAGCACCTTAATATTGGGTTTTAAACGCCCTCCTTTCTCAGGCCACTCTATAAGAACGATGTTCTGAGGATCATCTAATATCCTTTTAAAACCGAGGATATCAAGCTCTTTCGAATCCGCTATTCTATAAAGATCCAAATGATAAACATTCTTAAAACCGCCTTTTTTGACCGGGTATCTTTTCATAACCACAAAAGTAGGACTTGTTACGCGGCTTTTTACTCCAAATCCGGTTAAAAAGCCTTTTGTAAAAGCGGTTTTGCCGGCTCCAAGATCGCCAGACAGAGAAATAATAACCGCCTTTTTGTGGTCTATCTCTAGTATTTCGAGAGCTATATCAGAACCAGCCTTTTTGGTGTCTTTTTCAGATAGGGATAATATCGTCTTTTTCACCTATTTATTTTTATCCTCAGCATTAAGATAATCGACAGCCTCCGGAGTAAGCATCCTTCCGGAAGAAGTTCTCTTTATGAGACCCATCTTCATAAGAAAAGGCTCGTAGACATCTTCTATAACACCCTTTTCTTCGCCAAGAGCGGCTGAAAGAGAGTTAATGCCTGCAGGGCCCCCAGCAAAATGATCAGAAAGGATACGGAGCAGGCGGCGATCCTGATATTCCAGACCAGCCTTATCTATCTCTAAAATATTAAAAAGATCACCAAGAGAAGATGTGTTTATGGCAGGAATACCTGAAACCTGAGCGAGATCGCGAGCACGCTTTAATAAGCGATTAGCTGTACGCGGAGTAAAACGACTAGCATGAGATAACATATCAATAGCACCCGTCTCTATATCGACGCCTAATATCCTTGCTGACCGACGAATAATTTCAGAAATATCGGCGATCGTATAATAATCGAGACGAAAGGTGGCACCAAATCTAGAGCGCAAAGGGCCAGAGATAAGATTTACCCTAGTCGTGGCCGCGATAAGTGTAAAAGGAGGGAGATCAAGAGAGATTGTCCTAGCGGACGGCCCTTTACCTAAAATGATATTCAGACTCCGACTTTCCATGGCCGGATAGAGGACCTCTTCTATCATCCGGTTTAAACGATGAATCTCATCAATAAAAAGAATGTCACCCGATTCCAGATTTGTTAGAATAGCGGCCAAGTCTCCAGTCTTCTCAATAGCCGGACCAGAAGTAACCTTTAAGTTTCCTCCCATCTCTTTGGCCACGATATGGGCGATGGTAGTTTTACCTAAACCAGCCTGGCCATAGAACAAAAGATGATCTATCGATTCTCCTCTTTGATTGGCCGCATCTAAAATTATTCTAAGACTCTTTTTCATTGAGTCCTGTCCGATGTAGTCATCAAATCCGGAAGGTCTTAATAAAGACTCCCAGTTTTGATCATCATTTTGGCCTTGTATATGGCCATTGTTTTCTCCTCTTGACAACATATAGGCTATATGTTAAGATATGTCCAAATTCGCTGAAGTTTCTTGATCGGATGATCTCTTAGTTAATGGCCTTCTTGGTTTCGGCTGGGAAGCGCCTCAGAGACATCCCCTATTCTTTTCTATTCATTTAGAAAAGTTTCCAAATAATAATCAAGAAAGGGAAGCGGATTTTTTTTGTCCGAGTAATATACTCGGACATTTTATTATCCGAATGATAAATGAAGGATGATTAATAAAGAGATTACCACTCTATCGGACCGGTGGCACGTTCAACTTCAGCGAAGTCGGTCATGCCGACGATCGCCTTTAGAATACCATCCTGCTTCAACGTGATAAAGCCGTGACCGAGAGCGTACTTTTCCATCTCGGCTTCACTAGCCTCATCGTGTATCAACATCTCAAAATCATTATCTATCTCGAGTACCTCAAATATACCGATGCGACCCTTATACCCATTACTACATTCTGGGCATCCTACCGGTTCAAAAATCTTCACCTCAGAATAAACAGACCTATCAACCTTTTTAGGAAGAGATGATATGAAATTCTTTATTTTTTCTGAAAGCTCCGAAGAAAGGGACACAGGACGCTTACAGTGGTCACAGAGACGGCGGACAAGACGCTCAGCTATAACAACGTTCAAGGAAGGGCCGATAACTTGAGGCTTTACTCCAATGTCTATAAGGCGAGGAATAGCGCCGGAAGCGCTGTTTGTATGCAGAGTAGAAAATACTATATGTCCAGTAAGCGACGCATGGATGGCTATTTCAGCCGTTTCAAGGTCTCTTATCTCTCCGACTAATATGACATCCGGGTCCTGGCGGAGAAGAGACCGAAGACCATTACTGAAGGTATATCCCGCTGCATCATCAACCTGAGTCTGTTGAATACCATCCAGGTGATATTCGATAGGATCCTCGATGGTAATTATTTTTATCTCAGGCGACCTAACACTCCTTAAAAAAGCATAAAGAGTAGTCGTCTTTCCTGATCCTGTAGGCCCTGTCAAAAGAACCATCCCATTAGGCTGCTTAAGGCTTTTTTCTACTATAAATCGGTCATCCGACCTAAATCCAATATCTTCAAAATCCAAAGATATGCTTTTCGGATCTAATATCCTCAAAACAGCGGTCTCGCCATATTCGGACGGATTTAATGAAATCCTAACCTCTATCTTCCTATCGCTTAAAACAAGCGTAAATCGGCCATCTTGAGCGACCTCATTGATATTCATCTTTATGCCCCCCACCAGTTTAAAACGGCTAATAACGAACTTATAATCGGCCACTGGCATCATTCCCGCATCCTTAAGAACTCCGTCTGATCTAAAACGAACCTTCACTCCCTCTCTAGTTGGCTCAAAATGAACATCAGAAACACCAAGAGATAAAGCTCCGGAGAGGATAACCTCTATAAGCTCAGTCGTCTTGGCTTTGGAACCGATCAATAAGCCAATCTTATGACTCATACTAACTACATCGGTCACATCAGATAGCCCTATCTCTATCTCGTTAGATATTCTCGGTTTGTCTTCTCCAGGCATTTTATTCTATATAATAGAACAATGTCAGGTCATAATAAATGGAGTCAGATAAAACATAAAAAGGCCATAACAGACCAAAAGAAAGCCAAGGTATTTACCAAACTACTCGCGGCAGTACAGGCCTCAGCAAGAGAAGAAGTTAATCCAGACTTCAACCCAAGGCTCCGAACGGCCATTCAAAAAGCCAAAGAAGCCAATATTCCTCAAGAAAACATAGAACGAGCGATAAATAGAGCTAAGGACAATCCGACGGAGGAAATGCTTATAGAGGCATATGGACCAGGAGGAACAGCCTTTTTAATAGCGGTTATAACCGATAGCCGTAACAGAGCAATAGCAGAAATAAAAAAACTACTTTCCGATAATAACGCCAAGTTTGCCGAACAAGGATCGGTACAATGGATGTTTAACCAGTCTCTTGAGGGAGAGTGGACACCAAAATTCGAACAATCAATCAATGATGAGTTGGCCCCTGAAATAGAATCTTTAATGGAGGCTTTAGACGATCATCAGGATGTGGTCGAGATATATACGAATGCGGACATAAAATCAAAGGAAGAAGTGGATATCGAAGAATAAAGATGACTCCTGACAATAAAAAAGAGGAGATTATCCTCGGAATAGACCCAGGAACGAACCGGATAGGTTATGGATTAATAAGGGTCTCTGGGCAGAAGCAGGAGTACATAGCTTCCGGTCTAATCGAAATAAAGGAGAAATATACCCCACAACAACTAAAGACCATCCACGACAGGATAAACGAGGTTATTGATATTTATAATCCCAATAAAGCGGCCGTAGAGAAACTATTCTTTTCGAATAATAAGAAAACGGCTATAAGCGTATCGGAAGCAAGAGGAGCTATATTACTGACATTAGCCCTTAGATCCATTAAAACTACCGAACTTTTACCTAATGAGGTAAAACGAACGGTTACCGGTTACGGGCAGGCAGATAAGGCTGCCATACTGAAAATGGTCGGCCTCTTATTGAAACTGAAGGACTTTAAACCCATAGATGACACCTCAGACGCCTTAGCGATAGCTATAGCTTCCTCAATGGTCTCTTGACCGCTATATCTTTTTAGATATACTTTTCCAGACAATATTAACGAAAAGGTCGAAAATCTATAAGAAAGAGAACGCCACCGGAAAACCAAATGCGCTCCAGGGAATCAGAATCGCAAAATAATCTAAACCCGGGAATACTCAGCGAGGACGACTACAACGAACTCGACGGAGAGGACTTGGAAGGATTTTCCATTAAAGAGGAGGGAGACGAGTTCGGAGATGAGCTAGGAGATAATGAGGACGACCTCCTTAATGAGGACGACTTAAAGGATCAGAGGGAGGAAGAGGAAGAAATGTTCTAGACGCTCTCCATAAACAGCGTTCACAACCGCGCCCCGATGTAATGTCGGGGCGCGGTTGTTATACTAATTAACGAAACACTCATGAAAAAGATCGGAAAAATAGCGACTATCACCGGAATAGCCATAGCAGCAATATCAATTATTAGTGCCGGAACGATAATCTACTTCAGCCGTAATCTTCCGACGGTTGAACAGATATCAAACAGAGAGCTAACAGAGTCGACAAAAATATTTGATCGAACCGGAGAAAATCTGCTCTATGAGATACACGGAGAGGAAAAAAGGACTAATATCTCCGCTGATCAGATCCCAGACATAATAAGAAGAGCAACTATATCCATAGAAGATAATGAATTCTATACACATAGCGCGTTCGACGTTAAGGGTATATTAAGAGCTGTATTCATAGATATAAAGACGGGAAAGAAGGCTCAAGGCGGATCGACTATAACTCAACAGCTAGCTAAGAAATCATTTCTTACAGACGATAAAACCTTCACAAGAAAGATAAAAGAGTTAATTCTCGCTTATAGAATAGAAAAGATATATTCCAAGGATGAGATATTAAACCTATATCTTAACCAGATACCATACGGTAATAATGCGTACGGAATAGAGGCTGCTTCTCTTATGTATTTCGGTAAATCAGCCAAAGATATCTCACTATCGGAAGCCGCTATGTTAGCAGCTATACCAAACGCCCCAAGTTATTATTCCCCATGGGGAGCCCATACGACCGAACTTGAGGATAGGAGACAATACATCATTGAAAGGATGAATGAGCTTGGCTATATAGACGCTCAACAGAAAGATTCAGCTATTAATTCCAGGCCAAAAATTCTTCCACAACCAAAAAGGGCTTCTTTTGCCATAGCTCCCCATTTTGTCATGTATGTACAAGATCAGCTTAATAAGAAATATGGGGAGGACTTTATCTCTACCGCAGGATTAAAAGTTACTACAACGCTCGATAAAGAACTTCAAGATATAGCCATGAAGTCGGTAAAGGAAACAGTCCAAAAGAACACCGAACTATATCAAGGACATAATGCTGCCTTAGTAGCTGAAGATCCAAAGACCGGACAAATATTAGCTATGGTCGGATCAAAGGATTATTTCGCTGATCCGGAACCTGAGGGATGTACCCCAGGATCAAATTGTCGTTTTGAAGGAAATTTCAATGTAGCAACTCAAGGCTTAAGACAACCTGGATCATCATTTAAACCATTCTCTTATATGGAGGCCTTTATAAAGGGATTTACTCCAGATACCATCCTTTTCGATGTACCGACAGAATTTAACGTCAATTGCCCTTCCGTTCCCGACTATAATAGCGCGAGTAACGAATGCTATCATCCTCAGAATTATGATCGTCTTTTCCGAGGCCCGATAACTATGAAAGAAAGTTTGGCCCAATCCATAAACATAACCGCGGTACAAACCCTTTATCTTGCTGGATTAGACGATGTAATATCTTTAGCCGACAGATTAGGAATAACGACATTTAAAGATAGAAATAGATTAGGATTATCTCTCGTCCTAGGAGGAGGGGAAGTTAAAATGATAGAAATGATGGAAGCATACTCAACATTAGCGGCAGATGGCATCCATCATAATCAAGCAACAATATTGAAAGTTGAAGATAGGAATGGAAAAATCCTTGAAGAATATAAAGATAAAGAAGAAAAAGTGGTTGATCCTGAATATCCAAGACTTATAAACGATATTCTTTCCGATGTAGCCTTAAGAGCTCCTCTTTATAGCTCAAGCTTAAACCTTACCCAAGTTCCTGGTTATCAAGTAGCTTTAAAAACCGGTACTACTAATAATTATATCGATGCTTGGACCTATGGATATACTCCAAATATTGTCATAGGGGTTTGGGCAGGTAATAATAATAGATATCCACTACAACAAAAAGGGGGAAGTATCTTAGCAGCTGTTCCTTTATGGCATGATTTCGCTTCTCAAGCGATAAAAACAAGGACTAATGAAACATTTATAAGGCCAGAGCCTATGACCTCAGCTATACCAATGGTAAGAGGAGAGCTTGATAGAACTAATGTTCATAACATCCTCTATTATCTAAATAGATTAGACGACCAACAATATCCAAACTGGGAAGAGGGAGTTCAACAATGGCTCCGAACTAATAATATCACCACCCTTTCTGGACCAACCTATTCCTATCCAAGCGGAGAAGCCCCTACAATACCAGGCAGCGGAGTACTTACAATAGATCTTATAAATCCTAAAAATGGAGATTTTATCGATAAAGATCAAGATGTTATCGCAAATATCTCCGATTCAGGACCCCAAATAAAGAAAGTGGAGCTTTTCCTAAATGAAACACTTATTGATAGTAAAATAGGAGAATTAGGAGCTAATCTTCAATACTCTTTTAAACTAAATCTAAACATTCTTAAATCGCAAAATAAACTAATAATAAGAGCTACCAACGGTGCTGATACACAGACAGAAAAAGAAGTTATCGTATATCGATAGGTAAAGACTAAAAACGCCCCACATGGGGCGTTTTTGACTAAATGAAGGCTATCTTAGGATTTTATCGGCATAATGATATAGAAGAATGATGCGTCCGCCGTCGTCTTAATGACTGAGGGTCTTATATCTCCCTGAAGACCTATATTTGCCGAATCGGATTCTAAATTCCTTAATCCATCAAGTAAAAACCGCCAATTAAACACTACTTCAACCGGTTCTCCTGATATTTTAGCCGGAATTAGATATTTATTTTCCCCTAAAAGACTATCACTAGAATAAACTTCAACTACCTTAGAATCTTTAGTTATTTTAAGCCTTACCTCATTATTTTTCGATGTAAAAGCACTAGCGAGCTTTAAAGCGCCTATAAGCTCATTTTTATCTAAAGATATCTCAGTCGTAAGATTCTTAGGTATTATCGGATTATAATCAGGGAATTGACCTTCTATAAGTCTAGAAATAAGCTCAAGATCACCATTTTCTATCATAAGCTGACCATTAACCGCATATATTCTAACTGGGGTCTTACCATCCATAATCCTTAAGAATTCCTGAATAGGTTTTAAAGGCACAATGAACTTCATACCTCTTTCAAAGTTATTCTTAAATTCAGTCTCATAAACAGTCTTCTCAGCAAGACGAAAACTATCAGTAGCAGCGAACTTTATCATTCCAGGTTCCACATCGAATAGGATACCGCTTATCTCTGGTCTAAGCTCTGATATTTGAGCAGCTCCCACAACCTGATTTAATGATTCTCTTAATATTTCTCCATTAATCTCAAAGAATTCATCCTTTTTATCCACCTTAGGAATTATAGGAAAATCTTCAGGATTCATTCCTTGGATGACAGCTTCGTAATTATCAGTCTTTATAAGGACACCCATTTTCTTACTGTCCAAGTCAATGCGTTCATTTTGGATATTACCAATAACACTATTAAACACAGAGAATGGAACAGTGACTGATCCTTCATCGATTATCTTTCCGGCCACACCGCGTACAACAGCCGTTTCAAGATCAGTAGAACATATTTGTATTTTACCTCCGACAGCCTTTATGAGGATGTTCTTAAGGATAGGAAGATTGGACGCGTCCCCAAGTGTATGAGATACGGCATCCAACGCATTTTTAAGATTATTCCTAAGTATTACTATCTTCATCTATCTATTTATTTAATTAAATTGTTGTAGTTGTTAGGACTGTGGAAAAGTGGATAAATCGTTTACGCCTTTATTATCCTTAAATTTTATTGGGTAAGAGGTGGGGAAAAAGATGTGGGGAAAAGAGATAAAAAGTGGATAGGTCTACGATCAGTCATTCTTAGGTGTTTTTATCCTATTTCTATACTCATATAAATCCACATATATTTTCACAACTTATCCACTATTAGGACTTATTTACTAATTCTTTAATCATAACCATTTTTTGACTAAAGGACGGGTTTTCATTTAAGGCATGATTAATCTTGTCATAGGCATATATTGCGGTAGTATGGTCTCTCTTACCCATTTTCTCAGCTATAAATGGGTATGACATATTAAGCATTTCACGAAGGAGGAACATGGCCACCTGACGTGGTTCGACTATTTCTTTTTTTCGGCCACGGCCAGTTATTTCGACCATTGATATCTCATAAAACTCAGCTACAGCCTTTATAACTTGTGCCGGTGTTAGATTCTGGGCTGTTTGCTGAACTATATCTTCCATAAGTTTCTCAACATATGGAGAATTAAATAAATGAGCATGGTGAGTCTTGTGAAAGACTACTTTATTTAATATTCCTTCTAGTTCCCGGATATTTCTCTGTATCTTCTGAGCTATTACCCCAACTATCTCATCTTCTAAATTTTCTTGTCTTTCTTGAAGTTTTACCTTTATTATTGCGACTCGCGTCTCATAATCAGGAAAGCTTATATCAACAATCATTCCTCCTTCGAAGCGGGATTTTAATCTATCTTCAAGGATGGGGATAGCTCTAGGCGGCCTATCAGAAGATATAATTATTTGTTTATTATTTTCATGAAGGGCATTAAAAGTGTGAAAAAACTCCTCTTCAGTCTTTTCTTTTCCGCCGATGAATTGGATATCATCAACTATAAGGACATCAATATTTCTATAAGCCTGTTTTATATCATCAACCCTCTTATTTCTTATTGCCCAAATAACATCATTAGTGAACTTTTCAGAGGAAACATACTTAACCTTATATTTTCCCTTATGTTTTAAGTGAATTTCATTACCAATAGCCTGAATAAGATGAGTTTTTCCTAACCCTGTACCTCCATAAATAAAGAAAGGATTGTACTTTTGACCGACGGCGTCGACGATAGACATTGAGGCGGCATAAGCAAGCTCATTATGTGATCCAACAACAAAGCTTTTTATATTGTATTTAGGGTTTAAACCGGACTCTGGATCACTTTTAAGCTCATTAAATACAAGCTGTTTTTCTATTTTTTCAGGCTCTCTTTGAGGCTCAGGCTTTCTAGTTATCGCTCCATCGACGATATAAGTCGTTTTACGAATACAGCTATCCTCCGTGCGAAGAATACCGAGAATTATCTTTCCATATTTAGCCTCAACCCATTCTTTAGCAAAATGATTAGGAAGAGCAATGATTGCATCACCCTCCTTACTATCGACGAGACGACTATTTTTTAACCATGTAAGAAAGTTAGGTCTAGATATTTGTAATTCGAGTTCACCTAACGCTTTCTGCCAGAGTTCGTCGATGGTCATGCGCTAATTTTATTTGAGCGACATGTAACCGTCAAAATTATCCACAGGCTTATTGATTTTTAAATAAAAACATAAATATTCAGTCGAAATAACGACATCCATCATATTGTATAAGGCAAAAAGCCTTTTTGAAGGCCTTTCTTACTACATCTTTATATCAATCCGGCAAGAATTCTAATGATGGCTTGACAGTTTTTAATATAAATTGTGGATTATCTGTGGATAAGTATAAAAAACCCTTATTTTATCTATCTCTTAATATTAATAAACTTATTAAGCCTGTAAAAAGCCGTTTTAAGACTAATAAAAAACCGCTATTTATTTGACGAAAAGCCTCTAATTCATTATCTTAACCCCTATGAAGCCTACTTATAACCCTAAAAAGAAGAAGAGGGCGAGAACCCATGGCTTTTTGCAGAGACAATCCACTACTGGTGGCAGGAGAGTCATCGCAAGGAGAAGGGCTAAAGGAAGAAGAAAACTTACCGTTTAATGATAAAGGCCAGATACCGTCTGAACGTTTCTTTGGCGGATCGAGGCCTTAAACCCTGCTTTAGAGGTTCTTTTTTTGCCATAAAAAGGAGGGATAACGGATTGAGCCACTCCAGGATAGGAGTGGTTTTGAGTAAAAGATATTCAAAAAAGGCTACGGCGAGGAATAAATTAAAGAGGGAAATATTTAATTTTTTTGCTTCAAATAAAGATTTTTTAGAAGATAAGAGCCGGGCATATGATATATTGATCGTTATTTTGACGACAGAGGCAAACATAAAGGATAATAAGGAAGCTTTCACTAAAGAACTTAATAATGTCATCTCTATTTAACGCCATACTTTACCATCCCATATTGAATGCGATGGTATTCCTGTATAACACCATAGCCTTTAGGGATCTTGGAATAGCTATAATATTCATCACGATAGTGGTTCGCTTCGTCTTATTCCCTATGTATCAGAAGACGCTGAGACAACAGGCTATATCAGCTAAGATGAATCCTGAGATGCTGCGCATCCAGAAGGAGTTTAAAGACGATAAGGAACGTCAGACTAAGGAGTTATTAGCCCTTTATCAGAAGTACAAGATAAATCCTTTCTATATGATACTGGTTCTTCTGATACAGATACCGGTTTTCTTTGCTATTTGGAAAGCTATAACTGCTGGAGCTAGTGGAGCGGTAAGTTCCGCCTTATATCCTTTTATAACCGATCCAGGAACAATGAATAAGATGTTTCTTGGGTTAGTTGACCTAGGATCCAGGAGTATATTGATAGCTATTATCGCTGCAGCTCTACAGTTTCTTCAGATGAGAATGTCTATGGCTATGACCCCAAAGAACGCCAATATGCCGGCAGCTTTTTCAGGAAACCAGATGGCGTTCATAATGGGGGGAGTTACCCTTGCAGTATTATGGAACCTTCCGGCGGCTCTCGGAATATATTGGGTAGCAACAACTGTGTTTTCGATAGTTCAACAATGGATTGTCAATAATTCACTTAAAAATGAAGAACTTAAAGGAAATAACTGAACAGATCCTAGGATATTTCAATTTTAGAGAGGTGCGGTCCGAGTTCGACGATGAGCGGAAAAGAGTATCTATCTATATAACCGATGAGTTGATAACTCCGAAGGATGTTCCTGTTCTCATAAACTGTTTCAATAAGATATTAAAGCTTGTTGCTAAAAAATATGATGAGGGACCGATTACTGTTGATGTTAATAATTATCACAAGGAAAGAGAGAAGTTGGTAATTGAGCTTGCAAAAGCTGGGGCTAAAAAAACAGTGATGACGCAAACTGATGTTGTCCTTCCTCCAATGAACTCATTCGAGAGACACCTTGTACATGAAGAGCTTTCAGTCAGGCCGGATGTAAAAACAGAAAGTATAGGAGAAGGAGCAGCAAGAAGGGTTGTTATTAAGTTTATAGTTTAATAAGGATATCTAAAGAAGACCGGCCATATGGCCGGTCTTCTTTTAGAATGAACCTCCTCCTCCTCCGTGTGTCTCTCCACTACTTGATTCATGAGTAGTGCTTCTATTACTATCCGTTTCCGGATAATTTAATTGTGTAACATCCGGATCCTTTATTTTAACTACGTTCGGATTTATAACGTTAAATACGATGAATCCGAGAGCTAACAGCGCCAGTCCCTGCGCGGCTGCCCATATCCAGGCCTTTGCCTCTTTCTGTTTGGAAGAATCGTCTCCCGACACCGTATACAGAATACCGGCATATATTATCGTTCCGAAGGCTAAGATGGCACCTAATCCCAAACCGAGGTTAAGGAGGTTACTAACCCCTCCTGGGAGAAAATCATTTATACTCTTCACTACTCCTATATCTGCGGCGTGAGTGATAAGTGGTCTGATATCCATATTTTTTAATTATAACAACCTATTTCTCAACGCACCAAAGGCTTAAGGTATTACTAAATGATTATATCAAAAAACCGCGACATTGATCGCGGTTTTTTTAAAGATTTTATTTCGGACAGGCATTATTAGCACAACGGGTTCCTGGGGCACATTCCGCTTCCATAGCCGCTCTTTTACCATCGGCTCCAAAGAGAAGGTTAACGTTCGTGGTTAGATATCTACCGGAAGAATCGTCGTATTTTCTAAGCTCGAAATGAAGGTGACAGCCAGTACTCTTACCGGTAGTTCCCACTTTACCGATTTGGTCTCCTTGCCTTACCGTTTTACCGTCCTCCACAGAGAAGCTTTCTAGATGAGCATAATAGGAAACATTTCCGTCGCCGTGGTCTAAGATGATGTAATTGCCATAACCGTTACTATCGGAGTATCTACGGGCTATACCGGCAGATACAGCATAGACAGGCGTTCCACATGATGCCCCGAGATCTATGCCGGTGTGGGTCTTACAACAATCATCTACTGGGTGACATCTCGTCCCATATATACTATTACCAACTGAAACGGAGAGAAGGGGAGAGGAAATAGAGTTAGAACCAGGATTAAAGCTTATATGAACAGACGGATTAGCATAATCAGGAGGGTTAGGATCATCATATTGAAGTAATGGAATCTCTATTTCTCTCATCTGGACTATCTTTGGGTTTATTAGGTTAAACACGATGAATCCGAAGGCTAATAGTGCTAACCCCTGCACGGCTGCCCATATCCAAGCTCTCGCTTCCTTCTGTTTGGAAGAATCGTCTCCTGACACCGTATACAGAATACCGGCATATATTATCGTTCCGAAGGCTAAGATGGCACCTAATCCCAAACCGAGGTTAAGGAGGTTTTGTATCCCTCCAGGAATAAAATCTCCTATGCTTTTCAATATTCCTTCAGATGCGGCAAAGGTTTGAGATATCATATTTCAGTCTTTTCTTCGGCGATGTTTCTCTTAGCTATTATCTCCTCGGGATTAGTGGTTATTATCTCATGTTCGAATCCTGATGAGACTATCTGCATGGCAACATGTTTCTGACCCAAGAGAACTAATCCTTGTCCGACCGTTGCTTCGACAAGATAGTTTTTTTCTATCTCCGTCAGGTTAAAAGCCTTGCCGACTGTATCTATTGTTGCGGGAGATTGTTTAAGGAGTAATTGAAGGGATGAGTTTGTTATGACTGGTCTTCCATAAGGAGAGTTAAGAAAATCTTCTACGTCTTGGGTGATGGTCGTTATGCCGAGATAATATTTTCTAGCCCTCCTGACGAGGTTAAATAGGAATGAGGCCGAATCTGGATATTTCATCATAAGCCATGCTTCATCGACGACTAGTATCCTTCGTTTAAGCTTGGATCGCACTATGTTCCAAACGAAGTTTAGGATGATATACATAGCGATCGGACGGAGCTCCTCTTCTAAATCCCTGACGGAAAAGACTATTACTCTGTTCTTAAGATCGATATTAGTGGCTCTATTTGTAAATCCGGAATAACTGCCTTTGGTAAAGCGATATAATCTATCAGCCATATCCTTTCCGCCGTCCATATTACGAAGGATTATCTCTAAATCCTCCAAAAGAGGAGGCTCGGCGTCTTTGAAATCCTTTCCTGGGGCTATATCCCTAGATCCATAGGTCTCGTTTATAGCCCTATCAAGAACACCCTCCTCAGCCGGAGTGATAACTCCGATCATAAGCTTTATAAGGCCAGTAAGGTTTGCTATATGAGACTGAAGGACTTCAGCGTCCTCTTCGTCTTCTGGAACTACTGGGATATCAAATGGATTGATACTGTCCTTGGATGTAAGAGATATCTTGAAAGTCGTACCTCCGAGGGCGTCAGCAAGGGATTTATATTCGTTTTCAGGGTCTATGATGACGACGTCGGTGCCCATCATTACTGACCGGAGAAGCTCCAGTTTTGCTGCATATGATTTACCGGAACCAGACTTAGCAAATATGACGGAATTATGGTTTTCCAAGCTGAACCTATCAAAGATGACGAGAGTGTTATTATGCAGGTTAACGCCATACATGATTCCTTCATCAGATGTTAAATCGGGAGAAATGAACGGGAAGAACGCTGAGGCAGGCGAAGTATTCATAGCTGAAGAGACATCAAACTCGTTACTACAGATGGGTATAACCGAAGAAAAACATTTTGCTTGTTCGAAAAGAGGCGATTTAACGGTCACAAGAGCCCGCTCGAACATGGAAGATATCCTAAACTCTATCTTCTTTAGTTCGTCGAGCGTGTCGGCATATATAGACATATAGAGACTAAGAGAGAATAGCTTCTCCCTCGTCTGCTGGAGCGTATCCCGGAGATTTTCCGTATCCATAAGGGCTGTTTCAAGAGCGGGATCGCGAACTAGTCCTTTTTCCTCTCTTTCGGATATTTCGGCTCCGATGTGAGCGGATTTCCTCATGAGATTTTTTAAGGCTATCCCTGTATCTATAGGGGAAACATGGATGGAAATATCTATCAGTTCAGGAAGATTTATTATCGGCATCAACCAGCTCGAAGCGAGATATCTGGGATAGTTTAGGACAAACATACTCTTAACAAACTTTTCGTTTATTTTGAGATGGTCGGGATCTATCTCGACGCGCCCTGGAGCGATAGGGGACTCTTCGGGCATGGGCTCTTTTTCGGTGGTCTTTGGATTATAGAAATTGCGATAAAGTTCTTTAAGCTCGCCCTCGTTCAAAACTATCGCCCGAAGACCTATTTGCCGCAGACCGTTCAATATCTGGTCGGCGCGAAAGTTCATCTTGTCGGTGTATTGAAGAAGGTCTTCGACGGACTGGTCATTTGTATTATCACTTTTCTTTCCTATCGGGGACAGATTGATTGGATCGAAGGGGACAGTGATAAAAAAACTTTTTTCTACGATTGAGTTTTGAGAAACAAAATCCTCTATAAAGGCGATATACTCCTCGAACTGCATTCGTATTAGATCATTCTTTTCCAGTTCTTTCTTGGCAGCCATCTGTGATAGATATTCCTTGATGGCCATCTTTCTAGAATGGATGGAAAACTGGATCGGAAAGTCTAGTGAGTTAAGGAGGTTTTGAAATGACGAAATAACCGCCTGCTGGTCCTCCTCTGATTTCAGGTCCATATTGATGCCGGTAGCCATTATCACTCTTCTCATGCCGCCATTCTTAAGGAAAACGGTGTTATTCCTTATTTCCTTGACGGCAACCAGGTTTTCGGTCGAACCGATATCTGCATCTCTCATTCGTCTATTATATGGCTAAAAACCCACCTCTCCAAACTGAAATGTGCCCATTTTTAAAACCCGCCTGTAGGCGGGTTTTAAAAAACATATTCATCTGTAGTCGACTCTTTTTACTACTTCCGTCTCTCCGGTCGCTTTTCTTATCAGCTCGTACCGTTCTTTTATCTTTGACGCGGTCATATTCCTTTTAAGTGAGCTCTCTCGCTGAGGAATAGGGGAAGAGGAGACGGTGATACGATTAAAGAGATCCTGAAGCATTGATCCCGGTCTTTTCTCATCTATCGGGAGAGCCGCTTTTTGCGCGGTTATCACCGGTCGCGGAGAAATGGCTTCGGATATCGGTATTTCGCGCATAACAGGAGCGGTTGGCCTCATGATGCTATCCGCTGGAATGGATATAGTTCCTTCGGGGGTGTGGGTCTTTGCTGATATATCCAGTTTTTTTCCTGAAGCGGACGGCCGGATGTTACGTAAGCCGACAGCCACTGACAGATTTTGATAGATAAGGACTTTCGGCTGCCAAAAATAGTTGAACACGGCTACAGAAAAGACGGACATCGGACGGCCATTAACCTTTATCAGGGCAAAAGCGAGAGCTGATCCAATGAGAACGGCTGAAATGATAAACCATAACCATATTTGAAGAACAGAGAACAGAAGAAAACATACCGCGGTCGTTATCGCGACATATACGAACTGGACCACATTGAACGGTCCTACTATCTTATTTTCAGTTTCGAACTGAGGAACTTGAAACTGCATTGAAATTTCAGTTAACCAAAAACGTCTTATAAAGGCAAATCGCGGAGATCTATAATGTTGTCCGAAGAAATATTCTTTTTAAGGTTTTCTGCGGCTGGAACTATGGGCTCAGGAGTCTTTTCCTCGTTTTTAGGGACCGCTCCACCGAACTCTAGTTTTGCGAAAGTGAGCTTTTCCTCCCTCATTTCCTCTATTTCCGGAGTATAGAAAGAAGGCCTCAATGGACTCCAATGTCCGGATCCAGGTGATTCTATTACTGGTTTAAGATCGGTTTCCTGGTGAATGATAAAAGGGGCCGGTGTTCCAGCAATGGTCGAAGGTCCAGTCGGTTTTACAGGAGCGATAACCGGTCCAGTCGCAGGCGGGGTCTCTATAGGGGTCGAATCGACTACAGGCGCCATATCAGCAGAAGGAGTATCTATCGTCTCCTCGGCCTTATCTATAAGCGGCGCTGGAGATGGAAGCTCAGTCTTCGAGGTGTCGGTAATCACATTTGTCTTAGGAGCGGAAACTTCTGTTTCGACAGAAGGAACGGCTATCCTTACATCCTCCTTTTCCGGAGGTTTCGGGAGATAATCCCTGATGGGCGAGAGTATGCCTATAACCAGATCGTCATAGATGTTCTTTCCGACCGTTCCGCCGAAGCTCTTTATTAGCTCACTTAACATGTCTTCGTCGGATACAAAGCCGAACAGTCTGAAATTCAATATTTGTCTTATATCCGCCTCCTTTTCGGGAACGGAGTTCTTAGTTGCATATGATTTGATAAGAGAGTTCGTCTCTTCGGAAATGATCGCTTCCCGTACATCTCCTGAGAGGCTGTCCCAGTGAGCATCGATATCTGATTGAGAAGGTTTTTGCATATCTCGTTATGGATATTATACAACAAAAAAAGATCCCGTTATCAACGGGATCTTTTTACTATAACTATACAACCATACTTCTAGCTCTTGCGGTTTTTTCCACGTTGTCTATAACTGACTGCATGTTACTTTCTATGAGAGTAACTTTAGCTAATTCTGCTGCATCGGAGGCGGTAAGCGGTCCCATGAAAGCTTCTAAGACAGCTTTTCTAGAAGTGGCGCCTGCCTTAAGTCTTTCCGCGGTTTTTTTGACGGAGGTAGCGGCATCTCTAAAATTACCAGACTTAACATTCAATAACTTGGCATATTGTGTGTGGTTATTCATGAGCACTCCCTCGGTGACCGATTCTCTCAGAGCATCATGAAGTTCAGGAGTTCTCGCGATTGAGGTCTCGGGATCGAATTTTCCGTAGATATTATCGACAGGAAGCTTCTTGAGATCATCAGGAGAAAGAGTTTTAGTCCATTCCTCAGATCGGGCCTTTAGATCTGTTTCGGCGGCGGCTCTTATTGCAGCGGTTCCAGCACTGACGGATCCGGAGTTAGCAAGCTCGGCGGCGGCGGTAGCAGAGATGGCTTCGTATTTTCTACCAGCTTCCCTCATGGCCACCGACATGCCTAATCCCTTTTCGACATCTCCGAATTTCTGTCCAGCAGCTCCGAAGGTCGTCCTCGTTCCAGCGCTGACGGCTCTATCAACAGCATTAACCCTTACCCCTCTTCCTAAGACATAGTTAACATCTCTTATCTTGTCTAGGTTTCCTCCGTCAGCAAGCTTCTTCATGACGGCTATCCTCTGAGCCCTGTGTAGTAGCGGATTTTCAACTGATCCGATATTTACCCTATCCATCTCATGAAGCGCATCGACGAGCTCTTCAGTGGAATAGTTTTTGTACTTTTCCTCAGCTGTCTTTACGTCTTCAGCTCTGACCTCTTGTTTGGTCATGGGTTTCGCGGTGGGAACCTTAAGTCCTACCTGCTTAAACACTGCTCCCGTTCCGGCGGTTGGCATCTGGAGCGATTTACCAAATGATCCAAGGAGTTGGGCTCTGCGAGCGGCGCTGGCTCCTGATTCACCTCTTGCGCGCGCTTCAGCAGCCTGTTGTTCAGCTCTCATTTGACCTCTAAGACTCATCTTGCCGAGATTTTGAACCCCAGTAGACAGAAGTCCGAATCCCTTTGAAGCACCGGCCATAACAAGGCCGCCAGCTACCCCACTGAACTTATTAGCGGCAAAGAGGCCTCCGGCCGAGATGATGATTACGGCTATTATTTGAGCAATCGGCTTAAGAACATCGTTAGGGTTGGTATTCCCGGCAGTGGCCATCGCACTCAGAAAAACGGAAGCCAAAGCCAGGAATATCAGCATTGCCGGTCCGTAGAAGACCCATTTAAGGAACTGCTCCCACCAGTAGTCCCAGACGTTATCTCCTAATCCCGGGAACTTAAGCTTTGGGAAGATAAACCCTATCCATATCAGGGGAGCGAATGTCAGGAGTATCATCAGTATCACGTAGCGGATGATAAGGAAGATGCCGACCGCGAGATATGTGGCCGCGGCAATGGTACTAATGAGGGCAGTGGCTATAAGGGCGACATAATCAAGGGCTACTCCCGCGATCATTTCTTTCAACTGCTGGACAAATCCGGAAGCATTGGAACTTTTGCTTGTTACGAGATCTTTGGCTGCCTGTTCATCAGTGAGATCTACTACATCGACTGGAGAATCAGTGTTTCCCGATATAGTACTTAAGCTCATAAAGCTCTTAAGATCTCTATATATGCTCGGGGCGGCAAAACGATTGGTTATAAGCCCGGGGCAGGGGTTTGCTGCTTCGTAGAACGATTTAGTAATAGCAGTGCCGATGTTCATGACTAAGCCTGCCAGAACAAGGGTGAAATTAACCATCGCGACGGCGACGAGAAGTCTCCAGAAAGTTTTTTTAAGGCCATAACTTTCCCGGCGAAGAATTGTCGCTATTCCAATGACTATCAACGCTATCACAAAACCGAGGTTAACGAGACCGACGATAATCCCAGATCCATAGCTAACAAGGGGATTATTGGTCGTAAGGTCGAGATTCATCTGGATCGCAGAGTATATCAAGCCTCCGGCTATCCAATTCGCGACTGTTGAGATAGTGCTCCAGGTGAGGGCGGTCAGCCAGTGAGCCCTGAAAAAGTCGATTGTCTGGTCGATAGGCTCAAGAGCTCCTCCGACCTGAAATCCGAAAACTGAGGCGTTCTCAAGTAAACTGACTACGGTATCTATCCCCCAGAAGGCAGCCCCCCACATAACATTATTTGAAATGAAATCTTGAAGACCCGCTGAAAAGTGGTCAGAGGCTATAGCGCATTCGTCGGTTGTAAAGTTTCCTATTGTATTAGAGGATCTTGATACGCACTGGTGGGTCGTCGGATCACAATAATCTTTGGCGGCGTCCTGTGTGCAGTCTCTGTCACTTTGACAGCCGGCTTTACAGGTTTTTGTAGTGCTATCACATATAGGTAAGTTGCTAGGACAGCCGGTTATCGCGCAATCAACCGCCTGGCAGGTACCGTATATAGTCGAATTATAAGGGACATAACTTCCAGTACATCCTCCTGAGCAATAAGCCTTTGAAGTTGCGGACAAATCTAATCCATCGGTTATAGTCGCTGACTTATCGCAAAGTTCTCCTGGCTGAACAATTTTTGCATTTACCTGACCAGTTTGGAGAGAGACAATCAGGGTTAAAAAAAGCGCAACTATTATTTTCCGGAACATATTACCTAAATAGTATCAAATCGTGGAGGAAAATTCACTCAGTCATATAGGTGCTCCTTCTTTTAAAATGCCCCGCATCATATGCGGGGCATCATCTATCTTGATAGCTTGACTATATCATCTACCGATAGGTCCTGAGGCCTAAGCCTTAAGCTAAGACTGGCGGCTGACATCTTTCTCTCGGCTTCTTCCCTTGATATAGAGAGCCCATCCATAAGATTATTTACGACGGTCTTGCGAGGCTGTTTGAAGATCGTTTTCATCGCGCGGTAATAATCATCCGCGGGGATATTGGGCCGGTCTTTTTTGGAAATGACGATGACCGCTGAATCGACGTTTGGTACCGGATCGAAAGAAGTTCTATTTATCACACCCGCCATCATGATATCCGACCAGAAACCAAGAGAGGCCGAAAGAAGATTCATGTCAGGAGGAAGGGCGGAAGCTCTCTCGGCTACCTCCTTTTGGACCGTGAAGACGGATAGTCTAGGAGGATTATCTAATTCACCAATGATTCTTAAAAGATGACCGGTTATGTAATAGGGTATATTGCCGACAATCTTCCAGTCACTGTTTTTTGGTGCGATTTTAGGGAGTTCTTCGAGGGCGTCTCCTCCTTTAAGAGAAAAAGCAGGGAATCTATCGAATTTGGTTTTTAATCGAGACCATAAGTCCCGGTCCTTCTCGATGACTGTAAGAGACATTGGCTCAGCCTTTAATAGTTTTATCGTAAGCTCTCCATGTCCTGGACCAACCTCAACTACGGCGTCATCTTTAGAGATATCAATAAGAGAAGCGATGAAATCAAGGGCTTCGTCATCAATAAGGAAATTCTGTCCGAGCGTTTTTTTCGGTTCCATGTTCAATCCAAGTATATAGTATCTTCGTCTCCAAACTTAAAGTCACTGAACTCGACAAGTTCAGGCGGTATCTCGTATAGGAAGCGGGATGCTGTACGAAAAAAACTGATACGAAGACTTTTTTTAGCCCTTGTCATCGCGACATACATGAGACGCCTCTCTTCCTCGAGGTCGGACGCTTTGAAGAGCGATCGTTCATGAGGAAGAATGCCATCAGAGACACCTGCCAAAAAAACATCATCGAATTCGAGACCTTTTGCCATATGGACGGTCATTAATCGGACAGCTCTATCCTCGTCTCCTCTTGGCTGATCAGTCGACTGCAAGAGAGATATTCTTTCAACTAACTCCGGCAGGGAATCGAAGTTTCCGGCGAAGGATATTAACTCGCTTATATTCTCGATTCTTTCCTCAGCGTTCTTAAAATCAGTCTTCAATGAGGCAATATAATCGGTTTCCTTAAGGATGTAACCGATTAATTCCACTGGTGAACAAATCTCTCCCATATGAGGGAGTTCCTCGATAACTGGTCTTATCTTAGTCTTTCGGAATTCCTTTAAGAGCCTATCTCTACTCATTTCGTCGAGGGGGTTCATTGCGAGACGCAGACAGGCCACAATATCCTTAATCTCCTTACGGTCATAGAAACGGAGGCCACCGAATATCATATACGGGATATGACCCATTATAAGAGCCTGTTCTATAGGTCTTGATTGAGCGTTTGTCCGGTAGAGAATAGCGGAACTGGCCGGATCTTTTATTGAAGAAACTATCCATTCAGCTTCTGACTCCGGACTTGAAAAACCAGCCACTTTAATAGGGGAACCTTCGTCATTCTCGGTCCAAAGGGTCTTTGGTCTTTGAAAGCGGTTCTGTTCGATAACCGCCGAGGCGGCAGAGACGATGGTTTTAGTAGAGCGATAATTCTGATCAAGAATGACCACTTTCGCTTCCGGCCAGTCTTTTTCGAAGTTAAGAAAGTTCCTAAAATCAGACCACCTAAAACCGTAGATGCTTTGATGGTCATCTCCGACGACGGAGAGATTGCGATGTTTTCCGGCTAAAAGACGAACCAATCGATATTGGGCCGTATTTATATCCTGATATTCATCGACTAGGATATGTCTGTATCTCGATTCATATTTATTAAGGATTCCCGGCGTGTTTTCAAAAAGATAGACGGGCTTATATATGAGATCGTCGAAATCAAAGGCGTTTTGATCGCGGAGAGCTGATTCATATAAGGAAAAGAGACGAGAAAACACCTCATCTTCATCTTCCTCGGCGTTTTCAAGCTCATTTTTAACCTTGGATATCTTGTGGCGGATTACCGCATAAGGATATTTTTTTTGATCTAGTGATTCCGCCTTTAATATTTTTTTTATCAGGCGGACAGCGTCATCTTCATCATAGACGGAAAATCCGCGGGTTCGTCCGACGAGAGGCGCTTCACTTCGTAATATTCGGGCGCCGAATGAGTGAAATGTTCCGATAAATGGAGGAGATACACCAATTCCTATCTCTGTTATTAATCTTTCAGCTCTCTCTTTCATCTCGGCGGCGGCCTTATTAGTAAAAGTGATGGCTATTATCGATTCTGGGGCTATATTCTCTCCTAAAAGATAGAGTAAGCGACTGGTTAGGGTTTTAGTCTTGCCGGATCCGGCTCCAGCGGTGATTAAAAGAGGCCCCCCTGGATGGGTGGCTGCTTCGAGTTGTTTAGGGTTAAGGTCGCGTGGTAGGATGGCGGGCATCAGTACAGTATCTTACAACCCGTATAGGAAAACAATTTCAGCCGAAAAGTCAGCTTTTAAGCTGAAAATCAACCTTTTTGCCGGGATAGACGCCATGAAAATCTCATTTGAAAAAGATAGCGTAACTAGGTATGCGGTAATCTTCTCGATCGTCATGATATCCATGGCGGTTTTTTCTGTCGCCTCTTCTGTTGGGGGAGAGAAAGGTATAGCAAAGACGATGGATGACGGCGATATTACCGAGACGATTCTTGCTGGGTATCCTACAAAAAACAGGATGTCAGACGATAATTCAGCTTTCATATCGAATGGATTTGATAGCAGTCGTCTGCCTGACCAATCTGCCGAAGCTTGCGGAGCTCCGATAGAAGCTGTTGACGGAGGATTTGTAACAGAGGTCGTTATGAGTAGATCGACCGGCGGAAAAGGTAATTACATAAAAATAGAAGGTGTCCGAAATAGGGAATACATACATATAGACCGAGCCGTAGTCGGCATAGGGGACGAGATAAGCAAAGGAGATATTATAGCGTATGCCGGAAAGAGCGGACTCTCTGGGTATAATTACTGTGTAAGGGAGATAAAATGATATAAAAGGCCCTGACGTATGTCGGGGTCTTTCTAATCGTTTCGTATCCTATATTGGAAGGCTTCGGCGAGGTGGCGTCCCTCAATCGTGTCGGACATATCAAGATCGGCGATCGTGCGGCTGACCTTTAATAATCTATAGTATCCTCTTGCTGAGAGAGGGGATCGGTCGAATATCTTTTTTAGGAGGTCATCAGCATCACTTTCAAGAATCATAGTGTCGTCACATTCTCTGGAGGTAAGCTCACTCGTAGTTAGAGAGTTTATACCTAGTCTAGCGTGGCGCTCCATCTGCAGAGACCTTGCGGCCGATACCTTATCTCTGAAGGGGGCACTATTTTCCGAATAATTTTTCTGTCTCAATTCCGCTATTTTCACCCGAGGAACAGTTATCTGAATATCTATGCGGTCTAAAAGGGGGCCTGATATCTTTTTTTGATAGCGAAACATCTCTCCTGAAGAACATCGGCATTCGTTCTCCGGATCTCCATAAAATCCGCATGGGCAAGGGTTCATAGCGGCCACAAGCTGAAATCTGGATGGAAAGACAAGATTGCCTCTTATCCTTGATACAGTCATTTCACCTGATTCGAGGGGCTGTCTTAAGGACTCCAGAACATCACGATGAAACTCGGGAAATTCGTCCATGAAAAGAACTCCGCGATGGGCGAGACTTATCTCTCCTGGACGAGGATTAGTTCCTCCGCCGACGACCGAGGCTAAGGAGGCGGTATGATGAGGCTCTCTAAATGGGCGTCGGACAAGGTATGGCTCTTCAGATGAAAGAAGGCCGGCTGCCGACCAGTTCTTGGAGGTTTCGATGGACTCTTCCAATGTTAGAGGAGGAAGAATAGAGGCAAAGGCCTTTGCTAAAGCGGTCTTCCCTGATCCTGGGGGACCAACCATAAGCAGATTATGTCCCCCGGCAGCTGCGATAAGAAGGGCTCTCTTAGCGGAATCCTGGCCTTTTATATCTCCCATATCGGCAATCTCCGGAGTTTGGTCTAAACTTCGAAATGATGAGCGGTAAACAGCTTTGATAGGAGTTCTTCCTTCAAGGTGATCAAGAACCTCGGAGAGCTTTTTTGCGGGGAAGACGGATATACCATCTACAATAGCAGCTTCATGGGCATTCGCTTCCGGTAAAATCAGCTCGGTTACGCCTTGCTTCTTAGCCATGTGGGCGATGTTTAAAACACCGCGGACCGGACGAAGAGCTCCATCGAGAGATAATTCTCCGAGAAATATCTTATCGTCTAGGCGATTTGCCGATGAAAGACCTGAGGCGACAAGGTATCCCACAGCTATCGCGAGATCATACTGAGATCCAGCCTTCTGAACGTCAGCTGGAGCGAGATTTACGGTTATTCTCTTATTCTCCTGAGCGGGTGGCCGGACGCCCGTGTTCTTAAGGGCAGAATTTACCCTCTCCTTAGCTTCAGAGACGGCCTTATCGGCTAAACCGACAATAGAAAAAGAATGGAGGCCGACAGATATGTCGACCTCTATCGTTATCAGCTTAGCATCAATTCCCTCAAGTTCAGCGGAGTGAAGTCTTGCGAGATCCCGGGACATCTATTGAAGTTTATCTTCTTTGCAAAGCCGCGATTCAGGAACGATATTTAATATTTCCTTCTCTATCGGCTTACCGCAGGCCTCACAGATTCCGTAAGTCCCTTCTTTTATCTTGTTTAATCCGGATCGGACATCCTCTATCCTTGAGCGGATCTCGTCTTTTATTCCGGCTGACTCATCGGCGGCCACAGCCTCATCAGCTTCTTCTCCCTGCATATCGGAATGACCGTCTCCGAAATCGGGAACATCTGGTATTTCTGCAAACTCAGTTTCAAGCCTTTTCTCTAGGGAAAGAAGGCTTTGCTCGTATTTTTCCAAGTCCTCTTTATTCATCGTATAATTGAATTAATTATATGTTCTACAGTTTGAAAGGCAAGATTATTGGGGTTGAGGGAAACACGGTTGGACTTGAGACCGCTGGAGGAGAGGGGTATATGGTGCATATGTCTGAGACAGCCATGGTGAAACTTTCCAGGGATGAACGAGAAGTAAGGATATTTGTCCGTCTTTTCGTAAGAGATGATGCGATGGAGATATTCGGGTTTATGGATGAAGAGGAAAGAAAATTGTTCGATATGTTGAACACGGTTTCAGGAGTAGGTCCTAGGGCGGCCATATCTATACTTTCACTCGGAGCTACGGAGCAGATAAGAACGTCCATAGCTTCCGGTCAGGCCCAAGTATTATCCAAGTCTTTTGGCATAGGTAAGAAGACTGCCGAACGGATAATAGTCGAACTCAAAGACAAGGTGGGGGAGATAGGGGAAGCTGCGGCAGATTGGGACGATGATGTGTATGAAGCTCTTATAAAGCTAGGATATAGGCGGGAGGATATAAAGGAAGCCATGAAAAAAATAGATCCCAACCTTAAGACGACCGGTGAAAAATTGAAGGATGCGATGAAGAAGATGAAATAGTCTCCGATATAGGAAAAACATAAAAAGAGATGATAAATAAAATAAAAGACATATTCCGCCGCTCGATAGCCAAATGGAGTGCCTTATTCTACGGTAATCCATCAAGGAAGATGACGGTGATAGGAGTCACAGGGACTAAGGGAAAGACCACGACGGTCGAGTTGATTGGATCGATATTGGAGGCGGCCGGTAAAAAAACAGTTATTCTTTCGTCGGTGCATTATAGGATTGCTGGAGAGGATAGACTAAATCCGACTCCAAATACGATGTATGGAAGAGGAAGGATACAGAAGATATTACGTGAAGCCCTTGATATGGGTTGTGAATATGCGGTAATAGAGGTTAGTTCTCAGGGGGTCGTTCGGCATATACATGAGGCGATTGAATGGGACGGGGCCCTTCTGATAAACATCCATCCAGAACACATAGAATCCCACGGTAGCTTCGAAAATTATAGGGAAGCAAAGCTCGATTTCTTCAGATATGTGGCAGCATCGCCTAAGCCGAGAAGGATGTTCTTTATTAATCGCGATGATAATAATCGTGACATGTTCGCGGAGGCGGCCGGTGATAATGAAAAATATTTTTTCGGAGGAACTTTTATAAAGGCAAACTATGCGGCCGCATTCGAGGTTGGGCGTGCTCTAGGTATATCGGAGGAGATAATCCAAAAAGCGCTGAATGATTTTCCTGGACTTGCCGGAAGAATGGAAATGGTACAAGAAGAACCTTTCAAGGTAGTGGTTGATTATGCTCATACTCCTGATTCACTTGAGGAGGTCTATAAATTCCTTGGGCTAGGATTAAAAATAAAAGTCGTTGGCAATGAAGAAAGAAGAGGCAGGCTTATATGCGTATTAGGCTCCGCCGGAGGGGGAAGGGATAGGTGGAAAAGGCCAAAGATGGGAGAGGCGGCCGGAAAGTATTGTGATGAGATAATCGTAACGAATGAGGATCCCTATGATGAAGACCCAATCTCGATAATGGATGAGGTGGCTAAAGGTGCGGAGTCGATGGGAAAAGAGGTATACAGGATATTAGACAGAGAGGAAGCAATAGATAAGGCAATAGCTCTTGCATTGCCTGGCGATGCGGTGGTGATGACGGGCAAGGGAAGTGAAAAATGCATCCATCTTTCCGGAGGGCGGAAGCTTGCCTGGTCTGATAAAGAGGTGGCTGAAAAATCCATAAAAGACAAGGAACCCTCGGAAGCCTCCATATAAGGCAAGGCGTATAAAAAGATAAACCCCGCTATAAGCGGGGTTTTTACATGATGTCGGATAATCGACCGATTTTAGTCGTTTCTCCGTCGCTCGATGTTTCGATATCAAACTTTTGAGGATAGTCGTAGGCGGAGATTAATGTTCCGACAGCCGCTCCGGTAAGATTTCTTTCGCGAAACCTATCCACGATGCCATTACATTCGAACTTTAATGACAGGCCTTTCGTAAAGAAACTTATCTTTTGATCCTTTTCATTCATCCTGCCGTCTATTCCTATCTCGTAATAGGGAGTATTACGGGCTAATGTCAGCCTGTGTCCTGTTCGAAGCATCGGAAAATAGAATTCAATCCGAACGGTGTTTATGATGCAGGCGACTTTATCGTCATCGGTTACGAAGTGAAGCGGTATCCTGGGCCACATCGGACATACCTCCTTTCAAGTCAATGATCTGTATCATATAAAAACATAGCCTTATCTAAAATAAAAGCTCCCTTTCAGTAAAAGGGAGCTTTGGCATTAGGAGATTGGCCATCTTTCTCCTTTATGGAAAACATGGCATCTATCGTCGTCGGGGACGATTTCTCCTTCTTTAGAAGCGGGGGAGAGGCGAACACTGACTTTCAGATAAGCTTCCGGCATCCTGTTCGTCTTTTTGTTATAAGCTCTTTTAATGACGCCCTTTGCGCTCATTAGGCTGAAAGCCCAAGCGATAACCTCGGTAGAACTTCTTCCTCCTGGTTCTTCGATGGTTCCTTTGAATCTGGATGTCTTCCTATCTTCTGCCAATATCACTCACTCCTTTCATAATCATCCGATTATCGGACGGCGTGTTTTTTGTTGCGGTTAAGATTATTAAGACATATGGCGGCGAATATCATGATTGCTCCTCCAAGACCGAATCTTACCAGGCAGTCGAGCGCGCTTGATATGAACATGAATCCGGACATAAAGAAACAGAGAGCTACCAAGAGAAAAATCGACATCAATATCTTATCTCCCATACGGAAGAAGATCACCATGTATCGATCAAATTCCTCATCTGTTTCAGCTTTCATCATTCCGATCATGCTGCCTAAAAGGGTTATCTTTCGTTTTTTCACAACTATCTCCTCCTTTGTAAAAATTTTAATTTGCTGATGTGATTGTATCACACAAATACTATTTTGTCAAGAATAAAGCCAAAAGATAGCTCTGCCTGCTATAATATTCGAAAGGCCAAAAAACAAAATAAAATGCTTAAAGATCATAACCACGACCTCATCCACCAGCTTTCAGAGACTTCTGATGCCCTTTGGAGAATGGATGATTACATAAATAACGCCGAAGGATGCGATAGATGTCAGTCGCTTTGGAAATCGATGAAGTCTGATCTAGAAAAACATGTTTCGGCGATTAGTGAAGAGATAGAAGCCCATATAAAAGAGGAAAAATTTAGATAACGATAAATGAAGCTTCATTTTTTTGGAGGAGCGAAATCGGTCACCGGAGCGAATTATCTTCTGGAAGGAAACCCGAACGCAAAAGGGGAGACAACGAAGCTTCTTATAGATTGCGGAATGACTCAGGGCTCAAAGAAGGAATCAGCGGCTAACTACGAACCATTCCAATATGATCCGGCCGATATAGACGCTCTTCTCATAACCCATGCGCACGTTGACCATACAGGAAGGATACCGTTTCTCTATAAGAGTGGATTCAGGGGAAAGATATATTCGACCGCGCCGACGAAGGATTTTGCCGAAGAACTCCTAATAGATTCCCAAGGTCTTCTTGAGCGGGATGCGGAAGAAAGAGGAAACCCGCCTCTCTATACCCTTCGTGATGTGAATGAGTCGCTAGATATTTGGCAGGGTCTCCGATATCACGAGAAACTAAGGATAAAGGAGTTCGATATAGAGTTTTTTGATGCAGGACATATCCTCGGGTCAAGCTTCATAAAGATATCGGCGAAGGATGAAGTGACTGATAAAGTGAAGACCATAGTCTTTTCCGGTGATATCGGGAATGTAGCAACCCCACTCGTTAAAGACACTGAGGTTATAGAGGAGGCTGATTATGCCGTAATGGAGGCTCTTTATGGGGATAGACTCCATGAGGTAGCTACCTCTAGAAAAGACCGACTGGAAGATGCTATAGAGGAGGCAGTCACGGCTGGAGGGGTACTTATGATACCGGCCTTTGCTATGGAAAGAACCCAAGAGCTGCTTTACGAGATGAATGAGCTTGTTGATAATCATAGAATTCCCAGGGTTCCAATCTTTATCGATAGTCCTTTGGCTATAAAACTCATAGCCATATATAAGAAATATTCCGATGATCCCGACTACTTCGATCCGGAAGCTATAGCCTTATTTAAGAAGGGTGATGAGATATTCAATTTTCCAGGATTGAAGTTCACTCTAACTACAGAACAGTCTAAAGAGATAAATGCCGTTCCTGCGCCAAAGATAATCATAGCGGGGTCAGGAATGTCTGAGGGTGGCCGCATGATTCATCATGAGTATCGATATCTTTCAGACCCAAAGAGCACACTGCTCTTTATAAGCTATCAATCCCCTTATTCACTGGGAAGGCGGATATTAGAGGGGGAGAAGATGGTTAAGATATTCGGAGAGGATATTATTGTGAGATGTAGGACTAATTCGATCGGAGGATATTCAGCTCACGCCGATCAGAAAAAGCTTCTTGATTGGCTGCGTCCGATGAAGGGTAGTCTAAAAAAGCTTTTTCTTGTCCAAAGCGAGGAGGATACGGCGGGAATCTTTCAGACAAAAGTGAGAGATGAGCTTGCAATAGATACCGAAGTGCCTAAACAGAACATGGAGGTTGACCTCTGATATCAATATCAAAACCGGGATCGATATGGTCCCGGTTTTGATATTGAATGAAGGAAAGGGGTCGCGTAGAGCGTTGCGTCCCTGATATAATCTGAGAAGAGATAAAAATAGACAAATATGGAATATCCTAAATATAAAATATGTGTTTCTGGTGCGGCTGAGACCAGCCATTGCGGAGATGACTCTTTCGAAGTTGCCGAGGAGCTTGGAAGGGAGATAGTTAGACAAGGAGCAGTATTCGTTGACGGTGCGACTACCGGTTTTCCCTATTGGGCTGCTAAAGGAGCTAAGAGTGAAGGGGGAATAGTCGTCGGAGTGTCTCCCGCATCCTCGAAGACGGAGCATATCCTTAACTATAAGCTTCCAATCGATTATCACGATATGATCATGTATACCGGGCATGGATATTCTGGCAGAAATCTCCTTCTTACCCGTATGGCTGACGCCGTTATATTCGGATGCGGAAGAATGGGAACGATGAACGAGTTTACGATAACCTTTGAGGATGGAAAACCGATAGGGATAATCGAGGGACCCTGGGAAACGGATGAGGTTTTTAGGAATATAATAGAGAAGTCCCATCGCGCGGAGGAAATGGCCGATAAAATATTCTTTGGAAGTGATCCCAAGGAAGTGGTAACTAAGGTTCTGGCCAGGGTTAGGTCTATGGAGACTGAGAACCATATCGCGTACGAATAAGTTAAGTCTTCCCGATGTTTAGATTTTTCAAGGAAGTTGTAACTCCGGCAGGAATGCTGGCTTCTCTTATAATAGGGGCCGGAATGTTCTCTCTTCCTTTCGTCTTTGCGAGATCGGGAGCGATAACGGCAGCGATATATCTTATAATCATGGCTTTCATGATGAATGAGGTCCATCGATCATATGCCGAGATTATAGAGGCGGCTGGAGATGAAGAACGCTTTGCCGGTTATGCGGGAAAATATCTAGGAATGGCTGGTAAGACAGTCGGAGGACTAGCCGTCATAGCCGGGCTTATCATATCCCTCACTATCTATCTCACTCTGTCTGCTAGTTTCATCCACCTCGTATTTCCGGCCGTGCCGATGTCTGCGGCGGTAATATGTTTTTGGGTGATTGGAGCCGTTCTTTCAGTTGCGGGAATAAGAAGTTTCGCCGGTCTAGATACAATATTCTTTATAGGTATAGCAGCGATAGTGGGAGTTATAGTAGTTATGGGATCGATATTCGGAGACTTTAACGCTATAAAGCTATTCCCAACCGACACCATAGGGATATTCCTACCTCTTGCACCGGTGCTTTTTTCCCTTTCTGGAAGGTCGGCAATCTCTTCTATAAAGGAATATTTCAAAGAAAGAAGGTTTGATGAAAAAAACTTCAAGCGAGCCATATCACTCGGAAGCTTTTTTCCCATAATTGTCTATGCTGCTTTCGTTGTTGGTGTAACCATGCTTTCTCCCGAAGGGGTGGCCGCCGATGCTGTATCGGGTATGACTGTAATGCCGGTGATATTAGGAGTTCTGATAGGCATACTCGGTTTTTTGGCTTTGATAACATCATATGTGTTCTTAGGGATGGAGCTTAGAGGTATCTTTGAGAGGGATCTCAAAGTGCCTTCCGTTATAGCTGCAATATCGATTGTTTCGCTTCCGATAGTCTTGTATTTTATGGGATTTAATAACTTTCTCTGGCTTATTAGTCTTGCTGGAGGATTATTTCTGGCGATTGAAAGCATAATGGTCATCATGATGAGAAGGGTTGCGACGAGAAAAAGAAGGGCCATAGATATATTCTTGATAGCCATCCTTCTTTCGGCCATAATCTACGAGATTGCGAGATTTGGGGCGTAAACGCAGTCGGAGTCGGTATGCTTCACCTTCCCACCCGGATGTGGCTCTCGACAGGCTTGAGGACTGATACGGGTGTGGAGCTCTCGTCATTCAATGGATAGGATGCAAGCTTCCGAAGCTTGTCATAGAGGTTCGAATCCTCTCGAGAGCACAATATAAATACCCATCTCAAGATGGGTATTTATATTGTGCTCTTAGAAAAAACTTCTAACAGGAGTGATCGTACTCGCTTACTTGTCGATTCTCCTCAATCAAGCTGTTCCGGTAAAAAATTTCTTATAAATCGCAATCGACATTATAATTTTAAGAATGCTGTTTAATGAACTTGCCATAATAATATCCGTTGCATCGGTTCTTGGTATTATAGCCATCTGGATAAGACAGCCTTCCATATTGGGATATATAATCGCGGGTTTTGCTCTTGCGGCTTTTGGCCATATTAATGCCGGTTCGGCCGAGTTTTTTGGTTCTCTCGGTTCTCTCGGCGTAGCTCTTCTTCTTTTTCTTGTTGGTCTTGAGATGGATTTCGATAAGATAAAAAGCCTGGGCCGCCATATCATCATTATCGGAGCGATGCAGACTGTCGCGGCTGTAGGGATAGGTTTTGGAGCTATGCAGTTAATGAACTTCAGTATTACAGCCTCGATATATCTCGCTTTGGCTTTTTCTTTTTCCTCGACGATTATCGCGATAAAGCTCCTTTCTGAGAAAAGGGACTTATCAAGTCTTTACGGAAGAATAGTGATAGGAATAATGCTGCTGGAAGATTTCATCGCTATATTGATGCTTATATTTCTTGAGGGTATTTCCAACGGGGGAGCCGCAGGGAGTGTGGGGTTAGATTTCGCATTCACTATTCTAAAGGGTATAGGGCTTCTGATACTGACTCTTGTTATAAGCAGAATAATGCCGAAGGTTCTGGAATTTATAGGTACAAAGGGAGAGTCGCTATTCCTTTTTAGTATCGCCTGGGGGATTGGGATAGCAGCCCTCGTGGCCACTAAACAAGTTGGGCTAGGAATAGAAGCGGGAGGATTTCTTGCTGGTCTAGCCTTTGCCCGCTCAGCCGAGCATTATGAGATATCTGGGAAGATACGCTGGTTAAGAGACTTTTTTATAGTCATATTTTTTGTTCTTCTCGGAGCCAAGATGGCTACAGGAGGAGATCTTTCATCTGTTTTATGGCAAGCGGTGATAGTGTCTCTTATAGTGCTCATAGTAAACCCGGTCATAACTATAATTTCGATGGGCGCCTTAGGTTATAGCGGAAGGACGGCGTTTTTAACCGGTCTTACGACCGCGCAGATATCAGAGTTCAGTCTTGTTGTGGCCGCGAGGGGAGGAGAGCTTGGTCATCTTTCGCAAAACCAAGTGAATCTAGTTACCCTCGTCGGAATAATAACAATAATCGTGTCCTCGTATCTTGTCGTTAATGGGGAGATTATATATAGAAGGCTGAAGAAGCTGATAAATTTCTTCGCTCCAGATAAGGAAGAGAAAGCTGGACTTTCCGACGGTAAGTCTCTCCGGAACCATGTTATCCTCGTCGGAGCCCATAGGTTAGGCGTCGGAATAATGAGCGCGCTTATCGAGAGAAATCAGAAATTTGTCGTCATTGATTTTGATCCTCACATAACAAAAGAGCTTTCCGACAAAGGGATACCGGTTATTCATGGCGACGGATCGGACCAAGAGGTTCAGGAAGAGGCTGGCATAGATAAGGCAAGGGTCATAATATCGACCGTGCCTTCACTCGAAGACAATATGGCCCTCATAAAAGAGGCTAGGCGAGCGAACAAGAAGATAAAGACTGTAGTGACCGCCGATTCTGAAAGAGAGGGAGAAGAGCTTTATGCCGCCCGCGCTGATTATGTGATAATGCCCCATTTTATAGGAGGTGAGCACTTAGGGGATGTAATAAGGGGCAGAAGCTGGGCAAAAGAGCTTGAGGGGATGAAAACGAGGGACCTTAAGTCCATACATAACCGCTAACGATTGGAACCAAGCTCTCAGACGGATATAATCAAGATATGCCGATATATCTTGCGGAGAGGTTTTACCGGTCGGTAGCCGATTTTTTAACACATTGGTATGTCGGCGGTTTCCGGTATTTTTTTAGACAGGCAATGATTTTTCTCAGAAGTCTTGATAGGACGTTTGCCGTAAGAGTTAACGTAAGAAACATATTCGAGCCTTTATATCAGGATCAAAGCTTCATTGGTCATGTTTTTGGATTTTTAATGAGATCGACCAAAATCATCATCGGGTCGTCCATATATGTAATCCTAATGATTGGGGTCTCGGTTATATATGTTCTCTGGGCTTCTCTTCCCTTCTATGCCGTCTTTTTCAAAATAATAAGGATAAATGGCTGAAACATATTTTAAAGACAGATATTTCGAACTAAGCGTTCCAGAGAAGGTTATTGTGAGAATAATCTCCACAACGGCTTTTGTTCTTACGGTGGTATCAGCGGTGGTATTTCTTTTTTCCGATTTTCCACCTATTAGATGGACTGGGATAGTTCTTGCAGTCTTTCTTCTTGATAAGTTTATAAACAGAGGAAGACCGAGAAAGTCTCTAAAAAATATTTCGACCAATAGCAAAATAAATATTGCCGACCATATGACGCCGAAGGCATCGGAAATCCTTGGGTCCTCTTTTCAGTCGGCGAAGATGAAGGAAACGGATATCGGTATAGAAATTGCCAAGAGAGTTATCGAAATTAGCTCGGTAAGAAGAGCTATGGAGAGACTTGGAGTCGTACCCGAAGAGTTTGAACAGAAGGTGACTGAATATCTTTCGATACATCTCGAAGAGACTGATGAGAAGAGGGTAATGGAGGCTAAGGAGGTTGTATCGTCGGCGTTTAGAGTGGCCATTGCAAGCGGAGAAGATGGGATAACTCCCGCCGACCTTTTCGCTGCCCTAGGGGACTCCAAAAGTGAGACGGTCTCGAGATTATTTTCTATATTCGAAATAGAGCCACAAGACCTGAATAAGGCACTCCTTTTTGAAAGGTTAACCGGGACGATTAAGAGATCACCGAGGCTTCCGAGTACTACGGCTGGATTTGCCTCAAGGTTCTTCGGAACGAAGAAAAGGACGATGAATCGAGCATGGACGTCGAGGCCTACGCCTACGCTAGATACTTTCGGTTGGGATATGACGGATATGGCGACATCTAGCCAAGTGGGATTTATGGTCGGTCACAAGAAGGAATACGAAAGAATGGTGGATATTCTTTCCCGTCCTTCAAATCCCAATGTGATACTTGTTGGTGATCCAGGAATAGGAAAAGAGACCATAATAGGTCATCTAGCATACAGAATATCCAAAGACGAGGTTCCAGACCCCCTTTTCGATAAGAGGCTTGTAGCTCTGAATATCAGTGCCTTGGTTTCAGGAGCAGATCAAGCGGAGCTTCAAAGGCGCATAAATGCGGTTTTTTCGGAAGTGAGAAACGCGGGAAATATAATTCTCTACGTGCCGGAGATACATAATCTTAGCCGGACATCCGGAGAACTCTTTTTGTCAGCGGCGAATATAATGCTACCGCTTATTACTGCCGATGATTTTCCCACGATTGGCACTACCTATCCTCAAGAGTTCAAACGGTTCATCGAGCGGGACAGTGCTTTTGCTGGAGCTTTTGAAACTATACAAGTTGAAGAGCTTCCCCCCTCCGAAGCTGAGGAATATCTCGTCTACGAGAGTATATTACTCGAAAAGGATTGGAAAATGACGATTGCATTCGAGGCGATAAAGAAGTCGGTTTTTTTAGCAAAAAAATATTTTCACCAGAAGCCTCTTCCTTCCTCTGCGGAAGACCTTCTTAAAGAAGCGCTTTCAGATGCAAGAAGAAAAGGTGAGAGTATTCTTACTCCCGATGACATAGTTTCCGCTGCTGAGAGAAGAGTTAATATTCCTATTCATCAGGCGGGTCCTGCTGAAGCAAAAGCTTTGTTAGGCCTTGAGGATAAGATACACGAGAGAATGATAGATCAAGTAGAGGCTGTATCGGCCGTCTCAAGGTCTCTCCGTGAATACAGGAGTGGTCTTAGCAGAAAAGGGGGGCCGATTGCGGCATTCCTTTTTGTGGGGCCTACCGGTGTAGGAAAGACGGAGCTTGCTAAGGCTCTATCGAGGATACAGTTTGGCTCAGAGGAAATGATGATACGTATTGATATGTCTGAATATCAAGAGAGAGATAGTATTACGAGGCTTTTAGGGTCGGCTGATGGGAAAATATATGGAAATCTTTCTGAGGCCGTACTTGAAAAGCCATATAGCCTCATTTTGCTCGATGAGTTTGAAAAGGCTAATTCTGATGTTCTTAATATATTTTTACAGGTGATAGATGACGGAAGACTGACTGACGGAACAGGAAGGCCAGTCGATTTTCAGAATACGATAATAATCGCGACCTCGAACGCTCAATCTAACTTTATAAAGTCATCGATAGATGAAGGGAAGAAGATAGATGAGATATCCGTTGAAATAAAAAGAAAGCTCACGGAACAGTTAAGGCCAGAGCTCTTAAATCGCTTTTCAGACATAATCGTTTTTAAATCTCTGTCACAGGAAGATATCTTTGCTATAACCTCGCTGCAGCTGAAAGGATTATCAGATCTACTTCTAGAAAGCCAAGGGGTATCGATGGAATTCGATAATCTTGCCAAGGGGGTGATTGCGGAGGCTGGATATGATCCGTCATTCGGGGCGAGGCCTCTCAGGTCTACTATATCAAAACTCATAAAGGATCCGCTTTCGGCGAAGATTCTGGGCGGAGAGATAGAAAGAGGATCTTTAATATCAGTGACCGCGGAAGACGGGCGAATACGATTTATTTCCTCGGAAAAGTAGATACTATTCTGCTATCATTAAGGGAGTGATAAAGGGAAATCTTTGGAACTCTTTTAAGACTAATAAGGTTGTCCGTAACTTTGTGATATCTGATCTGGTTCTTTTCGGCGGGTGGGGACTTATCTCTCCTGTTATGTCTATATTCGTAATAGAGAATATAGAGGGAGCTAGTCTTATAACTGTCGGGGCGCTAGCTCTCGTCTACTGGGTCGTCAGGTCGGCGATTGAACTTCCGATGGCTATAGTGATAGAAAAGACGGAGACTGAAAAAGACGATATGTATGTTTTAATATCCGGATTACTCCTGATATCTGTTTCCGCATTCTGGCTTAGCTTTGTAGAGACGATTCCCCAATTGTTTCTTTTTCAGGCCGTATATGCATTAGGATTCGCTCTTTATGCAGCTGCATGGTCGGGAATATTCTCCCGACATATAGATAAGAGCAAGGCTGCTATAAGTTGGGCCGTAGACCATACCTTAATAGGTATTGCAACGGGTGTGACTGGTATTCTCGGAGGATACATAGCCCAAGATTTCGGATTCAGTCCGATATTCTTTTTGGCTGGTATGGCGTCATTTGTCGCCGCCGTTCTGATATTCATAGTTCCGGAAATGATATTGCCGGGTAAAAAGTCGATACCAACTCCCCCAACCATGGATCACTCTCCGAAGACGGCAGTCAAATGAAGAATCAAGAGATAGCCAAAATACTTTTTGAGATAAGTGAATACCTGACGATGAAGGACGAACCATTCCGCCCGCGAGCATATTCGCGGGCGGCTGAGTCTGTGGACGCTCTGGATCAGGATATCGAAAAAATATATAAGACCGGCGGTCTCGCAGCTGTAGAAGACGTCCCTGGGGTGGGCGTATCAATAGCTGAAAAAATAGAGGAATATCTTAAGACGGGAAAAGTTGCCTATTTGGAGGAATTAAAGAAAAAAACGCCGGTAGATGTATCAGGGCTTTCTGCTATCGAAGGACTCGGGCCGAAAAAGATTCAAAAATTGTATAAGGAGCTTAAGATAAGAACAACTGATGATCTTTTGAAAGCGGTTATAGCTCACAAGGTTCGAGATGTAGAAGGTTTTGGAGAAAAAACGGAGGAAAACATATTTAAAGGACTACAATTCCTCAAGGAGTCTGGCGGACGATATATTCTTGGTTTTGTAGAGTCTCAAATAGAGGAGATTAGGAAAAGAATAAGTGCTTTAAAGGGAATAAAAAAGGTTGAAATAGCTGGTTCCGCCCGCAGAAGAAAAGAAACGATAGGAGATCTCGATATATTAGCTCTTGTCGAAGACGGAGATGATGATACGGCGGCGGCGATGGATTATTTTGTTTCAATGCCGGAAGTGACTCGCATCTATTCTAGAGGGACGACGAGATCGTCCGTCAGGCTTAAGGATGGGATGGATGTGGATCTTCGCATATTGAACAGATCATCATACGGAGCCGGCCTTCTTTATTTTACAGGAAACAAGGACCATAACATTGAGCTTAGAAAGATAGCTATAAGAAAAGGATTAAAGCTCAACGAATACGGCCTTTTCAGACGAGATAAAGAGCGTGAGATAAAAATAGCCGGAGCAACCGAAGAAGAGGTGTATCAAGCTCTTGGTCTTCCATACATAGTTCCGGAAATAAGAGAAAACTCGGGTGAGATAGAAGCGGCTATACAGGGTAATCTTCCGAAGATAATCGGATATCATGATCTTCTAGGTGACCTTCAGATACAGACGAACTGGACAGACGGTGAAAATTCGATAGAAGAGATGGCTGAAGAAGCCATCTCGATGGGATATAAATATATCCTTATAACGGACCACAGTAAGAGACTGACTGTGGCGAGCGGATTGGACGAAAAGAGGCTCGCTGAGCAAGGCAAGGAAATAGACAGGATAAATAGGAGGTTAAGGGATAAGGGGTATGACTTTATAATATTAAAAGGAGTTGAGTGCGATATCCTAAAAGACGGTTCTCTTGATCTCGCGGATGAGGCTTTGGCCGAGCTTGACATAGTCGGTGCCTCAGTCCATTCTTATTTCAACTTACCGGCTGCCGACCAGACGGAGAGAATAATAAGGGCGATAACAAATCGGAACGTGGACATCTTGTTCCACCCGACCGCCCGCGTCATCAACCAGAGAAAGGGCATAGAGGTTGATATGGACGCGATAATAAAGGCAGCTCTTCAAACCGGTACGACGCTCGAAATAGATGCATATCCCGACAGGTCAGACCTTTCGGATGAGCATATAAGAAAATGCGTTGATATTGGGGTAAAGCTTTCGATAGACTCCGATGCCCACTTGAAAAGGCATATGAGGTATATTCATCTAGGTATATCTCAGGCAAGAAGAGGTTGGGCAAAGAGGAGCGATATCGTGAATGCGTGGCCGGTAGAGAGGCTTCTTAGATCAATAAAAAAGGATTGAAAAAATGAAAAAGGAATTTTCTGCCGGTCTTATAATAGTCCGACGAACACCGCAGGGACCGAGGTTTTTGCTTCTTTATCACGGAGGGCGTTATTGGAATTTCCCTAAAGGGCATATTGAATACAATATGAGGAACGTGGAGACGAGCTTCGGTCAGGATAAAGAAACATCTGAGACCGAGACTGAGAGTGTTAGAGAGACCAGCAAAGAGGCTGCAATAAGGGAAACCTTCGAGGAAACCGGCATATCGCCGGAAAAATTAACCATAAGGAAAGGATTTAGGGCCGTCGAAAAATTCCGTTTCTTTAAGAATAGGGAACAGATATTCAAGGTGGTTATATTTTATCTTGCCGAGACCGATGAGGGAGATGTTAAAATATCCTCCGAGCATGAGGGTTTTGGCTGGTTCCTATACAAAGACGCGAGGTATATCCTCGCGCCTTATAAAGACAGTCAAAAATTGCTGAGAAATGCCTATGAGGCGATAAAGCCTAAGGACGTCCAACCGCAACGACCTCCTTCCAAGCCTCAGGTCGATTCGCCGCGATATCAGAGAGAACCCTCCGATCAAGCTTGATATCGGCCTTCTTAACGGAGGCGATGAATTTACTGTAGGAGATTCCTTCCTCGCGGAGAGCAGCGTTCATGCGCACAATCCAAAGGGACCTATAATCCCTCTTTTTCTCCTTTCTTCCACGAAAAGCGTTCTGATAAGCGTGGACCAAGGCTTCCTTGGCTAACTTCTCCTTAGACTTTCTACCCCACATAAAGCCTTTAGTGGCTTTAAGTATTTTTTCTCTTTTCTTATGGGCAATAGTGCCTCTTTTAACTCTGGTCATTGTTTTTCTTTAGAGATGTGCTTTAAGCGCTTTAAGGTCGACGGAGGCAATGGTTATATCGTTTCTCCTCGATCTGATGGACTTTGGGCTCTTTTTAGCCTTGAAATGGGAAAGTCCCATGTGGCGTCTTATAAGTTTGCCGGTCTTGGTTATTTTTATCCTTTTACTGAACGTTTTGGAGGTTTTATCCATTTTTTTTATCAGATTTGTCCAACTGTATAGAAAATCCCGATCCGCTGGGTTTCGCCTCGCTCATCAGCTTGAAATTCTCGGTTATGAGCTCGAGGAACTCGTAGAGTTTCTTCTTAGCCCAATCCTTATTGGCCTTTTCGCGGCCACGAAGCCTCAGAATGATCTCCACTTTATAGCCTTCCTTGAGGAATTCGTCAATCTGCTTAGACCTTATCAAAAGGTCGTTTCTGGCTGATTTAAGGCCAATCCGTACCTGCTTAAGGTCTTTAACCTGGGCTTTCGCCTGTTGCTGCTTCTTGAATTCTTTGTCCTTTTGATAGCGAAATTTGTCGTAATTCGCTATTTTGGCGACCGGGGGACTTACGGTTGTAACCGTTTCAATGAGGTCTAGATCCTTTGAGGAGGCTAGAGTAAGAGCATCTGCTCTTTTCATCACCCCTAGGTTCTTTCCCTCTTCATCCACCACTCGGAGCTCCGGAGCGGATATTTCCAGGTTCTTTCGGTAGGTAGGGACTATTATTCTTGGTTTTCTTTGGAATCTTCTAATAGCGTAAATATAATAACTTTTCGAGGTGCAGTCAATTATTATCAGGTAAAATCAGCTTTCGACGATTTTATCCGAGGTGTTTTAAAAAAGCGCCTATCAGCGCGGTTTATTGGTCTTATGACTCCGTTATATGCATAGAAAAGTAAAACCCGTACTAGAGGTACGGGTTTTTGGGTTTTGTAGTACTTGTATTGGTGGTTCGGTTTCTGTGGTAGATATGCAACTGGTTGCTGCAAACGCTGTTTTAAGTGGTGTTTGCTAGGAGTAAATTATCCAGAGCTCTTTGAAGTAAAAACTTCAGTGTAATTAAGTAATCCGGGGCAGAAAAGATAAGTCTTACCAATTTAAGTACTGTGTATGATCGGTTTGTGGCCGATCCGCTATTTCATTTGTAATGACCTATGTATTTATTCTATCTATAGCCGAAGCTGCTCGCAAGTGGATAACTTAGGATATTCAAAAAACCATTTAAGAGCCTTTTATGAGGCTATCTATAATAGAAGAAGGCGATATCATTGACTTTTTGCTGTAAAGATGTTAGTTTCTTATCAGCCAATCAAAAAATAGGTATGAGGAGGTCTTCAAATGTTATTGGCGTTCAGAACATTAAAAAGCGAAGACAAAGGGATAATCGATGCGTTTCTAAAAGAACAGCTCAAAGATGAGAGGGGAGGCATAGCCTATGCTCTTGTTAACAACGAAGGAGAAGTACTTGCCGCAGGCACCGTTCTAGATTGCGATGAACGGTATATGAGCACCGCTCGCTCGAGAGCTATAATGGCTGTCGGAATTGGAAAAAATACCTCTGATATGAGGACTAATAAGACCGGAGATGAATTCGTCGATGGCATGTTCTCTCCAGGCGGTGTGCTAATCGCAGCTAACGAGGTCATATATGGCGCGATTGGCGTGGCTGGCCGTCCACAACCGGACAAGTTCATTCCATTCGGAAGGCTTAATGACAATGATTTGGCATTAATGTCTGCCGAAGATCTAAAAAGGAAGCTCCTTCTCGAGGAAACAATCGAATAACCGACGTACAGATGACAAGGGGCGAAAGCCCCACTACATAAAAACCCTGCTTTAGAGCGGGGTTTTATAATATAGAAATAAAAAAGAGCTTCATATGAAGCTCTTTTTAATCTCGTTCCGGGAGTTAAGCCGCGGAAACGGTTTCGTCGGGAGTCGAAGTCTCTTCGGTCGCAGCAACCTCCTCGGAGGCTACTTCGGTAGAGGTCTCTTCGGCCGTCGCCGGCTGCTCGGCAACCTCAGCAGTTCCCTGCTCGGTTACTTCCTCAGCAGCACCCTCAGCCTGCATGTTCATTTCTTCCATAGTAGTAATAAATCTTATTTGGCGGCTTACGACTATTTTGCCTAGGGGCAGAGTAACTTTTAATGGGGAAGGGGTCAATGAAAGGCTTGACTTAGGCAGGTTTTAAATATAACATTTATGTTATAAAAGGTCGATGAAACAGAAACAATGCCGAGTTTTCAATGGGAAATAGACTTTTGGGATGATAGTCCTGTTAAACGGGATTTTAGAAGTCTACCTCTTGAAACTAAAAAGAGACTGAAGGGGAGGATAGAAAATGATGAGGAAAAGTTCACTCTAAACGAGATGGTTTCTCTAGGCAGATTAGAACATATAGGAAAGAGGTTATGTGAGCTAAGATTCCATCTTGGTAAAAATCAGTTTAGGTTTTTAGGTTTTGTAAAAGGAAATATTTTTTATGCTTTGGAGTTTTTTCCTAAAAAACAGAACAAAATAGATCCAGTAATTATAGAAAGAGCCAATAATAGATTGAAAAAGATTAAAGAGACCAATGTTATTTAAGGATTTTATCGAAGAAGAACTTAAGGAAGCCGGTAATTCTAAAGATTACGAGGCAGCTTTTGATTTGGAGGTCTCAAATTTAATCGCTTTTGCTCGGCTTAGATCGGGATTTACTCAGGGGAAGTTGGCTGAGAAGATAGGGACTAAACAGCCTGCGATAGCGAGGTATGAGAGCGGAACGTCGATTCCAACTCTGACTGTCCTTAAGAAGATTGCAAAAGTAATCGGGGCAAAGCTGATTCCTCCCAGATTTGATTTTATGGGGGAAGATGGAGAGATTGTCGATATAGTGTCTGATAAAAAACACGACTTACCTATTAGCAACACAATTAGGAAAATACCCTTAAGCTCCATTACTGGTCAGGGCCTCACAGAGGCTAGTCCCATGACCAGCGTTCTTAAATTCTCATAGTTAATGAAGATGAAACAAGTAAGGATAAAGCATGCTTGGTCTGTTCTATGCAGTGGGGTTTCGATAGATAGAAATTCTAATAATGCTTCGCTATTTAATGTAATCGAGCAGATAAATGCTCCCAGACGGAATCTCATCGAAGTAACATCAGAAGATAAGCCTGAGCTGGCGATACCAATGGATATGAATCTGGTTTCTTCCTGGTATAGGGCCGGAGATGATCCGGTATCGGCTGATATAAAGGTGGAGGTTCATGACCCTCTTGGAAATAAGAGAGAATTGGAAAGCTATCACGTCGATATGAACGGCGACGTTCGTCGTGTTAGACTATTAGCTTATTGGCAGGGCATAAGGGCTTCCGTTTCTGGTAGGTACATCTTTAATCTTCTTGTGAGAGAGGATGGGTCTCAAGACTTTATCAAGGGTGGAGAGGCTGCCATCGATGTTCATATCTTAGACAAGGGAGGGGAGGAAAAATAAATGTTATAGATTAGTCTAAAATACACGAAAGACCATCA
>JAQTUL010000002.1:2685-90576 GCA_028710275.1 Candidatus Colwelliibacteriota bacterium | reverse complement strand
ACCACCATCGGGAGGAACACCATCGGGAGGAACACCATCGGGAGGAACACCATCGGGAGGAACACCATCGGGAGGAACACCATCGGGAGGAACACCATCGGGAGGAACACCATCGGGAGGAACACCTACTGATTTTTGGAGTAAATATAAATGGTATGTTGTAGGGTCAATAGCTATTATTATCATTTGTTGTTTCATTTCATTAGGGCTTGTTGTTGTTATGAAATCGGATAAGAAGCCTTGAGTTTAAAATTTTGTATGTTAGTCGTCCACTGATAGTTATCCAAATTATCATTTGATACAGTAAAGTCTTCTTTTTGGTCATTAATGATTAAATTAATTTATTTTCTATAGTTATCCGATTTAAGAGGACTGCTATAGAAAATATCGATATGTCTATTCAATCTCCTTCTCGTGAAAATAATTCCGATGTAAAACTAGACGAAGATAAGACGACTCTTGAGAGATACGAAACCTATCCCGAAAATTTGAAACTCTCCGAGGACTATAAGGTTCTCGTTCTTTCTGGTGGGGGGTCAAAGGGGGTCATTCTTTTGGGAATGCTTCATCGTCTTGTCAATAAAAAACTCTCTTCAGAAGTGTTACGAAATGATCCGGACGATTCCGGTCTGGTAAACTATCTCTCGGGTATTGAGTCTTTTGTTGGAACATCAATCGGTTCTGTTATCTGTTTTCTGTTACTGATAACTCTTACACCCGTTGAAGTACTCTCTTATATCTGTACCAAAGATCTTAGTGTCGATACCAAGATTAATATTCTCCTTCTTATATCAAAGTGTGGTATTATGTCGTTTGATGTCTTTTTTGATGAGATTCAGAAGACAACCGAAGAGCGACTTGGATTCATTCCGACCATGTCTGAACTTTACGAACTCTTTCATAAGGAGTTTGTCTGTGTCACACACAACATGTCGACCGATGAGACTGTCTACATAGATCACATATCACATCCCAATCTCTCATGTATTGAGGCATTGAAGATGTCATGCAATGTACCTCTTATTTTTGAAAAATATATGTATGACAAGTGTTTCTATATCGATGGTGCCGTGTCTGATAACTTTCCGATTGAGTACGCATCCAAACGATATCCCACAAAGAAGATTCTCGGACTCTATGTAGAGAAGGTTCTTCCGTGTGTCAGAGAAGACAGAGATCAAGATATAATGACCTATGTCAAAGTCATTTTAACACTTTCATTTAGATTGAACTGTAAGCGTTCTAAAAGTTTTAAGGCTGATAATGTTGATATGATCATGGCCACAGTGAATGATTCATTCCCTGAATGGAAATTCGATATCACTAATTCAACTAAGAGATTCAACTTCTTCTCGATCGGATACAAGATCGTCGACGACATTGATAAATCGGATGAACCCGGTGAGGTTGCACAAGAGCCAACTATAGAGGAGAAAATAAAGGAGTTGGAACTCGGTTGTAGAAATCGTATGAAAATCAAAACTGAGTAAGTTAGCTCATCCAATATAATTGGGCATCTCATCAAACTTGATATCTTAATTAAGATATCAAGTTTCATATTCATTTACTAGTGAAGATAAAGAGTTGATTTCCAACTCTGATTAATAAGTTAGATATAAGTCATAATTTTTTGATCTAATACACTCATTCCTCCAACTGTAAATGCTTCTTTATAAGTTTCTCTATCACTCAATCGATGTTCAAATATCTCAATTTTGCGTTTTTGATGTTCGATTATTTCACCCTGAATCTTCATTGTTATATTCATATATATTTTCATACTCCGTATCTTATCCACCACAGTCTCTTTAATATTTATTAAAAAATAAATTGTCTCTTGAATAGTTTTATATTCATAAAACGGAAATAGTATTCTTAACACACTTTTATTTTCATCGCCAAATGCGAGCGCTAAAGGTGTAAATCCATTTGATGTTTTGAGTTCGCATTCTGTTTTAAAATTATCAGCGAGGAGAGAATATTCTTTCAGTTCATGAAGTCTATGACCAAGTACAAGAGCATGAATATATGAAAATCCAGTTGATACAATATCCGGCATACACTTATATTCTTTTTCAAAATCAGGAATGAAATTCTCTTGAGTAAATTCAGGATTCATTTTGGTAAACACGTTAGAACTTAGTGAGAAATTTATATGACGTAGTATTTACTGTATACGTTAGAGACGAGAAAAGTGAATTTTCTCGTCTCTAACTTCTTCTCTATCGGATACAAGATCATCGACGATATTGATAAATCGGATGAACCCAGTGTACCTTTGGTGTAGAGCAAACGATAGAGGAGAAAATAAAGGAGTTGGAACTCGGTTGTAGAAATTGTATGAAAATCAAAACTGAATAATGGTTGTCTTTTATATCGAGTGATATAAAAGATGAGTAAAATGAACGACTATAGTCTCGCTAGTGATGAATGTGATATGTGTCACATGACAACACAAGATCGATGTGGAAATTGTTATAAATTTCTATGTGCATGTACACATTCATTTGAAAGAAATTATGGATTATGGTGATATGGAAAAATGTTTCCAGATATACAGAAGAATACAGGAACTATTTGATGCAGCCAATACGTGTTAGATTGAGCACGTGTAATTTATTTATCATAAGTCTTTTCTATCAATCTCTTATCAAACTCATTTCCCATCGATCTGTTCTCATTGTAAAGATCACTATACTTTTCTAATAATTCACTCTCATCATCACTGATTTCTGCTAACTCGGCACATTTGATCTTCTTGAACTCCTTCAGTTTTGTATTCATAATAGGAAGTATAGCCTCCTTCAGTTTCTTAGCTTGGATGTCAGTCACTATATTTCCTTTATCGTCGTGGTAAATGAAATTCTTCCGGTTCTTGTCAGTACATTTGTAGATAAGAGTTCCCGATTCATCTCTGATTACATTATCTACTACCCAATCAGCTTGTCCAATTCCTCCTCGTTCATAATGTTTTATAGTGTAGGTATCTTTGATTGCTTCCAGTCGCTCTTGGGAGAGATTAAGAGAATTCATTGTGATATTCTTCGCTTTGATGTTGTTTGTTACACTTCCCCCGGATTTATCTATCAATTTAGAACTTTGATTATGAGTGAATTCCTGTTCTTTATTAAAGAGTGTCGTGTATATTTCAGCCTTTTCATTTGATTTACATTGTTCTATTTTTAGAGATGTAATTATTTCTTTTAACGAAGAAATTTCGGTCTCGTATTTATCTTTTAACGAAGAAATTTCGGTCTCGTATTTATCTTTTTGAGATAATAACGCGACGGAGATTCGTAATTGAATTTCTTTTTCAGGACATGTATTTTCATGTGTTGTTTTATTGCATAAATATGTAAAACTTTTATTACAGTATTGACAGTGTAACGATTCGTTTTGTAATATTATTCCACTCTTTAGTGCTTGTTTTTCTAAACAATATTTTGTTTTCAACTGATGTGTTCTAAGATTTTGTTTACTTGATAATCCTTTTCCGCAAAATTCGCACTCAAACATGGTATTATTAATTAATAATAAGTACTTATTAAATATGATTATGAAATGATAACTGTGATTATGAATTTATAAGGGATTTTCGGGAAAATCGGGATTTTCAGAGATGCGGAAAATCGCTCTCCGCATAAAATTATAATATCCTTGAGAGTTAGGTATTTTCGGATTATGACTTTCGGAGTTCAAATGTAATCCCTTTTCTAAAACTATTTGAAATTGAAAAAAGTATATCAAACTCTCTCAATATTTGTGAGAGAGGCGACCTCTCCGCCGAAAAACTTTCCGGTTTCGGAAATGGTTGTGATCTCCGATTCTCCGAAAAACTCGATCTGAAAGAATTTAGTAGTAATCATCATAATAGTAACCTGAACTCCAGATTATCAATTACATCCGATGCGTGAATATATGTATGTGGGGATGGCATATCAAAAACCTTATGGTTCGGTGAGAGTCTACATAAGATCTCGTAGATTCTATAACTGTAGCTTCCATCATTATTGATACAGTTATTCGATTTAGAGTATAGTAACTTTCCCTTCTCTACACCAACAAAATTGAGATAAATCTTCTTTTCAATCACCCATTGCTTGAGATTCTCTTTGTCAGAAAACCATTTATCAGTGATAGAGACATTCTCGGTCTCTACCAGTTTTCTCTTCTTAGCTACATTCTCCTCTGCCTCGGAGAGATCTTCCTGCAGACGCGTAAGATTATTCTTAAACAGAGAGCTCATCGTGAGTTGTGTATAGTAGAAGTTAAAAGGGAATTATCATTTTTCTTTTTTACATTTGATGACACCGATACGTGTTAAATTGAGAGTGATACCGTTCAACAGTCTCAATGTATCAAACAGTGCGTAATCAAAGTTCAGAATGAAATTATTGTATTCGAGTTTAATCTCTGAAAGGAGATCGACACTCTCCTTCTTGAACTTCATAATCTTTGTGTACTCATCCTCTATCTTCTTTAGGGCAAAGGCTTTGGTTTCTGTGTCTGTGATACTGGTTGAACTACTCTCTTTCTTCAATCTCTTTATACGGATCAGAAGTTCTCGCTCCTGTTTTCGAATTTTCACAACTACAATTGTGAGCTTATCGATCGATTTCAGATACTTCTCCTTCTTATTATACTTCTCAATAAGCGGGCCTGTTGCTGTCTGTATTTGTTTGAGACGTAAACTGATAGCTGACGTTTGTTTTTCGTGAGCTGTACCGAGAATAGTATGAAGATTTTTAGTTACTCTCTTGATATCACTAGTAATAGAATCCGGTGAATCGATAAAAGTCTCTAGATCGATAACAATACAGAGATTCTTATCTTCATCTAATTTCGGACTCGATCGTCTAACAGCAAAACATTCAACAGTATTTGCTCTATTGATATAACAGACGGCAGACGATGAAACAACGCTCAATTTATATTTGATATTGTTCGTACAGAATTTAAGTCTCTCTAGTTGACTTTTATATCCACTGATGTTCTCTCGTAAAACATCTGCTTTTTCAGCATCTAGATCTATAGCCTGATACTGATCCATCATACGATCAACTTCCGTAGGATCCAGATAGAGATCCTCCTCTATACCTTCTGAGTTAATCTCTCCATAAGAATTTCGACTGTCCATTTTAACAACAACACGATCTGTGTCTGTAAAGGGAACCAATTCGATACCTTCATATCCTCTTATATTGTGACTCTTTCCTATAGCGAGAAGAAAATCATCTCCTGTATCTTCACTCATTACTCTCAAAAATACACAGAGACCGCCAACGGAATATTGATTAGTAATCTCAAATTTTTTGGAGATAAGATATTCTGATAGATTATTTAATGATGATACTTCGGATTCACTCATCTATTATAACAGATCACTGATTGATTTAACCTCTTATTCGACAGAATTCTTTTTCTGATACTTGATAATCTTTTTTCCGACTTTCTGATGAGTCTCCTTCGGTTTTAGACGAGAATCTGAGACAGTTTTATGTACGAATCGAAATCGATACTAACCTCTCCATCGGTAACATACGGATGGATCACAGCTTTGTACTTCTCTCCGTTACTTACTGATGTTCGGAATACAACTGTGATGAGTTTAGGTGTAAATTCCGGATTTCTCAAAAGCTCCGGGTTGGTGAATCCAACCTTGTTCCAACTTTTCAAATAAACACAAAACGGATCATCGCCGAGAGTAGTGATATCATTGAATCCCAGCCCTACAATGACCCTTAATCTCTGACAAATGAAATGTTGTGATTGGAGTGGCCATCCCGTTTATAATGTATAAATTATTATACATTATAAAGTCACTTTAATTGATTGTTATCTTTTTCAATGCTGGTGATACTGTGTTATCAATCTCGATTACAAGATCAATCTCTCTTTTCAAGTTTTCAAACGCGATAGGAACTTTCTCGTCGACGGTTTAAGATATGAGGATTATTTTTAAATTTGAGTTTACATCCAAGTTGTAAATTCTCCGGATGCAAGAACAGAATTTACACGATTTTGTATATATTTATGTCCTGAAGGATTTGGATGAACTCCGTCATCACCTTTAAATCCTGCAGGCCATCCTGTTGATGCATCAACGAAATATGTTTTACAATTATATTCAGTTCGTAATTTATGACATGCCTCGCGCTGAATTTGTAACATAGTATTACGACGTGCTGGAGTGCCTCCTATATAAGGGGCGTTAGTTTGACTAAAGTCGTATTGATCAGGACTAATTGCTATAACAGATGAAAAATTAGTTGTTGTATCGAATCCGAAAAACCAGTCTATATCTAAATTTGTCGCGGTCGCATTTGTAATAAGAACTGTATGAGTTGACCCTATCGACGAAAACGTGTCATACAAGAAAATTTGTTGACTAATTGCAGTTCCATTCGGAGTTGTAATACCGCTCGCAGGTAATAGTAACCCGGTGCATATAACTACTCCATCAATTGTTACAGTAATATTAGCTCCTAATGTCAATGCAAAACCTACATATCTTCCAGTACATGTAGTACTCGCAGTGGCACCTGATGTAGTAGTATACATTCCTAAAGTCGTAAATGTAGTGTTATTCCACGTTCCTGTTTTTATTACAGAAGCTGATCTGGTATTAACAACGTTGTTAGATGGTAAAGATAAATATAACAACATACATTCATAATTATTTCTCGATTGATAAAACAATTTGTCTGTAACTGTTGTAACTGTAATATCATTAAATCCAATATTAATAAATGATGTTCTCCCCCCCACATGATTATTATATACTTTAGTAACACAATCATATGTTAAATCTCCAGATACTGCAGTATTGAGTTCAGTCCATCCATATTGTGTAGATAGTAAAGTACTATATCTATTTGCTTGAACGGATAATCCTATTCCTAATGTTATAGAATCTCCGTAAAATTCTACTGTTCCTCCAAGTAAACTAATAGGTGCATAATTGGTAGTAAGATTTGAAATTTGTAAATTAGAAATATTAATAACAGATCCGTTTATTGTTGCTAATGATGTACTAAACGCAGCACCAGAATTGTTATATAATAATTTATTTGTTCCTCCAGAAATTATATTTGGTGATCCAGTAGGCCCTTGATGTCCTGTATATCCAGTTGGTCCAAATAATATAGAAGATGTTGGTGATGACGACACAATCGTTCCTAATAAGCCAGATTTATCAGACATTTCAGGAATACCATATCGTATTTTGAACATTTGAATTTAAATATTGTAAATATTAAATTTCATTTTGAACAAATTGAGGGGTTAATTATTTATCTCCATAAACAATAACACAAATGGGTGATCCAATTGATAAACTTCCAACAGATACAAATTCATCCCCTTCTAAGTCTGATATGGATATTATCTCTAATCTCTTTAAAAATAAGGAGATAGCTGGAAAAGTTGCTTACGAATTCAAGGATTCAATTGTTGGAGGATCTCTATTTCTCGCCTTATCATCTCCTATAGCAGATAAGATTATAAGATCCTCCGGGTGTGAGAATGAGTTTTATATCTGGGGTATCAAGTTCCTCCTATTCGTAATCATCTTCTATATTCTAAAGAACCGATCGTAAATATTTTAATGCGATTATCGCATTAAAATACTATTCTACTCATCGTTCCAACATCGGCATCCCTTTGTCGGGTGTACAGTTCCGCAGCTAGAGCAGAAGAGAGATAGAATCTCTAGTCGTTGTTTGCCTGTAAGTGTTTTCAATTGATCGATAAGTTCCTCAACAGATACTACAACAATTGGTTCTGATACTATTGGTGACGGAGTTTGATTCTCTTGCTGATAATACGTAATATCTCTAGGATCCATCATCGATGTTTGTCTCATACATGGACCGCACGATTGAGAATGAGGATTGCATTCATCCCCACAAAAGCAACATCTGTTTATTTCAGGATAACTCATAAAGATATGTTCATCATCTGTTGTTATCGTTATCTATCAGTTTTATACTTCTAAATTCATTAATGAATTACCCAGACGATATAGCATTTAGAGTTGTACAATCGATTCTTACTGATCGTATAAAATTTGCATTAATTTCCTATTCTAAATCCAGATAATGATGATGCAGTATTAACTTCTGTATTGGAAGTTGCTACAATGTATGTATATCCAGTAATATTTTGGTTAAAAGTCTCTGAAGCAGAAATAGTGTATAAAGTTGGAACTGTGCAAGTATGAATTCCTGATAGTGCCATTGAACCAGTTCCTCCCCCAGGAATACCTGTATTAGTTGAAGAAATTGTAAATCCTGTTCCGGATCCAGTATGGGCCCATAGTTTTGTTGCAATATTAAAATTTACAACGGATCCTATAGTAACTGTTCCTGATAAATACCAAGTTCCCGGAACAGTTACTGATATAGTTGGTCCATCAGTATATACACCATATGTGCTATTAACATGTATATCGGATGTTAAAAAATTTGTCAAAAAATTTGTTTGAACTGTTCCAGTCAAATCTTGTGGTCCAGTAAATCTTTGTGGTCCAGTCGATCCTTTTGGTCCAGTCGATCCTTGTGGTCCAGTCGATCCTTGTGGTCCAGTCGATCCTTGTGATCCAGTCGATCCTTGTGGTCCAGTCGATCCTTGTGGTCCAGTCGATCCTTGTGGTCCAGTCGATCCTTGTGGTCCAGTCGAACTTGATTCATTTAACACATTCACAATTCCAGATAGTGATTTCAAATTTGATCTATTTGGTAACGAATAGTTTATTTTGAACATTGTTAGTTATCGAAAATATGTTTTTATAGAACTACACAATTCTCACAATCTTTTAAAATGTCGTGTTCCAACTCTGCATTTTCTAACAAGTCACTGATCAAGATAAAATGCGCTTGTATTACTAACAAAATATGTACATCATTTGCATATCATTGAAAATCGAGAAGTTCCCTTTGAAAACCAATTTGCCTCCATATCAAATAGATATTCATACCCGAACTCACCTTTTTGATTAAAGTAATAAACACGATTTATTGTTTGATGACTATCACATAGAGACTTCATAAACTCGATACAGATATTACATGATCGGGAGCAACATCGTGTTCCATCCTTTTGCCATCGTCCAACAACTATATCATATTTCTTCTTTGGATTGAAATGATTACCTCGATAGAACTTCTTCAAAATCACCTTTTTCACACTGCCCTCTTTGACTGCAAGGTTTGAAAAGCGTCGGGTTGGTGTTCTTAGCGTCTCCATTACTCCATAACCGACGATAATTCTTGGGACGATTGTACGGAGAGATAGAATGCGTGACACTCATCTCTGCATGGACACCTGGCATTGTGATTCCATGCCATTGTGATCTATCATTACGATTACATCCTGTCTTAATGACACGACCCTTCTCTAGGAGAGCACTTCCGAGACGAATAACCATGTTTGAATTATCACTTGCATTCTGCACCTCATTTAGAATTCGCTCCCACTTATTACTGATTGTTATCTTTCGGAATCCCATAGTTAGTAAGTAGATACACTTGTGTGTATTTAATTACAATATTTTCATAATTCATTTTTCTCAAGTCGGTTGATTACAAATTACAGTACGAGAAGAGGGATCTTCTCATCCGGAGAAACTGTTACACATTGTTTTGTTGATTCATCTTGAAGAAATTTCAAGATGGTACCTTCATTCGAAAAAAAAGGCCTACGTGATTCCTCGTCGACCATACTTCGCGAAACTCTCGAATTCTTTTGAGAGATATCAAGAGTTGAGATCCGAATTCGACGTCGAGTCATCGGTGGAAGATCTTTTTTTTCCATGATCCGGACAAGAACGTTGACCATCTCGTTCTTGTCCGGATTGACAGACTCAAGAAAATCAGACACAAGTCTTTTTGTTGAGATTCTCTCACTAAGAGAGGGAAGTTGATGCTGACGAGACTGACGGATAACAGATGAAGACATAGCGACTGAAAGGGTTAACGGGTGATAAACACTCTATCTATATGAGAAAAATCACTTTTTCATGTATATTGTGAGCTACAGTTCATAATATACCTTATTCTTTATTCACTTTCATTTGCATCTCTGACAGAGATTTTCTTGTTATTCACACCGACATTCGACTTGACACACTTCACAAAGTGATCATATCCCTTGTCGTCACTCATCTTCGCATCCAGAACATACTGCATGATCTGAGAGGATGAGATAGTAGGTGAGTAATCGTCACTAATATCAACCTCCTTACCGAAATGGAATTGGCTGATCTCCTTAACTGTTGCACTGTCTGGATTTCCAAACTCAATCGGTGTGAGACGACCGGGTCGTACAAGAGCCGGACACATTCTCTTGATCTCTTCAAACTTATTCGTAGTGGCCATAAAGATCGCACCCTTGTACGGAATAGGTCCCTGGAAAAACTCAAGGAGATCATGAGATGTCATATCATCCCCGCTATCACCCATCATAGTCTCCAGACTCACATCCTTATAATCATCCTTGATAATATCAGATGAATCACTCGACATCTCTCGCTTCTTGATTACACTGGAATTCTTCATGATCTTCATCCAATCCTCAGTCACTTTCTGACGCTTTTTCTCTCTGTTGTAAAGCTCAACAAGAGCGAGATCAATCTCATCAAACAGATAGACAACGTTACAAGGTTCAGTGTAGGTAGTCTTATTGATATAAGGTTTTCTCATAGCAGCAAAGATTGCGCTTCGCTTCTTCATTCCGCGGATGTCGATACTCACAACATGTCGTTGAAGACACATTGCAACACGATAGACAAACGAACTTTTTCCAGTCCCCGGAGGTCCATAGATAAGCCATCCGGACTGAGGCGATTGACCCATCTCAAAGAATTTCATCGGATTGACATGGATCTGTTTTACGATAGGCCAGATAATCTTCTTTGACGGGGAGAAAAATGTATCAAGATACTGCTTCTCAAGCTCTTCAACCGATTTTCGAGCCCCATCGTATATACTGTAGTACTCGTTTGCAACAATATGTTTACTCGCCTCCTCATCAGCCTTTACTTTTGGAAGACCAGTGAATCGAATATAGTACGTTTCCACAAGACGATTTTCACTCCTCTTTTTCACAACTAGTTCCTCTATATCCTTAAAATACTTCAGAAGATCTGTACAGCTCTTTTCATCAACGTACAACTCGATGCAGTTCATAGACTTGACAATATCCTTACCAGTCTCCTTGACAGAACCTACGACCATCTCATGACGCTTCCAGATATAGTATCCATCGACGTTGAAATTCTTATCCGAGAACTTAACCTTATTTCCGTTTGCGACACGTCGATCATTTGAGTAGATAAGAGAGCGGTTAGTTTCTCCGGTTCTATCGTATGAGAGAATACCAATGTTGATCTCCTTGGGCTTCTCAAAAAACTCAGGGTACTTTTCTGCGTATTCGATATAGAGTTTCGCATCATCATAAGAATTGATAGTGAGGATTCGATACTTCACAATCTCCTTCTTCTGACCAATCATACGATATGCATACACCTTTACGTAATGACGATGTCTGTTCGCCAGAAAAATACAGTACACAAATACTGCGACGGCGACAATGTTTGTGACCGTTAACCATTCAATGAAGGAGAAATTGGATAGTTTCTCCTTCATACTATCGGATAGAATATATTTGATGACTAGAGTATTTACTGCGAGAAGTGCACCGTAAGTTGACATGTCCAGTGTGTACTTTTTCGACAGCAGAATAGTGACCAGTGTCGAGAAAGGGGTGATGTGACCGTCATCGTTACTCATGGTGTGAATAATTGTAGATGAGCACTTGGTTGTGTAGGAAGTGATGTTTACTATTAAACAACAGACACAATCAATTTTTCAAAGATGTCCGTACAGTATTAAGCGGTTCCAACTTTTCAAAAGCTCCGGTGGGATACGATCCCACTTGTTCCAACTTTTCAAAAGCTCCGGTGGGATCGTATCCCACTTGTTCCAACTTTTCAAAATTGAATTAGTTCCAATTTTAACGGAGATTACTACTTCATTCGTTAACAAGATGAACTTTCAGTGGATTTCATCGTTTTTTAGACGAAAGGAATCAGTTCCCGTTATACAACCTGGTGTAGATGTTCGACGACAGGAACTCATCGATCGTGAACTGAAGGAGCTCGTTGCAATGTGTATTGAAGAGGAAGATTCGATGACTCTAAGAGAGAAGGAATTCTTCGCAAAAAACAAGGTAAAGATTCTCGATGAGATTCCTTCACGAATCCTTAAGAGGACCATTCGATAAGTATCAACTCATTGTATTTAGATTTTCTCTAATTCTTATTAGAGAAACTCCTTAAATAACGAAGAAGGTAAATTAAATAATATTACCTTGAATGTTTTCTCCGCGTCTATCCTCATCCTTCTTATCATCTTCGGTAGGGAAGAGATCGGGATTACTATCACGCAGTTCTTTCAACTTGAGTTCCACACACTGAATGAGAGTCTGAACATCACACCAGAAGATACGATCGTTATATAGTTTCATATAGGTCTCCTGAATGTGAATCATTCCGATAGGGCACTTGATAAGATCCTCAACGATAATTTTACAGAGTTTCTTGTCACTAGACTTTTCGGAGTAGAGACTTAGTTGAATAATCTCAAACGATCTATTCACCGTTGAAGTAAAAAAATCCAGAGCATCGGATCTCGCCTCCGTTGTCCACCATCTCCAAAGAGAATTCATCTTGGTACTTGGAGCTGCGGTAAGAGTTCTAGTATCGATTTTCTCTCCTGCGCGAATGAGTCCAATAAACTTAAGGCGTGTGATAACTTCGTGTGTTGTTTCCATCGTACCCTTCTTGCTCGCTCCCATAAGATTAGAGTACAAAAATTTAATCATTGGAAATGCGTTCATTTTGATGAACCGTTATTACATTAACCAAAGTTATTTTATATATCATTTTTATCTCTCTGTTATTGATCTATCGAGTCGACTTTGTTCTGATCAACGTAATCCTGGATAACTTTATGTAAGGGAGCAGCCATCTCTTTTCCAGGGAGTGTTCTGATAAATTCTGTCGAGAGTCGCAACAATTTATCTTTACAATGTTGAACTACATCTTCGGGTACCTTTCCACCCCTCTCTTTTGTAAAAGTAATACATCTTTCAAGTCCTACCTCTCCGATGGCTTCAAGACGATCGGCATCCGAGATAATCTGTAGATAAAAATCGTCGCAGAAATCAAGTGTCTTCCTCTTACCAGAAATCTCCTTCGAGAATGAGATATTATCTATAATACTCATGATACGCGTAGCCTTCACTTCACCAACCATTTTCTCGATAAATGAGACCAACTCCTCTATAGTAATACCTCCACGACCAATATATTTATGATCGCATACATCATGTAGTTTAGACGCGAGAAACACAATATCCTCTTCATATTCAATTCCGAGTTTATCAATGATAATCATAGTATTTACGTAGACATTATGGGCGTGAACATGGTTGTGAGAATCATCGAAACATTCTGTAGATTTACGGAGAAAACTATAGATAAGAAACTTTTGGTTTCCTGTCAGAAGGGATTCGGGGAGAGCAGTCATTGTAAAAGTTGGTAATTATATTTGTTATTAAGTCTTCTTTCATTTTTGTTTATCAATGATAAACAAAAATTATTCTTTACACATCTTCACTGTGAGGGAGATTTTTCCACAACTCTGATCTCTCTTGCCATGGGAATTCCGACCCTCGATCAAGAAATACCTCTCGTTTCATACCATCATCCTGCTTCTTCTCCTCTGTGTTGGTATCTCTCCCGTCATCATCTCCATCGATTGACGCGTATCCCATACTCTGGAGATTCTCTGAATCAACGAGTTCGATCTGATCAGTTTCCAGATCCCACTGGAAACGAGACTTCATCTCCTTGAGAATCTGAAAGACCGGTTCCTCACCAGGCTTACCGACACAGATCCTCTCCCTCTTGGTGAAGTTAACGAGAGTGTGCATATCAGAATCGATATCGATTAATAAACGGGTGAATAAATCCTATTACAATAGGATTTATTCAATTTTAACGTTATAGTTCTCAATTCGAATACGACTTTGCGATCATAACGATTGTGAAGATCACAAGTGCAAGAGCAAATAGACAACATCCGATCATTCGCGCGTTCTTTTTACAGAACATACACTTGAGATTACGGGCTCCTCGATAAAAACGGTTGGAGTTGTTCTCAAGCTCCTGAGCCCTTCGTTCAGTCTCCTCAAGTTGTTCTCCACGAGCAATAGTCTTATCGATCGCTTGGTGGAGAGAAGACTTCACCTCCTCTACCTTGATACTGACTTCATAAAGCTTATCACCTGGGGCGGGAGGATTGTAAGACGATGGAGGAATACCTGGAAGAGAAGGATGTACATAGTGATATCGCTCTCCATAATCCACTGGAGAGTAATACGACATACGGGTCGGGAGGTGAGTTGTCGGAGTAGCCATATCTGAAAAGTTGGAACCTCCTCTGTGGGTTTTTGAGAAGGAGTGATTATATTCTCTTGAATAAGAATATAATCAATTTGTATGTGTGGGAATAGAGATTATATTCTCCATCCTGTTCCTGTCTTCTGACATGTACATCCACCCAAAACTAAGACCATAATACAACATCATCATAACATAATTATGGGTGCAAGTTTTGACATATTTATAATACAGTAAATATTATAAATCTTTACGAATCGATCTCTTGCATATCACTCATCATTGGAAGCTCTGAACGATTCTTGAATATGAAAAGCGTGGTTTCTCCGTACGCTAATTCCGTATTCCATCCAAGAGTATGAAGTTCTCTACACGCGGAATCTACAAGTTCACGATCTATTGTTGAATACTCATATTGTCCGTTACCGTCTGTAGACGATTTAAGGTCGAATCCCTTATTATCTCCAGAATACATATAATCGACGATTCTCTGTCTTAGTTTACAGAGTTCTCGATTGAATCGATATTCAGCTACAAATCGTTCTCTATTCTCTGGACGTAGTTTATCAGGAAAGGTTTTCATGACTAGTTCATTAGAGATTTTTTACTTTAACTAAAGTAGATTTATGTTAGTTTCAATGTACTGAATGATAGCTTCGATAGTCTTCCTATCAGGACTTGCGACAAACTCCTTGAACGGGATTTCGTGTTCAACCAACTGTTCTTTAATAAGACCATCAATATCTATCGCTTCATTCTTATCCTGAAGACGTCCCTGAGTTTCATATTCAAATCGTCCTCGTTTAAGAACGATATTTATGTTTCTGAATTCTCGATGGCATTCAAGAATCTTCTCTTCCGTCTTCTCGACGTTTGATGTGTTGTCCGGATTGTAAATATTGTAGTATAGTCCATGACACAGAGGTCCATCGGTTACAATAAAATCTACAAGACCTTCCATTCGTTTGAATAGAGAATATTGGTGATCTGTTACGTAATACTGATTGTTCAGTTTAGAAAAATCCTTTGTCCAGACGAGCTGTTTCGCATACTCCTGCACATATTCAGTGACATACTTGTTCAGTTTAAGCTGAGCATAAATAAGAGCTGACAGAGTGGATTTTCCTACTCCCGGTCCGCCGATGATATTGATGACGTAAGTTTTAAGGGAGGGAGAACTCATCGCTTGTTAGGTTACTTTACTTTAAAATATCTCTATATTTTAAAGTCACATTTATTCTTCGATATCGTTGGGAGCGGCTTTCACGTTGTTCGGTCCTGAAATAAAATAGTGAACCACACGACTGTTTGACAAATAAATAGAGCCAAACCGAAATCGTAGAGAATATCACCCGACGAGCATGATTCATTAATCTCAATAAAGTAGAGAACAGCTCCGACGATATACCATGCAAACTGAAAAAGATATCCCAGTCTCAGGATATTAAGTTTTAGAGAATCTACTTTGATTGATGAGAACCGAGAGATAATGAACAACCAACACATACACCCGATAAGTCCAATATTTGTCCATGCATAAATATACAACCATTTTACATAACCAAATACAATCCCACTGTATGATCCAATACATGTGGTATTGCTATATCTATCGTGAATAATAATAGCACATATAGACAATGCTGTCAAGATAGTTGCTAAAATAATAAAAATAGATAGAGGGAACTTTACATTTCCGATCATAACTTTTGAGGAACAGTACGAATCATCGTTGATTATCTGACGAACTTGTGGTGGAGATTTCATAGGAGGTGTATGGATGACAATCTCTTCCAGATCATCATTATGGATGATATCTACACCTGGACTAGAATAGAGAAATCCCTGTTGGGTTCCCATCCCGGCGCGAGCACTTGGATAGAATTCCGGACGTGAAAAGTTGGAACCACTTAGGCAAGTGTGATCGTATCCCACCGGAGCTTTTGAAAAGTTGGAACAAGTGGGATACGATCCCACCGGAGCTTTTGAGAATGATCCTCGTTCGGGAATGAGTTTACTCATTTTGAAGTACGAAGTAAGTAAAACTCACTATCTATCCAGACAAACAATCATTTTTATCGTCAATTATCAAACGCTCTCGTTCCAACTTTCAAAATATTAACAGATTACTCAGTAATTTGTTAATTGAAGGGCCCCCTTCTTACACAGCCGTGTGGTGTCATACAGGATTAATCTAATATCCTTATCTCTTTTCAGAGACGACCATGATCACGGATTTAATGTTTGTTGATCGAATGCGACTACACATTCTTGTTGAGAGTTAAAATTTGATTAGTGAGAGTTGAGAGATGATTCTTAATAGTTGAAAACCACACACACGTTATACCGTGGCGCAGAGATCTGATAGTTAAGTTTTGACAATTTCCATAATTGGTTGTTTTGAGGTGTTGTCCTACATCCCAAGAAAGGTAGATCAGGTGGTGCGTGTCTAACTTCGTGCAAGAAGGGGGCTAAACTTCTTTATTTGTGGTACTTTTAATTCAGCTTGATCTTAGTCAATGCGTTCGACTCTGAGAGAACAAACTTTGCTTCACGCTCAAAGTTCTCGACATAGGTCTCCAACTCCTTGATCTTACTGTCGATTCCAATAGGGTCGATAACCTTTGTACAGTTGTTCTCACGGAACGGTCGACTGATCGCCTCAATGTCATCAGGGTTAGTCTTTCCGTTACTAGACTTACCAAAATGAATCTCAATCAGCTTCTGAAGCTCGGGCTCCATCTGCGCGTTTGCATACTCCGATGTACGCAGAATACTCTCTCGTTGCGTCTTCAGCTTCATGAGAAGATTGGTGTGAATAGAGAGTGACTTCTTGCGCTCGATCACCTCTGCGACACTGAGAGTCTCGTCACCAACCTTCACCAGCGTCTCTGCATTACTCTTAACAATCGCACCCTTCATTCGATGACGAAGAGAAATCAGATCACGAATCTACTGCCAATCCGACTTGGCGTTCTGTTCGAACTGTTCAGGATTGATAAAGCTCTTATTCTTCTTAGAGATAGAGGTAATGAAGTTAACCTCGGTCACCTTCTTCTGAATACGCTTGTCGATGAGAACAAGTTCATCGAGCGCTCGGGTGATAGAGATTTCTGAAGGTTGAGTGGACATTGTCACTAGATACTATAAGATTATACGTCTTTAAGGTTAAATTCAAAAGTTATAACTTTTGAATCTATTCAGTTACTCGTGTAATTTAGATCATCATCTCCCATTCATCGTCGTTGATATCAATAATCACGTTCTGGTCAGAAGTATTCAAATCGAGAGTATGTAGTGGAAGAGAAACAACATACTTCTCCCAATCACCACTCACTGTAGACTCATTCGATTCTGAAATAGTCTTCAGAATCTCTTTCTTCCATGGAAGGTTTTGAAGAGTTTCGACACATTCCTTAAGATTAGAGAGATATTTTCCTCGTTCGATCGTCTCATTGGTATATTCATCGATCTCCTTATCCAGAAACTCCTTCTTCTCTCCATCATTCATATTCTTCCACTCAGACATCCATTCGGGATTGGATGTTGAGTCGTCGTCATTGTCCTCGAAATCCTTCAATCCATGAATATAGACTACACGAGGTGATCGATCAGTTTCATCCAGATCACTTCCATTGTAGTCACTGTCGTAGTCACTCTCAACCGGAATAGGAGTATATTTCTGTGACATGTAACGTTCATCCTCACTCAATGAATATGGAGACTCTTTGTCTTCGTCGGAGTAATAAAAATCGTCCTCGTATTCGTCATCATCTTCAATTGGGTCAATGAATTTTGCTTCAATTTCCTGCTTATCATAATCTCGGGGGTTATACGAGTACTCTTCATCAAAGAATAGTCTCATTTCCGATGCTGCAACCTGCTTTGCTTTCTTCTTATTAATATCACAACCCCACGTATGAAGAGTATCGTCACCGGCCTTTCGATAAGTCAAAAAACAATTCCAATAACGAAGACCGTCGTTATTGGTCTCTCGAACAAACTTATATTCGTACTTCATATGATCCTTGGTCATAAGTCGGTTCAAGTAGGAAACACTTGATAGAGGACGACGAGCCGCGAGAATTCGATTCACATTCGCTCTGATCTCCTCGAGATTCTTTGTACTCATGGTTCCAAAGTTAAAGGAAATATTGCACGTTGTCGACATGATTGGTTGGTGAGGTGTAGGTAATACAACAGGTAAAGATTTTTGTTGTATTATCTCAATTTTCATTTTTAGCCCGTGATCGTTCGAACACTCTTTCACAAAACATATGAAGAGATCAGATCATCAACCCCTGTATAGTACTCAGCTGATACTGAGTGTTTGATCAGGCTCTTCACAAAAAGAAGAGCCTTATTCATCAAAATGCGAACAACACATCTCAACATATGAGGCATTCTCTTTTGAGAGATGTACGACTCAACCCGTGTAATAATCTCTCGCGACAGAAATCCTCTCTCCATCAAAATACAGAGAACTTTGATCCAACCATTCATCTCCTTTCTTGTGAAAGATTCGAATATCTTTTTCACAGACATCATCACGAAGTACTCACCGACAGTTGTGTACATCTCTCGATTCTTTCCTGTATACTCTATACTCCAGTCAATCTTCTTGAACGGAGGCGCATTGATAAGTTTCCGGATGTACACAGGTCCATCTCTGCAGTGGATGAAGAAATACTCCATCCGAGTATAGTCGAACAGCGTAGTCTTGACTATCTTATTTCTTCTCATCCGGAGAATATCATTCGGGGTAGTCATTTCGAGAAAAAATTGGAATCACAAACCGGAGCTTTTGAAGGGAAAGTACCGTACGGGTGTATTCTTCTCTTCAAAAGTATAAGATATTCATTTTTTCTCCTACGCAATCTTCACACCCTCCAGTTTCTTTGCCATATCACTCAACGCGATACTCAGACTCTTTGCTTGATTATGATTCTTTAGAATATAAGTGAGAATTCCGCAGTGTACCACGATAATTTCAATCTCTTCCGCAGCCTGACTAATACGATTGATACGACCCTCGATCTGTTCACGAGTTGCTTCGTTAGACGGATAGACACACGTTACCATAACTGTTAGTCTTGTCAATGTGTATCCTTCAGGTTTGTTCATCGGAACGATAACAACTTTGTAATCGTGAATGATCTTCTTCTTCACAGCCTCATCCGTCAAGAATATACTATTGTTTCCAGTCAAGATAAAGATATCCTTCTCCTTCACTCCCTCATCAACAAGCATATCTTTCAAACGATCTTGATGAGATCTATTCTGCGCGACCAACATGACTCCTTTATCTTCACCCAACGCCGCCATTGTCTCCTCAATCATTCGTCTACTCGCTGTCACGTTACAACAGAGTTTGTACGCATCGTTGAAGTCTGTATTCGACGCATACTTATTCTCTCCTCCCATTGCAACTGGAACAAGTTTTTTGTATTCGGAAAGTTCATCATCCTTGAATTTAGCTACCACCTCCTTTCGAATCACTCTCACGCCTGTCGAGATCTTTCTCGCAACCATCGAATTTGCACTCACCCAGAAGTTTCCGAGATTGACCTCAAACTCAACAATCTGTTCCAACCACCAGATGAGTTTATAGATCTTGTTGTCGATCACTGGTGTTCCTGTAAAGGCTACAAATATTCTTGAAAGACGAGCAATATCGAGAAGGGTACTAGTTCTCTTTGTCTCATTCAATCCCTTATGAACCTCATCGACCAGGAATGTACACTCGCTTGCATAACTGAGAAGTTCGTCGCTACATCGCCGCAAATGGTCGTGTGCAATGATATTCACCGCATACGGAACGAGAACACATTCCTGAGTAACCGTTACTCCTTTCGGAATCTTCTTACCTTTGATACTCTTCAGCGGAATGATATAGTTGATCTCTAATCCAAACGCCTGAATCTCATGTACAACACTCTCAATCGCGGACGGTGGGAGTGTGTAGAGAATATACTTTGAGAGTTTTTTCATACTTTTCAACCACGAGAGAAAGTTCATTACGATTAAGGTATTATGAGTCACCGTGAAATCTCCAAGAAGAAATCTACTATTTCCGTCGATAGTAAATCCACAATATTTACCATTCCCTATACTCTTAACTGTAACTCCTGTACTCAATGCATCTTTCACCTGCATTCTTTCAGGTGCTCTTTTCCTTTCAATTTTACAAGGAATAAGATCTATTCCTTCTCCACTGAATATACACCTATGATAAGTACCTGTTATTCTTCCATGTATAGAATTTGTACATGTTTTTTGAACCTCTTTTTGTGTAGCGTTAAATCCTAATGATCTAACCAAGTACAAAATGTTATCCGATAACTCTTTTCTTTTTTGTATTATCTCATAACATCCATCGTTATAATATCCATCAGTATCTATCAATCCAGCCAAAACCTGCAATCTAATTTCTCTATCATTAATTAAAAAGTCCTTAGGGATATGTTTATTTTTATACATTCCATAGTATCTTATAATATCCAGAAAATGGTTTCTCTTTCTCTTTTTATTTTCATAAATACCTCGTACAGCATAGGAAATTGTATCTTCTCCCTTTGATTTTTTTCTATAGATATGACACCCCATAGATTCTATTTCTTTCACGAAAGAATTAATACAATCTTCATCTATGTTAGTAAATCCGGATCCATTTGAGTATCCATCACCAAGCCATACTCCCAATAAATAAGGATCCATAAAAACAATTTGTGAAGGGAAATCAACCCCTACCTTAAAACCTTTCAATTCATTCTTAAAATTTTGAGGAAGAGAGAGATAATCGTTTACAGAGATATCGATAATATCATCGTCTGGAATTGTAGATCGAAATTGCATCATTGTATCATAAGCAATCTCTTTCGTTTTATATACCTGGCTAACCGTAAAGATTTTAGTTTTTCGTTTCACCTCCTCTTTATCCAACCAAGTGACAGAATATCTATGATAAGACTCACTCCAATAATATCCTTTATGTCCTGAAAACTTCAGAGACAGAATATGAGATCTGTTTACTTTATAAGAATCACCTTTGATTTGTGAAATTTCAAACATTTCCTCTTCACCGGTACATGTAGTCAGTACATTTCTATACGTATTGTCGTCCCCTATAAGTCTGTCACCCACTTGTACATCTTCCGCGCGTTTCATGGACCCATCCCATAACAAAACTTTAGTATCTGGGTGGAGGCACTTCCCAAGCCCGACGCGCAGCCATAAGAAGTTTCCTTTCGTTCCCGACTTGAAGTTCCTGATCATCTCCTCTGTAGTCTCCTTCTGATGAGTCCACTCAACTCTCTCTAAGGAATCCTTAATCTCTACTTCATCCCATCCATCATCGTCCTCCGGCTTACACAAGAATCCCTTGATCTTTGTAACAATGTTCCACAGTAATGGTCCAACTGGAACTAGGAATTTCTGAGGCGATTTTTCAACCGGTCGTAATGCTGCAGGAAAGAGTTGACTCAGAGTGAGAATGAACTGATAAGCACGAACATCATTAAGACTGACACTCTGATAAGTTCCGTTTCCATCTCGACTAACTCTATTCATCTCAAACTCCTTCTTATAGTTTGCGATATACGAAAGGACACGGTACATTACCTTTGTGTTGGTTTTTGCAATGAGCTTATCAAGTTTCTCAAACGCATTGATCTCAATACCTTCTCCCCACTGAGAAATAGAATTCTCTATATTCTTATCTACAGCATTGTGATATGGAAGAGAGATATCGATATCTCTTGCATCCTCCCATGTCATCGAAATACCATCTGCTGAAATGATAATATACTCATCATCAACTAGTTTGACTGATGCACCTTTAAAAAATTCCGATGGAGGATGTGTTCCCTTTAGTTTTATTCCATTCTTCAACATCTCCTTTGCAGTCTTCTTCGAGTACTCCTCTCTTTCGGGAGTGATGTTCTCTGCCATATTACGAGACGGCTTTCTGATTGCGATAAGCTGATAGATATTCTCTGGACGAAGAGTCACAATAGTTGCCGGACTTCCTGGAATCTCTATAGCACTAACCATTCCAGCCAACCATGAATCGTTCAACTGATAGCTACTCTTGTAATGTTCTCGTTTGAGGATTTTTCTCTTTGTCTGTTTGTTCTGTTTTGCTACTAGATACAACATCTGCGATCTCCGCGTCTCCTTCACAAATTCATCATCTTCAAAGTCTTCTCCAATCTCATCTCTTCGAGGATTGAATCCGGTCACCTCCTGAAACACACGAGTGAATATCTTATCGAACGGTGAGGATTCTCCTTTATTCTGAAGAATAGTTTTCGGAGTGAAGAAGTAGATGAACCCTGCAGCCCAATGTTGATCTGTTCCGTGACACAGAGGCATCACAACCTCATGTGTTCTATCACATTCTATAAGTTCACACTTCGGATAAACTGATGCAATATGTCGAGCCATTCCAATATCTCCCTCGAACGACCTAAGAGTATCTAGAATCGCGCTACACGTTTTTATCGGACTCAACTTCTCCGAGATAGCGTACGGTTTCATATCCAATCCCTTCTTATGACATAGAGTCCACCAGTCTGTAATTGAGAGATTAGATGACTCCTTCTCGTAATCGATAGCTCTCCGCTCATTGAGCGATTTATACGCAGTTGTCATCCAGAGTTTTAGAGTTTGTCTATTCGGTTTCCATGATCTTACTCTCTGAGCAAGAAGTGCGCCAGAGAACAACGACACCAATTCATTCACTCGTTCCGGAGGTGTATACGAGTCTTCGAATCCACAGATGATCCCCAATCGTTTTGCTACAGACTCAAGTCCTGTAACATATCTCTGAATATCAGGAACGAATGATCCTGGATTCTGTGCGAGCATCGCAACAACAACGAGAATGACTATTCCTCCATCCACAATCTCTCCATCCAGAAGTGATACCTTATCCGGACCGAATCGAATGATCTTCTGCATAAGAGATTTGAACGACCCGGCTGTGTATTCTCTCAAGTCTGTTCTAATTTTCCGGATCGTATCATTCATATCGCCATCGACGTCTGACAACTCCTTATATGTCTCCTTTACAATCTCATCTATCTTTGAGAGATCGAATCTCTCTTTCGAAACGAGAAACGCGAGTTTTTGTTCTGACTTTTTCACCCATTCATCTTTCTTTCCGAACGTGTACTGCTTTGTGATTCCGTCAATAACAATCAACTCCTTTCCATCCTCTGTTTCACAGTTCGACTTGATCTCTCCATTTTCGATATCGAATACAACTCCATCGAACGACGTAACGATCTTGTAATCTGTCACCACAACCCAAAACTGTTTCATAAAGAAGAGAGTATGTTTTCGCGCATTACTTCCCGGCTTTCTCGGGAATCGAGATTCAATCTCCTCAACCGAATAGAATCCCTCTTCCTTACCCTCCATGAGTACCTCCAGATCCTCTGACTCCACTTGAGAGGTCAATGTCGAAGTTCCTACATCCAGAATCTCGATATGCGTTTCTTTTCTTTTTCCACTCTTCTCGCCTCCCTCACGGTCGTCCCCAATAAACTCTACAGTTGTCTCATTCTCATCCATCCACTCTTCACGCTCATCCCGAGTCATGTTTGCGAAGAATGAGAGTGACGAGAGCTTCGCGAGAAATCTCTCCCACTTTTCATCATCATCTCGTAATTCATCCAGATACTTCTTCATCGGGAAAATAGGAGATGTATACACACGAAGCATCGCTTTCATCGTACACTTCTGCTGACCGATAATCACATCTCCTACTCTTGCACCGGTAACTGCAACATCCAATTCGATATCATCTTCAGAATCGTTTTCAAATTCGATCGACATCTTTTACGGAAGAGACGATGAGTGGTAGAATTTCCTCTAGAACAGTCGGCATATTCATTTTTATTGAAGATATTTTATCGTATTCATACGATAAAATAATTTTAGTGTATAGGCACGAGGGGAATTGGACCCCTCCGTCAGCTGTATAAGAACCAAGTCGAAACCATTCGCGCGCCCATATAAGTATATTATATCTTTAGGTCTCTTTTATCTCCTTTCTCCTTCGTCTGATCAGATCTGTCAATTCTAAGAGGTCAGTCCATTGAGTCTTGTATATCTCATATCCTTTCTTATCTTTGTGACTCAGTTGTTGTATCTCATTGAGAAACCATCCACCAAAAGGGAATTCTATTTGTGAAGCGAAGTAGTCTACGTGAAGAATGACTAGATCCTTGAAACATACTGTACAGATATTTTTATAAGTGTTACCAAACATACGAGTGAATGTGGTATATTTTACAGAGTAGGAATTGTATCCCGCACTTGCGTATCCTACACTCTCACATCCACAAGTGTTTAGAAAATTGGGAAGAGTGACATTCGACTTCATATAATCGACGATCATGTTTACGATATATTTCTCTGTGAAGGGAAACTCATCGTAAAACTCACTTGGATCAGAGAGATCGACATAATCGGGTTCCGTAATATTCTTAATTTTAATTTTCCTCTCATCATCTTGTTTCTTCAGTTCCGCTCTCTGTTTCTCTTTCCGTTTACGATCCAACTCTTCTTGTCGTTTTTCATCTTTTTTACGTTGTCTTTCATACTCTTGTTCCCACTTCTTCATTTGCTCCTCATACATCTTTCTTTGAATCTCTGCATCTCTTAATTGTCTCTGTCGTTCAATCTCATCCTTTTTTACTTTCTCTTCCAGACGTGTCTGCTTTATCTGTATGAGAGATTCCAGAGTATTGGATGCGACTATAGTGAACATTTTTTCGGTGATATGATATCCATTGTTCTTATTAATACAATCACACTTTTCATAGAGAAAGAAATTGAGACAGTAGTTCGGATCATGTCTGAAAATACACTTATCCTTCTTCTTACATTCCTTTCCGTATCTACACTCACGTCTCTTGTTATGACTCATAATCGTTAAAGGGAATGATGTATTCCATACTCTTAGATCCACTACGTTCTTTGTTAAGTGACGAAAGACCGATGGGTTTATCGTGTCCAGAAAAGAGTATGAATCCTGTCGCGGGATTGCATTAGCCATATCGATTATCACTGTGATAATCGATATGGCTAATTAGGTTGTTATCATTTTTGATAGGACCTTTAGAGATAGATGATATAATGATATCACTTTAATACCCCATCAATAAAACATTTAATTTTAAAGGCTTGCATCATTGAAATTACATCACTCAGATCGTCTGATTTTTTTTTATTGGTAACAAAGATATGTTTCATTGATACCATATCATCTCTTAGGGTAAGTATTTTAGATGCCTCGTCACACGCCCACTTCTTTCTTTGAGATTTGGTCATCTTCGATGGTTTCCCCGTCTTTCGATGAGGTACCTTTTTCGGAGCGCCGAGAACACGTGTTTTGTTCTTTGATGGGAAGATAACAATCTCTTTTGTATCGAGATAAGTAAATGTGAACCAAGACACACAATGCTGTTCTAGTCGTTGCGCCATCGGATTGGTCTTCAACTGTTGTTCGATGATAACGAATGAACAGTCATCAAACTCTTTGATATGACTATCCAGATATGATGTTAAATTTATAAATAGATGAACATCAAAAGCCACTCCCTTCTCTTGTGATAGATCAGCTTTATCAAGAAACACATTCTTTCCATTCGTGTACACATGTTTCAGTACCTGAGTTTTAAATTTCTCAGTTGCCGCTCCATTATCATCATATCGTTGGGTCTTGGGACAGTTAAGAGATTTAATTTTTGATTGATCAAACTCCTCTATGTAGAAGGCCATATTATGCACCCCGATATCTATCGATAACCCCTTCATGTCTTAATTACTAATAGAGATTCTTTATCTCTATTAGTAAACTTATTCCTTCATAACATCACCCTTTTAGAACTCCTCTTTTCGACGTTCACATGCGTCACAGCCACAATCGCGACGATCAGCCCATTCCCATGTTCCACTTTCATTCATCACCATCTCACCTTTGTAAGACAAGTCATTAGATATTACTTTTTTATTCCATTGAGGGTTTTGTATCGCGTAAAAACATGCGGTACAGAGATTCTCATTTGATTTACGACCGTCACACTTCCAATACTTGTAGAGAAAACATACCGGAATTATTGTCGGGGTCTTCGCATCGAGACAAAATTCATGTCCACATCCTCCACAGCGTATCATCTCATCTTGTTTAGAATTCTCTTTCGTGTCAAACCACGAGTGAAATTTCGGGTTCCCTTTGTTTAGTGCCTCGACAAATTCACTCCAATGAACAATCTTGTTGATATCCGGATGAGTTTTCAATTCACTAAACTTTTTAATACGGATGAAATCGTCTCGAGAACTCATGTTGATTAGTGATGAAGAGGTATGGTTGCTGAGTAGTCTTAAATACACGAAAAATCACTTTTATTGACATTTTACGAACAACACTGACAATCGTTAGCAACTGCAAACATCTCAAACTCTTCGTGTTTACCGATCAAAGTTTCGATTGCCCCCTTACAATCCGAAATCTTCTTCTGATACACGTTGAAATCCTCTATAGAGAATGTACATGACGATCCGGGTCCTTCGACCATCGATTCGAAAAGCTCAACACCGAAAACAAGTGTCGATTCATTATGTTCATGTCGTTGTCCCTTGAAGAAGTATGGAGTGAGATTACAAAACGACTCGTTGATAATAAATGTGTCGAAAAACTCATCAACCGATGAAGAGAGATTCTCATTCCTCTCTTCTTCCTTAAGATTAGGTTGTTTCTCATACTCCTCAATCTCCTCAATCGTTGGAAAGATGACGTCATCTTTGTGTGATACAGCGCGGTCTTTAATCTCCTGTCGCCATTGTTCGTTAGCAATGATAATCTTTAGAAGAGCGATCTTGTCGATCTGAATTCCGAACACGGTGATGACAGTGTAGATAGTCATTCTAGTTGAAAAGTTGGAATGAGCTGATTGTTATTTCTAATTTGATCAAATTAGAAATCATTTTTGAATCGTTAGAACTTCGTCATAATACGAAGGTAAGGACAGTAGTTTCCAGTCGTTTCGTCGTAATTGTGAATATCCACATACCAATTGAGACGTGACATAAACGAGAGTTCAGATGGAAATTCTAGATCAATCTTAAAACCCTCGTGATATTGATAATACTTATCTATCTCGTTGATCGCGCGACAGAGATGTGTACGAATCGATTGTAGTTCTGGTGATAGAAGACCACCGTTGATACGACCATCCCCTCTCGAGTCGGTAGTGAGAAGTACATGGGTATTAGCCTTCTGAGAGAACTTGGAGATGGTATCGTAATCCGTCTTATATTTCATAATCTCCTTGTGTTTATCAACAGGAAATTTTATGGGTTGATACAGATCCTCATCGAGATGATCATACGGATCGATCGATGTCCCCTCTGGAAAATGAAGAAGAGACAACGACACTTCGATCTCTGATGTGGGATCCTTAGTCTTGTTGCTCACAATCTCCTTTAGAACATCATCTTGACTTCTATAGTCTCTGGTCAACAATCCGGTTTTCGGTTCATATACCTGAGCGACAGTGGGCATCGATACGATGTTGTTGATATAGAGTTTCTGATTGTTGTACTTTACATACATTGGACTTTCATCGGAAAGCAATCTAGTGAGATCCTCTAAAGTGGGAGTTTGTGCGGGTGAGGACATTTCGATACTCGGTTGGTTGATATTCTAAGTTGAGTATTGAAATTCGTTTTTATTCTTTGTTTTACACATCGATGTTCTGATTCATATCACCCTTGATGATGATCGGATGTGTGTAGTCGAAATCATCAGTCAATCCCGGAGTTCTTCCGTACACTCGAGGAAGGGCCTGTTGAATCCTCTTCACCAGATCTCCAACCGGACCTGACGCCTTTAGAACCATCTTTTTATGATCTCCGTGCCGCAGATCCTCCAACTCCACAAGAATCTCGTTGCTGTTCTTTGCAGAGACGGTGGTGTATCCACGTGCGTATCTCTCCTTCACCCACTTCTTGACATAGTCATGTAGATTTCCAATCGAATCGTACCCGATCTTAGACGGTTCCTCAGTCTTTTTTACTTCTCCATTCTCAGCAGTAGAGATCAACTTCTCAAGACCATCCTCTTCGGTGTGTCCCTTCGCTTTCAACCAACTAGTCCACAGGGTCTTCTCTTCACCATACAGATTGACATACGTTGGACCTCCTGTTCCTCCATTCTGAATAGTTCCGATATTCTTTCCGTCGCGAAACATAGTGCTCGTATAAGCAATTCCGCTACTCATCGAGAGACACTTGGGTACCGACACGGAATATCCAGTCTTTACGACCGCATGAGTCTTTCTCCCGGGAATGTGTTCTCCAGTCAGGCGATGATGGAAATTCCAAGGTTCACTCATACCCTCCTCCTCAGATGTGTATCTCAGAAGATTGATCGGACAGGTATACTTGTAGATCACAGCGGTCGGTGAAAGAGAATTCTTGCATGTCCACACGGTGTAGTGTTTGAGATTCAACTTACCAATCACAGCAGCATAGTATCCCTTCTTGAAGATCATCTTGACTTTATCTCCCGCAGCGAAACACGTCTTGATTACGGAAGTTGGTTTCGCAGTAATTGGGATTGTCGTAAGTGGTTGTTTTTGTTCTTCAGTCTCATCGTCACTCTCGATTTCGATCTCTATTTGCTTGATCTTCAGTTTCTCTCCGACCAGAGAGTTCCATTTCTCCTGAATCTCAGAGACCGAGAAACTCTTCCCAGCGAGAAGTTTGCTGAGCTCAACGATGCTACTCTTGATAGATGCGGTTGTGAGAGCCATGGTTTTGAAGTGGTATTTGTATCACGGAGTAATCTCTCCGTGATACAATATGAAATAATCATTTTTTCGACATTAAGTCAAAGAATCGATATCTATATGATGGCGACTTCCTTTACATTTTCCCCACGTATCCGAGGTTCCACCCTTGATACTTCCGAATGTGAAAGCTATCATGTATTCTGATTTAGCGACTTTAGAATTTCGAGTATGAAATCCCTTTCCAGTGACGAACTGTACATTCTCATCTTCTGAGAGAAGAGAGAAATCGGATTGACTATCTCGACCAATCTTTTTCGAGAATGCGTCATGGAGACTGTTTGCCAATCTCCCCGGATTGGTTCTCCAATCATATTCTCCGGTATCATTGTGTTTTCCTCCCTCCCATTCACACGGAAAATGAATCTGTAGCCCACCATATCGTCCAGTCTTGTACAACTCTACAGCTACATGATCACTCCACGCTGCACCTCCACTAACAAGAATAACACCTCGAGAATCCAATCCGAACTCATTCATAATAGTTTTGTCTGCGGAGATTACCATCTTCCGAAAGAGATCCTCATCAAGCTTCTCGTTCATAGGATCCTTCTTTCCACCAGCAGTTCCGATAACTGCAACAAAGATGTGATCCTCAAATATTATTTCTACCTCAGTTTTCGACATGGTTTCTTACCATTTGCGCTGTATCAACTTTTTCACTTTTCAAAGTACCGATTATAAATTAATTTAAGAGACTACAATGATATTAGTAGAGATGGTAGACGACTTATGCAGCACTTACGAATTTATGGTTAACTGTAATCAACATGTAACCCCTTACGGAACAACAAGGGAGAGTTTTCTCTCAAAAATAGAAACCTATGCAAAGGATAAAACACTTCATTTTGATCAACGTATTAAGTGCTGTGAATACCTGGACACAACTACTATAGGTGAAACTATATTGGAAGAGATGATCGGGTTTAACTTGAGCGATACTGTGAACAACGAGATCAAGTATGAAGTATGGTTTAATTTCTTTATGGCTAGAATGTCAGAGGAATACACTAATATCGGAAAGAGATTATATGAAGAGTTAGTATCGAAAAACACTATCGCTAGAGGATATAACATATACAATAGTGTTCAAATGCTACATCGTCCAACAAGAAAATATATAGCCGGTCTGTCTCGCGTTCATGATATCTCTAAACACACACCATCAAAACCACTATTGAAAGACGGTCTGGATTCATACTTCTTTCAGAACCAATTGAATGTCACCAATTTTCTGATCCCAGTACTACAGATGTATACTCTTAACAATTGGATCACTCCTGAAATGTGTAGAATATCACAAGGGTTGGTTGTAGGTGATGAAAAATTAACCAACGATCTTGCTGATTTTTTCCTGTACACTCTTCCTCAGACTGAGCAGTTTAGAGAGTTCAATCGATGGGGTGAAAACAATATTAGGTTATTGAGAGTTGTTGGTGAATTAAATCATAACTCTCAATCGGTTCATCAACTCGATAGCTGCAAGACAAAATTTCTTTTGTGGATGATAAAGAGTTCGACTGATTTTGAGAGATCAGATCAGAAGATGAGAAATTACACGGATATGAAAAACAAAATATCATCCGCTATTCAGACTGGATCGTATTTTGACGAACACCAAAAAGTTGTAAAGATCAATAAGAATGCAGTTGAATTGAGCGTGCAGAGATTTTCAACTGATAACGTTAAAATCATGACTGAAACAGTGGGGGAATATGTTCTTAAGGATGTCTTTGATCGTGTAGTCTTTATTATCTCCAATCACAAGGAATATAATCTCTTGTGGATGAGACTTATTGAAGAGTTGACAGAGATGTCTGGTACTTGCTTCTCCGGTCACTACAATAGGTTGTTCAATGTTTTTACAGGGATTGAGGATGGTCTTGTATACATTGATATGAAACATGAATTTACAATCTCTCTTAAAACAAGTTTACAAAATGTGGTTGATGAAACATCTGAAGAAATGCAAGAAAAAATTATGAACGGATTATCAGGCGATCCGTGGGAAGAAGATACCAAAACCTATGTAGTTGAAGAGGTGAAAAAGTGGAGCCAAAAATTCAGTAAACAATATGTTCCTATCCATATGACGGTAGATGAATTCAACACGACGTTCAGTACAATAGTAAATAAGTACTTTGGATTTGATGTGGTCTAGATATCGGACGGAGCTTTTAAAAAGTTGGAACAATCCTGATAATCGAGACGGAGCTTTTTAAAGTCTAGACTTTAAAAAGTATTTACACAACATAAGATGATAAGAGAGACTATTCTATTTTTCCTTCCGCTTCTCGTCTGGTATATTCACGGAAAATATGGTGTATCAGGATCACTTCCTGTTGCAGTTATTCTAGGATTTTTATCATGCTTTCTCGCCTTAATCTCTAGATGTCAAGATCAGACAAAGAAACCAAATTATCTAAATGCACTCAGAATGTCTGTTCCGATGGCTGTGACATTTAGTGTTTTAGTAATGGTCTTGGTTATCGGAGATAATATTCCGAACATAACAACTAAACAGGTCTTGTTATCACCGGCAACAGCAGTGATAGCAGGATTTATTGCCTCTTTTCTAATGTATTCTCCTATTCCCGACTCGAGTGTTTGCGGATGAGTTACTCCTTGTAGTATCCATGCATAGTCTAAGTTACATCAATCTCCTCTAGAGTTGGAAAGATAATTGTGATCGCACATAGGATCATCCGTAGATTGAACATACCTTCTAGGTGTCTTCTCATCTTCATCTTCCTCATCGTTGTTGCGCATGGAACTGAGATGTTCCCGAAGCATAGCAAGTTCGTGACCGTCAACCTGCACAACATACTGAACCACCTTCTCGAGAGTCTTCTTCCGATCCTCGTCGTCAGAATCGTCCGAGAAGGTGTCGGGATTCATATCGAACGCGAGCTGATGAATCCACTCAGCTGACAGCTCTTTGAACTTCTCCTGATCCTCAGCCCACTCGAACGGCATCTTTCCATCATTGTCTGGACGATAGGGATTGTATCCACGAGAAACGAGACTCTTGAAGTTCACGATAGAACCACAAACCGCTGCGTCCTTGAGCTTTGTGTTCTCTCGATCGGACTTCTCCTTTCCGATGAGGTACTGGCCGAGAGCGGTGTAAGCAGAGGTGGACGACATGATTGAGTGTGTTGTGATTAGGTGGTGGGTGATTGTCTCTTCTTAGTTAGTCAGAAATTCACTTTTTAGTCACTATCCGGAGAATCTCGGAAGATTAGTTTTCAATAGTCAAGTACATATTGAAAACAAACATTTTTTCTACAACTCTAACACATCCTCCTCACAGTCTATCAATCCACCAGGTTCGTTATCATCTTCGTCTCCAGTTTCTCCGCTCTCCAACTCCAGAAGTTCTAAGAGCTTACTATACAGTGTCTCATTATCAACTTTCAATGGTGCTTCTAATCCCTTGAGTTTCTTCCACATATCAGGATCCATAATCTCGTAGATCTCTGGACAATCTGCCATAATGAATGCGACAATGTGTTTGTCTACTCCTGGAATCTTATCAACCATCATGGTCTCACCACACATTGTTCCTCGAAGAACAGTAATCTCTTGTTGTTTCACTTGTTTATTCGGGCGCCCCTCCTCTTGAGGCATTCCACCTCCTTTCTCGATCTCGTAATCGATATCCTCATCCTTTTCTTGAGCTTCAATCATTCTCTCAAATTCTAGAGCCTCTGGATCCGCGATGATCTTCTTTGGGACAAAGCTACTCAATAGTAGACCATCAAGAGTTCTGACACGAGAAAGGGCGACATACGCCATTCCCGGAGCGAAGATAGATGATCCAAGATCCATGATAGCATAATCAAGGGTCGCTCCTTGACAGTTATGATTTACAATCCCGTTCGCTATAAATGTATGATCTTCCGGAACTGCGATATCATACATCTGACACAAACCTTCTTCAATTGAATCGACTCTATCAAAAAATATTCCATTATTTACCCACTCTTGGATTTTAGGGTCTAATTTAATATTTCTATTTTTACACTCTTGAATTAAATATGGTAACTGATCGTAACATATAGTCGAATTGAGATCACCTCTTCCTACACGTTTATAGATGAAACTATGAAATGATGAATCATTTCTTTTTGATGTTGTAAGCTGATCTTTAATAGTTTTCGTAATAGTATAAGAATCGGGAATACTGCATATATTAGTTTTTGGGATCAATTGTATCGATGGGTCTTTACCGTACTGTTTTATACCTTGTTTCTGTTTACGTAAACAGAAAAATCCAATTGTAGACATATATTTTCGAGCATTTATTCCACATATCTGAATTCTAAATACTTTACTCCATTTATCGGTTGCTTCTCTGAGAACTCTTTTAGAAGATATAATACCATTGTTGAGTAGAAGAATTTGAGTAATATCAATAACTTTTTCTGACGTATTTGTAAAATGTATACACGAATTATTTATACCCCCGTCCGTATCGAATAATCCCTTTATGAATTTTCTTTGGCATTCCACTGTATTCTCAAGAATACACCATGGAACCGTTTTCTCGGTTCTTTTCGTATACGAAAGACCGAATATCTCAAAAAAGTTTCTAATCATTTTGGAACTTACAATACAGCGTTGGGCGCCATTATCTTCGAAAATTCTAACATCGGTTTTGAATTTGGTATCCATAACAGATTTAAATTTATTGATTAGTTCGTTATCTAATGTTACATATCCTATTTTATAATCTCCGTTTGTAGAATAACAATATGTTCCGTCCCCTACTAATAATCCGATAACATAACATATATCTTCATCTATTGTTTGAGGAATAGAGTATATCTTTTTACTTCCTTCTCTATATTGCTCAATAGTAAACATATCAGTTGTAATATTATCTTTTCGACCACAGAACAATCCTGTTCGGAATACAATATAATCTCCCTTGTTGATAAATGGAAGAGTTTTCCATACCTCTTTTCCATTATCGTAAACTAATATAGGATGTTTATGTGACCCCTCAATACTATATCCTAATTTGGTTGTTATTTTTAAAGATTTTTCCACACACCCTTTATATATTTCAGATGTTTTATTAATTCCATTGCGACCGTATATTTTTTCTGATATATGTAATATAGAATTATCAGGATGAATCATATTTGTATTTTTCCCCATCATATGAGTTGATATATCTTTGATTCTTATCAACCCATTCTCTGTGCTTATTAATGTATTTTCATCGACACATTTATGTATCGACGTTGCCCACGCCAGAATTATTGGAAGTTGATATCTTACCATGAGAATCTTACCATCGTCAAATTCGTATTTATTATACCCTATTCTGGTTGTGATTCCATTTTTAAATAATACATTGATACTGTCTTGATCACAAGATAATACTACACCTCTAGACCCATTAACTAACCCAATATCTATGGCTAAATTATATGTCAACATTATTTGTGCTCCCGGTTTTAAAAGTATCTGCCTATTCACAACTGTATCTAAAAATTCTGTACAGTCCATAACATCCTTTCCTGATATATTATCCTTTTTTCGCTCATTCTTGTCGATTAATTTTTCCTTTTCAGATAATTTTTTGGAGAACTTGTCAATAGAATTATAGACGATAGTTTTACCTTCCAATTTAGAGAGTTCGTCTAGGTTAAATGTTTCAACATCTTTTTTAAGGGAATAAATTCTTGTTGGTTTAATTTTTTCCTTCTTTTCTAATCCTTTACGAATATAATCGATATATGCGTCAACTCTACCATACATTTTTTTAGTATCATCTTTAGAAGTATTTCCCAATCTCATATTCATGAGCATATTAAAATGATCGATATCAGGATATCGCTTCGGGGTCGTTAATCTGAAAAATCTGAAATTAAAAGTATCCCATATCTCAGATTTAAAAATAAAGGAATCTCCGATGGGAGGTAGTTGTAAAAAATCACCTGATAATATTAATTGTTTGCCACCGAAAGGTAAATTTGATTCACATATATTTCGACCCACATTATCTAATAATTCAAATGTTTTTACTCCCATCATAGATATTTCATCTATAACTAAAATTTTACATTCATTCCATCTTTTTAATGTCTCCTTATTATTCTTTATTCTTGTACAAATAGTCATAATCGATTCCTTTCCCAATTTGATACTCCCCCATCTATTAATTGTAGTTCCACCAATTGATAACGCAGAGACTCCTGTGGTTGACGTCAATGATATTGATAGACCTCTTTGTTCAGCTTCCTTTTTTATGATGTTAATAATAAGCCACGATTTACCACATCCACCAGGGGATGATAACAAAATATTTCTCTTTTTGTTAAAAACCAGATCTAAAAATTTAGATTGTATCACACTGTCGTTGTTACCCTCGAGATTTATCTCCTTGAAGGAGTTTGATAAAGAACTGATCGATTTCTCAGCAGCCATTTGGAAGATGTACTAGTATTATCTCTATTCTTTTGGATCAATTTTAAAAGACATTGATCAATGTCTTTTAAAAAGTACGAAGTAGTCCAATGTATTGGACCGAAGCTTTTAAAATCAAATAGTTTTTCGGAGTTCACGACTATCTCCGAACTCCGAAACTAGAAAGTTTTTCGGTGGAGAGGTCGCCTCTCTCACAAATATTGAGAGAGTTTGATATACTTTTTTCAATTTCAAATAGTTTTAGAAATGGGATTCCCTTTGAACTCCGAAAGTCATAATCCGAAAACGGTCTCTATTAATGTATAAATTTGAGTTATGACTTTCAGACGATTTCTCTGATCTCTGAAAGTCATAAGTTCGGAAGTATTTCGAAGATTCCTTACTTTTACTTACTTTCCTTAAGTAAGTAACTTTAAAGAAATGTAAGAAAAAGTAATCAGCCATGGTTGTGTGTGAATTTTGCGGACAGCATTTATCTACAAAATCTAATTTGAAACTGCATCAAGCTAGAACCAAATATTGTCTTAACAAACAAAAAGATATAGTGGATACACCTATTAATACAATTTTATATAATTGTCAGTATTGTTATAAGGAATTTACTCGTAAACATAACAACGATAACCATGAAATAATATGCCCTAAAAAGTATGGAGTCGAACAATTTACAAAAGAGATAAAAGATGTACGGGAATCATATGAAAAAATCATAAATGTATTGAAGGATGAAAATTGTTCTCTTAAAATACAATTAGAGAAAGAGAAGGAACGGGGTGAAATATACTACAAATTATTCAGTAAAGAACATGATTTCTCACAAGAACAAAGTAAAAAATTACTCGAAAAAGCAACATCGATAACAACCACAACAAACATCAAAGCGAAGAATATAACAATGAACTCCCTCAATCTCTCCCAAGAACGATTAGAATCTATAAAGGATACCTACACTATAAAACATTATGAAAGAGGAGGAGTTGGTCAAGCTGATTGGGTAGTTGATAATGTAATCAAAGATGAATCGGGTACTCTAACATATCGTTGTACAGATAAGAACCGGAAGAATTTCATTTACCACGACGATAAAGGAAATATAGTTACTGACATACAAGCTAAGAAACTGAAGGAGGCTATACTTCCTATTATGAGTACAAAATTGAAGGAGTTTAAAAAGATCAAATGTGCTGAGTTAGCAGAAATCAGCGACGACGAGAGTGAATTGTTAGAACAGTATAGTAATCTATATAATGAAAATAAATCGATGGGTAACGAATTTGATAAACGACTAGTTGAGAAGACTTATGATAAATAAATGATTCTCCAACTTTTGAAATTACTCATACATATGAGAGTTCTTATTGAACGTTTCGTCAGTCTGAGATTGCGCCCATTCATTAGTCTCTTTTTGTGTGATGAGAGATCGTACGTTGAGTACATCGTTATCGGTATCATCAGGGTACTGTAGATAAGCATCAAAATCGTATTCATAAAAATTCATCTTGTACACGGAGGTATCTCCATAATAGGATCGTGTCTCTCCGTAATAGTATTTTGACTTATTTTTCTTCAAAAGCTCCGGGTTTGATTCGCCAAACTTGTTCAAACTTTTCTCTCCTTCACGAAGGAGTTCTTCAAATGAACCATCAGTATTATACAGTCGAAATCCTCCATCTTCTGATACGATAAATCCAAAACATGTATACTCACCCTTGTACAAACAAAGAACGATCATCTCAGTCACATCATTTCCATCGGCGCATCCAGGAGAATTACACCGTCCGTCCAGTGGACGTCTATCACGATCTTGAGAGTACTTATGAAGAACTTTCAAGACTTGCGACGCTTGAAGATAAGAGAGATACTCTTCGCATTGCATCTCGGTACGAATGGGAGCGAAAGACATCGTGATGAGACTCAGTTGCAGGTGGTACTTACTATACATTATTTAAGATTAATCAGTTTTCATCGTTCAGACTCAGGGATAATCTTCAGCAGATCCTGTCGTCTATTAATCTCAATATCCGATGGGTGTACATTGAGAATCTCCATTTTCCATGATACGATAGGATTCTCCTCATCCCAACACTCAACGAAATCGTCGTAATAGAATTCCGATCCCTCTGAAGCTTTCCAGAGCATCAGAGCTTCGTAACGGTCTTCTGTTCCATAGAACAGGTCGAGAGGATTGATAAGTTTCTCTTTGATGTAATACGAAAGAACATCCATAATTGTATAGATCGAATGATGAGCTCGTAGTTTACTCATCAATTCCATTTGCAGATTTTCAAGTAATTGGTCATCGGCTAGAAATCTGAATGTTTCTAACGCAATTTTATCAGCGTCGGTGAGACTAATATTCGACATAAGATACATAAACAACTACTCTCTTAAATAGATTTTCTATTGTTAAAAGCTCCGGGTTGGATTCACCAATCTCATCTAAGCTGCTCAGATTTCATAAAATTTGATTTAAGACCGAATATCTTTACATAGTTTATACAATGTCGACTAACGAATGTGTCTCTAATGAACAGCTATTAATTGATCATACCGAGATTGAAGTGTTAGACGAGATTGATGATCTTGATGACTCAAATACCGGGGATGAGAGAAAATGGCTTATTGTAAATGAAGTGATTGATCACAAACGACACTGTGATCTGTTAAAGGAGGTGGAGTACCTCAAAAGTATGGTTATCGATATGCATAAACTCATGGTTATACAAAACGAAAATGTAAATAGATTAGGTGATAACGTTGATAAGATGAATGAGAGTATGATTCTGGTTTCAAACGAGATCAGTACTATCAAGGGTGTAAAAATTCCTTATAGCAAATACTCCTACATAAAGGATTATCTTTTTCCTGTGCTTAGATTAGCTGGAACCTATACACCATTCATCATGTTGATGTCTGCAAAGACGGGGATTGCATCCTCTGTTCTAAGTTTTCTATTCTTTCGTATCTTCTCTTAAAAGCCCCAACTTTAATTGTAATTTTCATTGGTGTTATTCAATGAAAATTATTCTGTTCTCCGTAAGTGATTTACTCATCATCTTCATCGGACTCATCCTTCTTAATCTCCTGTTTCTTAGATCCATGCTTCTCAGCGAGAACCTTGAAGAAGTCGGTAGTCTGAAAGTATCTATCCTTCTCTGAATCGAAGAGAGAGAGTTGAATCCGGATTCCTGACTTGGTGACACCATCGACAAGTGCTGGGATGTACACCTTTCTCTTAATGATCTTCTCAATATTCTTTCCATCTTCCTTCACAATAGTCTTCACTTCCTCTTCGTACGAAGAGAATGGAGTGTACTTGGCGATACCAAACTGGAAGAACGTGTAATTCTGGTTCGCTGTCATGATATCTCCACAAAGAATCTTTCCGTTCTCGAACAGGTACCAGTTCTTGATCTTAGTGGATGTAGATGACATGGTTGAAAGTGTCGAAGACGAGTGAGATGGTGGTGAAAAGGAATATTGAAAAGCGGAAATATTCAATTTTTGATATTATCTCCCAGAATAGCAGATACACCACGCTTTTTGGCCCGGAGAACAACTACACCGAGTATCCACTGAATAATTTTCATATTTAATCGATTCCGAGAGCTTATCCCAGTATTCAGATTCCTCTTCCTCTTCCTCTTGAAAGATGATCTTTTTCCAATCACACCAGTCTGTGATTCTCTGACGGTTCAGAGACTTATTGTACTCCTGATGAAATAGAATATGTTTCCATACCGGGGTAAGAACTCCTTTTTCCGGATTAGGTTTATCATCAATAAGATAGTCTCCGATCACCATTGTCTTATCCTTTGCAACAATAATACGTTTCACCCATTCCTTACCAAAGTGTCTTTCGATCCATGTATATTTTTCCGGGACACAATGGAGATATTGTGTCAATGGTGACGTACAGAAGAAGACAACAAATCCGAGACTCTCCATCTCCTTAACGGCGTCGATCGCTCCGGGAATGGGATCTAGATTCTCAAAAAATCCCTTCGCAGTAATGATCGGGCGTAGATTTGTATCGTCTGAAAATTCAAAATCGGTTCTATCAGGCCAGATAAAACCTTTTGATTCGTATTTCTCTTTAGCAGACTTCTCAAAGTCTGCTAATGTGTTATCCATATCGATAAGAATAACCTGTATAGATGAACGTTGTTGTGACATAGTTGTCTTGTAGTAAAAGATATATTATATTTATATATCTTTTACTCTATTCACTTTTCTGGATCAATATCGATCCGACAACATTACATCAGATAGATTCCGAGACCTGACAAACAGAAACAGTAGGAGAGAGACAAAGTAACAATAATAAGACCAAGAGTTTCGATCGGTCGATATCCAAACTTGTATTCGGGCTCTCCGTCGAATTGACGATTCTCCTTCTCTATGAGACACTTGAGATCATAAAGCTCCATCTCACGGATCTCGTCATTCTCTTCATCGTCAAATGGTGAGACCTTCCATTGAAGATTCATCTCCGAAATCTTCAACGGATTGTCATCGTGATTACAACGTGCGGCCTGAAAATGTACACATCTAATGACACTCTTCTTCTCTTCGATATCACTCTTCTCGTCATGCTCTTCGATATCACTCTTCTTCTCGTCTTCACTCTCTTCGATATCACTCTTCTTCTCGTCTTCACTCTCTTCGATATCACTCTCCTCGTTCTCTTCAATAATCGGTACTTTCATTGAAGTCTTATTATACATCGAATGAATATAGAATCGTGCTTCTCCTCTCTTACACGTCACAATGATACTGTCCTTGATCAATTCGTTTAGACATCGAATGAGAGATCTACGTGGCGATCTCACACCGAAACTCTTTCCGGTGTAGTTTTCAATCTGGTATACCAAACTCTTGGTCGAACGAATCCACCAAGAATGATGTATAAAAAAGTAGTCCACCGCATTCTTCTGTGAACTCTGTTTCTTTCCATAGGATACGAACTTCACCCACTCGTTGTATCGTGCGATAGACATGGTTGTGAATGGACTGACGATTGAGTGATTAGTAATTGTAAACTGTCCAATGATTCATTTTTTGGACTTGTACAAGAATTTAACCATCAGTCAACTTTAATCGGGAGAGACAATCAGACACATCGGATTTCTCCTCTCGAATACTCCATTTCCCTGTTGAGAGATTGATTCTGTAGATAACTGTAGTACAATTAGGGATTACTCCGGCGATTAATCCATCAGTAGTAATACTATAAATACGATCTTCATATCCTTTACCGCTATGTACGATATTTGACATCTGAAAGCTTCTAGATGAGGTGGTATTGTTTCTAAAATATAAGTTACAAATCATTTTTAGATCTACGGGTTTTCTTAACATTATATCCCATATCCTCTAGATACTCTTTGCATTCTGAAATCTTCTCCTTATCGGGACTCTCTCGTCTCTTCGATCCCTTCTTCACATATCGTTTATGAATAAAGAGAGATTCCTTTTTCTTTCCCTTTCCACCTTTGAGACTTCCCACCGTTCTAGTTGTAGAGAGTTCCCATATACTTATAAAATCTTTCGGTATATGTTTTCCTTTCTCTTCACTTATAAACACTAGATTGGTCTTACTCCATTTTCTCATCGTATCCCAGAACTCATCGTAATCGAAATCGGTCAGATACTTATTCACTCCATAATCTAGAGAACTATAATACGGAGGATCAGCGTAGACCATCTCTCCCTTTTTCGGCATTCGTTTTATATACGATCCGTTACGAAACTTAAAACAGTCTAGATAAGGAACAACCTCTTTCACTTTGTTGTATGCATTAAGACCTTCTCGTTTATTCTGTTCAGGAGTTTGATACTTTCCTCTGAAACTGCTTCCAAATACTCCACCAAACGCGTAAGCGGAAAGATAAAATCCTCTCTCAGCTGATGGATCAGATGTCTTTAATTTCTTGTAGTATGTCTCTGAACAGGTCTTTTTAGGAAGCCAACCATCTTGGAGAGACTCCCACATAAGAATAACATCTTCGTTTATATCATTGGCTGTTATCGTTCGTACACACTTCTCGTCGTTATCCCTTCTAGAGAACTCTAACTCTACGGCTCCCATACCGAAAAATGGTGAGTAGAGATTGAGCTTATTCTTTCCTGTGTTTCGATATTCGTAATCGGTCATAACCTCATAGATCGCCTTTGCAAAGCGTTGCTTTCCACCTTGATACCTGATAGGCATATTTTATAGTAGATATTACTACTATAAAATATAAAAGTCGAAACTTATCACTCGATTTTTGGAAGACCATTGTTAATTGACATACCCATCTTATTAAGGAAAGGAATTCCGTCGTTTATAGGACATACTGAAAAATCAACCTTCATATCATTTCGAATATGAGAAATAAGTTTACTAGCAAGTCCTTGACGTTTAGGGAATGCTGATATCAACTCAACATGCCATCCACTTACTCCAATTTTTGTCGTATTTTTCAATTACACACGTAGCATATGAATTTGGTCCTACCAATTCATATTTTCTGTAGATGTTTGTCTCGATAATACAATTGATGGTAGTCATTTGATAGTATAAGATAATGAATGGTAAGATAAAATCATTTTCTAGCAAGTCAACACAGCATTTAGTCGTTCTTTCGATGGATTCCATCCCTTATTGAGAATAACGCAACAGATACGAGCAATATTAACACAGTCATCAATTCCTCGATGATGAGTACCTTCCAATTCGAGACCTACAACTGAGAGCATACCAATCATACTTGTACTTTTCTTGAGACCGAAAAACTTATCAAATACACGTTTGATATTGATCCATCGACGATACATTCCAGGTGTCGAAATATTATGATTGATAGCATCCATAGGAAGCATTGTTTTAAGATCCCAGTCCCCGCATGTTACGAAAATACTGCTCGGATATTTAGACATAAATTGTTGATGTCTTTTAAGTGCTTCAGGTAGTGAGATACCGGAGTTTACCTGATCTTGTGTAATAGTTGTAAGGTTATGACAAAATTCACTCAGTCGAGGTTTATTTTTAGGTAGGACAAACTGTTCGAATCGATCGATAACTGTGTTTGTATCGAGATCGATGATAACCGTAGGAAACTCAATGATCTCATGCTCATTGTTAGTATCCCAACACGTTGCCTCGAAATCAAGAACGGCTAGATATCTATACGATGTTTCAGACGCCATAGTATAAATTGTATGATTGTAATTTGTATATTTTAAGTAGACAAATCACTCTTATTCGTTGTATCGCACCCACCATCTAATCTCACCGTAATCGTCTTTATCCTTCATCATCAAAATTCCAGGCACTGTGTCGTCATTTGTTTTATTATCCTTTTTGTTCTCAAACATTGATCGGTATCCAGTGTTATCTCTACTACTGATACCGATACTGACAAGATAGTTACATACATCGGCGCGAAGTATCCATTCGTTAAGTTGTCCATCTCTAAAGAACTCAACAACCTCCTCGAACACATCTTTGTATTTTCCATACATACTCGGAGTGATAAGACAATAGTCTCCTGTATCGTTGGGCTTGACTACCGTCTTGATCTTCTTATACTCATTCACGGCTAGTCTGCGTCCTTTGATGAGTACCTCATCACTAAATGTCATCTCCTCTATACACTTGTTCATATATTTTTCGTCAATCATCTTCTTTGCATTCGAATAGATTTCGTCCTGTGTCTTGGATGATCTGATACAGTCTTCATATACCGTTCTATCAGCAATAATATGTAGTGGAATGTCATCTTTGTAACGACCACAGATTCTCACTCCCTGAAGAAGAGAACCAGCTGTCGATGAGGGTGGGATGATCATTAACTCATGTGTCAAATGCCATTTGTAATCACTCGAGACGAATGAAATTCCTCTATCAGCCATCTTTCCGGAGACAATCATAATATGAGTTGGAGGTCTAACTGTTCGATTGTTTCTCAACCATCCGAGAATCCTACTGATACTCGTCTTCACTTTGAAAACTCCACAGTCGATAAAACTCTCCTTGTCATCAATCATTAAAGATTCATATCCGAGAAGTTCTTCATAATAGAGATGAACACCCTTTCCGTTGTAGACTATAGAACAGAGACTTGGGAGATTTCTCTTGAAATAGTATTGGGTATTCTCCTGATCATTATTCTTGCGGTCCACTTTATGAAGACAGATTATCGGATGTAGAGTTCCGTCGTCCAATCGATATGGTGGTGTCCCTAGAAGATCAGAATAGAATGAGTCTATCCAACTATTCGATATCTTGTTAGTCTTAATCTTTGAATCCTCTAACTCGATCCATTTCAGATCAGAGAATCCCTTATAATCACCAGGGATATCCATAAGATAGATGTTTTTATTGGTAACGAACTTTGATTTGGTAGGAAGAACCACGTCGAAAATCGTAGCTGTTACACCCACCACTGTATGAGCTTTATCGATCAGAAACTTAAACGGCTCATGGAACTTTCGTTCATCCTTTGACTTATAAAACGAATCAATCTCGTCGATAATCAGATTGAACTTACAAGTATTCATCTCTGTGATGATGTTCATAAGTTTCTTCATCTTTGAAGGGTTACATAGAAGAACTACTATTCCCGGAATAGTACTGTCCAGAAGATCTTCTAACTCCTCATCATCTGTTGTTGCATGAACTGGTTCAGGAAAAACAATAGGATCCAGTCCGATACTGAGCATATGTTCAGTGTACTCTCTCTGATCATCGAAACGCGCTCTGATCTGATATTCGTTTTCGTTTGTAGGAAGAACAAGAATTACAGTCGAAATCCCTTTCAGAAATGATTGATACGCGTAAGAGATGATAAGTTTCGTTTTACCCGATTGGACTGCACCCATAACCAACGACTTTGTTTTTGATTTGATCTGTTTCAACGTTGAGCACATATCAAAAAATCTATATGTCTCTTTTCGTACCTTAGTAATCTTAGTCTTTGCTTTGTATAACATTCCTGCCTTATCTGATGATCGACGAACGATCTTGTTATCATCCCATAGATCTCGCAGAACAGATCCGATTGTGATTATCGGCTTATCTACAGAAATATTGTACTCCTTTTTGAGATGTGTACACATCTTATGCTTACCAAACTCATCATCCTTATTCTTTGCCAGAATGTTATACACTAAGGACTTGAGAGATTCCACCATATCTTTGACCTCATCTTCTCCGAGATTAAGAACACTTAGACCATCAACCATAGAGTAAAACTTCTTTGTTTCGTCAACGCGATCGGTATCCTTTTTCTCTTCGGTATCAGAGGGAGACGATGATGAAACAATTTCGTCTTCAATAATATCCGATTCGTCACCAGGATCCTCTTCTACATCACTCTCTACATCACTCTCAAAGAGAATGATAGGATCATCTCGTTTCGTCCACAATAGATCAGTGAAAAATGTAATAAGGGCAGCCATGTTTAGCAGAAGTAATACTTTTCAGATTGAATAATAAAAATTCATTTTTAAGCTCTGGGCTGTATTTCTACAGAACCAACTTGAATTTGTAATCGCTATCAAGTTCCCATAGAAATTCCACACCATCAAAGTACCCTACAATACCTTTTTCGAAAGAGATTTTTTCTATGTGAGCTTTCAAGGTAAATCCCTTCTGTCGACACATCTCATAGTATTCGGAAAAATCCTCTTCCCCCTTGAATTTCTTCTCACACCAATATTTGGATACATAAGTTCCATAACAACAGTAATTACATCCATCACAGTGATAACTCGTCATCTCTTCAAGAATTGTCCTATTGAGATAAGTCTCTATCTCTTCCAGTTCCTCTTTGAAGTAGATAGAGATCTCATTTCCGTATGTAAATTTATAGTATGATTCCATGTTGGTGATACTATAAATTTATGAAGAGATTAGATCAGTTTTATCAGATCCTTATCTCGCAATTCCTTGTTATGTTCACATTGTTGAATCCATAGTCTCCATTTCTCTGGATCCATCAGATCACTATGTCGTCCTTCTAAATATATCTTTCGAATGAGAGGATTCTTTAGGAGGTCCATAGTCTTATCAGTATTAGCAAGACAATCATCCATAATGAAGAGATCAACGGATGGAGAAATTTCTTTAAGATCACTCATATCTACTTATCTGAAACGAGACTTTAAACAGCCATATCCCCCTTGATAGATGGGTGAGGATTACTTCCTGACAACTTGAAATCCGAGAACTCAAATTCCTCAATCTTCTCTGGAACTCGAAGAACCTTCAATGTGGGAAGATCTCTCACCGGTCTCAGGAGTTGCTGTTTCATCTGTTCAACATGATTAGAATAGATGTGAGCGTCATCAATTGTGTGAATCAGATTACCAGGAACATAACCAGTCATAGATGCAATCATATAGGTAAGAAGAGCATACTGTCCGATATTGAATGGAGCACCGAGAAAGATATCATTACTTCGCATGTGGAGTTTGCAATGGAGATATTTCTTTCTACTAACGTAGAAAGTGCAACTATCGTGACAAGGCGGAAGAGCCATATCATCAATCGCTTTAGGATTCCATGCGGAAAGCTTAATTCGTCTTGATTCAGGATTAGTTCTAATCTCATTTATGATCCATGCAATCTGATCAAAACCCTCTCCAATATGTCTCTTATCTTCGATCGCAATCTTCTCGTCTTCAGTTGCATTCTCTGGATAGACAACCGGCTTATAATCGCCACCGAAACTTCTCCATTGATAGCCGTACAACGGGCCCATATCACCATCTACATGGGTCGAAACTCCATTCTTCTCAATCTGTCGTTTCACCATCTTCTTGTGATGAGAGTCTGAATTCTCAGTCCAGATGTTCACCTTCTTTCTCTTTAGGGTATTGTTATTCGTTTGACCTCTCAACATCCAGATGAGCTCTTCGAAAATCGTTTTCAATCCAACTGTTTTTGTTGAGATAAGAGGGAAGAACTCTCTAATATCGTAGGACACTTGAGGTCCAAATACCGAGATAGTACCAGTTCCAGTGCGATCTCCTCTCTCCTCTCCAGTCTCAAGAATCTCCTTCACAAGCGAGAGGTACGCGTACTCAGAACTCTCTCGTCTCTTATTGTGTTGAATAAATTGAAGGTTGAAGTTCTCTCCCTTCACTTCTCGAAAAGAAATAGGTTCGAAATCCAGAGGGACATATGTATTAAAGAATGCGTCATACTTGGCTCCAGAATACATAACCCTTGTCTCATATACAGTCTCCATTTGTGGATGATTGAACGCTTCTCGATAGAGAGCTGCTCCACCGATCACAAAGATGTATCTCCCCTTACCGAAAGTTAGAGCCTTCTGTAGTGCATCATCTAGAGAGGAGGCCAATGTCACACCCTCAACATTCTCTAGTGTCTTAGAGACTACGATATTGATTCTGTTCGACAACGGTTTTCCACCCATTCCCTCCCATGTAAGTCTACCCATAATAACAACATTCTCCTTCTTCTCAGTATTGAACGTTGTAATCATTTTAAAATGATTCATATCATCTTTAAGTTTCCACGGAAGAGCGTTCTTGTAACCGATACCACCATCAACAGAATCTCTCGCGAGAATGCATGAGAAGTAGGGAAAAGAGGCGGTTGAAGATGTCGCTGCCATGATTGGTTGATTCTATCTTACTCTTCTATATTTCAGTTTTATATATCATTAAATATGTAAAACTCTACGAGCAATTATCCCCATCTTTCTCCAGAATCATGACCGTGTTCATACTCTTCATCATTCTCGTCATCTGATTCCGCCTGATTAAGAGCATCCATCTGTCGTTGATGACTAGCGTGTAAGGCCTCGTCTCGAGCAATATACTCGTTTGCAGCATCAACAAAAGATCTATTCTCAACTCGTGGGGGAGGTCTAGATAGTATCGGAGATGCAGCCGGTTGAGAGACAAGTGCAAAATAAGACGCCGGCATGTCTTCGAAACGATTTCTCGGACGGGAAAGAGAAACGTGAACCTTTTCTTGAATATATTTATCAAGAATCTCAAGATGAAGATCCTTGTACTCTCTGTAATGTTCGCTCTCAGTTTTTCTGGTAAACTTACATGAACATCCCGCGTACACATACTTACATTCGACAATCTTCATCTCACAATTACTTTGAGAATGAAAATAGATATTCTTCCGAGTGATCTTCTGAGAGCAGTCTGGGCATTTCACGACTGTCTCTGAACACAGCGATTCGTGATAATCTTTTCTCGATAGCATATACTGTTGAGAGCAGTCACTACACTTGACGTATCTATTCGAACAGATAGAAGTATGATTTACGGTTTCCATTCTTTCAATATCAATACCGCAACCCAAGGGACATTTTACTATTTTTTTCAAACAGTTCATTTCGTGAATAGACATATCTCCAAACACAATCGTGGATTTACACCACTTACATTCGGCCGGCTTCTTGGGACAGAGCCTGTAATGATCAATGAGCTTACTGTATGGAACATTGTTCTCACAGAACTCACACATCACAGGACGAAGATTACAGATCTCATTATGCAAAGATTGTTCCTTATGGTCGAATATCGATTCACATCCATTAGAACAGGTAACCATTCGATAAGTACATGAAGCGTTATGTCTATTGATCTTAGAACGCTGCGTCATATAGTTACACTTTTGATTAGGACATTTGATCATTGTTCCCGGACACACATCATCTCTATGGGTTTTCTGGTCCTTGACTTTAGTGTATGAATTGCACAGATTACATTTCACAACTCGATATAGACATTCCTCCATATGACTTTCAAAGTCCTTTTCGAAATAGAGAGACTTACACCCCTTACATTGTTTCTTATTGAACTCACAGATCTGTGTATGTTTCTTATATTCTTTACGAGGAAGCTCAGCAGTACACTCTTTATTTTTACAACGGATAACTGAACTATCCAATATATCTGATAGTTCGGATGAGATCATAACATCTTCCGGGTTGTCAATAGAAGCTCTACAGTTGGGACATGATGCACTTCCTACTTTTTTCATCATATACTCGAAAAGACATGATGAACAGAAACGATGCATACATGTTGTGATAGCCACTGTTCCATCAATGATATTAAGACATATAGAACATTCGAGATTATCATCACATAATTTTTTATAATCGACATACTGATCAGAACGTATGTAATCCGGTGGTGAAACATTATCTTCTTTGAGTTCATACTGATCTTTTGATTCTCCTCGAGAAGATGATGCTCCTGAATGAACAACAGGAGGGACCAATGCTCGACCAACTGATTCAAGAGGAATTCTTCCTGAGCTAAGAGGAACCATTGGACGTACAATATTGAGAGGGTTAAACATCGTATTAGGGCGCATCGATGAAAAAAGAGAAGCCATGTCTTCTGAAGACAATCCTTGTCGGTTCGGCATGTGAGTAATAATGACTACTCTAAATTATAAACAAATCATTTTTACAATATCTTTACAATAAATAAAGACAAATGCACACATGTTTGCCGTTTTTGATTGGTCTAGTTCTATATTCAGGAATGATAATCATAAATCTATTCGACCTACTCCGTCACAAAACCGCCGTAAGTAATTGTATGGATGAAACAACTAAATCCATCAGAATCAAATCTAATGTGTGTGGTGTGATTAGTGGTATAGTTCTTATAACAGTAATCTATTTTCTTTGTAAGTATAAGCACGAGAAGATCGCATGGGCAGTTATTCTCATACCAATTGTTATGGTTATGATTCTATTTCTCACGATTCTCTATAAGATTCAATCACTTACGGTTCGAGATCTAAACGATGCTAAATTAAACGGATAACTCAGCGTCTATAAGAGCCTGATCCATAACCAGTTCCCTCATTCCTACAAAAGATTTTATCTTTTGTCTGAGACTTTTTATTTTAACTGAGTCAAGCGGTTCCAACTTTTCAAAAGCTCCGGTGGGATTGTATACCACTTGTTCCAACTTTTCAAAGATCTCTCTCTGAGCCACAGAGATATGTGCTTCAACTTTTAAGCACACTTTTGAGATATCATCACTTACTAAATAGTGAGTTATCAATCTAGATGGAATTATTGAAAAATTTGAGAAGAGAGTGTCCATAATGTTGATCTACAATTCTCAAATTTTTCAATAATCAATTGTTTCAAAAGCTCCGGTGGGATACGACCTCACTTGTTCCAACTTTTCAAAAGCTCCGGTGGGATACGATCCCACTTGTTCCAACTTTTCAAAAGCTCCGGTGGGATACGATCCCACTTGTTCCAACTTTTCAAACGAGAACAACAACAAGAAGTAGAGATGAAAGAAAGACGCACCCGGTGAATAATGAGAGATAGATATATTTGTTAAGAGTCACATGACGGACGGATGTAGAAAATTTCTCTCGTATCTTCTCTAATATCGCAGTCTCTTTTAATATTTGAGATTCGAGATCTATCATCTTCTGAAAGGGATTAGTAATCATTGTGTAATTGAGATATTATATTCAAAATGATATCTCAATTTTCCTTCATCTTCTTTAAGAGACAAAGGAGTCGATTCGATTACTTTTCTTTCGTCGATCGGTGATGTCGGTACAGTAGGCCTCGAGGACATTGGTAGGAAGAAAATGTTCTTGTGTGGGAAGCCAGTACTCGATGAATGAAGAAGCGATAATCTTTCGAGCGTTGGGGCCCTTTGCTGTACGACACAACGCCATGAAGAAAAGCTCAGACAGGTCAGTACGACCCAAAAGTTTCAACGACGTCATGATACGTGTGATACGATCAAAGTTGTGAGAATGGCGAAGCCACTCCATCGGCTTAAGCTTCTTCTCAACTTCACCATCCTTCTCGACCTCGATAGTCATTCTCTCAACTCCATCAAGAGTTTCATTAACCTTCCAACCATAGAATGCGAACATCTTATCGAATGAGACTTTAATGTTTTCTTGAATCTCTCTATCTGTTCTGAGAATCTCAATTGAACGCTTGGTAAGGACAGGAGCATCATAGTTGAAACGACTCTTCTCAATCAGAGGAAATATCCACTGGATAAAATCATGTTGACTCTCTAGCTTCTCATCACTCCAGTTCCAAATTGTAGAAAGACGTCTCTTTGCCTTATTGACAGCTTCATTTCGATAGAACTTAATGATTGGATCTACTCCCGTATTAACCTCTTCATCGAATTTATCAACATTCTTATCATTCCACTTCGTCTTCCATCCTCCGTTATGCCAATCACCTCCGTTACCCCACGATCCAGTATCACGCCAATCACCTCCGTTATGCCACGATCCAGTATCCCACGAATCTGTTCCGTAAGATTTTCCTGACCATACACCCTTCTTTTCAGAGAGTTCTTCATGCTTCTGTTCGATAGACTTGCCAGTCTTCAGAGTGGACTGTTTAAACACACTTCCCTTTGTGAGTGTGTCTGAAATACGGATAGGTTTAGGAAGCCGAGGTGTCGCGCCGTCAACATCAATCCGAACCTTCTTACCATTGATGACCGTAGTCTTCTCCACTACAGTACGAGTACAAATCTGCTCCCACACATCAACTGGAATCTCAGGTTCTCCCTCTTTTCTTTCTTCATTCTTTCGAGTCGGTGAGTTATATGGACTGTTGAACATATGATCGATATCTCCAATGGATGAATTATACCCGCTACTGCTATCAGTCTCGATTTTATCATTCTTAAAGATATCCTCTCCAAAAATCTCTTCCAACGACAGCTTGTCTCCCTCGTAAAGGTTACAAGATCTATTCTCTGACGGAACCGGAGTTCCACTTCTTTTCGCTGGCTCCGAGAAAAAATCAGGGAAAGTTTGAAATAACGTCGACGTAATCTTTCCATCCTTTCCCTTTACGACTTTGAAGATGTTGTGAATCTCCAACCACTGAGGGCGTCCTCTACCACAGATCAGTAGTTGATTCTCATATCCTGGTACATAAATACCATTGTATTTTGTGCGACAGACACATGCAAGTTCCAAATCGTTCTGTGAAGAATTAACTCGAGATGACATAAATCCGTATGGCATATTCCGACGAATCTCGTCATCGGTAAAATGATGAATTTCAGGTTCTTGAAGCATCATGTCGATATAATGTTTCATCGATTCATGAATATTTCCCTGAAGATGAAGGAAATTAGGAATTCCTCCATGTTCTTTTTTTGCCCACTCTGAGATCTTATACTCGTACAAGTATCCCTCTCCAGGAGAGATAGTAGAACAACTCTTTGTCGCGTAATAGAGTGGAAACTTAGTCTCACATGAAAATCTGTTCTCGATGTTACGAGGAAGATACGGAGCTTCGAATAGAGTTGGTGACCCGTGAAAAAGGGACTGTTCCGGGGTCAAATTGAGAGTGACGGTGGTCATAGAAGTCGCGTTAGCCATAGTGTTGGTGGTTGGTAAAGTGTAGTGATTTCAACTACAATATTATTCGGGATCTCACTTTTTCATCGTTGTCGTTTTAAATAATTGAAAGTATAAGAAAGAATGGCCCAACGAATCGACGCGATTAATTCAAGATTTTTCTCTCATCTCACAGAGAATAACATAAGCTATTTTGATCATATGAAGAGAGCATTCTCAATATCTACAAGAATGATTATCTGTAGTGTGAAAACAACGATACATGGAATCCTTCCATATTTCTGGCCGACAGCCGCTACAGATACAGTTTCTGTTCTGTATAAAGAACTTCATTGTGATTAATATATTCATTCAAAGGAATATATTATTCTGTTAATAGTGACATGAAATCTACAGGAAAACAACCTCACACTTATTCTTCTCTCCGAATCTAGTCGCGATCATCCGTAGTCCCTCATCCTTTGATAAGATCACAAGTTTAGCGATACTTGAGAATAGGAGTTGACCATGAATTTGGACTTCAATGTATGATGCAAATTCTTTTGATCCTGCGTGATCCTCTCGTTCGTACGCTTGATAACAAGTCATGATGTGATTCCTTACATGAGGATGTTTCATCAGCATCTCCTGAATCTGATCGAATGTGTATACATTATCAGCTGCAAAAATCGAACTGTCTCCGGGAGTCATTGTGCATCTCCTCTTCACCTCGTCTTTCAGAATGAACACTGCATCACCATATCCCATAGTAGAATTGTTGCTCACCATACTGAGAGGATTTGTTTTGATCGCTCCATACTTTGGTCGCTCGAAAGGAACAGACTTATCGTAATATGTATTGAATAGTTTACTCTCCCATGTTGGACGAATTGTTTTGTCCAATCCTCTTTTTGTCTCAAACCCGTTTCTCACGTGTGTGTCGTTGACAAGCTTATGAAGAATCGCCGATGGAAAGTTGATACTGATCGGACAGATGAACTGTATGAAGTTCGCGAGACAGATCGCATCAGTTGATGGTGGGGATGGAATCTTCTTCTCTAGACACATAGCGTAATCAAGTGCGCTTTGTTGTCTCGCGGTCAACCCATCTTCGTTAAGCTCTTCACTCTCATTATCGTACACTCCTTCCTTCATCTCTTCAACTGCATTATCGTACACCATACTCTTTTTCAAAAGCTCCGGTGGGATCGTATCCCGCTTGTTCCAACTTTTCACGATACCTTTTCTCTCCTTGTGTACACTACAGTACTTTTCCTTACACTTCTTCCCACACGTCTCTCCCTTTCTCACTCCCTTGACGAATATGTATGGACACACCGTCACGGTCGAAAGTTTGATCTCTTCTTCATCCGAATCCTCAAAGATAATGGGAACAACGTAAGGAGCTGCCATGGTGGAAAGTAATAGTCTCCAATCCGAAAAGAATAAAATCATTTTTATTCGATACACTCTTTTGCCAAAGAGATATAAAGTGCTAGAATATTTCCTTTGTCTGGACTCTCCATATTGTGTCCAGGGAAATCATCTTGATGCTCTTTGTATCCATCCTCATTCTCCTCCATACATGTACGACACACAACAAATCCCCCTCCTTCGAGAAGACATTTTTCACAATGAAAGAAATCTCTAAACCCTCCGATTGTTGAAACACAGAGTTCACAACTGAATGAGAGATCATCCATCAATCGCCCGAGAACAGTCATAAACTCATCTGTAGTATAAGACTCCTCTTCCTTGAAATCGGGATTGTCGATAAAACTCCAACCGTCTTCAACCATCTCTTTCCACTTATTTTTCCATAGATCCAATCTTGTTTGTCTGACTGATAGTCCCTCAGTTTCGTTGAAAGATCCGATTTCGAAAAGAAGCTCTTTGCATTTTTCGATAGCCGATTTAAACTCCTTTACAGACTCAAAGATAATCTCAAAATTCCTCTCCCCTTTCACAACTTTAACAATCCACAACCCTGTATGGAAACAGAATGATAGAGAGATCTTTTCTCCTTGAAAAATAGTTTTACCCTCTAGGTAAGAAACTTGTCTAATAGCTTCTGGTGGAGTAGACATGTTAGACTAACGGTGTATCATCTTCCGATACCTTTTTAGAAGAATCACTTTTCGATGGTAACCTGATACTATCACTATTAAGAGAACATCCATTTTTAATACCCTTGATATATCTAATTATATCATCAACGATATCATCAACATGCTTGTATTTGAACTCATTGGATAGATAATCTGATATTGCCTCGACCATTCCTAAGAGAAACCGAGGATCGAGACGACGTCCGTTCGTATTACCATTATCCTTCTTGGGATAATGTTTAAACATCGCGGAAAATGTATCTGATATCTGCGCATAAAACGCCTTATCTTTTTTGTAGGTCTCCTCTAATTTGTAGAAATCCTGAATACTGTTGTAGATGTATTCCCCAAACACTTCGTATGTAACAGGAATAAAATCTATCGAATCCATTTCAAAATATGAATTTACTATTTTTGGGGTTTTACCTTCGGATTGAAGTCTCTCACGCAGAGATTTATCACGTTCAGCATCATTGAAATAACTGATGATCGATTCTTTATTATCACCTGTCCATTGAGCAAAATAGATATTGTTATGCATATTAGCCCATGAAAGTTTTACAACGTAATGAATGAACCTACAATTTACAAAATCAACCGTCTGGTCGAGATCGATAATCTCTTTCGATTCCTCAGACAACTCTCGAGCGAGACATGTTTTTAACGATGACGTATCTCGTCTCGAACATGAACCTTTCTGTTCGTTACATGCCCCTCCCGCCGGGGTCCATTCTTTAAACCTCTTATCCAACCCCAGAAAAAGAGAAATAGTTCCATCTTTTTCAATTACATATGGAATGATACGAACAGCGCATTGCTCATCGATCTGTTTTTTTGGAGGGTTACTTCGCCAATTCAAACGACTCATTTACAATTAACAGTTATTAATTGTAAATATATTAGTGATCTTTTACATCAAAATAGAGTAAAAAGAAATTACATTCTAACCATTTTAACCGGAAGTAAGTTATCAAACGTATTCCATACATCAGAAATAAACATCGACAACTTACTTCCGAAAGTAGGATCTCGATTTCGGGGTAACCAATCATTGATAAAATAAACCATTTCGTCAGACGTGAATTTATATGTAAACGGTAAACACAATATAAAACACGCTAACATATACGTTTCATGATATTTATTGTGGACGTTTTTCTTTCTGAGAAACTCGGTGAACAGTAATTTACACGTCTGGTGATATGATGGTTGTTTATGTTCTTCATAAATGGCGGTCAGTTCCTTATTGTATAGTTTTAGATTTAAAATATCTCTGGCGTCAATAAATACATCATTGATATACTCTTTATCGTAATTGTTCACCGATTCGTCACTCATATCCACTTTTGAATTTTTATGAGTTTGTGATGTACTTGGGTACCAAAATGTGTGGTTTCTCTTTTCCGGAAGAGTGTAGATATTTCCGTTATTTTTACCCTCTCCTGTGACGGCGTCACTTATTTTAGCTACGACGAGATTTAAATACTCTGCTGTCGGTTTCAGATCCTCATCTGTATATCTGCTGTGTGACGAGTTAAGTTGAAAATAGTCTCGGTTCGCTATATCATCTCGGAATTTCTGACTCGTAAGGGGGAATAGAAATTCCATAAATTCAGGATTAAGTTCGTTCAATAGATATCCTGCGATTACTGATCCTAAATCTCTCTTAGGGTCGAAACTATTACATGTTTCATATGCCTCACAATATTGTTTATCAATAGTAAGGTTTCTATCTACGGCCGGATGATAGATTGCTCCTCTATCGAAGTCATATATTTTTGCATCGTATGATGTTGTAAATTTCACCCATCGTGTACTATCAAGATAATATATTCTCTCTATCGGTTTATCTAATTTATCAATAAATATATTGTTAAAATGAAGATCGTTATGTGTTAATTTTATTCGTTCGAAACATAGTAGTGTATACAGAATTTGAAAGAGAACTTTAAATTTATCAAGAGTCGATAACACCTCTTCATCTACACATTGATTAAGAGTGTATCCCGATGATTTCTCTAAGATCATTATATCCAACACTGAAGAGTCAAATCCCGACATTCGAATTTTACTTTTAGCCTCCTCGAAATTTTTACTTTCAGCAAGAGAGAGATCCTCCGTAAATGTATCTGTGACACAAGAATTAACTGTTCCTATGTAATTAACTATGTGGGGTGTATGATAATTATTGATCAGATTTGAAATAACGTTCTCGTATATCTGTTGTTCAACTAAAAGAGAGTTATTTAATTTATTTTTAGGTTTGAATACCATTTTGAATACCACACTTATAACCTGCTTCTTAACGGTTAAATTTCCAAACATAATAATTGAATCCGACGCTGACCCTTTATTTTTCAGAACTTTTATTGCGGACATATATTGATCCAGTTTACATCCGTATTTTCTTACCCACAATTTCACACTCAATCTCTCTCTATCAACTTCAGCTTCATTTATGTTGGATTCAATCAGACTTATGTCGACTAGCGAATCGGATCCTGATGAGGAGGAATTATCCATTATCAATTATCAATATCCAAATAAAATTTATTAAACCAATAATTTTATCATTCTCAATTATCACTTCTTGGTGTTTAAATATGATCAGAGGTTAATATTTAATTCTGAATGGTACAAGAGACGTTTAATATTGCTTTCACCTGCTTTACATCAGACAGATTTATTGTCGAACGCTATTTTTAAGATCGATTACCTTAAATTTATTAAGTCCTTTAATATCGACTGTGATCACTTTAAAATAATTATTTTCATAACTCTTAACACCCACTCTTTTCTCTCCACTCTCTCCATCGGGAAATTTTATCTAACTTTTCTTTTCTTTCATCGGACAATTTTTCGGTTTTGTAGTTCATTCTTTGTTTAGATTCCCAATTCCCAATTTTTTCACCTTCAAATACGGTAGATCGATCGAATTTATTTCCTACCTCTACTACAGCTCGTGAATAAATCTCGTATTTATCATCCCAAGTAAGATTTTTCTTCTCTTTCTTCTCAGATAAATCCTCTTTTTCTCTCCACGCTTTCCATCGGGGAATTTTATCCAACTTTTCTTTTCTTTCATCAGATAACTTTTCTTTTTTGTAGATCTTTCTTTGGTCACTTTCCCATGAACCAATTTTTTCACCTTCAAATACGGTAGAGTAAACGAATTTAATTCCTACCTCTACTACAGCTCGTCTATAGATCGAGTATTTATCATCCCATCCTTTTATCTCTCCAAATCTATTGTAAATATCAATGTAATAATCGACGTCTCCGGTTTCAATTTCAATCTCTTTTATGTTCTCGAATGTGATTCGTCCTAATCTCTTTTCTTTCAAAGAACTTTTCACTCTCGAATCCCAGTCTCTTAATATCTTAAAGAATTTTACACAAGTGTCTTCTCTATCTGTTGGTAAAATTACATGTCCTATAGTTTTATTTTTATGTAATCTCATAATTCGTCCAATACATTGGATAATATTTATACGACTATGTCTGGGTTCAACAAATAAACATGTATCAGCGCATGGAATATCTAGTCCTTCTCCAAATACATAAACAGACACAATTACTCTGATATCTCCTTTTGTAAACGAATTGATAATCTCTTGTCTCTTCTTTATGTTCATAGTTCCATCTACAAATTTAGATTTTATTCCATTGTCATTTAAAAGTTGAGTAAACTTTTTCCCACTATCTCTGCTATTACAGTATGCTAAAATTTTAGTTAGATCTTGTCTTTTATAAAGAAGATCAACAAGAACTTTAGGAATGTCAACTGATATCTCTTTATCTACAACCGGTACAATAATATCGTAATCGCATAGATATCCTTGTTCAATAGCATCTTCTAATGTATATGTATAATCGATGTTAGAGTTACCAAATGTAGCGCTAAAGTGTATTTCTTTTTGGAACGAGAGACTAGATATTCCTTCAAGATGTCCTTTTTCAGATTCTCCTTCATCTTCAAACGTAATAAAATCATCATCAGATTCTTTTTTCTCTTCCTCACTCTCATCTTCAAACTTTTCTAGATGATGACCTTCGTCAACGATACAACAAGATTCACTTATCTCACATATTTCATCAACCTTTTTCCAACTGTTGTATACACAAATAATAATATCATACTCATTCTCCATTTCATTAAATCCTGTACCGATTCGCAAAATATTTAGTTTCTTTTTACTATACGTTTTAAACATTTTATACAACTGATTCATCAACGTTAATCCAGGAACAAATATCACACATTTTCGGTTGTTCTCTTTACACCACAATCCTACTTCTATAATCACTATCGATTTTCCTCCTCCACATGGAAAAGAAATTTTTATAGATTTCTTCTCTTGTTTACATACATTCAATGCCTCGATTTGATAAGGACGTAATTTGATGGTGGTCTCAACTATTTCCGGGATAACATATTGGTCACTCAACTTCTTCATTTCATCTTCCCAGCCATCATCGACGATTTGGTTGGTCATACCAAATCGGTCCATGTACTGTATATTTTGTTTTGATATCTTCGATGTCTGCAAACACCCCAGTATTTTCTGTTTACAATCTAATATAGAACTTAACCCAAAAAATGTACACAACTCTGTGTATGTTATACTTGTGTTGTTTCTATACTTGGCTTGAACAGAAATAGTTCCATCTTCTGTAATCCCATCGATACCGTGGTCTTTTACGTGAACGTTCCATTTTTCCTTAGTATCAATGGAAATAAAATGCCAGGGTATTACACATGTTTTGTAACACATATAGAGTTCAAAAAGATACCATTTTTTCCTCTGATATAAAGGAGATTCTTCATTGGATTCCGAATCGAGATTATTGAACCAACAATACGATTGATATTTGTAGTCCATGTGGTTGATGGTATTTTATAGTAAAGATACTATAAAATCACTTTAATTCTGTTTCATATACAAAGAAACTATTTCTTCAATGCCGGTTCAGGAGCCTTGAACACCAATCCATCTCGAAATTTCTTAGTCTTGACCAACCGAATCTCATTTTTCGTTAGTTCAGCATCCCAGTCAACAGCCCAATCATCGATATGATTCATGGCATCTTCGAATGATACATAACACAAATTACTCACTGTACAGTTTCTCTTATCTCCATCTATAAATCTGATGAAGTTTCCCTGCTTTCTCCATTTCATGATGATACTATTGATAAGAGAACTCATTGTGTTGGTTGATGGTATTTTATAGTAATGATACTATAAAATCACTTTAATTTATCTTCGTTAACTTCCAATCGATATAATCGTTCATCCATTCAGGAGGTTTGGCCATCGTTGCATAATATGGAAAATTTTCATATACCCATTCATAAGTTTTTCCTTCATATGTACCCTTAGGCATTTTAGTTTTTTCTCTACTGGAACTTTTATGTAACAGTTTAGTTTCCCCGATACTGGAACTTTTATGTAACAGTTTATTGTTTTGATAATATAGTATTTTTAATGTCTTTCCATGCCGAGTTACTGCTGTATAAATTTTCTGATAATGTATAGAATTAGACAAGTGATAACTATTTATAATATAACATACTTTTGGATATTCTGACCCTTGAGATTTGTTAATAGTTAAACAATATGATAAACTAAGATGATGAGTAAACATTTCAGGTGTTAGTGTTATGTCAACACCTGAAATAACGAGTTTATCATCCTTATACACGATATCGCGTCCATTTATAATTGAAGACTTATGAATTGTACTATCATCGGTTATTATAGATTCCGTGACAATATATTTATGTTTATCTACACACATTCTACAAAATTTTAAACTGTCACATATAAATTCCTTTGTACATTCGGGACACATATCATCTGTAATATATTTATGAATAGTCTCGTTAATCATCTTACGTATGTCATTTGTATATGTAATATATTGATACCCTTGTATATAAAGTTCTATAATTCTATTAGAATTGTACATGTCAAGTTCTATTTTTGAATCCGAGCATAATGTATTAAATGATTTTTCATCATATACACCTGACACAACAGCATTTAAATTTTCATCAAACGATAAAAATTTAGAGGAAAATATGTTTTGTGTTTCATCTTTATTTCTCATTTGTTCTGTCAGAACACTAAATATTTTATTAGCTCTAAAATATTCTATATACTGTCCGAACCAATATGATAAATTTATCGACGGCAACTGATTAGGATCTCCCAAAAATAAAAACTTTATCAAATGTTTTACGGATTCCAGTCCGGTACACAACTTATATATCGATACTATATCAACAAGAGGAAATTCATCGATCACTATCAAAGAAGGGCGATTTATCTTGATTTTTTTAGTTTTTAATCCAATCAAAAAACTTGATACAGTTTTGAATATGATATTACTCTTATCATCATAAACATCAAGATGTAACGCATCTTTTTGTCGTTGTAATATTGTGTTATATGGAGCTAATATGTAAACCATATTTTTATCCGAATTTATAGATTTAATTATATTAGTCGATACTTTTGTTTTTCCTGTACCACCTCTACCGGTTAAAAACAATAATTTATTGTTACGAAAGTTGTCAATCGCGTTGAACTGCTTTTTGTTAAGTTTATCTTTATCATCGGTTTGTGGATTGTAAGATAATTTAACATTGTTATTTAATGCTGTGTCCAAAAAGGTAATAGTGGCAAGATACATGTTATTAAAGTACGATCCCACCAAGGTATTTTCTTCAATAGCGAAAATACCAGTTGCTAGTGATTTGATTAAATATTCGTCAAATATAGATGTTTTACATTCATCGTTTAATTCCTTTACAATAACAGAAATACTAACTCGATCATTTCCTTTACTACATTTTTTGATAAACCTATCAAATAAGAGAACCGACATCGCGTATCTAACTGACGTATAATTTGATGTATCCGGGGTTGATATAATATTTTTACAGTAATTGATACTAGGGGTCTTGTATACAAATTCATCCATATACGTATCTAGTATAGTGGTATTTGTTATTGTTTGATCGTTATTAGTACTATCTATAGGAATATCGTCTCCAAAAAAGTCTATGTCTAATTGAACCCTTTTATTGTTATGTTTAATTTTATATGTTTCTTTTAATTTTTTTAAACAGTCTTTACCCACATTCATTAGAATATCTTTACGATCAGGATGTGTCAATATAAAAAATTTTTTCGTTATATTATTCTTTTCACACATTCCACATTTCATACCGATATCTGTATCGAAAGGTCCCTCCCATCTCATATTTTTATAATCAACCACTTTATACCCTTTAAAATTCGCTTCAGATTCTTTTATCTTAGTATGTACTCCACAATCTCGGTTTAATTTATTAGAAATACTTTTTACAATATTGCTGTATAAAAGGGGTTTGAAATATTGAAAAGTTTCAACTCCATATCCTGACGTCAACTTTAATTCGTCTTTAATATACTTGAGTATAGTTTGTTCATCGATCCTTGAATCTCTTGATTGATCATCGGGAATATAAAAAGTAAAATCCCATTCGTGAAAAAATCCTGTTTGATATGCACTATCACGTATACGATCTTGAAGACAATCAGAATATCCGAATTTAATAATTCGAGGCTGTCCCTTATTTTTTCCAATATACAATCCTCTAATCTTCTCACCTCTGTTTCTAATGCTTAAGATTTTGTCCATTGTTGAGCTAGATAATTATACCATCAACTATTTAACCTGTTTATCTAGCTCAACAATCTATCGACCTTTGGTGATAACTTGTAAACGAAAGTTATCACCAAAGTTTTTCGGAGTTCAGAGATACACAACCATTTCCGCTATCTGAAAGTTTTTCGGCGGAGAGGTCGCCTCTCTCACAAATATTGAGAGAGTTTGATATACTTTTTTCAATTTCAAATAGTTTTAGAAACGGGATAGCCTTTTATCTCCGAAAGTCATAATCCGAAAACATCCTCCTTTCAACTTTAATTCTAAATTATGACTTTCGGAGATCACTGCAATCCTATTTTTCGGAAACTCCGAAAAAGTTTATGGACATAAATCTATCATAAACATAAGTTTTATGGTCGTTTATTATGGTTTATGATAATAAATCTATCATAAACTGTCATAATAATGTTCAAGTGTCAATTCTGCAATAAGGAATTAACAACTAAGCAAAATCTTCAAATACATCAAGCAAAGACAAAATACTGTCTAGATAAACAAAATGTATTGATTGTTGATCTTCCGGACAGTAAGAACGAATGCTCTTACTGTAAAAAAGAACATCGTACGAATAATAGTAGAATTAAACATGAGATCGACTGTCCGGTGAAATGTGTTACACAACGATATGAGACAATAATTGAAAATAAAAACCAAGAGATTGAAAAACAAAAGCGTCGGTACGAGACAAATCTTGAAATTCAAAAACAACATTACGAAACCATATTATCGGAATATAAGAAATCAACAGAAATTCTTATCGAAAAGGAGAGAGATAAACGAGAGAAAGAGATCTATACTGAGTTATACAACAAAGAACATCTATTCGCTCAGGAACAGAGTAAACGACTAATAGAGAAGGTTGGTACCACAACTACCACAACACATATCAAAGCGAAGAATATAACTATGAACTCACTTAATCTCTCACAAGAAAGACTAGAATCTATAAAAGATACATACACAATTAAACATTATGAACGAGGTGGGATTGGTCAAGCTGATTGGGTGCTCGATAATGTAATCAGAGATGAATCTGGAAATCTAATCTATAAATGTACGGATAAGAATAGAAAGAATTTCATTTACCACGACGATAAAGGAAATGTAGTTAATGATATACAAGCGAAGAGACTAAAGGAAGCCATACTTCCTATTATGAGTACAAAACTGAAGGAGTTCAAGAAGATCAAATGTGCTGAGTTAGCAGAAATCAGCGACGACGAGAGTGAACTATTGGAAAAGTATAGTGATCTGTACAACGAGAATAAGGGAATGGGAAATGAGTTTGATAAACGACTGGTTGAGAAGACTTATGTTTAGAATATTTGAAATCAATTTATCGCATTGATATAAAACAATTCCGTCGTATATCCTACGAACTCTAATACGGACATTATAGTACCTAAACTTATTTTATCCTTCATAGGTGTATTTCCATCGAAATATCGATCGACTTTATTGTTCATACAAATTATAGCGTAAACAATCGTTAAAGATTTTGGATCGGACGGTATGTCATGAATATCCTTAAACCTACCTGATTTTTCATTTGGATCATCCAAATAAAGAGCAGAGTTTAATCCTTGACATGCATGAACGCGAAGATCACCTTCTTTTTTAACATGAATTAACTGTTTCGTAGTTTTATTGTATATATCAGCAATTTCTATTCCATTGGTGCTTGCTGTATCACAATCCAAGTTTATAAAATCGAGGGTTTTACATATACGAGAATTATACGCGGTTTCAGATTGTTTTATTTTCCCTGATTTTTGTATTTTAATATCTTCATTTTTATCGTAATCTGGTAATGGAAATGGCAAATTCTTGTATTTTTCTTTAAATTCTGCAACCTTTTTATCGAACAGTTTTACCGATTCAAACATTGAGAACTTAATATCCTTTACAATTTCTTTAATGTCAGAAACACCATCAATACCTACATTTCCACTCCAATATTTTGTCATTACATCGTCGAAATTATCGGAAGATGATATACATTCATCTATTTTCTCGATCAACGAATCAAAATCTTTAATTTCCTCTTCAAACATTAAATTTTTATCAAGAGATATTTTATCCTTGAATAGTTTCTTATTTTCATATGTTTTTATACCACCATATGATATCATAACAATAGAACTCGAATACTGTTTAAAATATATGTGAAAGTATGTTTTATTATTATGGTTTGTTTTGTTCAAGAACTCTTCGTTACAGAGATTATTTTTTGTCCAATTAGGTTTATCCTCTTTGCGACATGATATCAAAGTCCAACCATTATGGACTACATTATCTTTAATTTTATATTTCTCATCTTCTATCACAGTTTCTATCTCTTTGTGAATATTTTTGATATATTCATCTTTAATATCAAGACAATAAATGGGTGATAATTTCTTCTTCGACGATGACTTCTCAACGGATGACATGATGGATAACTATTTATAACTCATCAAGTTATAAATCACTTTTCGATATCTTAAATCACAAGTTTTTCTTTCCAGTCACACTCCCACATTACTACAAGATTATATCCTTTTGACCTTATCAACTCTTCACGATGTAATGTCTTATCGTGTAGCTTACCGAACGTTTTGTTTGATATATCATTCATCTTCTCAGGATCAAAACACATTGGACATCCATGCCAGTAACATCCATGAAACTCGTATACAGTATTGGTCTCTTTGTGATAGCCATCAACCTTGTATTTGGTGTCCGGAATCTTGAATTCTCCTTCCTCTGATTTGGCGGTCTGTAGAGAAATTTTTTGCGAGAGACAGATACCGTCCAAAAACTCGAATGAAATTTTGGAGAAAGATGTTTTAGCACATTTTGGGCACATTCCTTGACCCTGTTGAATACTGCTAGGTATCGGCCAACATTTATGATTAGCAATACATATACATTCTACACGCATGCGATTATTTATATATGTACCGATAACTTTTCCTCCTAGTTTGTGTATATTTTTAATGAATTTATCAGTTGATGTTTGAAGATCTTGTCCTGCACATATTTTACATATATTTAACCCTTTTGAAATATTACATGGATACGGGTTGCATGTATGCCCGTTTGAACAAATACATTCTACTTGTGTGTAGCTATTCACATATTTACCTATAACTTTACCGTCCAAAGTAGACACATATTTGTGAAAATTATCTTCTGCTGTTTTAGGATCCTGTTTCGCACAAATTATGCACATTCCTTTACCTTGTTGTAATGAAGAGGGATTTGAATAACACTGATGGTTATTACAACAAATACATTCTACTTGTGTGGTGCTATTCACATATTTACCTATAACTTTACCACCCAATAAAGTTACATTTTTGTAAAAATTATATTCGGCCGTTTTAGGATCTAATCCCGAGCATATAATACACATTCCTTTTCCTTGTTGTATACTTCCTGGTCTTGGATTACAAATATGACCATTAGAACATAGACATTCGACTGGTTTATCATTACCATTATATTCTCCCAGAACTTTACCGCCCAACAAAATTATGTTTTTGTAAAAATTATTTTCAGCGGTTTTAGAATCTAATCCCGAGCATATAATACACATTCCTTGCCCCTGTTGTATACTTCCCGGTCTTGGATTGCAAATATGACCATTAGAGCATAGACATTCGACTGGTTTATCATTGCCAGTATATTCGCCGAGAACTTTACCACCCAACAAAATTATGTTTTTGTAAAAATTATTTTCAGCGGTTTTAGAATCTTTTCCTGAACATGCAAAACACATTCCTCTACCCTGTTTTATATGAGTTGGTCTAGGATGACACACATGACCTTTTTCACATACGCATTCAACCGGATTTCCATCTCCAGTATATTTTCCTACAACTTTTCCTTTTAAGTTGTCTATCGTTTTAACGAATCGTTTTTCACAATATTCTGGGCTCGATATATTAACCATTTCTTCTAATTTATGAATCCTACATCTTACACCATAATCTAGAGTTTTATAATTAAAACTACATTTCTTTCCACACACAACACATTTATTTTCAATTAATATTTTATCAGATTGAATATCGTATGCCATGATACATAATGGCATACGATATTCAATGATTACAGATATCAATTTTTATAATTAATCATTTATATCTAAAACCGTATCAAATATTCCAACACTGATTTGATGAGCAACTACAACGATCAATTTCTCTTTCATATTCTCTTTGAGACATTCTAAGATGTCATTACTTAATTCTCCGTCGAGGCTAGAAATGCTCTCATCCAACAAAATTAGATTAGATCCAAATAAGTTACTCAACGCCAATGTGAGTGATAAAACTATTCTGTCATATTCGCCCCCACTTAGGCTATCTAGAGAAGAATTTTCTATCCCCCTATATCCAACCGTGATGTTTATAGACGGTTTTATATCCTTCTTCGTTTCCTTGAATGTTTTTATTTCTACCGTTATAGGATTCTCAGGGAAGAATCTCTCCAAATAATAATTCATACTATAGTTGATCTGGTCAATTACATTAGAAATAGCTAGAGATTCAGCCTCTTGAACCTTTCTCAAAAAGATATCACAGTAAGCCAGTTCTCTCTTCGCGCTCTCCTCCTCTTCTCTACATTTTTGAAGTTTGTCAACCCACTTCCTATAGTCCTCTTCCTCTTTTCTATATTGTAGATACCTCTCTATCTCCTTGTCTAATCGTTTATGTTCCTCCTCCTTTGTAATCAACTCCTTTATACTCTTAGAGATCTTTTCAATCTCCTCTTCAAAATCTCTATCAGAGAGAACAATCTTCTCTATCTCCTTCTCTAGTTTACTGATAGAGACTTCTAATTCCCTCAATTGCTTCTCCAGAGATTTTCTCTTTTGAGAAGCCAACTCCTGTTTAGAGATCTCTTCTCGGAGTTCCTCCTCGGTGTAATCAGTCTCCAGTTCCTCCTCTAACTGTTCCTTGATAGATTGAAGCTCCCTCTTTCGTTTATCCACCTGTAGTTTGAGTTTCTTCAATGTCGAAGAGAGATCATCGGTCTTTATCTTATTCATCACTGTTTTGATACCACTACTAAGTTCAGTCCATTCTCTCTTCATCTCCCTCAAAGATTTAGTCTCATTCTTAAGTTCCTCCAAGGTCTTTTGAGGAACTCGTTTCAATTTCAATCGTTCTTTATACTCATCTATCTTCGTATCAGTATACGAAATAGTCATAATCTCCTTCTTAATTGCGTCGATGAGTGTCTTACACCCAGCTATCTCACTTTTGATTCGCTTAATCTCTATTTTCGATTTCGCCTCATCAACCGGATCACCATCAGCCAAGACAAGACTAGTCTTACTGAATCGAAGAGAGACTTTACAATTTGGACAACACTTAATATCCACTCTCCTCTCTGTGACAGAGATCTCCTCTTGTAACTTCTCCATCTTACTCTCTAATTCCTTTACCTTCTCTTCTCTATCATACTCTCTGTACTGTGATCTATTCTTCTCGTGAATCTCTAACTCCTTAGAGATAGACACTATAGATTCAATCAGCAATATCTCTTCTTCAATCCCTTTCAACACTTTATCGGAAAAGTTTTCTTCATCAATCGAATCTCTCGTCTCTTTCAATCGTGTCTCCTCCTCTTTTAACAACGACATCTCCTGCGTATACAGATCATCGTATCGAGTTTTTTCTTCGTTGTATCGATCAGAGACCGATGAGAATTCCCTCTTATTCTTCAGAAAAGAGAGTGTGGATTTAAGTTCGTTGATTGTCTCCTCCCCATCGAATTCTATACTAGAGATCTCTCCTTGTAGTGCCTCTCTCTTCTTTTCCAAATCAACCAACGATGATTGTTTTCCCTCTCTGACAGCTCTACTAACCTTCTCTTTCGAAAACTCTCCTTCAGTAGTCTTCAAAGTTTCTCTCTTCTCTTTCAACTCCTTTATTGTTCTCTTCCAGAACACTCCCTCATTCTTAATCTTGATATCGGAATGTTTAGGTCCAAGAGGAAAAGAGATTTCTTCCGGTGTCTTCATCTCTCCCACCTCTGCTGTCAGAAGTTCTAGTTGACCCACTTTTTGACTTAGAGCATCCTTCTTTTCTCGAATCCTCTCCTTCACTTTCTTTTTGATTCCCGATATATCCTCATCACCTAACGCAAGTTGTTCTAGGAAATTCATCTTATCGGTCGGACCCAGGTTAAGAAACGATTGAACAGTCTTCTGAGTGATATATGAAGTGAGAGTGAAATTAGTTCCGAATTTCTTAGTGATGATCCCTTGAGCGACATCATCCTCATATTCCGATGTCTCCCCTCCGGATACAACAGATAACATCAAACGATTCGGTCCTTTTGTTCGTGTGATATCCAATCCATCATATACAAATCGTACAGAACATTTCTTCTCCCCGAAAGAAATTATTTTTGTTCCCGTCCCATATAGGACAAAATAGATGGCGGAAAGGATCGAAGTCTTCCCAGACCCTGAAGAACCCGATAAGAGTACCAATCCCTCATCCGGGAAATCGAACGTCCTCTTTCTCCAACATCGAAAATTTATCAGTTCTAGTCTCATCAGGAGTTCCTTATAATAAATGTCTTATCTATTAAATTGGATTTCAATTTAATAGAGCCTTCATCGGTCTCAATGAACAAGAGACCATAAAATAAACGCAACGAAACACACTCCCATTATCGTATAGACTTTTCGAGTGTAACGATGATTATCATCTGAACATTCCTGACAAACTCTCCATCTTCTATCCCCGACAATATCATCAAACCTCTCAATATATGTTCTATATCGAACAAACTCATCGTCTCTGAACATTTCACATTGGCAACACTTATAATACGGCATCCTTGATAGTTATCGATACCAATATTGGTATCGATAACGTTTAATTCATTTTTATCATTCCGGTGTTTACACCCAGAAAACCTTCACACGAAGAATACATCCGGTTTCCAACTCATCATCCTCTATCTTAACAAAGAGGTCGGGGAATGTTTTATTCATCATCTGCGTGATAAAATAGATATACTGTTCATCATCACAAGAGATGATATCCGACAACATGGTTTGATATGAGATACATTTGTCTGTCTCCGGAATCTGAACCCATTTTACATCTCTATATACAACGGAAGTCAATTGATTATGCATCAGAGTCTTAATTTTCAATCCCGACAGATTATCATCTGATATCGGTATAATGTTAGAGAGAAACATAAAATATGTCAATTCTCTATTCGCGCGAAGCTCCTCATTCATCTCCTTCATCCTCTGCTCTAGTTTTCTGTTATCTCTATTTATTGATTGTAGATCGACTGTGTACGTAGATATCATACGCGTAATTTTCTGAGGGTAGATCTTCCCCAGAAGGGAGATCGTATCACTGAAAGACCTACTCATTTGTGAAGGTCAAGTAATATTATTGAGTATCTAAACAAAGAGATCAATTTTGGTTGGTCTATACAAGTTAGAACAATTTCAAGAAAACAGAGTGGTTACCCTCTGTTGAAAAAGAAAATCTCTTATCAAATATCGGAATGATATTATCCTCCATGATAAAACGAGTGAAGAAGAACCCTCTGATATCTGGATAGGGAGTTTCTAATACACCTGAATATTTCAGGACATAAGTTACTCCCCCAATAGTACATAGAATAGGAATTGTTGAGGCGATAGATTCAGTTGAAAGTGATGAGATATGTGTATTGATAATATATTTTATCTCCTCCTCGGAGAAATTACAGAATTCAACTAATTTTTTGTTATACTCTGCTTGAATATTATTCTTTGCTTCTAGGATATCAGTATGCTCTGTGTCAGCTAAAATATTATACTGTCTAAGTAATAGTGGAGGTGCGCCACACCCGTTAAGTTCCTGATGACGTTGATGAATACTTTTATTCGTATATCGAGAACGAAATTCTCTGTCGGTTTTAACTTTTTCTCTCTTTTCAAGAGAAGAGAGTATAAGATTTTTGATACTGTCCATACGGGATTGAAACTGTGTTTCTAAAAGAGTTTTCACGCTCCGATCTGTAAGGATTGTTGATGATGACATTTTGGGAAGTAGTTGTATGTATATCTGTAAATATAGATACAAATTCACTTTTGAAAAGTTGTTTACACTGAGATAGTGATATTATTTCGGAATGTAATAGTTTCTATAATCTTGATAAGATTATCAATATTATCCTCGGGTACAGACTCTGTTAGTTTCTTTATAACCTGATCGGTGAAATATGATACACTCATCTTTGAGAGATCGGATATGGTCATCCACTTATATCCGATAATCTCTTCACCATCAACAGTTACTACTGGTTTGCGACTAACCTCCTTAACAAAATAGTAATGATGGTGTTTTCCTCTTTTTATATGATACATATTATTAGTGGATAATTCAGTATGGTGGATTTTAATACCGGTTTCCTCTAATAGTTCTCTACACGCCCCTTGAGTGTAGGTTTCAAAGTTTTTCCATCGGCCTTTAGGAAACCCCCATAATTTGCTTGCATCCTGATATACACATAGATATTCAGGTGAGCTCGTGGGTGTGTCTTTTGACTGATATGCTAATAATACACCAACCCTTGGAATCGACATTATAAGTATATATCGACTATACACTTATAATACATTTTTTAAAATGGTTATATTTTATCTCGCATATCTTTCTTGAAATCTAAAAATATCTGTGTCGGTAGATGATCAGACGATGAATAATACAGTATATCTGAACTTACCACAAAATTCATCCATTCTTTAGAAACTAAAATATAGTCGAATCTACATCCATTTTTATTATCCCACGGATAGAACCATGAATATATTCTATCCGTGGGATGTAAATATCTGAATGTGTCAACAAGTTTACATTGTGATAATAATTTGGCGGAACACAATTGTTCTTCTACAGAATCTCCCGGAATACGTTTAGATACTCCCTTATCAATATCTTCAAATGTACAGTTCAAATCGCCCACCAATACCACCGGTTTATTAAGATTTGCGACATGACGATGTAAAGACGGTTCAAAAACCTGTGTTCTGTATTTTAATCTATATGTTCCTGAATTCGGACTATACACATTCAATAAGAAAAAGTTTGAAAACTCCATGGTGATTACCCGACCTTCAGCATCATCATAACCTTCCATACCATACGTTACATTTACAGGCTTGATTTTCGAAGAGATTAACGTTCCTGAATATCCCTTTTTTGATTGACAATAGTTTTCGTAGGTATACCACTTCATTCGATCTTCAGGTTCCCACTTAAATTTATCAGAGCAACGAATCTCTTGTAGGCAGATGATGTCCGGTTTTTCCGTATCTAGAAGATGTTGCAGAACATTTTTATCGGAACTTGACTTCTTATCTCCATTCTTATTTTTCTTAAGTATTCCTTGAAGTCCGTTAACATTCCATGATATAATTTTAGCTGTTTGAAATATGTTAACTTTCGTCTTTTCAAACAATGAATACAGAGGTTTATCATCCTCGAAGACGATCTCCACTGGTTTAGACATTGTTGTGTCTGTAGATATAATTGGACTGTATAGATAAATCATTTTATCGCTTTCAAAAACACATCGTCGAATTGTCTCATAATTTTAGATGGTGTAAAAGGAAGTACAAGACTCTTATAATCCTCTCCCTGGTGAACTGATGGAGAGAACTCATTCATAATCTTTTTAACAGAGGTCTTGTTGGTATAGTAGATTCCCTTGGATCCGAGATTTGAATGATGTTGTTTGTGCCATGCGCCTCCTGTCCAGGTTATAACAGGTTTATTCTGATGACAGAATTCCAGTATCGATAGACCGAAACTTTCACCTAATGAACAAGCATGAATCATAGCATCACAAGTATTGATAAACTTTGTCTTGATTCTCATATCAGTAAATGAATCTAGATATATAATCTGTGAGTGTTCGATATCATTCATCATTCTCGGACGAACAGCAAAGAGAAAGAAGATATCGTTTCTCTCATTGAGTAATTCAATGATAGCCTCTTTTACAAATGGAAGATCAAACGTATCATCACCACCGTGTCGACCGAACACAATTGCATTAGAAGGTATTCCGAGATCATCTCTGAAATTAGTCTTGATATCCGGAAGATAGACCATGTGATTTACAAAGGGGGTTTCACATTTATTATTCCTCCTAGCGACACTTTGAGATACTCCAGCGTAAACAGTTCCATGTGGTTCCTCGGTAGTAAAGACACAGTGTACAAAGACAGGGATCTCCTTTAGAAGTAGCTTATCTTTTGTTCCGTATTTGATAGTGTATAACGCATCTACAGTTTCCCTCTTACAGATCTCCTCTAAGTGTGCGAGATCGTCGTAGTAGTAGATCTGAAACTCGTTTTCGAATTTCTCCTTGACTAAAGGATTCTCTGGTTGTGATTGTGTTCGCGGTATGACAATAATCGACGAGTTTTTTAAGATCTCCCTGTTGAAGAGCGCATAATCGAACGCTGCAATCTCACTTCCTCTGAATGTAAAATGATATACATGGAATGCAATCTTCATTGGCTTTACAATTTAATAGATAACTCATCTATTAAATATTTTAGGTATTGAATATGTTACACTTTTTACTATGTATTTGATAGTTTAAAAAATCATCCTTTCTACTAACACTTTACAATGCCGATGAACTATGAAAAGTACAGTGAGAAATCTTATGTTGTGCGAGGAGAGAATCTCGACGATGCTGCTAAGCGTAAGGACTTTGTCAAGCAACTTCAGGGGAACGGTATCTGGAATACTCGTCTGAAGGGTGGTCCGGGTCTTCTTGTCTCTATCAATGATCATAATAAGTCTCTTCTCGAGAAGACGAAGGATTCTGAATCCCACGTTGAGGAGGAAGACGATGTCGTTGAGGAGAAGTCAAAGTCGTCGGATCGTCGTTCCGGAGATAAGAAGTCCAAGAGTGAGGTGTCTGATGACGAAGAGCCTCTTGTCATTAAGAGATCCCCTCGACGCAAGGATCGTAAGGATGCGAGTTCGGATAGTGAAAATGAGAAATCGTCTCATGGTCAATCGTCACATGGTCAATCGCGTCGTCCGAATCCACGATCGTCCCGTCGTCGTCACGACACCTCGTCTGATGAGTCGGAGAGTGAGGATGATCGTCGTAAGCCCCGAAACCATAAGGAGACCCCTGTCTCTCGTCGCAAGGGAACTCCTGCTTCCCGTACTCCTGCGTCCAAGCGTTCCTCTCGATCGAGTTCCGCTGATAGTTCGTCTGCCGGTTCTAAGAAGTACCATCGCTCACGATCGCCGGTGTCCTCTTCTGATTCCGAGGACTCTTCCGAGGATGAGAGAATTCAACATACTATCCGTCGCAAGAGTGACAACGTGGCTTCAGTCGAGAAGGAGGTTGTTGAAGGGCCTGTCGATAGTGACGTGGAGGACATAATTTCAAATTCGAGGCGTCTCCGTTTAATTTATCAACGTCTTGATGCTCTAGAGAAGAAACTTTCATCTAAATAATCAAGAGATCCTCTTCTAACTTGATGAGTGATATAATATACTGTTCTAATCCTTCTGGATTACGACAATTATACTGATATGGAATACATAATAGAATGGTACCGTTTTCTTTACATAATTCTTTCTTTCGTATATCACGTTCTAATTGACCATTAAATCGTTCTATATCGTTTTGATGGAAAAACGGGATGTATTCATAATGCTGAAGTCCCTGATATTCGAACGCTAAATTTAATTTTTCACAATATCCATCCAATTCTAATTTACCCAACCACGGAGGTCTTATCTTTACAAAAGGAAAACCTGTTAATTTCTCCAATATACGAGTACAAAACTTTTCATTTTGATTAGATGAACATTGATTACACCCGTATCCTGTATATATTTTATGATAATTAGATATCCATATATGTCCCTCTTCACATTTCCATTTATATTTTTCGTCACAATCTGTCTTTTTGTATATATCGACAAACTCTATATTAAACTTCTTTGCTAAATTTAAATAGTCCTCTTCGGTATGTCTCGACTTATCACCTCTTATTTTATTATAACATTCCATACACCCGGCATATAACATAGTTCTATATTCCGACATTTTAACATGTCCTTCTTTCTTACATTTCCATTTATATTTTATCGAGTTGTTTATAGGTTCTCTGTCATCTATAAATTCAAATCCTTTTCGTTCTGCTAACTTTAGAAAATCTTCTTTAGTCTTTGGGATATTACCATAACAGTATGGACAACCATGACCCCCTTGAATATCGTTGTAAGAGGATTCCCATATATGATTATCTCCACATCGCCATTTATATCGTTCCTTATTACCCACAGGTTCTCTTTCGTCGATAAATTCAAAACCTTTTTCTTCACCTAGGTCTACGTACATCTCTTTCGTATTTCTTGTAGTCTTCATGAATTCCAATCTCTTTTTCTCTGCGCATAAAGGACACTCTCTTCCTTGTTGAATGTTATTATAACTAGATATATACTCGTGTCCTTCTGTACATTTCCATTTATATTTTTCTCTACTATTTTTAGGGAATCTGCATTCATCTACATATGTAATACAGAATCTGTCAGCAAGCTTATAATAATCTTCTATAGTTTTCTTTGGTGGCATGATAAAATAAGTTTGATAATTAGAACTGAGAACAATTTTTATTAACCCGTTTAATAGAAAAGTTCTGTATCTAATCTCAATATGGAGGAATTGAAATCTCGAATCGTTGCGCTTAACCTCGCGAAGAATAACTATGCGGCAAAGAAATTGAAGGGTGATACTACCGAGAGTGATAATAAGGACCTGATCTCTACACTTATCTATGTTATTGCCGAGTGTCGCCGTGTCGCTAGTGATATCGGTATCTCTGATGATGGAAAGATCAATCGTGAGGAGCCCTCCATTGCTATTTTCACACATCTCAATCAGAATGTAAATGATCTTAAGAAGCAGATTGTTATGCTTACCAACTCATCTCATGAGGAACTAAAGGCGTTGATGAGAGAACAGAATGACGCCCGTCATATCGCTGAGGATAAGGAGAAAAAGGAGAAGATGAAAGGGAAATCGGAGATTGGTCGTCAGAGCGATATGCGTGATCATCTTCGTGAGACTCTTCTCGCAAGAGAGAAGAAGGGTGACTCTTCTTCAAGTGGTAGTTCACAATAAAATTGTCTGAATCAGACTTATTCCAACTTTATCTTTCAGTCAAATCTGAAAGATAAAAGTATGCTAAAGCTATAGTCTTAATAATAACTACCCAAATGGACTATATCATTCCTATATGTATCGGTGCATCACTTCCCTGGATGAGCCAATTTCTCTATTCTAAAGTCTGTCAGTTCAATGAGCTTCAAAAGATGGTCTCTTCTGAGAATCCATCTCTTGACTGTTCATCGATCAAGGGTTTTATCGAATCAACATGTAAGTCCGCTCGTATCCTGAAAACCTCTCTCGAAGTTATGATTCACCAGAAGATGTACAGTCCCGAGAAGGTTGAACTCTCTTGGTCACAATCGACAGGACATTCAAAGAACAGTAAGTTTGTCTACATCTATCATAACATGAAGTGGTATAAGGTTCCGTTTGTTATTAAGCGTGGTCCTCTTCAACGAGAGATCACCGCTATTCGTGACGAGGCAGGGGTCGATGTGACATCGGATATTCTACCGTTTGCCGGTCCCGGACAGGATTTCTTTGGATCAGGAATCACCCCCCAATTCTTCGGTTTGAATAAGATGACTATACTTTCTGAGGGAGAAGAGTATATCTTCTCAGCTGAGACTCCAATCGTCTTCTCTCATGATAATCTCGCATCTCCTAATTTTTCGGACGAGGATTTTTCTCTTCCGGTGCATGATATTGTTCTTCCAATTTCACAACCGATATCTTCTCAACAAGAAAATTATCTCCGTGATTCAATCATGTTTTCCCGTCTAGAGTAACTTGTACATTCTTACAGCTCTAGTAAAGGCGATCAATAAAAGAATTACAGTAAGACACATTACATGACGATTTGTTATGTTGTATACAGGTTTAACTAGACGACCTACAAACGTAAACTCTGATGGATTTCCAGTGACCCATTGTTCCAGTAATGTTAAAGCGCAGACATCACTCGAGAGAATCCAATGAAAAATTATAAATGAGACAACCACCACATAAAAAAGAAGGACCTCCTTCTCCTTTATGACAAACGGACCTAATACGATAAAGAGAATCAAGAGAAGATGTACTAGTTGTACAAGTTTGACGATAATAAATGATGTCACATTACATCCGACTTTGGTGTATCTCAACATAAGAATAATAGAGATCAGGAGTAAAAGAGTTAATAATCTTTTCATACGACCGATGCGTTTTGTAATAGTAAAGTTATTACAAAAAGTCTTTTCAAAGTTGTTACTCAAAGAGAGAGTCATTTCGACGCTCGGTTTTCTTATCGACTTTCTCTGAGAGATTATCAATCTGTTCTCCGATATTCAAAGCCCTCTTTCGGATAGTCTCTAATTCCTCATCGACTATCGCAATACTATCAATATCGGTCTCTGGAAGAATAGAAGGAAACTCTTCAATTATCTTAATCAGATAATCTCTCTTATCCTCGACCATCTGTTCATCCAGAGACAGTTGATGAATTGACTCCTGTAGAGATTTTAGAACACTAATATCCTGAAGAGCAAGTAAAACCGCGTGAGAAGAGAGATTTTTCTCCATATCCTCCTTCTCCTCTGGACGAAGCTTACACTCCCATTCGAACATGTTCATTGAGAGTTCCTCCAACATCTCATCGTGAAGACGCTCAGGAAACATTTTCAGAGCAGTTATAATTCCACTGAAGCCGGCTTCAGCGTAGATAGATTTACAGATACTCTTATGATTGGAATCAGACGACATAACTAGTGCTATATTACTATATACTTATAAATAGTAATACGTTTCATTTTTCTCTATCGTTAAAAGTACGAAGTAGTCCATTCCATTGGGCCGAAGCTTTTAAAAAGAGACATCAGTTTGTAGAGGTGTATCTCTATTGTATTGACACCAGATCTGTCTATCCTTATGGCTAAGACGATCAAAAACTTTCAACTGTAGAAGAAATCCGTAGTTAGGAAAGATAATAGATCTTCTACTCTTTACAGATGCAAATGTCTCATCCAACGAGGTTCCCTTTTCGTACATTATAAAACCAACAACAATCGTTGTCGATCGAGAGATTCCCGCGTGACAGTGAACAAGAACATTACCTCCTCCAGACTTTCCTCTTTCAATGAAAGCGAAACATGGACCGAAGAACCTTACAATATTCTGATTCTGTATATCTCCTATATCTCCGTACGTTAGATACTCTATCTTGGGAAATCGTTTCTGTATGTCTATCATACCTACGATGTGGGTAATATTATTTGCTCGTAACCATTTCTCATCGTTTGCTGCTTCTAATGATCCGAGAAACAACTGTGTATCAACTAATTGTGCGTGATGATAAGATGTAGAGGCCATAGTGTTAGTCTATAGAAATATTTGTCAAACGCTTAATCACTTTCTTCATCTGTATCATCTCCTTCCATACAAACCTTTCCATCTTTGACTGAAGGATACGTCTTCCAATCATCTTCAAACCAGATCATGTCCATGCTGTATTTCTCTGGATCAGCAAAGAATTTAGATAGATCACATATCAGAACTTGGTCGCATGGTTGCCATTCCCACGCATGTAATAGAAAACTTGTTTCATCAATCCATTTAATACGTTTAAAATAAATATGTTCATACCCTTTCACTTTACTATGAGAAACTCCAGTAGTGTTATAAAATTCTAATGTATGTCTTGATCCGAAAAGAATAAGTTGTGTCTTTGTTTCCGGATGAAGGATAAATTCAACAATCCATTCGCTTGGATAATGGGTATCTCTAACCAATGTAAATAGATATACACCTCGAGACACTTTAAGAAAATCTCCTTCAGGAGACGGTATCTGTTGGTAAAAATCACAGTGAATACCTGAGTTAGAGTACACAGCGCAATATTGGTTATCCTTACTCGGTTTAATTTTATAATCCATTTGGGCTAAATAAATTGTACTATACTCTTTCTCCTTGATAAATCTATATTTCATAAACTCGTCCGTGTAATGATGCACATCCTTGTTAACTTCTCCAGAAAAACTAGTCTCTATTATCTTCATCAACGACGGAGATATTCCTTCTGAATACTGTTTAACTGTACGGTCAACCGTTCCACAAGAGGTTGGTGCAGACCTCTTATCTCCTAGAAATAAGAATCCTTCACTAAAAGTCCAACAATCAAATACGAGAGGTGCAATTAGACTAGACATGGTTGGTGTCTAAGTTATTAATCAAGAACAGTAGCAGCCATTATTGTTATAGGATTGTCTATAACAATAGTATACATTTCAATTTTTGATTATTGTTTGTTGATATCGATCTCCTTCACCTCGAAGATACGACCCACAGGATTGATCACTCGTTGGACTTTCTGACATTGATGTGTGTCGGTAAACTGTATTGTCTGAAGAGATCTCTCGAATTCATCATCCGACAGTGGGCCACCGTATTCGGATCTCATTTTCCAACTCGGTGCCTTAAGAATCTTTTGATCTGGATACTTTCCGAATATCATCTTGTACATCATAGAGATAAGATACGGCGTCTTTTTGTAGATTGGTGAAGGACATTCCTCGATACATGAGATGATACAGTTGAATGAGCAGACAATTCCCTCTGTATCGAAATAATCCAACTCTACAATATTATTCTCTTTATCGAGTTCCAATTTCTCTTTTTCTCTTGTTGTAAGTCTCTTTATCTTAGTCGGATCGTTCTTGCTAAAGTAGTAAGATGGGTGAAATTCGATTGGAATACTTAGGGGTTGAGAGCTAAATTTTCGTCGACATCCGTGACAAGGAATATTTGTCTCTTCTGGGATCTTTTTCCTTGAAACAATATCAATGAGTGAGAGATAACTATAAATCTTCTTCTTATCCTTGGCGACAATTGTCGTTATCGGTTCACGGTGAAGAGATGAGATACCGAGTTTCTCAAGACTTGTTCCCTCCGTATCAAAGATGATATTTTTTCCTGTGATATCACAACCAAACTCCTTCATCTTCTCCATGTTGAAATCCTTGTCTATCTTTGCAACATCGATATTTGAGAGTGTAAATGTAAACTCCTCCTGAGTTGATTTCTTCTTTACAGTCTTTTTAGATTTTCCGAAAAAGGATGCCATGGTGTTGTGATAACTATAATAACAAACTACTCTTAAATTCATTTTTGAACATCGTTAGACATTCGTTGTAGATGTGGATAGTACTCCTCTCCATGTACTCGAACTCTCTTCAGGTCCTCCGGTTCAACCTCTATCTTCTCTAACGTAGCGAGTCTTATCCACTCTAGTCTCTGAACAGAATCGCCTTCGATAACGAATCTCGCATTGTCACATGTGACACATAAGAGTCCACCCACCTCTGGATCTATCGATATCCGATGTGGGTCATCTGTTGTTTCCTTGCACGCCTTACATGTAAAAGGTCCTTTGGGTGGAGGAATTCCACCGTGATTGGATCCACATTCACAGTCAGGATATTCTAGCTCGCTCATTCTAGATGATCATAACATGAATGATTACACGAAAACACTTTTATTAACTTTTCAATAATCAAATATGTCCTCTCTCACGACTAAATTATCTCTCCAACAGTATCTTCTGTGGAATCAGAACAAGGATGTGAACCCGAAAACAGGAAGGAAAATTAAGATTGATGGACCGGTTTATCAAGAGATTGAAGCGGGATGGAAGAAGCTTCAAGAGAGCAACGACTTTACTAAATCTGAATGTCTTGATTGGCTGGATAACAAACTTGTAAATCCAAAGACCCGAAAGAAAATAAAAGAAGGTGGATTTGTTTATGAGATGATCAGGAACAAATGTGAACTATACGATGTTAGTAAATCCGATAATAAATTTTACGATGATATTATTGATGGATCGAGAGGAAGTGGATGTAGTGGTAGCGATTCTGAAAGTGTGTCTGAAAGTGATAGTGAGAGTGAAATGGAGGAACGAAAAGAGAGTAAACCTTCTTGTGTAAAAAGTAAACAACCTCTATCTTTAGTCTGTAAAGGAGAGATGTGTATGATGAAAGGTTGTGTTTGGAATGGAAAATACGGCGTGAACTTTACTCTCTTCCCTAAATGGTTTATCAAGAGTATATCACTCTTCTTTCCGTATCTAAACACACAGAGATGCTGTTGTTTCTGTTTCGGACACTTAATTCTGTTCCTCTCTTTTATCGGAAATAAATCTGCTACTAGTTGTATACCCAAAGAGATGAAAGAATTAACAAAGGTTCAGATGACTATTGATAGATTAGAATCAGTTGAAGGTAGTATCAGTGAAAACGCAAAGAAGGTCTTTATTAAAGAAGCGAATACCGAAATGACCAAGGGAGTTACGAATGCTGTATTTAAAAAGGGATTGCCCGTTTTGAACACGATGATGAAGATGATAAAAGAGAATGGTCCTGGACTATTCAATTCTATCACAAGCGGTCTATCAACCGCTGTAAATATATTTAGTGGTAATTGTGACTAAAGTGACTAAAATAGCGAGGAATAGCCTCGCAGCAATTGTTATTCCCAAAACTGACAGAAGTATTCAGACGCCATCTGTACGAGAGATGACACTAGATGATAGATCATGAAGTCCCCGGACTCCATGTTAAGTTCAGCTTCAAGATCAGATATAGGATACATAGTTAACTATGAGTAATGTGTTATGTGTTCTATACACTCGCGTGTGGAGAAAAATCACTTTTTTCTGGAGTTCTTCTCCAGAAAAAGAAATCCCTTCATATTCTTTTCCAGTTCCTCCTCACCATATTCATCTGGATGAAACTTTGAGTATTGTACCGATGAATCAAACTTCACACACCAGATAGGAACTTGTCGGGCGTGTCCGTATTCCGATTCGATCTGTATCTCACATTCCGGATTGTTTGTCGCCTGACCCTCCCGAACCTGAAATTTCATTCGTTTAAAATCCTGACAATTCTTTTCTATCATTTCACATCGAACATAGTCGTCCGTCCTAAAAAAGTACTTAAACTCCTTGTACGCGTTCGGATTGGTGTACGCTTCCAGGATCGATTCTTTGCGTTCCTTATACTTTCGAGAGTTGTGATAGTCCATTGTTAATAAAATAACCCACGGGTTATTTTATTCGGTTTTGTTTTTCGTTTACCACTCACTTGTCCTACTCCGACAAGAGGTTGATCGCTGTTCTCTTGATGAGATCCTTCAGGAGCCTCTCTTCATTTTCCTTCTCTCTATCATCGAAGTTCACAATGACCTCGAACAGTGTTCCCTCTTGTTCGAGGTCGATGAACGAAAGAGAGATCCCATTGTAGAAATATTTTTTCCCCTCTTTTCGCTCCCAGCTCCAGTAAAGAAGCTTCATTCCCACAGTCTTGAACTCGGAAATACTTCCTACTGCGTAACCTCCACCTCGAGTTCCCTTCAGAATCGGACCACTAGTCTCCCAGAGATGAGGTGCCTTCTGTTCGTATCCCACGAGCTTGAGGAATCGATCCGTCTTCTCCTTGAAGATCTTTCGAATTTCCTCCTCAAACACCGGAATATCCTTGTCACTCACCTTCTCTCGGTAGAGGTTGTAGTGCTTCTTCAGATCCTCGAAAGTGAACCCAACGATTCCGACACCGAACGTGGAATCGTATCCGCAAAACTTGTCGAACCAGCAGAGGATTACCATGACCTCGTCGTTGTGCTCTCCACACATCTCGTTACGACATGATCCAAAGATGGGAAACAGACCAAGCGATGCCTTTAGGGTATCATCGGCATCATCCCAATCCAGATCGTTGAGTGCGCTGTCAAAGACATCCCGAAGATCGATACAGATGTACATCTCCTCCTTAACAACGACGATCAAATCATCCTTGAGGAAGTTCAGACACCAGTCGGCTGAGGAGGCAAAGTTCTCTTTAATGATAATCTCATCCTCCGATGGATAGGTCATCTCGACAATCTCCTTCTTGAACTGAGCAACAGAGATCATGACTGAAAGGAAGTTGAGAGAGTGGTTGAATTGATAGCAGGTGGTGATTTCTCACCCTATAATACAGAAAAAATCACTTTTATTGGGCAAGCATACGGGCATAAGCATCGGTCTTAGCATCCTTATACACAAACTTGGGGAGTGGAGCGGGAGAGTTCTTGACGACAGGGACCGTCACACTCTTCTTTACAGCTGGCTTCTTAGGAACGTACGGCTTCTTTGTAACAGGAGACGTCGACTTCACTGTACCCATAGTACCTTTAGCCAGAAGAGACGATAAGAATGCCGGATATCCTGTGTTCTCACTCACCGTTGCTCCTGAGAAATGAGTCTTGAGACACTCCTGGATATCGGAAGCCGAATACGCCTCAACCGACTCAGTTTTCCACATCGAAGTCTCACCGGTCGAGAGATTAGTAATACGAATAGTACTCTCCTCCACCTCATATCCTCTGTACGGTGTCTTGTGAACATCCTTCTCGACACTGACCAACACAGTCGTCGGGGTGGTTGACAGAAATGTGTTCTTCAAGATCTTCGCGACAGTTGGAAGAATCGTGGTCGTTTCTCGCCAGTCTCCCTTATTCTTGATCACCTTACTCCAGGACTCTCCGTCATCGGTGAGAGTTCGAGTCTTCACCTCCAAGAGCTCACGAGATGAGATCTCTCCGTCAACATCACGAAGCTTGATTCCGACATCCGCAAACTTCTCATCAGGTCCGATGAAATAGATGTCTCGACGACCGAAATCAGCGGTCTTATCGGTACGTTGGAAACGGCGCCACTCGAAAGTACTAGAAGAGCTCATAATGAACGTTGCTGTGATATGACAAAGATGATTGAGATCTAGACATTTTCATTTTTCTCATCGAAATCTATCTTATGAAGAATGAGTAGATCTCTCAATCTCTTGTTCTCTAGTGTCAATCTCTCATTCTCAGCTTCTACATCAGTGTGTCTCTCAATCTCAACTTCGTTTGCATATTTCTGACCACATTCGTGACAACAGACGTATAGATATTTATTGTCGTCATCTACGTAAGACGGCCATGGTCCATCATAAACTCTCCCACAATGTGAATACCGACAGATTCGACTTCCACATCCACAATTAAACATAGATTCATAACAGCATCCTCGACAATAGTCTGACATTCTTTTCAACACTTGATAGTGATGGAAAGATTCACTTGTTTAAAGCTCCGGTCTGTTCCAACTTTTATTCATCGTCTTCGTCTTCAAATACAATAGGGACGAGACGTCTCGGTGGTGGCATTGGTATGATCGCCTTTGGCTGAACAACAGCAGTCTTTAGAGTATCCAGAGCTAGTGTATCCAGATCCTTACCTTCCGCACACGAACTACAGAAGATCTGAACCGCCCAACTCTTTTTCGGATCGACATCAGCCCAGAACTCACCATCGATGTAGCGCCAATCTGTCTCATCAGCCGGATGAACCTCTCCGTATCCCTTATACTTACCCTTGAACCATGTACCCGTTTTAGGTCCGTTGAGAATAACTGCTACAACGTTTTCCTCCCAACAGAATTGATCTCCCTCACAACCGACTTCACACGGACCGTCTTCATTCTCCTGGCCGGGTTGTTTTCCACAACGAGTATAACCTCCACCACACAGCGAACATTCGTAAGGATGTTGACCCATTTGACTGATACTATTCATTACACTTAATTCTTTTAATCGCTTTTACACATCAATGAATACAAGTTAGTCGTCGTCTTCAAATATGATAGGAACCAAAGTGACAGTATCTAACTTTTCGATCGGATTTAATCGTGATAGTTCGGACTTGATAAACTCATACATACTTTCCCTGTTCTTCATATTGTAATTGAATGGTACAGATATCAACATCACACCATGTTTCACGCATAATTCCTGTTTCAGTAAATCTCTTGCTTTTTGACTCTCAAAATTTCTGATATTTTTATGGAAAAAGTCAGAGTACATTGAATGTTGAATACCGTTATACTCAATCGCCAATTTAAGCTCTTCACAATAACCGTCGAGTTCTAATTTTTGTAACCACGCCGGTCGTTTCTTAATGAATTTTTTATTGGTAATCTCCTCCATAATCTCCACGGCCATAGCTTCAGATTTCCACTTGCATTTTGTACACCAATGTCCTTGACTGAGACTATCAAGAGAGGTTTCCCATTCATGTTTATTTTTACACCCTACTTTAACAGGACATGTCCTGAATATTTTAGTCTCACAATTTTTCAATATCTCTTCATCGGTTGATAAGAGCTTTCCACCAAACATTGATAAATACCCTTTACATCTATCTATAGCTTTTAACGCATTGTTATATCTTGTTTTTGACATTCGACATAATCCACACCATTCATCATCCTTTACATTTATCGATCCAAAAGGAAGAATATGTCCATTTGAACATTTAACGATATCATCACCTTCAATATCATCTCGATGTTCAGATTTTGATTTAGTTATATTTTCAAACGAACATTGTCGACACCAGGTATTGCTTTTAACATGTTTTGGTAATGCTTCCCATTCATGACCTCTACAACATCTCCATTTTAGAGGAATTCTACCATTAATATAGACATTTGATAAACATTCACCGCCTCTACCAATAGCTAATTGTTTCATCTCTTCAATCGATAACTTATTACATTGAGCGCATTTACTCTCATACACAATACTTCCGGAAGTTTCAAATGTGTGTCCTTTATAACACATCCAAAGATATCGACCAGATATCCCTTTACCACTTATACACTCTATACATTTTTCACCCCTAGATTCAGCAACCGCTTGTATATCCTCTAAATTCCAACAATTACATCGATAACACCAATTTTGATAATGTTTCATATGTGTCCAAGTTCGAGTCCATACATGATTATTTTCACATTTCCATCTATACTTATCTGACGATTGGGTATAAGTTTCCGTTAACAACTCACCTCCGTTATCAGAAGCATATTTTTTCATCTCATCAAATATTATATCATTATCACATTCTCGACACCAGTATACATCCTTTCTAACATGTTGCCATTTACGAATAAATGTATGTCCTTTACAACATTCCCATTTATATTCGTCGAGTATCCTATTGTATTCCGTTGATATCAATTTACCACCTTTAGTTGCGGCAAATTTCTGTAATTCATCTATTCCGGTATTGAATCTACATTCATGACACCAGTAATCTCTTTTTACTGAAATCCACGTTGTTTGGAACGTATGATTTTTATTACATCTCCACTCATACATAGTCTCATTGTCGAAATACTCTTTGGATAAACAGGAATTCCCATCTCCATACGTATTCTTTACAAAGTCTGTCATCTCTTGAAGTTTACTGCTCTCCTTACATTCGTTACACCAATGATTGTTATCACGTATAGATATAAAAGTTCTATCAAACAGATGACCATTCGAACACTCCCACTCATAAGATGAATCCACTCGTTCATACGTTTTAGAAAGACATTTGCCACCTTTATTAGTCGCACATTCAATCAAGACATCAAGGCCGACTTTATGTTTGCATAGTTTACACCAGGTATCATATCTCATACACGATTCCCATGAAAGGGAGAACACATGATTTTTCTTACATCTCCATTCATATTTGAAAGTGGTATTCGTATATTTTTCAGAGAGAAGCTCCCCCTCATTTTGCTCAGCGTATTCAAGAAGATTGTCGATGTTGTATTTCGGCATGGATATTTATAGATTTAAGGATTGAGTTCTTAAAATAAGTTGATATCACTTTTTGTGAAATTAGGAGTTTATCACGAATTTCACAAAACATCTCATCGTACATGATAAGTCAATAACTAAATCATGGGTTTGAAGCTCCATTCATTTATAAGGCATATGCGTGAAAAAAGTTCATCATGCTCTATGAGACGCTCTCTCGTTTTCAGTTTGTGGAAATCAGCCTCATCCACCTTCTCTTTCCTTCTTCTTAATAATTGATACAGGACATACTGTCCATTGAGAAAGTTTGTTCTATCAACATCCTTTAGTGTTTCATATGCATCAGCAACCTTATCGAAATCATCGTTAAGTTCACTCTCGATATGAGAGATATCAGGACAGGGTATACCTGTAAAATAGTTATGGATAAGATTTACATCTTCATAATTAGATGTATTCTCTGTCTCTGATAGAGCCATATCGATAAGTCCCTTGGTGATCTTGGAATGACGTTTATGAAAGATCTCGGTTTCAGATAATCCTTGTTGAGATGGAACATCGGTTAACAGATTGTGTTTATCAAACCATCTCTCACAATCGGAATAGACTCTGGTTTCAATCTTCTTGTTCTGCTTTCCTTGATATTGATTCATCGTATCTCGGAAATGAGTCTTCTTGTTGTACTTGTACTTCTGACTGAGATTGACACGATCCACATCCTTAAAATTGGTATGAATCGTGTAGATATTCTTTTCGATACCGCATTCATCACATGTGATCGTATTATCAGTCTGTGTAAATTCAGTTGTGTTTCCACAGATACAACTATGTTTTCTCTGTACCTCCTTCTTAAAAGTCTTTATGGGGATGTACTTCTTAGCGACGTCAAGAAACTTCTCGAGGAGATTCTCCTTCTTAGCGTTATCTACATTAGAGACAGAGGACTTACCACCAAAGAATGAGACATTCATCGGTACAACGATGAGTTTCATGTACTCTCCTATAATTTTTTGGGAGATACAGATATACTCTGCGAACATATTATTTGTCTCTAGATCCTCAATCTTCTTCGTGAGAGTCTCAATCTCTGTTTCTAGATCTTTTCTCTGTCGGTAGGATATTCTATCATATCCATCAAATTCTAATTCCTCCTTTATTTTACTCATTCGTTCTCTGTATTGATCGAGTTTTTTAGTCTCTTCCTGTATGAGTTTCTTGATCTTCTCATCAAGTTGGAGAATGTCGTATGTCTCATTCTCGATCTCTTTCTTCTTACGAACTTTTTTCGACATGAAATGATAAGAGATTAGTTACTATTTTCGCGGTCCGTTTAAGCGATTTGACTTGCAATAATTGAATAAAGAAATATTATCTAGTTTATTAAGCATAACTCGATGGAGAACGAGGACACAAAGAGATTAATTAAAAGCCCAAGTCTTACAGATACTCTTGGATTAGATGGATGGGATACTGTTGAATATCCGAATGTTACCGATCAAAAACGTATTGCAACTTTTGAAAAGCTCCGGGTTGGTGAATCCAACCTTGTTCCAACTTTTGAATTTGTTACAATTTATGAACATGAACCTTTGAGCGAGTCTAAAGAACAATCAATCCAAACTGATTCCACCGAAATGATCAATGATATGATGAAACTTTATGAACGTCTTTCCGCTGAGATCAAGGGTATGAGAGATGAGATTAAAGGATTATATGAATTATCCAGTACTCTTAAAAAAGAGATAAAGGATATCAAGACTCTAGGTGAGAGAGAGAAGAATAGATATGTTCGATCAAATATCCCCTTTCGATTCATTCCTGAACATACAATAGGGTGTCATCAGTTTGGTATATAAACATTTCATTTATAACATGTAAAGTTATAAATGATTTAACCCTTATTTAGGTGATACAATTCAATTTCTCCAGTTTGGTTATCACTTCATTAGTACGTCGTATACTTCTGCAAGATCAGAATCAGAAGCACCTTCAATTTTATAAATTTGTTTTTTAGCCCATTTCTTCCATGGTTTATCTTCTTTTTCGAGTTTTAACGCACCTTTAATAACCTTTTTTACCTCTCGTTGAATACGATTATATTCGCTTGATGCAATTTCCTTTCTCGACTTACG